>DJOW01000065.1 GCA_002437305.1 Bacteroidales bacterium UBA6428
GCCTCCTGGGGGAAATCCCATTTCATTATGGACGATGATCTGCCTGCTGTTGTGACAGAGATTGCCGCTATATGTAAGTATTCAATTATTTTGGTGTAATATTGAAAAAATATGCATATATTTGTATCCGCTTTGAATAAATATGCTTTTGAGATGAAAGGTAAAATTGAAAGGCAGAGAGTGATTCGAGAGATCATCAAGGACAACAATGTTTCCAATCAAGAGGAATTGTCCACGCTTTTGAGCCAAAAGGGTTGGAGTGTAGCGCAAGCTACGCTTTCCCGAGACATGCGTGAGCTTAGAATCACAAAGATTCATGATGGGAACGGCTATCGTTACAGTCTTCCCCAGCCAGGGATGCTCCGCTCGGTCTTTCAGGACTCTTCCATGTCGTCAGACAGCATCGACAGTCTGGAGTTTTCCGGCTCGATGGCAGTGATCAAGACAAGACCAGGACATGCCGGCATGATTGCCTCCATCATTGATGAAGGGCACCTTTCGGAAGTGATGGGGACATTGGCCGGAGACGACACGATTCTGCTTGTGTTAAGAGAAGGGTTTTCGCACGATGATGTGGCTGAATCTCTTGGCGGGATGTTCAAAGGCATTGACAATAAACGGGTCAATTAGTCTAATTTAACGAACTATACAATAAGATGACGCAGGACGAATTGACTGTGGAGGTCGCTTCGGAGAAACACCTCATCTATGTCGATGAGATTCTAAAGACGATAGAGGACGCTGCCAAGGTAAGGGGCACCGGAATCGCGAAGAGAAAGCCGGAATATGTTGCCCAGAAGATCAAGGAGGCCAAGGCCGTGATCGCTCTTCAAGGGGAGAAATTCGCCGGATTCAGCTACATCGAGACTTGGGAGCACAAGCAGTACGTGACGACTTCCGGGCTGATTGTGCATCCGGATTTCCGTGGCTTGGGGCTTGCCAAGAGAATCAAGGATTTGACTTTCACCCTGGCTCGCACACGGTGGCCTCACGCGAAGATATTCAGTCTGACAAGCGGGGCCGCCGTGATGACGATGAACACCCAGCTGGGCTACAAGCCGGTGACTTTCGCCGAACTTACCAGCGACGAGGCTTTCTGGAAGGGCTGCGAGGGATGCATCAATGTGGATGTGCTGAAGCGCACCGACAGAAAGTACTGCATCTGCACCGGAATGCTTTTCGATCCGGAGGAGCATCTTCCGGCGAAGATCCCACAGGAAGTCCTCGAACGCATCCGTAAGATCGACGAGGCGGAGAATGACAACAAAAAGGATTGATGAATATGGAAAAGAAAAAGGTAGTGGTCGCCTTCAGCGGCGGCCTTGACACATCATTCACGGTGATGTACCTCGCCAAGGAAAAAGGCTATGAGGTTTATGCCGCCTGCGCCAACACTGGCGGCTTCAGCGCCGATCAGTTGAAGGACAACGAGAAGCACGCCTACGAACTGGGCGCCAAGGAATATGTCACCCTTGACGTGACCAAGGAATATTACGACAGGAGTCTCCGTTACATGATCTTCGGCAACGTGCTGAGGAACGGCACGTATCCGATTTCGGTTTCCTCCGAGAGGATATTCCAGGCCATGGCAATCGCCCGCTACGCCAAGTCGATCGGAGCCGATGCCATCGCCCATGGCTCTACGGGAGCCGGCAATGATCAGGTCCGCTTTGACATGACGTTCCTCGTGATGGCTCCTGGAATCGAGATAATCACCTTGACAAGAGACATGGCGCTGACCCGACAGTTTGAGGTCGATTATCTCAACGAGCATGGCTTCAAGGCTGATTTCAAGAAACTTAAATATTCCTACAACGTGGGCCTTTGGGGCACGTCCATCTGTGGCGGCGAGATTCTGGACTCCACCCAGGGACTCCCGGAGGAGGCCTATCTGAAGCAGATCACCAAGGATGGCTCCGAGATCATCGAGATCGAGTTCGACAAGGGCGAGATCGCCGCGGTGAACGGTGAGGAATTCACTGACAAGGTGGCCGCTATCCAGAAGATTGAGTCCATCGCGGCTCCATACGGCATCGGACGTGACATGCACGTCGGGGACACCATCATCGGCATCAAGGGACGTGTCGGTTTCGAGGCCGCCGCTCCGATGCTGATCATCGCCGCCCACAAGTTCCTTGAGAAGTTCACCCTCAGCAAGTGGCAGCAGTACTGGAAGGATCAGGTCGCCAACTGGTACGGGATGTTCCTGCACGAGAGCCAGTACCTTGAGCCTGTGATGAGGGACATCGAGGCGATGCTTGAAAGCAGCCAGAGGAACGTGACCGGCAAGGTGACGATGGAACTTCGTCCTTGGACGTTCTCCACTGTCGGTGTGGATTCTCCGTGCGACCTTGTCAAGACCAAGTTCGGTGAATATGGCGAGATGCAGAAAGGTTGGACCAGTGAGGACGCCAAGGGCTTCATCAAGGTCTCGTCTACGCCTCTCCGCGTCTACTACGCTGTCCACAAGGAAGAAGGCGATCAACTGGAAAAGGAATTGTAAGTAAATTGATGAATATTTCACCTAACCTCGGAGGTACGAAGTGCCGACAGGGCCTCCCAGCGAGGGAGGCGGTGGAGGGTGGCGCTCCCACCGGGAGCTGTCGCGAAGCGACGGAGGGGTGAAATGTTAATTATTTATGAAATAAATGATTATAAATGGGTATATACGTGTCGGGATCGTAGGGGCCGCCGGCTACACTGCCGGTGAGCTCTTGCGGATTCTGGTCAATCATCCGAACGTCAAGGTTGTCTTCGCGCAGAGCGGCAGCCACGCCGGAGAGCCGGTGTGGTCGGCGCATCAGGATCTGTTGGGGGAGACTGATCTGAAGTTCAGCGCTGAAGCTCCGGTGGAGCAGGCCGATGTGATATTCCTTTGCTCCGGGCACGGAAAGTCAAAGGGATTCGTGCGTTCTCTGCCGGAAACCTACAAGGGAGCCATCATTGACCTCAGCAATGATTTCCGCCTTGCGGCCGATGCGGAGGACTTTGTATATGGTCTTCCGGAGGCGTTCAGGGACAAGATTAAAGGCTCTAAACACATCGCCAATCCGGGATGTTTCGCCACCTCGATCCAGCTGGCTCTTCTGCCGATGGCAAAGGCTGACAGGTTGCCGGAGATCCATGTGACCGGAATCACCGGATCGACCGGCGCCGGCCAGGCTCCGTCCGAGACAACGCATTTCAGCTGGAGAGCGAACAACCTTTCAGTCTATAAGGCGTTCACACATCAGCACCTGGGTGAGATAGGGGAGACACTCCGCACCCTCGCTCCGAGCTATGAGGGCGAGTTGAACTTTGTCCCGGTCAGGGGCGACTTCACAAGAGGGATTCTGTCCTCGGTCTATTTTGACTGCGACCTTTCCGAAGAGGATGCCGTCGCTCTGTACAAGGATTACTACAAGGACGAGCCTTTCGTCCATGTCATTGACACGAATCCGGACCTCAAGATGGTCGTGAACACGAACAAGTGTGTGCTGAATGTCCGCAAGCACGGACGCAAACTCCATGTGATCAGCATCATAGATAATCTTGTGAAAGGTGCTTCCGGCCAGGCGGTCGAGAACATGAACCTCATTTTCGGTCTTCCTGAGGACACTGGCCTTCACTTGAAAGGCACACGGTTTTAATGATCACCCTGTTCCGGTCGCTGAGCTTGCCGAGGCGCCCGAACTGGACAATAATTTAGGACAATGAACTTATTTGACGTATACAACCTTTTTGACGTGACTCCCGTCAAAGCCAAAGGCACCAGAATCTGGGATGACAAAGGCCAGGAGTACCTTGACCTCTACGGCGGCCATGCCGTCATCTCGGTCGGCCACTGCCATCCGAAATATGTGGCTGCCATCACCGGTCAGCTGAACAAGATCGGCTTCTACTCCAACAGCGTGAGGAACCCGCTTCAGGTCGAGCTGGCACGAAAGATCGGAGAACTTTCAGGCCTTGAGGACTACTCCTTGTTCCTGATCAATTCAGGAGCGGAAGCCAACGAGAACGCCCTCAAACTGGCCTCTTTCCACACGGGAAAAGACAGAATGATCGCCTTCAAGGGAGCCTTCCACGGAAGGACCTCCGGAGCCGTGGCCGTCACCGACAACCCTAAATATTCGGCTCCCTTCAACTCTCACCACAAGGTCACTTTCCTGCCTCTGAATGACATGGAGGCCGTGAAGGCTGAACTTGCCAAGGGAGACGTGGCCGGTGTGATCATCGAGGGAATCCAGGGAGTAGGCGGCATCGTAATCCCTGACGATCAGTTTATGAGAGACCTGCGTCAGGCCACCAAGGATGCGGGCGTGGTGCTGATCCTTGACGAAATCCAGAGCGGCTACGGCAGAAGCGGCAGATTCTTCGCCCACCAGTGGGCCGGAATCAAACCGGACATCGTCACCATGGCCAAGGGAATGGCTAACGGCTTCCCGATCGGCGGAGTCTTGATCTCTCAAGAGTTCGAGGCCACCAAGGGAATGCTCGGCACGACTTTCGGAGGCAACTACCTCGCGATGGCGGCCGCGAACGCCGTCGCTGACATATTCAAGGAAGAAAACCTCGTCGCGAACGCCTTTGAGGTCGGGGAATATCTCAAAAACTCCATCCCGTCCTCTCCGAGGATCAAGGAAGTCCGTGGCCGCGGCCTGATGGTCGGCATCGAATTCAATGAGCCGATCGCCGGGATCAGAGGCCGCCTCCTCTACGAAAAGCACATATTCACAGGCGTTTCCGGCAAGAACATGATCCGCCTTCTTGCCCCGTTGACCCTCACCAAGGCGGACGTTGACATATTCATTGACGCATTGAAGGAAGTATTATGAGAAGTTTTTTTCACGTCGGCGACATAGGCGGCCTCGGCAAGGCGCTTGAGGAAGCGAAGCAGGTCAAGGCGACTCCGTTCGCATGGCAGAATCTTGGCAGGAACAAGACGATCATTTTGATCTTCTTCAACAGCAGCCTGCGCACCAGACTGAGCAGCCAGAAGGCGGCCATGAATCTGGGAATGAACTCGATAGTGCTCAATGTCAACGGCGACAGCTGGAAGCTTGAGACCGAGATGGGCGTGGTGATGGACGGTGACAAGCCGGAGCATCTGCGCGAGGCGATCCCGGTCATCGGCAGTTACTGCGACATCATCGGCGTGCGCTCGTTCGCCGGTCTGAAGGACAAGGCCTTCGACTACAACGAGACCATCCTCAAGCAGTTCATTGAATATTCCGGGAAGCCTGTCATCAGCCTTGAATCGGCAACGGTCCACCCGTGCCAGGCCTTCGCCGACCTCATCACGATCAATGAATATAAAAATGTACAGCGTCCGAAGGTGGTTCTGTCCTGGGCTCCCCATCCGAGGGCTCTGCCTCAGGCCGTTCCGAACTCGTTCGCCGAGTGGATGAACGCCGCTGATGTCGATTTCGTCATCACTCATCCGGAAGGCTATGAGCTTGATCCTCGGTTTGTCGGCAACGCCCGTGTGGAGTACGACCAGTTGAAAGCCTTTGAGGGTGCGGACTTCATCTACGCCAAGAACTGGTCCTCGGTCTCCCACTATGGCCAGATTCTCAGCCAGGACCGCGCGTGGACCGTCGGCGCAAGGCAGATGGCCGTCACCAACAACGCCTATTTCATGCACTGCCTGCCGGTGAGAAGGAATATGATCGTGACAGACGAGGTGATCGATTCCCCTCGCAGCATCGTCATCCCGGAGGCCGCCAACCGTGTCGTCTCCGCCCAGGTCGTGATGAAGAGGATGCTGGAGGATCTTCAGTAAGACTCTTTTAAGGAATTAGTGCCGTAAAAGGTCCTTTTGCATACCAAGTGACCTTCTGTAGGCGTTTGGTACATAATAGACCGTCTTGGTGTACGGAAATTAAGAATGAAAATATGATAAAGGATTCATTGAATATAATCAAGGTCGGGGGAGCGATTGTGGAGAACGAGGAGTCTCTCCAGGGGCTTCTGATGTCGTTCTCAAGCCTCAGGGACAGAAAGATTCTCGTGCACGGAGGCGGCAAGATCGCCACTGAGGTGGCCGCCAAGCTGGGCGTTGAGACTCAGATGATAGATGGCCGCAGGATCACCAGCGCGGAGATGCTGAAGGTTGTCACTATGGTCTATGGCGGTCTTGTCAACAAGAATCTTGTGGCCCGTCTGCAAGCCCTGGGGGTCAACGCCATCGGTCTCACCGGTGCTGATCTGAACCTCATAATGAGTGTCAAGAGACCAGTCCAGCCGATCAATTTCGGCTACGTCGGCGACATCAAGTACGTCAACGCCAAGGCCTTGGAGAACCTTCTTGAGTCCGGTGCCGTGCCTGTTCTCGCCCCGCTGACCCACGACAAGGAAGGCTCTATGCTGAACACCAACGCCGACACCATCGCCTCGTCCGTCGCCCAGACCCTCGCCTCCGTCTATGACGTGACCCTGACATATTGCTCGTCCACCCCTGGCGTGATGAAGGACTTGAATGACCCATCGAGCGTGATCCCGACCATAACCAGTTCCGATTTCGCTCCGTTGGTCGCAGACGGCACCATCTCCGAAGGCATGATCCCGAAGCTCCAGAACGCCTTCGAGGCCATCAACTCCGGTGTCTCCCGGGTCGTCATCACCTCAGCCTCAGCACTTAATGCCGGCACCACCATCATGGCCGACCCTGAGACCGACGACTAGTTTTTGTTCTGCACTGTCGTAATCAGCAAAGACTCTCGGTGGCATTTTTGCGCAATAATGTTACCCAGGGGTGCCAATATGCAAACCCGGGTAACAATTTAGCCCATAATCGCGTTGTCCAAGAGAACCGGCAAGCTCCGACAAGATCATTATTTGGCAATATCGCTCCCGTCGCAGTGAAATTTCACTATGACGGGAGCATTTTGGTGCGAAAACGTTCTTCCCGCCAACCAACCGCTCCTTACAAAGCTTGTGTAGGTGCGAGATTCCGCATGTGTGATTCTACACGGACAGATAGTCTTTCTCAAAGGCTGAGGGGAAGCGGAATCTGGATTCGCGGTCGGAGAATCTGACGGTGATGTAATTGTCATCTATGAATATGACCGTGCCGGGGCCGAGGCTTTTGTGGGTGACGGAATCGCCGGGCTTGATGTCATTCCACGTCTTGTGTGAAAATGCTTCTCCGGCAGAAGAACCGTGTCCCAATGTGGATTCGCCATCCTTTTCGGCCAAAGGCAAAGTCTTCTCCTGCCTGCCGGCCGTGGAGGCGTCAGTGGTCAGGTTCTCTGCAGCACCGCATCGTACAATGCGATTTTCCACATGCTCAGCCGCATCAGCGGGCAGGGTATCGGCGGCACAAGATTCATCGGCATCGATTAATCTGTTCTTCGTGGATATGAACTTAAGGGAATCCACGGCTCTGCCTGCCGCAGTCCCGACCTTGGAGGTGTCGATTGCGGTGTCCCAAAGACCGACCACGGTGCCTGAATGCCTGTCGATTCCGGTATATTCAAGGGAAGAGTCCTCGTAGCGCTTGAACTTGTAGACAGCGTCGTTCATCAGCTCGCCGTTGAATACACCGAGGCTCACGAGCAGGCTGAAATCCCTGAGGGTCAGGCCTGTGACCTTGCGGAAGAGTTCCGGCTCAAGCTGCTCGATGACGTCCTTGAGGCAATATTCCCGGAAATCGGTCAGGTACATGAACACCGGGATGCGGGTCGCGAATTTGATGAGTTTCTCCTGAATCTCCTTCCGCTTGCTCTTGAACTCCTTCTCCTCCTCGCTCAAACGCTTCTTTTCCGAGGCGGAGAGGCCATCGCCCTTCTCTTTCTTGGTGTTCTTGACGTGCTCGGACTTGTTGATGATGGTCTCGATGTCGGAGTTGAG
>DJOW01000061.1 GCA_002437305.1 Bacteroidales bacterium UBA6428
TCTTGTAGCTGCCTTCGGAGTTGATCTGGCCGATCTTCGTGCCGGCCCCGATGTACTGACCAAGGTTGGCGTCCAGAAGTCCGAGGACTCCATCGATCGGAGCCTTGATCGTCAGGCTTTCCTTACGGCGGCGGATCAGCTGCATGTTCATCTTCATGTTGTCCAGGCTTTCGCGGAGACTCTGGAGCTGGGTAGAGCGGTAAAGGCTGTCCTGTTCCATGCTCTTGAGGGTAAGGTCAAGATTCTGCTGCGAGAGCTCGTAGTCCTCCTGCGCCTTGAGGAAATCCTCCTTGGAGATGAGTTTCTCCTTGTAGAGCTGCCGGTTCTGCTCGAAGGTTCTCTTGTTGCGCTTTGCCTCGGAGGCGTAGCGGAGCCTGTTCTGCTCGTGGGAGAGTTTCTGCTGCTCCATCGAGATCATCGTGTTACGCAGGATGTTCTCCTTCTCGGCAAGCTCAGCCTCAGCGTTAAGTATCTGAAGATCAAGATTATCATTGGAAAGCACAAGGATCGGTTCACCGGCCTTGACGGTAGAGCCTTCCTCCACGATTATCTTCTGGACTGTACCGCCTTCAAGCGGGCTGATCTGGATCGTGACCATCGGCTGCACCTGACCGCTCACACGGATGTAGTCGTTGAACTGTCCGTCAGCGACCTCGCTGACAGTGATCGTGTCCTTGTCGACCCTTAGGGTCTTGGAATTGTCTCTGAACACAAGGTAGAGCACGAACACTACCACGATGGCTCCAAGCCAGTAAGGCATCGCCTTTTTTGTGAAGGCTGATCTCCAGCCTTTTTTCTTTTCGATTATCTTGTCCATAATGTTTGATTTTTTCGTTGATTGTTTTTCCTTTTCCGCGACCTGACGAACCTTTGTGTGTGTGTGTATATTCATTCAAAGTCAATCAAATGCCGCGCGATCATATTCATTGGTCAATATAATTCACCCCATTGTAGTAGTTGACCACGCTGCGCTTGATGAAGTAGGTCAGCAGCGAGTTGAGCCTCTGGGCGTTCGCCTCAAGGTAGTTGTTCGAGGCCGTCTGAAACTCGATCGGAGAGATGAGCCCCTGCTCCAACTTTTTCATATTCAATGAATATGCTTCCTCCTGCACATCGGATTTCCTTTGCGCCTGGATGTAGGCGGCGGAAGCTCCGTCACGGTCCTGGACAGCCCTGCGCACCTCGGCTGAGATCTCTCTCATCTTCTGGTCGTACTCGGCTGTGGCCTTCGCGACCGCGTTCTTCTTTCTGGCGATGTTGCTGTGGCGCTGGAGTCCGGAGAAGATAGGAATATTCAAGGACAGCTGGACATATTCACCACCGTTGTTCTTGAACTGGGTCTTGAACGGGTCGGATGTCGAACCGCTGCCCGGGTAGGTGAAGTAGGTCGTGGACCAGCCGGCGTAGGCGTTGAGCGAAGGGAGCAGCTGCCATCTGGCTGTGTTAAGTTCCCGCTTGGCGTTCAAGAGGTTGTACCTTGCGACACGGGCAGCGGGGTTATTGTTCTGTGCGAAATCCACCATGTCTTCCATGGCCAGGGAATCAGTCAGCATCCGCTCCGAGTCAAGTGTTGTCGGAAGAGCCGTGTCGATGACAAGCTCGCTTGGCTCCGACCAGAACATCACGTCCTCAAGGGTGATCTTGGCGTCGTTGAGCTTGTTGTTGGCCTCAACGAGTTGGTACTGCTTGTCGGCAAGGTTGGAATCCATCTCGACCACATCAGCGTGGCCTTTCTGCCCAAGTTCCTCCTGACGGCGGGCCTTTGCGAGGGACCTCTCCGCGACCTCGACCTGAGACTTGTAGATGTCGGCCAGCTGGCTGTAGTAAAGCACGTTGCAGTAAGCCTCCATCGTGGCGAGGCAGATGTCAGCCTCGATCTGGTCTTCTTGGGAGTTGCCAAGAGCGATGGATGTCTTGGAGATCTTCATGTTGTTAACGGCCTTGAATCCGTTGAATAGGGCGATGCCCGCGCTGACTCCGTAGCTGTTGTGGAACGATGTCGTGGTGACGTAAGTGTTGGTCTTAGGGTCAACGGCACGTCCGAAGTTGTAGTAAGCGTAGCTGCTTCCGCTGATCTCAGGGGTGAAAGCATCGAAAATCGCGTCCCTTCTGGCGAGGCGGGCGTCACCGTTGGACGCCTGCTGGATCCTCACCTTTGTACTGTTGCTGATCGCATACTCCATGCAGTCCTTCAGCGTCATCGGACTGGGAAGCGGCTCCTGCGCGAAAACCGGAGCCGTGGCCATCATCGCCAATGTTATGAATATTGTCTTTTTCATGTTCTTTTTATCTTTTCGGCAAAAGGAACAAGCATTAGGCGTGCCAAAAACTCAATAAATTAATTATGAATATTTTAGCAATCATACCATTTTTAGAAAGTGTAAAGAAATTTAACACCGGGTGTAAAGAAACTTTACACTTTGCTCCCGGTCACTTCGACGGCTCTGTGCCCGACCGGCATGTGAGTGACCTTCCCTGAGAATGGTTGCCGTGCGCGAAAATGGCCTTATCACGCGCAGATAGCCAGCAGCCCAGCCATCAGCACATGGACATTTTTCCTGACCTCAACAATAATCGGGTGCAAATCACAGCGTAATGCCCCCGGAAAGCATTCAAATAAGCGTTCCGGGTGCATTAACGCCCTTTCCGCCCCCCCGGAAATCAGATCATCAGCATTATCCGCCCCTCAGCCTTGACGAAAGTGTCCGGATAGCGCATCACAACGGCATACACCTGCGCCAAAGTCACCGGTTGACCATCCTTACGGATGTGCAGCCGACGCTGGTTGATGATTTCCGCTATCTGTTCCGTTCTCAACCCACCACCTCTCTCGGCAAGTACATAAAGTATGGCCTCCTCGATCTTCATGATTCCAAAACCTTCCAGAAACTTTTCGGTAAAGTGACGTTTACCAGCCGCGACGCTTCCCTGAAAAGCGGGGCGATTTCGTCTGCGCTCCACCCGGCGATTCCGCATCCGATCGGAGTTACGAGGAATGTCAGTTCGGGATGAGCCCTTGCATATTCAGTAAAATCATCCACGTGACAGCGGATAATGTCAATGCTGCCGTCCATTGTCGGGATCGCGTAGCAGCGGCCGGTCATGCCGACACCCTCTCCCCATTTCGCACCGAAATTGTTCAAGGCGACTCTTGCCGCACCGCCTCCATGCCTACCCTCCTTGTTGCTTCCGAACACAAAGACCTCCCCATCATTCAAGGCGTTGATCATCGCCGGAGTAACCCTCTTTGGACAATCGATTACGTCCTTACCGGCAGAAGTCTCCTGCGGAAGCGGGCACAATGAGCGTACCGGTTTCCCGTGGCTCCGGGCATAGGCAATCTCCCTCGCAGTGCTTTTCCCTATGTAACCGCCAGGATTGACAATGAATATCTCATCGGCCATATCTATCTTCGCCAGATGCATCTCATCCAGCATTTCCTTAACCCCATCATCCAAGGCCTCGTCATCGCCGCTGTGTCCGAACAGCCCGACCGAAATCACAATGTACCCCTTGAGGGTCAGCTCCTTCTGCACCCTCAGGAACTCATCCCTAAACCGCGTGCTTCCGCACAGGGTGACTATTTTGTATTTTCCTTGCATATAAATTGTTATAATGCTAACCGGCCAGTCATACAGCCATTATACACAAAGCTAATAACTTTTTCAAAAAAACAAGAGATCGGTACACAAAATAGCTGATTGGTGTACAAACGGAGGTATTATTAGCGTTTGGTACAGGAAAATATCCTCTGAAGTACCAGCTAAGCACGTAACTGCTTTTGTACAGGGAAACGCACTCTGGTGTACCAAGAGAGCATAAAACAGCGTTTGGTACAAGGACACATACTCCCGTGTACCAATGAAGTCGGTACATAGGAGTACCATCTGGTGCACCAATGAGAGGCGAGCAAGTGGTTGGTACAAGAAAGCGTCCTGTAGTGTACCAATAGGGACAGAGTGGCAGGCTGAAACAGAGATGTCTTACATTCGGGAAACCGTACCTTCCACGTGCAAGCCAAAGGGATCAAACGGCCAGCCAGGCAAAAGAGCATGGACGACGGTGCGTGGAACTAGGGGTTTGACGCACGGAAGAAGGGTGAAAGGCAGGACTGTGAGTGAAATGGAAACCTATACGCACGAAGTAGCGGTGGACAGCATGGCCGTGAGCAAAACATGGCAGCTGGCGCACGGACGGAAACAAAGATGGATATTACTGGCAAAAGTATGACATTTCTAATGACGTTGATCAGTAATTGATGCACTCAGGCAAGTAAAAGTCTCCTATCTGAATTTTGGTAACGTGCAAAATTCAGATAGGAGACTTTTACTTGCCCCTACCGGGCTGCCATGTCGCTTCGACAGGCTCAGCGACCGTAGTCGATTCATCGGCCAACCAGAGACTATCTTAATGAACGGGCAGTCGCTTCGACAAGCTCAGCGACCGATCCGCGGTCAACCCTGCGACTGGGCAAAACGGCCTTACGCGAGACGCTTTTCGAGGCGGGCGCGGATGGCGGCGATAAAATCGGCGGAGTTCTTGACCTGAGGGGTGACGCCTTCCATGAGGTTGGCGAGGTCCTTGGTCACGACACCTTCGTTGAGGGTGTCGAGGCAGGCTGCCTCAAGCTGGTCGGCGTAGTTCACAAGCTCAGGGAGGTTGTCCAGCTCGCCCCTCTTGCGGAACGCGCCGCTCCACGCGAAGATCGTGGCGATAGGGTTCGTGGAGGTCTCCTCACCCTGGAGGTGCTTGTAGTAGTGACGGGTCACGGTGCCGTGGGCGGCCTCGTACTCATACTTTCCGTCAGGGCTTACGAGAACGGAGGTCATCATCGCGAGAGAACCGAATGCGGTGGAGACCATGTCGCTCATCACGTCACCGTCGTAGTTCTTGCAGGCCCAGATGAAACCACCCTCGCTGCGCATCACACGCGCAACGGCATCGTCAATCAAGGTGTAGAAATACTCGATTCCGGCTGCGGCAAAGGCATCCTTGTACTCAGCGAACACCTCCTCGAAGATCTCACGGAAACGTCCGTCGTACTTCTTGGCGATGGTGTCCTTGGTGGCGAACCAGATGCTCTGCCCCAGGTCAAGGGCGTACTTGAAGCAGGCGTGGGCGAAGGAACGGATCGAAGCGTCTGTGTTGTGCATTCCCTGAAGAACACCGGGACCCTTGAAGGTGTGGACAATCTGCTCCTCCCTCTTGCCGCTCTCGCCTTCGAAGATGAGCTTGGCCACTCCCGGCTCCTCAACGCGGATGTCAACACTCTTGTAGACATCACCGTAGGCGTGACGGGCTATGGTGATAGGCTTCTTCCAGAATTTCACGGCAGGAGAGATGGAAGGGATGGTGATAGGTGTGCGGAACACGGTGCCGTCCAACATCGAACGGATGGTTCCGTTCGGACTCTTCCACATCTGGTGCAGGTTGTACTCGGTCATACGCTTGGCGTTCGGAGTGATGGTGGCGCACTTCACGGCCACACCGTACTTCTTCGTGGCGTTGGCGGCGTCAACCGTCACCTGGTCGGCGGTCTCGTCACGGTGAACGAGGCCGAGGTCATAGTATTCTGTCTTCAGATCAACAAACGGAATGATAAGCTCATCCTTGATCATTTTCCACAGGATCCTTGTCATTTCATCACCATCCATCTCAACGAGAGGAGTGACCATCTGAATCTTTTTCATAATTGAATATCAAAAATTAAAGTGTTTTACGAATATATTACTTGTTCTTCCGCGCGGCGTAGTAGTTCATCAGGCAGCCGTCAGCAAGGATCTCACGCTCGTCGGCGGTGAGGTTCCGGAAGTAGAGGTGGATGTCCTTGACTCCCCCCGCGCAGATCACCTTGGCGTCGATCTCCTCCTTGCCGGAAAGGATGGCCTCGCGGATGCCAGGGACATAGACGAAGTCGCCGGCTACATATTCAAAAGGAGTGTCCTTTGAGATCGTGAAAGGAACGATGCCCCAGTTGATGCAGTTGCTGCGGTAACGCTTGGTGGCATATTCATAGCAGATGTTGGCGTCGCCGCCGAGCACTTTCTGGCATGATGCGGCCTGCTCGCGGGCTGAGCCGTCGCCCGGCTTGTTCGCGAACACGCATGAGCCGAACGAGGTGTTCTCCGGCTTCGCTCCGACCTTCGCCAGAGCGTCAAGCACGTGCTTAGGGGTCTTGCCCTCGCGGCGCTCAAGGTCTTCGGTCTGGATCCTCTTGCTCAGTCCGACATATTCAGGAACCCGGCGGGAGAGAGCGAACTCAGAGAGTTTCAGAGGGTTGGAGCGGTAGCTTGATGTCTCGCCCGAAGGGATGAGCTCGTCGGTCGTGGTGACAGGGTCGTGGATGACAGCGGCGAGTTCGAGGAGCATGTTCTCCTCCATCGGGTACATCTTAGGCCAGTCCTTGATGTTCGGTCCGTAGCGGAGCTCCACTGTCGGGTCGGCCTTGCCGAAGCCGTAGTAGATGCGGCTCTTGTAGATGCGGTCGTCAAATGAATATGGCTTGTGCGTGTCTTCATATTCAATGTCGGTCGCGGCTGTGATGACTCCTCCGTTGGCGGCTGTGGCAGCGATCGAGCGCGCGTCCATCAGGCAGACAAAGGAGATCTGTCCCTGGCCCGGCTTGGAGCCTTCGCGGTTAGGGAAGTTGCGGGTCGTGTGGCGGATCGAGAGCCCGTTGTTGGCAGGGACGTCTCCTGCGCCGAAGCAAGGTCCGCAGAACGCAGGCTTGATCACCACTCCGGCGTCAAGGAGTTCCTCGGCGATGTGGTTGCGGGTAGTCGCGAGATAAACAGGGGTTGACTGAGGATAGGCGGACATCGTGAAGTAGCTGTTGCCTATTGATTTGCCCTTGAGGATCGACGCGGCCTCGCTGAGGTTGTCGTAAGTTCCACCGGAACATCCGGCGATGATGGCCTGGTCGGCGAAAGCCTTGCCGTTCTTCACCTTGCTCTCAAGGTCGATGGTGATCTTGTCTCCGAAACGCTTCTTGGCATCCTCCTCGACCTTCTTGAGGATTCCCTCGGGATCAGCCTGGAACTCGTGGATAGTGCAGGCGTTGGATGGGTGGAACGGAAGGGCGATCATTGACTCCTGCTTGGAGAGATCTATGCGGATCATCGAATCGTAGTAAGCGATCTCGCCCGGCTGGAGGGACATGTAAGCCTCAGGGCGCTCGTGCATCTTGTAGTACTCCTCTACCTTCTCGTCTGTGATCCAGACAGAGCTGAGGCAGGTGGTCTCGGTGGTCATCACGTCGATTCCGTTACGGAAATCGGTAGGGAGGGAGGCCACGCCGGGGCCGGCGAACTCAAGCACCTTGTTCTTCACGAAGCCGTTCTCGAACACGGCCTTGACGAGGGAGATGGCCACGTCGTGAGGGCCGACACCCTTCTTAGGCGTGCCCTCAAGCCAAACCAGGACAACCTCGGGAGCGTTGATGTCCCAGGTGTTGCACAGGAGCTGCTTCACAAGCTCACCGCCGCCTTCACCCACGCCCATGCAGCCGAGAGAGCCGTAGCGGGTGTGGCTGTCCGAACCGAGGATCATGCGGCCGCAGCCGGCGAGAGCCTCACGGACATATTGATGGATGACCGCTTGATTGGCAGGAACATAGATTCCGCCGTACTTCTTTGCGGCGGAGAGTCCGAAGATATGGTCGTCCTCATTGATGGTACCGCCGACAGCGCACAGAGAGTTGTGGCAGTTGGTCATCGCGTAAGGGATAGGGAACTTGTCAAGTCCGCTGGCGCGGGCAGTCTGGATAATTCCGACGTAGGTGATGTCGTGCGAGGCCATGGCATCGAACCTGATGCGCATCTTCTTGCCTTTGCTTCCGTCAACATCGTGGGCGCGGAGGATTCTGTAGGCGATGGTGTTTTCGCGGGCCTGGTCGGAAGACGGCATTCCCGCGGCATCGTTGACGATAGTCTTGCCATTTTTCAAGTAAACGCCATGTGGAATCAATTCTACCATGATGGAAATTAGTTTTGTGTTAATAAATTATTAGTTAACAATTAATTATACTGTTTATAAATATGGTCAGGGACAGCATGTCGGCACTTCCTCCGGGCGAGATGTTCTCCCTGATAAAGTTCTTGTTCAAAGACGACATTTTTGCCTCGTTGAAGTCTCCCAAAAGCCTTGCGGCCTCGGACTTGGCGCGGGCGAGCCCCTCCGCTCCCTTTCTGTGGAGAATGTTGGTGTCGTCAAGGGTTGTCATTATGTGGAGCAATGTCTTGTGGCAACGATAAGGATCTCCTTCAAGCGAGCGGTAGTACGGCAGCCATTCGGCAAACAGCCCAGGATAGGCTGCACGAGCGTTCTCAAGCGCACCGCTGACCTTGAAACTTTCCTTCGCCTCGGCCCCGTGCGTACCCTGGGCGAGCGGAATCTCCGATGCGATGCGGGACACAAGTTCCTTAAATGAATATGCCTGCACAGATCCCGTCCTTGACGCCAAGTTGGAGGCTGCGGCAACGGAAAGGCCGATGCAGAACAGGGCTCCTTTGTGGGTGTTCACTCCGCCGGTGGCTTCCAACATGGCTTTTTCGGCCTCTATGCCGATTACTTTTATCTTGGACGGATCTATGTCTTTTGCGGACTCCACGGCCAATCTTGTCAGGTAAGGCCTTAATGCTGAGATGCTTTTGGCCATCAGTGCATAGTCCATGTCCTTGTGGGCACCGTTATCCAGTTTATCGACCAAACCCGGTTTCGGGGTCGTGTCAAGTTCCATACGCAGCGCACGCTCGGCGAGGTCCGCCACCAAGTAAGAGACGGAGGATTCGGGAACATACTCCATCGCCTCTTTGAGGTCGCCTTTGTCCAAGGCACGCCTCAGCGAGGTGGCGCTGATCGGCTTGCCGTTTTGCTCAAGTCTTGGGATTTCTACGAAAAAGGTCGTCGCTACGACAGGCTCAGCGGCCGGAGAAATTGGCTCAGGGTTCGGCTTGTTCGGTAAGATCTCCGCCATCAGCTCATTGTAGCGGCGGGTAAGCGCATCCTCCGGCTCGCTTCCGGCGAAACGCACCGTAACCCCAAGTGGCTTGGCGATATGGTTCACAAACAGATCCAGATCAAGGGCGATCTGAGTGTCCGTAGCTTCGTCCAGTCTCTTCAGGAAATATGTCGGGAAAGTCGCCGCCGAGATGGCATAGTCGCTGCCCTCGCAGACGGTCACATTGCCAAGTCCTGCACAACCGGCCTCGATCATCGCCTTTCTCTCAGCGTAAGGAAAACGCGAGCGATCCTCCTTAACGACAATCACATAGAGATTGTCCACCCGCGAGGCGGCCTGCCCGATCAGCCAGAGGTGTCCTTTGGTGAACGGATTGGCGTTCATCACGATGGCTCCGTTCCGGCCCGGACGTGCAAGCGAAGTCAGATACTTCTCATACTCCGGAAGCCCTCCCCCGCCGTTCTCCATCAAAACAGCCCTCGGTGCCGACGCAAGCAGCGTGAACCCAAGGCTTTTGAATATCCCCACGTTCTCCGGCTTGGTAAAGGCCTTGACCGATTCCAGGCCATCCTCACGGGCGAGGGCGATCAGACGGGACACGAGGATATTCATAAGTCCCTCGCCGCGCGCAGCTTCAGACACAGCGACGCACTTGATGACGTTGCCGTCAAGTCCGCCTCCCGCAAGGATTTCGTCACCGTCCTCGTCACGGCTGATGACCACATAGCGGTCCAGCGGGGCGAGCCTGAGTCCATTGGCGGAAAGGAAAACCTCGACCCGTCTCCGGACTGAGTTCAACGACAGAGGAACCTCGCTTATGTAGTGACGGTTATCGCACATAGGCCTCGATCATTTCGTCTATCTTGGCGGAAAGCTCAGCCAACGTGTGAGTGCGGTCGCGCATGCAGAAGCGAGCCTCGTTGTCGCAGACAAGACACTTCCTCGGACTTAGGCCGATCGACTCTCTGGAAACAGGAACTCCGTCAGCGTCAATAACATCCAAATCGAAAAGACGGCCAAGCGGATGAGTGTCCTCAATGCGGCACGTCTCACGTTTGGCATCCTCGTTGGAAAGATGGGTGACGAGATAAGCCTCGTAGCCGGTCTGCAGATCGCGGAGTTCCAGCCTCAGCATCGAACTCCCGAAAGCCGAGACAAGGGCCGTGACGGCGGCCTGGGCGACCACAAGGGATTGCGGATTACGCTTGACACTGCCCGGCATGATGACCGTAAGGCAAACCAGAGTCCTTCCAGGGTAGCCTTTCAGCAGTTCCTTCTGGAAAGAAGCCCGTTCCTCACGACTTGCCAGCAGTTGGCCAAGCGTAATCTCCATAAACAAGAATCTATCTAATGCTCAGAAGCAGTTTGACTTGATAATTTCTCCTCCTTAAAGGGAATCTTCAATAAATCAAATTAGTCTTCGATGTTCATTATGACATCCATCACTGAGCCGTCACGATTCATCACGACGCCCACGACCTTGTCTCCGAACGGAAGTGGATCAGGGACTCCGATGGACTTGAGGGCAAGTTCCTTAAGGTCATGAATATCCACAATCTTCAGTCCGGCCTCCTTCAGGCGCTCCGCGATCTCAGGACGGCGAGGGTTGACAGCGATTCCATATTCAGTGACAACGACATCGACCGTCGAGCCCGGGGTGATGAGGGTTGTGACTTCGTCCACCACGCAAGGGATGCGTCCGCGCATCAGAGGGCAGACGATGATCGAGAGGGCCGAGTCGGCAGCCGTGTCAGGGTGTCCGCCGACAGCCCCCCTGATGACTCCGTCGCTGCCCACAAGCACATTGACATTGAAGTTGACATCCACCTCAAGAGCCGAGAGGATGACTATGTCTAGATAGTGGACGGCTGATCCAGGTTCGTCCGCGCTGGCATATTCATTGGCGGAGACTCCCTTGTGGAACGGGTCGTTCTTGATGGACTCGGCGGCCACGCGGTCGAATGACTGAACATCGATGAGGCGCTCGATGAGGCCTTCCTCGTGCATCTTGACCATGTGGGCGGTGATTCCACCGAGCGCGAAGCTGGAGTGGATGCCCCTCTTGATCATTTCTTCACGAATATACTTGACCGCGGCAAGCGAGGCTCCACCGGATCCGGTCTGGATCGAGAAACCTTCCTTGAAATAGCCGCTGTTGACGATGACCTTGGCGGCGTTCATCGCGAGCAGGATGTCGCGAGGGTTCTTGGTGTCGCGGATGGCTCCGGAAGAGATCTTTGACGAGTCTCCGACAGAGTCCACGAGGACAACATAATCCACATCATGCTCGGAAATCGAGTTCGGAGTGTTCGGATAATCAACGAGATCGTCGGTGATGATCACGACCTTGTCCGCGTACTGGGCATCCGGCTTGGCATAGCCGAGGGATCCGCAGATGGACTTGGCGCGATTGGAGCGGGAGTAACCGCTGGCGTTGCCGGCAGGGTCGCTGGAAGATGCGCCAAGGAAAGCGACATCAATGTGGAGATCACCGTTGGCTATGGCGCTTCCACGTCCTCCGTGGCTGCGGAACACAACCGGCTCCTCCATCAGGCCGTGGGAAATCTCCTTGGCCAGCTCACCGCGGAGTCCTGAGGTCGAGATCTTCGTGATCACACCGTTCTTGATGTGGTCGATCAGCGGGGCGTGCACGTCAGAAAGGCTGGACGCGGCGAGGTGGAGGTTCTTGAAACCCATCCCGGCCAATTTGCCCACGACCATATTCACAACCTTGTCTCCGCCTCTGAAATGGTGGTGGAAGGAGATTGTCATTCCGTCCTTGAGACCGCTGAGCCTTATGGCATCCTCAAGCGTAACCACCTTTGACTGAACCTTCTGGAGATCCTTGCGGAATGTGGTGTTCTTCGGGGTCTCTCCTGAGTACACCTTCTTTCCCATCGCGGCCGCCACCTTGCCTACAAGCGCGGCCCTTTCCTTTATATTACTCATAAACTTCCTCCTTTGTCAATATGCCCGATGCGATCGCAAGGTCAATGGTGCGCCGCGCCCTGATGACGACAGGACGGTCAACCATCTTTCCGTTCACGGCGATGACACCAGAGCCGCGTTTCTCGGCCTCCTTGATGGCCGCGAGAATCTTCCTGGCTTTCTCGATGGCCTTCTCGGTCGGCGCGAACACCTCGTTCACGATCTGGATCTGACGAGGGTTGATGATGGACTTGCCGTCGAATCCGAGAGTCTTGATGAGCTCGACCTCCTTGCGGAAAGTCTCCATGTCGTCGAGGTTTGAATATACCGTGTCAAGGGCATCGATCCCGGCAGCCCTGGCGGCCACCACGATGGTCTCGCGGGCATAAAGGAGCTCGGCTCCGCCCGGAGTGCGCTGGGTCTTGAGGTTGGCGCAGTAGTCCTCGGCTCCGAGGGCGATACCCATCATCCTCTTGGAGGCCTTGGCGATGGCGAAGGCGTTGCAGATACCCTCGGCGCTTTCGATGGCGGCCATCATGCGGGTCCTGCCCAGGCAACCTATCTCCTTCTCGACCTTCTCGATCTCTGCCTCAAGCTCGCGGACCTCATCCGCGGTCTCGGTCTTAGGCATGCGGATCACCTGCACGCCTGCCTTCACGACAGCCTCCACGTCCTTGCGGCCGTAAGGAGTACTGAGCGGATTGATGCGGACAACCATTTCGGTGCCGCCGTAGTCTATTGATTTAAGAGCGTTGTAGACAAGCAGACGGGCCGCGTCTTTCTCGGCCATCGTCACGGAGTCCTCCAAGTCGAGCATGATCGAGTCCGGCCCGTAGATGAAGGCATCCTGCATCATTCCGGGGTTATTGCCCGGAACGAACATCATTGTTCTTCTTAATCTTTCCATAATCGTAACTGATTGGAATAATTTGCGGCGACCATGCCGGAACAGTTTACTTTTTCAAGTTTCCAGAAGCCGCGGCAACTTATTCTTTAACCCTTACCTAAGCCCAGACATCCTTGCCTGTTGCGCGAACGGCGGCAGCGGTCACCCTCGCGCGGATCGTGCAGTCACGGGCTCCCTTGTCAACCGCCTTGATGTCAGCGTTCTCAAGGCCGAATCCGATTAGCGTTTCCTCAATGACCCGGCGGATCTGTCTGCCAAACTGTGCGGCCACAGAACTGTCGAGGTCGATGTGCAGACCTTTCGTCTGGGACGGGGCGATCTGGATCATGATGTCACCTGACTCCAGCGTTCCGGCTACAGCGTTCTTTACTTCCATAGCGAAATGTGCGATAAAAAAGTCATCAGTGTCTCTGAATATCAGAGACGTGTTAATAATTACGTGTCAATCTCAAACAAAATCAACCCGCGATGACTACAATTTTTCACAATATTCGGAATATTCCCAAAAATATATAACCACCTTGATGGGTCGCATCTTGTTCCTCCAAAGGTATGATTCTTTTTTCAGTTGGGCAAATTTCCGTCGAACAATTTTCAATTCGCAATACAATGAGCATGGCGAGAGTGTCTATTCTCGAACCTCCAAATACGATTGGAAGCAGTCCCGATGCAGAAGTGAATTAGTTGTGTCGGAAATAAGGATATATCAGACCGTCTCTCGTTCGTAAGAAGGACGATTCTGCGCACGGATGATATCATTTCCGTTTTTGCAAAAATGATTTTATTATCATTTTCATCTTTACAAAAATGTTTTTTGCATTTGTCATCAAAGATGATTGATATGGAATTTTCAGACATTCGCCCTCTCATTGAATTTTATCACAGCAAGCTATCACAAGTATCGCTTGATTTCAAACGCTATTTGTACAATAAGATTAATTGGAAGGCCAGAATAATTGGC
>DJOW01000055.1 GCA_002437305.1 Bacteroidales bacterium UBA6428
TCCCGCTCACGAAAGGGCCGGGGCCAAGGCACCGCCGTGCGCCAAGTAGCGGAATACGCATAACCAGCCAATCAACTTACCGTCCTAGGACGAACATCTGGGAGGCATGGGTGCGCGGAAGGGTCTGGAGGTTGGTGACATCCTTGGCGGTCAGGCTATTGCCGCGGTCTCCAGGCTGCCTGCCGGAGGATAATGGGGACGAGGCTGCCTGGATGGAGTGGAGGGCTTCGGCTGCGGAGCCGAAAGCCAGGGACGGGGTGTTGTTGTTCTCGCTGAGGTGACAGAGGAATATGTCCCTGAGTCCCGGGTGCCAGAACCGGCGGATGGCGGAAGCGCACTCATCATTGCTGAGATGACCGTTACCCTGGCAGATTCTCATCTTAAGATCATGAGGGTAGGGGCCGCCGATAAGCATTCCCGAATCGTAGTTTGACTCGATGACGACCGCGTCCGCCTTCCGGGCATATTCAATGGCCTCGTCCGTCACCCTGCCGGCATCGGTCATCAGAAAGAACCGGACACCGGCCCATTCGATGTAGTAGCCTACGGTCTGGGTAGCGTCATGCGGGACGATGAAATGGCTGACAAGCGGTGAAACGTCCTCCGGGGCATCCCCGCGCAGGCATATCCGCAAAGGGACGCCTTCAGGGAGATCCTTCCTGAAATCCTGGATGTAATCCCTTGTGAAAGTGTGATGCGCCAGGGCATTGTGAAGCACAGTTGTGGCGTACACAGGCTTCTTCAGATGCTTGCAGTAAGAGCCAAGATGCCTTATGTGGTCCAAGTGATCGTGAGTGACAAGTACAGCCTGGAAGGAATCCGTGTCCAGGCCGTGTTCCATGAGGGTCTTTTTCAACCGTCGCACGCTCACTCCGGAGTCAATGAGAAGTCCCGATCGGCCGTCCGAAAGAAAATAGCAGTTGCCGCAGCTTCCGCTTGAAAGACTGAGAAACTTCAGCATCAGTTCTTCTCCTCCTCGCAATATTTCGAGATCACCCTGTAGGCGTCTCCGACCCCAAGCTCTCCGGCCCGGGACAGGTCAATACAGCCTTTCTCCTTATCTTTCAGATAGATCAGCACCAAACCTCTGTTATAATACGCATCACCCATGTAAGGGTAGACATCAATGGCTTTTGTGTAGTTCTCGACAGACTCCACAAATCGGGATGAGAGGCAGTAAAGGTTGCCGAGATTGAAATAGACATAAGGGATCCCGGGAAGTATCTTGTCTGCGGCCAGCATGTCGTCGATCGCTTCTGAGTAGTCGTAGGTGCGGCTGACCTGATCCCGCACCCGGGCCCTTGCCGTGCCTTTGTCATCCATGGTCAATGTCTGGACATTGCTCTCAATTGAGGATATGAAATCTATCATCTCAGCCCTGAGAACTCCCCGCTCAAGATGGTAGAACGCCTTGTAGTACTCAGAGTACTTTCCCGATCCCTCCGCGTCGACGGCGGTGTCAAAGTAGCCAAGCGCCGATGTGTACTGCTTGGACTGGACCGCGTAGAGACCGCGTATGAAAGCCCTGTCCGCATCCGACATGGAACCGGAATCGCCGGCTGACAGATATGAGTCTCCATAGAGAGAGGCGTCGATTCCGTGAGCGAAGACAGGCTTGGCAATGGAATCGGAATTCGACACGGTCAAAGGTATCGGAGAATCCGTGATGTACTTGTCGATCAGAGGATTCTCGTAGCGGTGCCGCAAGGCGAAGTTCTGGTTGTCGCGGCTGGCGGACAGACTGAACTTGTAAAGCGGCTTCAACCGGATGTTGATGTCCCTGTTCTGCAGGAGCTCGTTGTCGAAATCCTTTTTGGCGAAATCCGCGTCAAGAGCGATCAAAGAGCTGTATTTTTTCGTGGTGTCCGCGAATGAGCCCTTGTCAGACGCGTTCCTGGCACGATATTCCTGGACTTTCTTTTGCGCTATGTCATAATCCTGCTTCGAGGATTTGGTCCTCCCGAGCATATTCTTTACGTAGGACCGGTTCAGGTAAGCCTTAGCGAAGTCCGGGTAAAGCTCAATGGCTTTGTCATAGTCATCAAGCGCATCGTTCCAGCGTCCCATTCTTACAAAGTAGGACGCGCGGTTGTAGTAGGCAAGCACATTTTCAGGATTGATGTTGATGACATGGTCCATGTCCGCGAGGGCGTCATCCATGTTCCCTACCTGAGCGTTGATAAGACTGCGGTTGTACAATGTCAAAGCATTGCCCGGCTCATCCTTCAGGACGCGGTCAAGGTCTCTCATCGCAGCGTTGTAATTGTGCTGGTCATAATACATCAGAGCCCGGTTGAAATAGGCGAAAGTGTTGGTAGTGTCAAGTCCGATCGCCTTGTCCATGTCCGCGATGGCGTCCTTGTAGTCCTTTTTCAAAGCGAACACCCGCCCCCGCCTTATGTAGCCCTCAGGGTCGAAGCGGTCCAACTTGATGGCTTTGTTGTAGTCGTCAAGGGCCTTGGTGGTGTCATTGAGGAAGAGATAGCAGGCTCCGCGGTTCAGGTAGGCGGAAGGATCTTTCGGATCTTTTCGTATGTAGCGGTTGAAATCATCCACCGCCTTGTCAAACTGCCGGGCAAGGAAATATGTCACTCCCCTGCTGAAATAGAGGCCGTTAAGTCCGGGGCGAAGCTCCATTGCCCTGTCCAGGTCCTTAAGTGCCTGGTCATACTTTCCGAAACGGCTCAGCGTGATCGCCCTGAAATGGTACCCGTTTGTGAAGACCGGGTTCAGACGTATGGCCGTGTTGAAGTCATTCTGCGCGCCCCGGAGATCTCCGAGGTTGTACTTGGCGATGCCTCTGTAGAAAAAAGTCCAGCAATCCGTCGAGTCAAGGCGTGCCAGAACATTGAACTGGCTGATGGCCTGGGAATATTTTCCCTCCGCCAAGGCCTGCCGGCCTCTGAAGCTAAAGACATCCTTGTCGTACTGCGCATTGGAGACCAAAGCCAGACACAACAGGAAAAACAGAGTCAGCATGGACCTTTTCATACAAATATATTTTACTTTAAGCCTTAAAATTCCTATTTTTGTCGTTTGCAAAGATAAACATTTATCGTGCCTTGAAGACGCTTTTAAGTAATTTTTTCATTTTGATTCTCCTCGTGGCCGGCGCAGGGGAACTTCCCGCGCGGCGGTCAGATGTCAAATTTGTGCCTTCCGGGCGCAATGCCGAGAAAATAATCAACGCGGACAATCTCCGGATGCAGGTGGAGTTTCTGACCGACACGACATTCAAGGGACGCGCGACAGGCTCATTGGGCGCGGCCGAGGCGGCTCTTTGGATCTCAAGGCGCTACGTGGACGCCGGGCTGATGCCTATGGGCGGGAGCTGGAGCCGGTCCTTCAAAGTGGGCGACGCAGTGGGGCGCAACATCATCGGGTTTCTCCCCGGAAAGAGAGAGAGCGTCAAGGAAATGTACACCATCGTCTCCGCCAACTACGACAGTCATGGAGTCATTGAAGGACATTTTTACCCGGGAGCCGACAACAACGCGTCAGGTGTGGTGGCGATGATAAGCGTGGCGGAAATGTTCGGCAAGATGAAGTCGCTTGGCCGGTCCTACGGGAAAAACATGATATTCGTGGCCACAGACGCCAAGGAAAAAAACTCCGCGGGAGCCGAGGCCTTGATGGAGGAGATCCGCTCCGGAAGGCTCAAAGACCCGGTCAGCGGAGAGACCGTCACTCTGGAAAAGATCCACTCAACTGTTGTCCTGGACATTATAGGGAGCACTTTGGAGCCTCTCCACAAAGACAGGGAAGACTATCTGATCATGCTCAGCGGCGGACAGTACACCTTTGATTTCCTGCGCGCCAACGAGGAAAAGGGACTCGGTCTCGACATCTCGACAAACTATTACGGGAGCAAAAGCTTCACCGAGATGTTCCACAGCAGGTTCGGGGACCAGAAGATCTTCGTCAGGGACGGTCTGGTCTGCGCGGTGTTCACATCAGGAATCACGATGAACACAAACAAGACTAGCGACACCGCGGACACGCTGGACTATGAGGTGCTGCGCAAAAGAATATTCCTGGTCTTCCATTGGCTTGAAAAAATACTCTGACTATGAAAGAATTCTGGTCCATGATGAGGCGTTATGTGGCGCCGTTCAAGAAATATCTCATCGGCTCGGTAGTGCTGAACATCCTGTCGGCCGTGTTCAACATTTTCTCGTTCGCGATCATCGTGCCGATCCTGCGCATCCTCTTCAAGATCAACGAGACGGAATATTCCTTTACCCCATGGGACGAGGTTTGGAGAATGCCGTTCAATGATTTGGGGGACGCTTTCATGGCAAACATCTACTGGATGCTTGAGCGGCAGATCTCTGCTTTGGGCGCCTCCACGGTGCTGCTGTTTCTGTGCTTGTTCCTTATCGTGATGACCGCCCTTAAGACAGCCTGCTACTTCGGTTCGTCCGCCGTAATGGTCCCGATCAGGACAGGGGTGGTGAAAAACATCAGAATGGACATCTACAACAAGATACTGGCTCTGCCTCTCGGCTTTTTCTCGGAGGAGAAGAAAGGGGACATCATCGCCAGGATGAGCGGAGACGTGCAGGAGGTCGAGAACTCGATCACCGGCTCGATCGAGATGTTGATCAAGAATCCGATACTGATCATTCTCTATTTCGTGGCCTTGCTTGTCATAAGTTGGCAGATGACAGCGTTCACAATCCTCTTTGCCCCTGTCATGATGTGGGTTATGGGTGTCGTCGGAAAGAATCTTAAGAGGAAATCCCTTGAGGTCCAACAGCTTTGGAGCGATGTTATGGCCCAGGTGGAAGAGACGCTCGGCGGGCTTCGCATCATCAAGGCTTTCATCGCGGAGAAGAAGATGTCCGGAAGGTTCGACAATGTCACAGAAGCGATGAGGAGGAAGAGCAACCGTGTGGCCATACGCCAGTCACTCGCCCACCCTATGAGCGAATTTCTGGGAACAGTGCTGATCATGATCGTGCTTTGGTTCGGAGGGACCCTGATCCTTGGAGGAAAGTCTACGATCGACGCCCCGATATTCATTTACTACATGGTGATCCTCTACAGCATCATCAATCCTATCAAGGACTTCGCCAAGGCAGGCTACGCTATTCCCAAAGGAATGGCCTCGATGGAGAGGATCAACAAGATCCTGGACGCGGAGAACAACATCACTGAGCCATCGGATCCGAAACCGCTTGACGGCTTCAATGAAAAGCTGTCATTCAACCATGTGAATTTCCGCTACCCTGACGGACACAGATTGATTCTGGATGATGTCAGCCTCGAGATTCCTAAAGGCAAGACCATCGCCATTGTGGGGGCATCGGGAGCAGGCAAGTCTACCCTCGTTGATCTGATTCCAAGATTCTACGATCCTACCGGGGGCTCGATCACGCTTGACGGGATCGACATCAAGGATGTCAGGACAACGGATCTGAGGAGCCTCATAGGGAACGTCAACCAGGAATCGATCCTGTTCAATGACACTATCTTCAACAACATCGCCTTCGGGGTGGAGAACGCGACGATGGAGAGAGTGGTCGAGGCTGCCAAGGTCGCCAACGCCCACGACTTCATCATGGAGAAAGATGGCGGCTACGGTTTCAACATCGGAGACCGCGGAATCAAGTTGTCCGGCGGGCAGAGGCAGAGGATAAGCATCGCAAGGGCGATACTGAAGAATCCTCCGATTCTGATCCTGGACGAAGCCACGGCCTCTCTTGACACCGAGTCCGAAAAGATCGTGCAGGAGGCTCTGGACAGGCTCATGTCCAGCCGTACCACAATAGCCATCGCCCACAGGCTCTCCACAATCAGGAACGCCGACGAGATCATCGTCATGGACGAGGGACGGATCGTGGAGCGAGGAAGACATGACGAGCTGCTGGCCTTGAACGGTCACTATAGAAAGTTGAACGACATGCAGGCCATTTAGCCGGACTGGTTGTTATATGAGAAATGATGAATAATGTTATTAAACGGGTCAGGGTTCCTTTTATTGAAGGGCTTGAAGGTATGAACCTTTCGGAATTGGACCTTGCGATGGAGAACAGCGCGTCCAAGTTCGCGGTCTGCGAGCGGAATTGGCCCAAAGACGCCCCCTATGCTCCTGATTGCAATGGTTCGATCGCCCGATCGGCGACCCATCTTGCAGTGATGTTCCACGTCAGAGGCCTGGATCTTCGCGCCAAGGCGCTTGAGGACAACGGGAAAAGTTGGGAGGACAGTTGCTGTGAGTTCTTCGTGACCGATCCTTACGATGGCACTTATTACAATCTCGAGCTAACCTGCATCGGCTCTCTGCTGGCGTCAAAGAGAACAAGCCGGACCAACAAGACAATGATCCCCTCCACACTGCTGTCAAGCGTCATCCGCCATAGCTCCCTTGAAAGAAAGGAAATCGACATCAAGGACAGAATTTTCGGTTGGACGACTGCGATGCTGATACCTTTCGAATTGATAGGACTGGACAGGAACAACCTGCCTGTCAGCCTTAGGGGAAATTTCTACAAGTGCGGAGATTCGACCGCGCATCCTCACTACCTGAGCTGGAATCCGATAAGGACACCCAAACCGGATTTTCACAGGCCGGAGTTCTTCGGTGAGATTATTTTCAAATAACGTGAAGAAAATGAAGGTAAGAAATGTCTTGTCTTTAATCCTGTTCATCGCTTACCTCGGAGCGGTGGCCTACTGCTGCTTCGGGTATTTCAGCGACCTTCCCGATGTCGGGAGCGAGACTTTCCTGGGGATACCGATGGACAAGGTCGTACATTTCATCATGTTTTTTCCATTCCCGATTCTTTGCCACCTGGTCTTCTCCGGACGGGCAAGAAAAAGACCTTATGGGACATTGATCTCGGCCGGTTGTGTCTTTCTGGCCGGCTGCGCGATAGCGGCGGCGACTGAGATCGGGCAATACTACACAGAGTACAGAAGCTGCGATGTCAAAGACTTTATCGCAGACTGCCTCGCCCTGACCTTATCGTCACTTGTCATTCTTGGAATTGAGACACTCATCGCGAAAAAAAGAAAACAAATATGATCAAAAGAATACTGACTGCCGTGGTCCTCGCCGGGATCATGAGCGCAAGCCTTGGCGCCCAATCCGTGAAAGATTTCAAGGACGCCGTGGATTCACTCCAGACACTGCTCATCGGCAGGTCAAGGGTGTCATCGCAAGTCAAGGCAAACAAGGTTGTGCGTAGGGGCTACTCGCTTGATTTCTATTTTACTCCTTCGTTGGGCGATTTTCCCTGGAGGGGACAAGACGTTGAATGGCTTAGGGAGACCCTGACGGAGCTGATGCCGGAATCATGCTCCAAATACCACATAGGCGACATTTTCGTGGGCAAGAACAAGATTGAGTCCTACGTTACTCCCCGGCCGGGGAACGACGGAAGACCCTCCGACAATAGGTTCAGGACCAAGGACCTGCGCAATGTCGAACCATTCATTGTAAAGCAAGGTGGATTGGATTTTGCCAACGGGCTAGCAGGGCGCAACATAGCACTCTGGCAGAGCCACGGGCGCTACTTTGAAGAGGAAACCGATCGTTGGGAGTGGCAAAGGGCTCCGATGTTCCAGACTGTCGAGGACATGTACACGCAGAGCTACGTCCTGCCGTTCCTTATTCCGATGCTGGAAAACGCAGGCGCCTATGTGATGACTCCGCGCGAAAGAGACCCCCAGACCAATGAGGTCATCGCGGACAACGATCCCGCCTTCGAGACTGGCCGGGGAGAGGGTGTCAGAATCGAAGGAAGGTACACCGAGAACGGGACATGGTCTGACGCAGGTGTCGGATTCGCGGACGCCAAACCGACATATTCAGGGCTCGAGAATCCATTCCGGATGGGTACCGCAAGACAGTCTGGCTGCAAAAGGAACCCACGAGACAAAACATCCGAGGCGCGTTGGATCCCGGACATTCCCCAAAGGGGTGAATATTCAGTCTACATTTCCTACAAAAGCCTGCCGCACAGTTCTCCTTGCGCCCACTACACGGTCAAACATCTTGGAGGCGAAAGCGAGTTCACCGTCAATCAGAAAATGGGCGGAGGAACATGGATCTACCTCGGGACCTTCGAGTTTGACAAAGGCACAGACGGCTGCGTGATTCTCGACAACGATGTGCCCAAAGGCTTCAATGTGGACAGAAACTCCATCATAACAGCCGACGCAGTGCGCTTCGGAGGCGGAATGGGCAAAATAGCAAGAGGCCGGAAAGACCAGCCTGTCAGTGAATATTCCACCTCAGGTCTTCCATCCTTCACCGAAGGCGCCCTGTACTGGATGCAGTGGGCGGGGACAGACTCGACTGTCCTCGGCAAATTTGAGGACGACTACACCTCAGACTACGGAGACCGCGGGGCGTGGGTAGGATGGATGACCGGCGGATCAAGGACAAATCCAAAGGCCAAGGGCCTTGGAATTCCGATAGACCTGTCGTTCGCATTCCACACGGACGCCGGGACAACCCCGAATGACTCGATCATCGGGACCCTGTCCATCTACACCCTGATGTGCGACGGGAGCGACAAATTCGCGAACGGAGAAGACAGGCTCCAGCAAAGAATGTACGCTGATTTCGTGCAGACAGAGATTGTGAGCGATGTGCGCGGTGGGTTCGACCCGGACTGGAGCCGAAGGGGCCTGTGGGACCGTTCCTACAGCGAGTCCCGGACAGCAACCGTTCCCGCCATGCTGCTTGAGCTTCTTTCGCACCAGAACTTCGCAGACATGAAATTCGGCCTGGACCCGTCATTCAGATTCACTGTCAGCCGAGCCATTTACAAAGGTATGCTGAAATACCTGAGCGCCCGGTACGGCTGCGGGTACAGCGTGCAGCCTCTGCCTGTAAACTCATTCGCGTCTTCCTTCTCAGGGGCTCCGTCCAATGGCCGGATCAGGCTTTCATGGAAGGCGACCTTCGACGTACAGGAGCCGACAGCCGAGCCAACGGGCTACATTCTCCAGACGCGTCTGGATGACGGGGCGTTCGATTCAGGAAGGGTTCTGAAGGACTTGGACACATCCGGAGACGAGATCTCCACAGAGGTGACCATCAAGCCGGGGCACATCTACAGCTACAGGATAACAGCATTCAACAACGGCGGAAAGAGTTTTCCTTCCGAGGTTCTCAGCGTGGGAGTTCCGGAAGACGGATGCGGCAAAAGTGTCCTTGTGGTCAACAATTTCACCAGGGTCTCTTCTCCGGCCTGGTTCGATTCCCCCGAATACGCAGGATTCGACGGGGACCTTGACGCCGGGGTTCCTTATGTGAAGGAAATCAACTTCATAGGACAACAATACCAATTCCGCCGCGGGCTTCCATGGCTTGACGATGACAATCCGGGGTTCGGAGCCGCATGGACTGATGAGGCAGGCAAGGTCTTCGCCGGCAACACATTCGACTACTGCGGAATCCATGGCAAGGCCATCATGAAGGCCGGTTACGCCTTCCATTCCTCAAGTGTGGCCGCCTACACGTCCTCCGCTGAAGATTTGGCCGGGAATGACATGGCACTGGATCTGGTCTGCGGCAAGCAGGTCACAACGGTTGTAGGCTCCGGCAAGGTACCTGACCGGTACGAGGTCTTCCCTACCGCCTTGCGCCAGGCAATAAGAAATTACACGGACAAAGGTGGGAATGTGATTGTTTCCGGGGCGAACATCGGCACGGATGTCTGGGATGGCATCTACCCTGTCCGGAAAGACAGCATCAACACTGTCTCCTCCAAAGAGTTCGTGACGAAGACTCTTGGCTACAGGTGGATGACAAACTATGCCAGCCGAAACGCAACCGTGGCGGCAAAGGGCGACAGCCCGCTTAAGCTTGAGCAAAAGGAGTTTTCTTTCCACAAAGATCGCAATCCCAAGATTTACAACGTGGAGACTCCAGACGGGATTGTTCCTTCTTCAGAAAGGTCGCGGACATTCCTTCGCTACACGGACACAAACATCTCGGCGGGAACATGCTTTGAGGGCAACGGCTACAGAGCTGTCTGCATAGGCTTTCCTCTGGAGGTGATAAAGGAGCAAGACACTCTGGAGTCACTAATGAAGGACGTAATGAATTTTCTTGACAGATAAGCCATGACGCAAAGGGAAGCCGAACTCATAGAATTGCTGCACAAGGAAGTAAAACCTGCCCTGGGATGCACAGAACCGATCGCGGTCTCGCTCGCCGCCGCCAAGGCGATGGAAACCCTGAGAACAAAAGTTTCTGAAATCCCAGACATTGAGATCGATGTGGAGGTCAGCGGGAACATCCTCAAGAACGGGATGGGTGTCGGGATTCCGGGAACAGGGATGGTCGGGCTGTACATAGCCGCGGCATTGGGGGCGGTCTGCGGGAAAAGCAAGTACGGTCTTGAGGTTCTCAAGGATCTGTCCGACAAGGATGTGAAGGCCGCAAAAGACTTGGTGGACAACAGAAAGGTCCGCCTCAAGGTCGCGGACAACCCGAAGATCCTTTACGTCAAGGTCGCGGTCGAATCCGGAGGACAAAAGGCCTGGGCCGTCATCGAGGACGAACACGACAGGATAGTCGAGACAGGACTCGGCTCATCGGCTCACGACCTCCGGAAAGGTTGTGACGGTGAAGCCGAGCCGGGAAAGTGTACATTGGACTACAATCTGACTGTCAAGGAGATATATTCATTCGCCAAAAGTGCCGCATTCGAGGACATCAGATTCATTCTGGAAGACAGGGACCTGAATCTCGCACTCGCGAATGAAGGGTTGAACGGAGACTACGGCCTTGGCGTCGGGAAGGCGATAAGAGAGAACCAGCAGGAAGTTTTCGGAGACGACTTCGTCAGTTTTGCCATGGGAATGACCGCGGCGGCCTCCGACGCCAGAATGGCCGGCTGCAAACTGCCTGCCATGAGCAATTCCGGCAGCGGAAACCAAGGTATCACTGTGAGCATGCCAGTGATCGCCTACGCCTTGAAGTACGGAATTGATGACGAATCCCTCGCCAGAGCCCTAATTCTCAGCAACTTGGTGGCCATCCACATTAAAGGATACCTCGGGAGGCTTTCCGCCCTTTGCGGATGCGTGATAGCCTCCACCGGATCTTCCTGCGGGATAGTCTACCTTCGCGGAGGAGGCTACGATCACGTTTGCTCCGCAATCAAGAACATGATCGGCAACATCACAGGCATGGTTTGCGACGGAGCAAAGGTTGGCTGCGCGATGAAGGTAGCGTCCGGAGTCGCGTGTGCGGTACAGTCCTGCGTCCTCGCCCTAAGGGGAACCTGCGTCGGCGAGACGGACGGAATCATTGACAAGAGCATTGAGAAGACGATCAGAAATCTTGGGAAGATAGGTTCTTACGGAATGCGTTCCACTGACCATCTTATCCAGCAAATCATGATCTGCAAGGAGTAGTCTAAGTTCAAATCAAGCAGCGGGGCTACACTTAATGTAATCCCGCTGCCTGAAAACCTTGCACCGCAATGCCGAAAAAAAATCAGTTCACCACAAAAATTCATCAATGAATATCAAGGCGCGACCCAATGAATATCATGACCCGACCGAGGTTTTCTTTCACCCACACCGTAACGGGCGGCCCGCACGCCTTGACGCGACCCTAAGAGCTACTTGTCTATCAGGACTTTCCTAAGCCTCCTGAATATGTCCGTGTTGTCCATTACACCGCTGAATTTCCAGGATGAGGCTCCGTAGGCGTAAAGGACAACGGGAGTGGCGGAGTGCCCCGTTGTCGAAAATTTTATCTCTAGTCCGCTCTCTCCCTTTGTGAAGTCCCTGCTTCCAGGAACAAGAGTGACGCCTCCTGTCTCATGGTCGGCCGTGACAAGGACAAGCGTGCCTTTGTGGGTGTCAGCGTAGTCGAACGCCGCATTGACAACCTTGTCGAACTCCTCCATCCACCACAGCAGATCCTCCGGATTGTTGGCATGGGCCGCATGGTCGATCAAAGAGCCCTCGATCATCGAGAAGAAACCCTTCTTGTTTTTCTCCAGGATTCCCAGAGTGTGAGACGCAAGCTCAGTCAGCAGATCCGAGTCAGTCTCCGCCGCCTCAATCTGCGAATCCTCATCGAGAAGTCCGAGGATAGGCGTGGCCTCGGTGTCGTAAAACTCCTCTGGAGTCTCCACGTAGGTGAAACCTTTTGCTATTGCCGTGTCAACCAGATTCACATCCGTGTATTTCCTGCGTGTGAAGTACTTGCGGCCTCCACCAACGATCACGTCCGGTCTGAATGCGATAAGATCCTCGGCTATGTCCTTCATGTCGTTGCGGCTCTTCACATGGGCGTAGAATCCCCCCGGAGTCGCGTCAAGCACGAAAGAAGTGACAACCAACCCGGTTGAAAGCCCCTTATCCTTGGCCAGCTTGGCGATACTCGAAGGCTTGGTTCCATCAGGCAGCATGCCAAGCATCCCGTTGTTCGTCTTGAATCCGGTCGCGATCGCAGTTGAAGCCGCCGCGGAATCAGTCGTCCTGCTGTTGGCCGAATAAGTCTTGACTACGGCGGCGTACTGAGCCCTGTCAAAACAAGTCGGGCCATAGTTCTGATTGATCATCCATGAACCGGTCGCGGCCAATCCCATACCGTCCCCGATGATCAGAATCACATTCTTGACATTCTCGTTTTTTGGTGCCTTGTCCTTTGCGGTTGATGGGCAAAGGGTGAGGAAAACAAGAAGCGCAAAGACAATTGTTTTTTTCATAACTATACTATTATTGTTGGTTGGATTACTATGCGAGAATAAGAAAAACGCACGGGCGTTTGCCTATCGTAAAGGGGGTCCGCCGCCAATGCCTGACCGATTTGGTAAGGATGGTCTCGTCCGGAAGCGTGATGTCCGCCGCGACGCAGAGGCGTGTCTCTGGTTGCAGGGCCGCGAGCAGATCCGCCATCATCGAATCATTGCGGTAGGGAGTCTCAATGAAGATTTCAGTCTGGTTCAATTGAGAGGATCTCCTCTCGATCTCCCGGATGGCCTTTCGGCGCTCGTCAGCCTTTGCGGGCAGGTAGCCGCAGAAGGCGAAACTCTGGCCGTTCAGCCCGGATCCCATAAGAGCCAGCATCAGCGAGGAGGGACCGACCATCGGCACGACCTTTATTCCATGATCATGGCAGAGCGCGACCAGTCGCGCCCCGGGATCCGCCACCGCAGGAAGCCCGGCCTCCGAGACAAGTCCCACATCGGTCGGCGAACCGTCAGGATCGGAGAACATCGAGAGCAGCGCCTCAACCTCGGCAGGTTCCGTGTGCTCATTCAACTCATGGAATTCAAGTTCGGCGACATGCCCTTTAAGCCCGGCTGCGGAAAGGTAGCGGCGGACGGTTCTGGCCTCCTCGACTACATATTTCCGAATCTCCTTCAAGCGCTCCAGCACCTGAGGCGGGATGACCTCCGAAGGATCATATTCCCCCAAAGGCGATGGAATCAAATAAAGTTTCCCTTTTGCCATATTCGGCAAAGTTACAAATACATTTTGAATATCATCGCGTGTCGTCAATGTCTTGTTTGACGAATTTCACGGATTTTTGCCTAAATTCGCGGAAGATTATTATGACTATGGACTACGACGGAATAATAGAGCTTGAGGGCATGGAGTTCCACGCCTTTCACGGGTGTCTGGAGAAGGAACGTGAGGTCGGCAACACCTTCACCGTGGACTTCCACGCCGAGCTGGAGCTTAAAGAAGCCGTGAAGACCGATGATCTGGGCAAGACCGTCGACTACGGCCGGATCTACGACATCGTCGCGGAACAGATGGCCGTACCTTCAAACCTGCTGGAAAATGTGGCTGGAAGGATTATCGACGCCATCCACGATGAGTTCAAGGATTTTCTTTATTGCAAGGTGAGAGTGTCCAAGAAGAATCCGCCGGTGAACGGATCATGCGCGTGGTCCCGCGTCACAGTCATGTACGGAGAACCAATCTGGAGATTCTAGGATGAGGATAGCGTTTCTGACACTCGGCTGCAAGCTGAACTACGCCGAGACTTCGACTTACGAGAGGGGGTTCACAGCCAATGGACTCACGGTCGTGCCGTGGGAGGAGAAGGCCGACATTTACCTTGTCAACACGTGTTCTGTCACGGAAAGGGCTGAGAAGAAGTGCAGGAACGTCATCAGGAAAATGCACCGCGCCTCTCCTGACGCCAAGATCATTGTCACCGGCTGCTATGCCGAACTCCACCGTGATGACCTTCAAGCCATTGAAGGAGTCGCCCTTGTGTTCGGGGCCAAGGAAAAGTCCCAGGTGGTTCCTGAGACCATGAGACTCCTTCGTGGGGTCGCTGAGCCTGTCGAAGCGACCGTCTCGGCCATTCGACAAGATCAGGGACCGAAAGGCCAGAAGCCGATGAGCGCAGCGGAGTACAAGGAGATCTCAAAGGAGACGATGGCCGCGTTCTCATCGGAGGAAAGGACAAGATCGTTCTTGAAGGTTCAGGACGGCTGCAACAACTTCTGCGCCTACTGCACAGTGCCTTACGCCCGGGGGAATTCCAGGAATATCCCGATTTCGGAGGTGGTGGAACAGGCCCGGAAGATAGCGGAATCCGGAATCAAGGAGATCGTCATCACGGGGGTCAACACCGGGGATTTCGGCAGGACCACAGGCGAGAGTTTCCTTGACCTGCTCAAACGTCTGAACGATGTCGAGGGAATCGAACGCTACCGGATCTCGTCAATCGAGCCGAACCTCATCACCGAGGAGATCATCGACTGGATAGCCTCGGGAACCAAGTTCCAGCCACACTTTCACATTCCTTTGCAATCAGGGTCGGACACGATTCTCAAAAAGGTGGGCCGCCGCTACACCACGGACTTTTTCGCAGACAGGATCGACTACATCCGCTCCGTGATGGATCCCCGTCCGGAAGACACGGACAAGCCTTTCGTCTTCTTCGGCATTGATGTCATCGCTGGGCTTCCAGGAGAGACAGATGAACTCTTCGAGCAGACATATTCATTTCTCCGGGACCGCGTCAGGCCGGCGTTCATCCATGTGTTTCCATACTCCCGACGCCCGGGTACTGCCGCCGCCGCATGGAATGATCAGGTCAAAGACTCATTGAAGACGGAGCGAGTGGCGAGACTGGAGGAGTTATGCGCCGCGCTGCATACTGAATTTGTCGCGGAAAACCGTGGCAGGCGCTCGCGGGTGCTGTGGGAATCGGACGTCAAGGACGGAATGATGGGCGGCTACACGGGCAACTACATCCGCGTCGGGAGGCCTTACGACCCGGCGCTTGTGAATATGGTGGAGGACATCACGATCTGACCCTGGTCCGGACTCATGAGACAAGCCGCACACATGGAGCAAGATAAGATTCTCACCCCAAAGAGATTTTCGTCAACAATTCATAAAGGATAAACGATATGGGCAAGGCAAGACTTACATTTCTGGGCACCGGAACCTCGCAGGGCGTTCCGATAATCGGATGCAAATGCGATGTGTGCGGATCTCCCGACCCTAGGGACAAAAGGTTCCGCTCATCTGTGTTCGTTGAATACGGCGGGCTGAACATCCTTGTCGACGCCGGGCCTGATTTCAGAATGCAGATGCTCGCGCACGATCTCTGCCATCTGGACGCTATACTTTTGACGCACAATCACAAGGACCACACCGGAGGCCTTGACGATGTGCGGTCGCTGAACTACATCGACAGGCGCGCCGCCGAGATCTATTGCGAGTTCAATGTTCTTGACGAGCTTGTCAAGGAGTATCCCTACGTCTTCTCCTTCCCGAAATACCCGGGAGCCCCGGAATGGCATCTCCACATTATTGACGAGAATCCGTTTCTGGTCTACCCGAACGCGAAGGACATGGAGCTTGTGTGGGTGCACGATGCCGGCTACCACTACAAGACGCCGGACGGAAGGCTGATCCCTACCGGACGCAGGCTGGAGGACATCATCGACAAGGCCGATCCTGCCTCCATGGCCCCATCGACGGGTGGCGTCGAGGTCATTCCGATCCGCGGCCTGCATGACAGGCTGCCGGTTCTCGGTTTCCGTTTCGGGGACATCGCCTACATCACGGACATGAGCTTCATTCCGGAGAGCGAGTTCGCGAAGTTGACCGGTCTGAGGCATGTAACCCTCAACACTGTAGGCTACAAGAAGCACCATTCGCACTTCAGTCTTGACGAGGCGCTGGCAGTCGCCGGCCGCATCGGTGCAGAGCACACTTGGCTCACGCACCTCTCACACACATTTCCCCGTCACGAACAGTTCAGCAAAGATCTTGAGGCCCTTTGCCGCGACCGTGGCATCCGCTCAATCGTCCGTCCCGCCTACGACGGCCTTGTCATAGAATGATCACCTGTACATCGGGACATCGCCGTTGTCGATGAGGTTGCGGAGAATGTCGAGGTAGTCGGGGGAATAGTTCTTTGAGGGGTTGCCGAACTCGGAGACGATCTCTTCGAGGGAATATCCGCCATCCTTAGCGCTGATATATCCAATCAATTTTTGCCGGGTCGTCTGTTGGAGGGTGCGGGCCGGCATGGAGGCGCGGCGGGCGCGGCAGATGTCGCAGGTGCCGCAGTCTGTGGTCTCGGTCTGGCCGAAATAACGGAGAAGGTAGCGGGAACGGCACTCGGAGGTCTCGCTGACATATTCAAGCATCGCCTCGCTGCGGTCGTGGTAAGATCCTTTGAGCATAGCGTAGCGGGTCGGCATGAGATTGACATTGCCGGGGCGCAGACGGTCGTGATGGAGAAGGACCACATCTGAATGATCCGCCGGGACATAGGTGATTACGTGCGCCAACGAAAGGTGGTAGAGCGACTGCCGGAGCCGGGAAACGGTCTGGCCGGCGCGGCGGGCGACATATTCCTCGTCAATCTGCTGGAGGAACGAGAATATCCCAGTGTAGCTCCGCATAAGGGCCTCAAGGACATTAGCCTGATCCTGATCCGCCAATTCTATGTCATACAAGGCTTTTCTGTCAACGCTGATCCTGACTTTCGTCTGGATGTCAACTTCTTCTGAATATGTCAGGTGCTCCGTGCGCTCAAGGTATTTCAGCGCGTAGAACACCGGAGCCCTCTGAAGGGAGAAGCGCTTGCAGAAATCCTCGATTTTGAATTTAAGCTGCCTCCCTATTCCTGTGTCGTACGGAATCTCAAAGAACACGTGAAGTTTCTGATAGATGTCCTCGGTATATTCAAGTGAAGGGAAAGAGACCTCCTCTATCTGCTTCATTCTGCGCACATCGACTCCGTTCCAAAGCTGCACGGCGAAAGATCTCCTTCCATCGCGGCCCGCGCGGCCCGCCTCCTGAAAGTACGCCTCGGGACTTTCAGGCAGGTCATAATGTACCACGAAGCGCACATCCGGCTTGTCTATTCCCATTCCGAAGGCGTTCGTGCAGACCATCACCCTGACCGCTCCGCTCTTCCATGCCGCCTGCCGCTCCGCTCTTGTCTGGCCGCCAAGGCCCGCGTGGTAGAACGATGCAGACACACCCTGGGCCTTCAGAAACTCCGAGAGTTCCTCGCATTTGCGGCGGTTGCGTGCGTAGACGATCCCGGTTCCTGGCACACCGTTGCAGATGCCAAGGATCTGCGAGTACTTGTCCTCAGTATGACGGACGATGTAGCTCAGGTTCGGCCTCTCGAAACCGCTTTTGAGCAAAAGCTTGTCCTTAAAGGCGAGACGCTCCATTATGTCCTGCGCGACTGTCGGAGTGGCAGTCGCTGTCAGGGCTATGACGGGGGCGCCGATCCGCTGACGCAGCTCCCCTATTTTAAGGTAATCGGGTCTGAAATCATAGCCCCACTGGGAGATGCAGTGAGCCTCGTCGACCACGATGAAACTGATGTCCAAAACATCTAAATAAGACTGAAACAGCTGGGTTCCAAGTCTTTCTGGAGAAAGATAGAGAAACTTGTAGTCTCCGTAGGCGGCATTGTTCAAGGCCAGATCAACCTCGTGGCGGCTCATCCCGGCGTGGACCGCCAAGGCGCGCACCCCTCTGTCACACAGGTTCTGAACCTGATCCTTCATCAATGCTATAAGCGGAGTCACCACAAGGGTCAGCCCGTCTTTAATCAATCCTGGTACCTGAAAACAAACCGACTTGCCGCCGCCCGTGGGCATTATGGCCAGCACATCCTTTCCCTCCAACGCGGCGGTGATGATCTCCTCCTGCATCGGACGGAAGCCATCATAGCCCCAATACTCTTTCAACACTTCTGACGGTGACATATTCAAAGCGCTTTATAAACCGTTTTATCACAACCTTTTGCGCCCCAAGATGGCAAACTATTTGCAGTGGAGCACAGCCGGCGAAGGCAAATGTACGAAATTAATCAATCACTCATTTGAGTTATGAATAAAATTTCCTTAAATTTGCGGCGCTTTTTTAGAGAATAAGTTTAACTTAATAAAACACATTTTACTATGCCTAAGATGGATTTAAGCAAGTACGGAATCAAGAATGTGAAGGAAGTCCTTTACAATCCGACTTACGAGGTTCTCTTCAATGAGGAGACAAGGCCTGATCTTGAGGGTTACGAGAAAGGCCAGATCACCGAACTCGGCGCAATCAATGTGATGACCGGCATCTACACCGGACGTTCTCCCAAGGACAAGTACATCGTCATGGACGAGAACTCAAAGGACACCGTCTGGTGGAACACTCCTGAGTACCCTAACGACAACCACCCGATGTCAGAGAAGGTTTGGAAGGTAGTCAGGAAGACCGCCCAGCAGGAGCTTTCCGGAAAGAGGCTTTTCGTTGTTGACGGTTTCTGCGGAACCCACAAGGACACCCGCATGAAGGTCCGCTTCATCATGGAGGTGGCGTGGCAGGCTCATTTCGTGACCAACATGTTCATCCGTCCAAAGAACCAGGAAGAGTTCGACCAGGAGCCTGATTTCGTAGTTTACTGCGCCTCAAAGGCCAAGGTCGCCAACCACGAGGAATTGGGTCTGCGCAGCGACACCTGCGTCGCCTTCAACGTCACCAGCAAGGAGCAGGTGATCCTCAACACATGGTACGGCGGTGAGATGAAGAAGGGCATGTTCTCAATGATGAACTACTTCCTGCCTCTGAAAGGCATCGCCTCCATGCACTGCTCGGCCAACACTGACATGAACGGAGAGAACACCGCGATTTTCTTCGGTCTCTCCGGAACCGGAAAGACCACCCTTTCAACCGACCCTAAACGTAAGCTCATCGGTGACGACGAGCACGGCTGGGACAACAAGGGAGTGTTCAACTTCGAGGGCGGCTGCTACGCCAAGGTCATCAACCTTGACAAGGATTCAGAACCGGACATCTACAACGCCATCTGCCGCGACGCCCTTCTTGAGAACGTGACCGTCGACAAGAACGGCAAGATCGACTTCTGCGACAAGAGCGTGACCGAGAACACCCGTGTCTCCTACCCTATCTATCACATCAAGAACATCGTACGTCCTGACTCTCAGGGTCCTGCGGCAAAGCAGGTCATCTTCCTGTCAGCCGATGCCTTCGGAGTTCTTCCTCCGGTGTCAATCCTTAGCCCTGAGCAGACCAAGTACTACTTCCTCTCAGGCTTCACCGCAAAGCTCGCGGGCACAGAGCGCGGAATCACCGAGCCGACCCCTACCTTCTCCGCCTGCTTCGGACAGGCCTTCCTTGAGCTTCACCCTACAAAGTACGCCGAGGAGCTCGTCAAGAAGATGAAGAAGAGCGATGCCAAGGCTTACCTCGTGAACACAGGCTGGAACGGAACCGGAAAGAGAATCTCCATCCGTGACACCCGTGGAATCATCGACGCCATCCTCGACCACAGCATCGACGCGGCTCCTACCAAGACCATCCCTTACTTCAACTTCGTGGTTCCTACAAAGCTTGAGGGTGTTGATCCGCACATCCTTGATCCTCGCGACACCTACGCCGATCCGGCGCAGTGGGAGGAGAAGGCGAAGGATCTCGCCGCAAGGTTCATCAAGAACTTCAAGAAGTACGAGTCCCACAGGGCCGGCAAGGCTCTTGTAAAGGCTGGTCCTCAGCTCTAATCGACAATTGTCATACACGAATATGGCTGGTCAGGTTTCTGGCCGGCCTGTTTTTTTTTGTCCTGCATCAGAAAATCCTTGAGGCGAGAGCGCCAAGGTACAGGAATATCAAGCCGAGGGCCAAGCTCAGCACTGTGTATAACAACGAACTGAAGAATTCTCCGCCTTGAAGCATGGACATATTCTCGTTCATGAATGTCGAGAATGTGGTGAAACCGCCGCAGAAGCCGACGGTAAGGAACATCAGCATGTCCTGCGACATTGCGGTGTGACGGTAAGCGATACCGTAGAACAGGCCGATCAGGAAACAGCCGGCGACATTGGCCACCACCGTACCGAGCGGAAGCGTGGCGGCAGGGAACAACCTGCAGCAGCCGATTTTCACCAAATACCTTGCGATTCCCCCGAGGAAACTTCCTCCACCAATTAAGAGTAATGTGCGCATCATTTGTCACCTCACATTATCGTAAAATCCTCCACATATTGTAGTACAAGTTCCTGATTCAGCATATTCATAAGTTCTTATCGCACCCTCTGTCCTTCAATGACGCCAACAGTCCCTCGCAGCCTTCGGTGATGTCCCGGTAGGTCTTCTCGAAGTCTCCGGTATACCATGGGTCGGAAACATCCGAAGCCATGCCGGCATATTCCATCATCTTGTGGACTTTGGACATATTCATAGGGCTGAGAATCCGCGAGAGAAGCTTCTTGTTCGACGTGTCCATGATGACAATAACGTCATATTCAGAGGCTTCCTCATCCGAGATGCGGTGGGCGTGATGCCGTGAGAACGGGATTCCATGAGCCTGCAGCGTCCGTTTGGCCGGCGGGTAGATGTCATTCCCTTCCTCCTCGTAAGACACTGCCGCCGAACCGACACGCAAAGCCACCCCGGCCTTCCGTGCCATGTCTTTCATTATGAATTCCGCCATCGGACTCCTGCAGATGTTCCCGTGGCAGACAAAAAGCACACTCTTCATGTCATATGTGATTTCCCGGGTGCAAATTTACACAAAAACCTGCGCATTACCGTCCTGCCCTACAAATCAGCCCTTGGATTATAAGTCAGGAGGTACGATTTTATCCGCAATTTTGTACATTTGTGGATTACGTCCTGAGCACGATGGTGCGAAAGACGGGTAAAGATTCGCAAAAAGTACAAGATATGAACAAGTTGCTATCCAAACTCCGGAGATGCGGAATTACCTGGATCACAGCGCTTTTGCTGATGCCGGTGACGGCAGCGGCACAAGGGGCTCTGCTTACCGGAAAGGTTGTGGACACGGAAGGCGCGCCGGTGATCGGGGCGGGGATAATCTCTATGCAGAAAAAAGCCTCGGGGACAACCACGGATCTGGACGGAAAATTCAGTTTCACGGTTCCTGCCGGGACAGAATCGGTGCTGTTCTCCTCGGTTGGGATGAAAGATGTTGTCTATAAGATAGTTCCTGGCAAGACCGATAACATCACGATCGTGATGGAGTGGGAAAGCACGCAGCTGGATCAGGTTGTCGTGACGGGATACGCACAGACAACGGTCAAGAGGATAACCGGCTCAGTGGCGGTGATAGGCTCAGACAAGTTCGAGGCCAAGGCCGTCTCGTCTGTCGACGCGCTGATGCAGGGTGAGGTCGCCGGTGTGGCGGTCTCCGCGACTTCAGGACAGCCCGGGACCCAGTCCAGAATCCGGATCAGAGGAGCGAACAACCTCTCGGGGACCAGCCAGCCGCTCTGGGTGGTGGACGGAGTGCCGATGCAGAGTGACTCCCCGAATCTCAGCTCCGAGCAGCTTGCCACCGGAGGCTTCGACGACATATTCGTGAACGGCGTCGGCAACATCAACCCCAACGACATCGAGAGCATCACCATCCTGAAGGATGCCGCGGCGGCGGCGATCTACGGATCCAGGGCCGCGAACGGTGTCATCGTCGTGACCACCAAGAAAGGCGAGGCCGGGAAGATGAGGATCAACTACAACAACACGTTCACGATGTCGATAAAGCCGCAGAGGACTCTTAACCTGATGAACTCCGCCGAGAAACTGGCCTGGGAGGATGAGCTTTGGAACGAGTTCTCGGCAAGCAAGTACGAGGAATCGCTGACCGACAACACGATAGTCTATCCGGTGGTCGGGATCGTCGGCCAGATCAGGGCGGGGCTCGGGGACTTCACCAAACTCAAAGGCGACACGGCGGCGCAGGATGCCTACATAGCGTCATTAAGGGAGAACGACACCGACTGGTACAACCTTCTGTTCAGGAACGCATTCTCGCAGGGGCACCATCTTTCCCTCAGCGGAGGCTCGGAGAAGAACACCTACTACGTGGCCCTCGGTGTCAATGACGAGGACGGAATGCTGATCCACAACAGCTACAGAAGGTACAACATCAACTCCAAGATGACCCTCAAGCCTGTGGACCGGGTCCGGATCGACATCGGCATGGAGGCGGCGAGGCAGGAATCCATGATGCCATATTCAAGCGTGGATCCGTTCTACTACGCCTACTTCTCCAATCCGTACGAGAAGGCGTACAACGCTGACGGCTCTTACGCCGCTGACAACACTTGGTTCACCCTCGGCTACTACAACGGCCGCGGGGTCGAGCAGGTGATGCCGAAGAACGGGTTCAGCCTGCTGCGCGAGCTGGACTCCAACTACAGCTCGACCAAAAACACGAACGGAACGTTCAGGACTCAGGTGGACCTCAAGATCGCCGAGCCGCTGCACTTCGTGGGGCTGGCGTCATACTCATTCGCGAACAATTCCACCGACAAGGTTGTTGACAAGGACACCTACACGGCCTTCCGGGACAGGCTCGGCAGCGATGACCGCTCGCAGACGAACCTCTACGGAAGCATCTCACAGAACAGGACCAACAGGAACAGCTATGTCGTCAGAGGACATTTCGCCTTCTACAAGACATTCGGGGAACTTCACACAGTCAACGTGCTGGCCGGAGCGGAGCTAAGAGGCTCGGACGCCAACACCATATTCACAAAGCGCTACAACTACGACCCGAAGACCGGAACAACCTCGCTGCCAAGCATAAGCGGCCCGCAGGACGAATGGCTGAGGGAAGTCGAGAAATTGAACGGTGAATATTTCAGCAAGACCAGATACGCATCGTTCTATGCATCCGCAGACTATTACCTCGGAAAGACGATCGTGCTCAACGCGTCATTCAGGACCGACGGGAGCTCGAACTTCGGAAGCAACCGGCAGTTCAACCCTACCTGGAGCGCGGGCGCGGCGTGGCATCTTGGCGAGGAGAACCGGATGAAGAATATTCCTGTTGTCTCCCACGCCACACTGCGCGCCGCCTACGGATTCACGGGCGATGTGAACACAAGCACCTCGCATCTCCTTGTGATGCAATACCTTCAGCAGCAGTACCGCTACTTCGGGGACGAGACCTTCAACCTCGGCACCATCCCGTCGGCGCCTAATCCGGATCTCGGCTGGGAAAAGACGCGCGACGCGAAGGTGGGACTGGACTTCGGCCTCTGGAAGGACAGGCTGACGGTAAACACTGAATATTACTACCGCCTCAGCACGGATGTGGTCACGTCCTCCCCTGTCCAGAGCACGACCGGTTTCACCTATGTCTATTTCAACGCTGCGGACATAATGAACAACGGAGTGGAGATGACCGTGAACGGGAAGCTTCTCCAGAGTAATGACTGGACAGTCAGCGCGGCGGTGAATTTCGCCTACAACTACAACAAGGTGCTGAAATACAACCCGGTGTCGCAAAGCGGCATAACATCGAAGGACCGCTACGTGGAGGGCTATCCGACCGGGGCGATCTTCAGCGGGAAATATTCAGGGATAGCGTCCGACACCGGCCTCTACCAGTTCAAGCTGCGCCCGGACGCGCAGATAGCGACGGCCACCGACCTCAACAAGCCGGACAACTACCGCTACTATCTCGGCACGACGATCGCCCCTTACACCGGAGGGTTCAACCTCTCCGCCTCATGGAAACAATTGAAGCTGAGCGTCAGCGGAATGTTCTCGCTCGGCTCGAAGACCTTCGAGAAGATGCGCTGGCCGGCCAGCTACAGCGACACTTCCCACAGCGGAGTCAGCACCGAGACCGTCCAGTCCCAGTTCAGCGACCTTTACGGCAACCACCTCAACGTGGAGAAGGACAGGACGGACAGGTGGACTCCAAATCACACGACCGGCGTCAAGTACCCGCGCATCTACGACTACTACGACGCCAAGTACAACTTCTCGTCCTACAACCCGATGGACTCCAGCATCATCGACGCGGTCTATCTGAAGAACAATTCCTACGTCCGCATCAAGTCGGTCATCCTGACCTACTCACTGCCTTCCGATTCCGTGAAGAAACTGAGGATGAGAGGATTGAGTTTCAACATCTCGATGAACAACTTCTTCACGTTCACCGGCTACGACGGAATGGATCCGGAGATCCCGGGAGCGACCTACCCGACCACCAGAAGCGTGTCCGGAGGCATCAATGTCGAATTCTGAATGATTTGAAATGAACAATATGGAAATATTCAAGAATATATTCAAGTGTGCCGCCGCTCTCGCGCTTGCCGTGGGCGCCGCCGGCTGCAAAGGCTATCTGAGCGTCCGGCCGCAGGGAGAGGTCATCCCGGAGACAGACGAGGAGTTCACCGCCATCATCCACAGCCACCTGCGCGACATCGAAGGCGGAGGCGATGAATATGTCATCGGGAATATGGATGCTCTGACGTTCCTTGAGGGCTGCGCCGACAATCTGGATGCCAACATCCGCACGGGCTCCAACCTGACCTTCTTCGCCGGTGAGGAGATCGACAGCCGCCAGAGAGCCTACGAGGAGAGCTGGGAGGTTGTCCGTGACTGCAACATCGTGATCGAGAACATGAAGGACAGGACATCGGACATGGCGCGCGGGGCCCTTTCGGCGGCATATTCAATGAAAGGGATCGTCTACTACAACCTGCTGCGGGAGTTCTGCCAGCCGTGGTCGGACTCCAAGGCCGGAGAATTGCCTGGAATACCGATCGTGGACAGGTTCAACATCAACGACAAGCCTTCGCGCGGAACGATCCGCCAGACCTACGACTACACGAAGTCCCAGTTCGAAGCCGCGCTCGCGTTGGATCCGGCTGACCCCAAGTACATATTCACGGAATGGATCATCAAGGCCTACGAGGCGAAGCTTGAGTTCTGGTGCCGGAATTGGGACAGCGTCATCTCGCTCTGCGAGGACATCATCGCCCACAGCGGAATCTCCCTGACTCCTATCTCTGAATATGCCGGGATGATCAACGCCCGGTATGAAACCAAAGGCGAGGTGCTTGTCCGCTCACACATCAACAACTCCAGCGAGCTTGACTGGTACTTCAGCTACACGAAAAGCTATCTGGCCTCCAGACCGGCGAGCTCCAGACTCATCCGGTTGTTCGGTGAGAATCCGGAAAAGGATGTCCGTTACGCAGCCAGTTTTGACAAGAGAAGGATGAACGTCAAGACTCCTGAATGCAAGGTCCGGCTTTCGGAGATTGTCCTGATGCTGTCAGAGGCATATTACCACAAAGGAGACAACTCCTCCTCACTCAAATGGCTGAACGAGCTGCGCCGTAACAGGATCGAGAAGGTCACAGACCTGACTTTGGCCACACTTCAGGAAGTGCGTGAAGATGAAAGAATTGTGACGGATTGTCAAGGCAATGCCGTCACTCCCCTGCTCCAGGCCATTTTCGATGAGAGGCGCAAGGAACTCTACATGGAGGGAGACCGGTGGTATGAGCTCAAGCGCAACGGCAGGCCGGAATGGTGGGTGATCAGCAACGGACTGAAATACACCACGAAGGAGTACCTCTACACATCTCCGATCTCGAAGTCAGACGTGGATCTGAACCCAAGTCTGGAGCAGAACCCAGGGTATGTTTATTAATAATGACTTACATTTTTTAAGAGAAATGAGAACAAAAAGAAATATAATCGCTATATTCGCTTTCGCATTTGCCGAAGCAATCCTTTGTGGATGTTCTTACAACGAGCTTCCTCCAAAGACTTCCGACGCTTCAAAAAGCTATATCAAACCGAAAGGCGAGATCCCTACGGCGGCGGAGAGGGAGGAAGTCAAGGCCATCAAGGCAGAGTATGAGGCCGCAATCCGTGCCGGCGATGGCAAGTAAGGTTAGCATCTGTAAGTTATAGATGCCCAATATGACTGAAAAAGTAGTGTATTATAGTAGTTTTGTTAATTTATTGCAGTATGTTTGGAAGATTTCTGACATTTTTGGCGGCGGCCACCGCTGCCGTGAGCATCACGTCCTGCGAAAAGGATGACAAGCCGACGGTTGAGTTTGAAAAGAGTCTCTACACCGTCTACGCCAAGCGCAGCGTGGATGTCAATGTTGTCATCAGCGAACCTGCGGCGGAGAATGTCTCCGTGCGGATAACGACAGCCGGAGCAGCGGCGGGAACCGATTTCGAGATAACCGGTAATCCTGTTACAATCAAGGCCGGAGAGACCACAGGTACGTTCAGCGTCAAGAACCTGAGCCTTAAGGACACCAATCCTCTCAACCTTGGCATCGAGTGCCCGTCAGGCTACAGCCTCGGGTCCAAATTCGTGACGATCGTGACCCCTGATCCAGAGGAGACGCTTGTATATTCATTCCTGACGACCAAGGCCGATGTCCTCGGATCGTACGTCGCCGACATCAAGGTGACAGGAGTCACGTCAGGAGACAAGCTCTCTCTTGGCGAGGATGTGATCATTCCTCTTAGGATCACAGGAGACGCCGCGCAATACGTTGTCTTTGATTCCAAGACAAAGGCCGTTGACAACACACCTGGACCTCACGCCGTCCTCAAGGCCGGCAAGTCAACGGCAACCTTCAAGTTCTCCCTCAAGGACGGATTCAAGGAAGGAGACAAGATCAATGTGACGGTTGACATGGACGAGGCGGCAAGATTCATCCCCGGGGACAACGAGAGCGCGGAGTACACGCTCTATTCCGTAAAAGTTCCGGACGCGCTTCTGGGCACATGGAAGTTCAGCAAGGTGTTCGCAAAGGATGAAGTGGATTATTTCTTTGAAGAAATGGAAGACGATCCGACTCTTCTTCCGTTGAAGAACGAAGGGTTCACCCTGACCTTTTCCAAGGATGATTCGGGTGTGGTGACCGTAACGCCCAACGACAAAGGCGATTTCGCAAACTATTTCAGAGAGGCGACAGTTACCCCGACCGAGCCCAAAAATCTGATAGCGAAAGGTACCGTAATAGGCAAGAACACAGCCTCGGAAAGTAATATGTTCATGGAGGCCGATGTGGATGATGGTTATGGTACACATACAAACATGTACTACAAACTCTCCGCTGCAAATCGGGCGTTCAGCAAGGACAAAGAAGTGATCGGAGAGTCCGTAATCGTGTTCACCATACTCGATGGCAAACTTGTCACAGAATTCCGCGACTACGACAAACCTCCATTCGGAGAGAATTGGTGGGATGACAGCGCCTTCAGCTCCGAAATGTTCGCTTTCGCCTCCTTGTTCGTAAAACAATAACGCGCGGCGAATAAATGATGAGGTCCGGCTCAAAGACATTCATGATCGCAGCTTTGGTCTTGCTTTTGGCTTGCGCCGATCTGCTCACCGGAGGAGCCGGACTAAGCGGGATCGACCAGATAATATTCCTGAAACTCCGGCTTCCGAGGATGTTGACAGCGGCCATTTCAGGCGCCGGCCTTTCCCTCTGTGGACTACAGATGCAAAGCGTGCTCAGAAACCCGCTCGCGGATCCTCACATCATGGGCGTGAGCGCGGGGGCGGGCACCGGAGCCGCCGTGGCCACGCTTCTTGCCGGAACCGCGCTCCCGGGGGCGCTTTCCGGAATCACCGTGGCGCTGTCGGCTTTCATTGGCGCGCTTCTGACCTCGGTCATGGTCGTGGCGATGGCCTCAAGGCTACAAAGCACGGCGACATTGCTCATCTTCGGCGTGATGCTGGGATTCATCTTCAGCGCGGCCACGTCTATCCTTGAATATTCAGCCAACGCGGAGAGCCTCAAAGCATTCTACAGTTGGTCCGCAGGCAGCTTTTCCGGATGCAGGCCAAGCGAAGTGGCGCTGGTCGCCGGTGCGCTCGTAGCCTGCGTCATTCTGGCGACAGTCAACAACCGAGGGCTGGACATAACTCTTTTCGGAGATGAATATGCCCGTCTTGCCGGCGCGGACGTGACAAGGATCAGAAACATCGCTATGGCAGGAAGCTGCCTTATGGCCGGAAGCGTCACTGCTTTCTGCGGCCCTCTTGGCTTTGTCGGGATCGTGGCTCCGCACATCGCAAGGGCGGTCCTCGGAACCGCCGTCCACATCAAGGTCATTCCGGTCACGATGCTCACCGGGGCGGGGATTTCCCTGGCCGCGGACTTTCTCTCACAGGTTTTCCCGGCGCCACTTCCGGTGGGGAGTACGATGGCAGTCATCGGCATCCCGATCATCCTGGCTATTCTCTTGAAAAGGAGGTGATCATGCTGGAAGCGGACAGGCTCATTGTCGGCCACGGAGGCGTCAGGGCGGCGGGTCCCTTGTCATTTGGCTATCCCGACGGGAAATGTGTGATGCTCTGCGGCCCCAACGGCAGCGGGAAAAGCACTCTGATGAAAACGATAGCCGGAATCCTGCCGGCCCTTTCGGGTTCCTTCTCCACCGGGGGGAGGGTCGTCATGGTGCCAACGCACATCGCCAAAATAAAGGGTTTCAGCGTGATGGATTTCATCCGGACAAGCCTTGGCGCGGAATCCGGAATGTTCGGAAAGCTGAACCAAGAGGCTGAGGTTTCCCTGAGGAACGCGATTGAACTCCTCGGCCTGGAGAAATTGTCAGGCAAAGACATAAGTCTCATCTCCGACGGAGAGTTCCAGAAAGCCTGCATCGCCACGGCCCTGACAAGGAAAGCCAATGTCTTGCTTCTTGACGAGCCCACGGCCTTCCTGGACGTGGAGAACAGGATAATGGTCCTGCGTACCCTGCGCAGAGTCTCGCATGAGACTGGAATGACCGTGGTCTTCTCGACGCACGATGTCCATGATGGAGCCAGGTTCTCCGATGAAACTCTGTCCTTGGGGAACGATTCCTACGGTTTATTGTTTTGAAGCGTCGAAACAATTTGCTAACTTTGCAATGACCGTAGTGCGCCTTGCGGCGGAGGTCTCTGAATTAAACTAAGAAAGATGATGCCTGGAAAGATATTCTTCATAGATGGTCATGCTTTGATTTTCAAGATGTACTATGCGTTCCTAAGAAGGCCGATGATCAACTCCAAAGGAGCTGACATGTCCATTCTTTACGGATTCACCAAATACATTCTTGAACTTCTCGCCCGTGAGAATCCGGATTATCTCGCCGTGGCTTTCGACCCTCCCGGCGGAACTTTCAGGAACAAGATCTATCCTGAGTACAAGGCCAACCGCAAGGAGACCCCGCAGTTGGTGATCGATGCCCTGGACCCGCTGATGGAACTGTGCAAGGCCATGAACATTCCTACACTTATGGTCAAAGGGTTCGAGGCGGACGACGTGATAGGGTCCATGGCCAAACGCTGCGCCGGTGAAGGCCTTGACGTCTACATGGTGACACCTGACAAGGACTACGGTCAGCTGATCGCTCCACACATCTGGCAGTACAAGCCAGGCAAGGCCGGAAACGACAACGAGATCATCGGTGTCAAGGAAGTCTGCCGCAAGTACGGGATCCAATCTCCAGCCCAGGTCATCGACATGCTTACGATCTGCGGAGACACGGCGGACAATGTGCCGGGAGTCAAAGGTGTCGGGGAGGTCGGAGCCGGGAAGTTGATAGCGAAATACGGATCGGTGGAGCAGATCTACAATCATCTTGACGAACTCACGCCAAGGCAGAGATCCCAGTTCGAGGAGGCCAAGCCGCACATTGGGCTGAGCCATGAGCTTGTGACGATCAGGACAGACGTGAGTGTCGGCGTCAGCACCGGGGAGATGAAGGTGAACACCTCCTATGGTCCGGCTCTGGCTGATCTTTTCGAGAAATATGAATTCACATCCCTGGACCGGTTCATCGGCCACGTAGGCGCCGGGGAGGCCGGCAAGAAAGACGCCGACATGCCGAGAATCATCAGGGTACGCGCCGGCGAAGCGGCAAAGGCCGCCACCAGGTCAGGAGCCTGCTCGATCATCACGGAAGGGGCGGACGGAAGCATATTCACAAAGACCGTGAGAGTCATCATCGGTGCGCGCTCCTCCCAAGGGACGCTTGTGGCGGAAGGAGGATTGGCTGACTTCAAGGCACTGATAGCGAACCCGGAGATAGAGAAATGCGGAGATGATCTTAAAAGACAGATGAATATCCTTGCAGCCGGCGGGGTCAGCCTTCAGGGGCGTCTTCAGGACATTTCCCTGATGCACTACCTTCTCGATCCCGAGAAGAGCCACAAGATCGATGTGCTCGCCCAAAGCATCCTTGGAGTGACGCTGGACACTTCCGGGAAAGAAACGCCTCCGGCTACAGGATCGTTGTTTGGCGACATTCCCTCAGACGAGGCAAGACGGGACAGAGGCAAGGAAGCGGCCGTGGTTCTTCTGCTCGCGGAAAAGCTCCGTGAGATGATGGCCAATGCTTCCGTCACCGAACTCTACGACAAGATGGAGGAGCCGCTCCTGAAAGTGCTGTCAAAAATGGAAAGGAACGGGGTAAGGGTCGATTTGGAGTCACTCAAGGATTTCACGGCGCACCTGCGGGGTGAAATGCTGGAACTCGAGTCGAAAATCAGGCAGATGGCCGGGGAGCCATCCCTGAACATCTCGTCTCCCAAGCAGATCGGAACCGTCCTCTTCGAGAAACTGCATCTGTCTGACAAGCCGAAGAAAAACAACAACGGCACCTATTCCACAGACGAGTCCACACTTCTTGACATGATCGGCAAACATCCGATAATTGACGAGATTCTGGAGTACAGGGCAGTGCGGAAACTGCTCTCCACCTACATAGAACCGTTGCCAGGCTACATCGAGCCCGAAGACGGCAAGATCCACACGACCTTCAACCAGTCGCTCACAGCGACCGGACGCCTGAGCTCTTCGAACCCGAACCTTCAGAACATCCCGATCCGCTCCGAAAGGGGACGCGAGATCCGCAAGGCGTTTGTGCCTAGCGGTCCTGATGGATTCATCCTTTCCGCCGACTATTCTCAGATAGAGCTCAGGATCATGGCTCACCTGAGCTGTGACCGACATCTGATAAGCGCCTTTAAGCAGGGCATCGATGTGCACGCGGCGACCGCCGCCAAGATTTTCGGCGTTCCTTGCGAAGATGTCACCGCCGAGCAGCGCCGCATAGCCAAGACGGCCAATTTCGGAATCATGTACGGAATCTCGGCTTTCGGTCTGGCGCAAAGGCTGAGAATCGGGCGCAAGGAAGCACAAAAGATCATTGATGACTATTTCGCCGGTTTCCCGTCCATCCTCTCCTTCATCGAGGACACCAAGGCGGCGGCCAGGGAAACCGGCTATGTCGAAACCATTTTCGGCAGAAGACGATACCTTCCTGACATAAATTCCAAGAACGGAACGATGAGGGCCCTTGCCGAAAGGAATGCCGTGAACGCTCCGATCCAAGGGACATCAGCCGACATCATCAAGATGGCGATGATAGAGGTGGACAAAGCCATGTCAGATGCGGGGATGAAGAGCATGATGGTCCTCCAGATTCACGACGAGCTTGTCTTCGACGCCGCCCGCCAAGAGATCGATGCCCTGAGAGGCATCGTTAAAGACCGGATGGAAAACGTAGTAAAACTTTCAGTACCACTAACAGTAGAATGCAATTATGGGAAAAATTGGCTCGAAGCCCACGGATGAGCTCATCGTCCTGGCACAAAGAGGCAACGGTTTGGCGTTCACAGCTCTATGGGACCGCCACATCGAACAGTTGAGATCTTACATCAAGGCTCGTTTCAAGAACATAGACGACTACGCTGCCGATGACATCTGCAGCCGCAGTTTCGAAAAAGCTTTCAGGCAGATCCTGAACTACGATCAGTACAAGAGCCGTTTCCTCACATGGCTCTGCACTATCGCCAAGAACACCGCCCTTGACACCCTGGAGCAAGAACAAAGGGTCCACCCTAAGAATCAGATAGTCTATCTTGACGATGAAAGCAAGCCATCAGGGGTCGAGGTCATCCCCGACCAGGCGGAAGACGCGCTCAACTCAATGATCAAGACCGAAAGCGAGGAAGAACATGCAAAATATGTAGACCGGCTGCCCGACCTTTACAAGGACATAGCGCGCAAGAGACTGATCGAAGGCATGAAGTACAACGAGATCGCAGAGGCTCTCGGGATGGAGCTAAACACAATCAAGACACGTATCCGCCGCGCTAAACAGATGATTGACGACCTTCGCAAGCAGGAGGAAGGAATATGATGTCGTTCACCGGATTCGAGGCTTTCCTCAGGAACTCGTTCCCGCAGGACATCACGCCTCAGATGACAGAACGTTTCAGATTGATGGACGGGGTTTACCGTGAGTGGAACGGAAAAATAAATGTCATCTCACGCAAAGACATGGACGGTCTTTACGACCACCATGTGCTTCATTCCCTCGCCATAGCCGAATATCTCCGGACGAGATGCCCGGAGACATATTCATCATTCATCGCTCCGAAAGAAGAGCTTTCGGTTTTGGACCTGGGCACAGGCGGCGGTTTTCCCGGCATCCCACTGGCGGCGTTGTTCCCTAAGGTCAGATTCACACTCTGTGACTCGGTGGGGAAAAAGACCATCGTCGCTAAAAAGGTAGCGGACACGTTAGGCCTTGAGAACGTGGAAGTTGTCAACGCCCGTGCCGAAACCCTCACTGACAGGTTTGATTTTGTGGTGTCACGTGCCGTGGCGTCCCTTACCGATTTCTATCCATGGGTTAAAGGAAAATACTCCCGTTCCATCCTCTACCTGAAAGGAGGGGACATCAACGAAGAGATCTGTTCGTTGATGTCCCGCGAGCATCTCCGTAAAGGTTCGATATCCACCTGGCCGGTGTCCTCCTGGCTGACAGACCCGTACTTCACCGGGAAGTATGTGGTGGACATAGGCCGGTGACCACTTCCCGCCCCGGCGCGTTCGTCCAAGGGGCTAGTCCACAAACATCACCTTGCTTTCATCACGCGGTCTTGCCTGAGGAGCCTCGTCAGGATAGCCGACACCGACACAAACGCGAAGTCTGTATCCCTCCGGAAGGTTCAACCGGTCAATGTAAGGCTTGGCCTCGGGGGTGCCGGTCATGAACATTATCGGGCCGCCCATTATGATGCTGCCAAGACCCATTGACTGGGCAGCGATGCAGACATTCTCACAAAGGGCTCCGACATTGACGTCAAGCATTCCGGAAGGATCCTCCGGGGCGGCGACAAAGATAACTGCGCTTGCGTTACGGAACGCGTTACGGAATTCAGGATCATCGGCGGCCGGAGGCATAGCGGTCTTCATTACCCCGGTAACCCCCTCGAGAAACTCCTTGCTGTCCACTACACGGACCGCCCACTCCTGCAGGTTTCGGGCATTAGGAGCATTGATTCCGCATTCAACGAGGAGCTCAAGGGTGTCCCGGCCGACCGGGGTTTCCTTGTACTGACGGATTGAGCGACGTGCCAAAATGGCGTCGACGACAGCATTGTCATTCTTCATTTCAGTTTTTGTTTTCGGGCAGCACCCGACAGCGGTGGCCACTGCCGCGATGGCTGCGATGTTGATAAAAGATTTAAACAGCATAATCATTTATATTTTAATTAAAAACAATAACCTTGGCTTCATCCGGGACAGCCGACCATGTTGACAACCTCAAAAATAGTGAAAAGAATCCAAATGACAACTATTGTCCGCTGAACTCAACCCCCTCGATCCGCAGCCGGAAAGTACCTGAGGGAGCGCTGACTTCAACAATGTCTCCTGTTTTTCTACCCATCAAAGCCATGCCGATCGGAGACTTGCATGAGATCTTGCCACACTCCAGGTTCATCTCGTGAGGGCTGACGAGGGTGTAGGTCATCCGCGCGTTCGAGGAAAGATTCGTGAACTCCACCTTGCTCAGCAGGGATATCTTGTCTTTCGGCAGGTTCGCGGGGTCAATGATCCTTGAATACTGCAGGACCTTCTGGAGGAAACGGATCCTGCCGATCGCCTTTGCCTGCGCCCGCCTGGCGGCGCGGTACTCGGCATTCTCGCTTAAGTCGCCCTGGGCCCTGGCCTCGGCAAGAGCCTCCTTGATACGAGGATATTCAACGTCCGTCAGATTGTTCAGCTCAGAGACAATCTGGCTGTATCGCTCTTTTGAAAGATATTCCATGGCAAGACAGTTTATTCGTCCGAACAAATATAAGTCTTGCCGGCCAGAAATCCAATGGATCAGCACGATTTTCACTGTACACACCGCCGGCAATGCACTTAAATTTGGAAAATTCGGGAGTTTATGCGTATATTAGTGACTTGTTAAGTCACGGCAGGCATGCGCACTCGCCCGATTATGACCGGGTGCATGAACCAATGATGGATACAATTTTTAAACAATAAGGAATCACAAGTAAAAATCATCTGTATGAAAGGACATCCTAAAGGACTGATTTCCGCGGCGCTGAGCAACATGGGCGAGCGCTTCGGGTACTACATCATGAATGCGGTTCTCACTCTCTTCCTTTGCTCAAAATTCGGACTCAGTGACGAGACGGGAGGCCTGATCTACTCATTCTTCTACGCAGGAATCTACATTCTCAGCCTCGTGGGAGGAATCATCGCAGACCGTACGCAAAACTACAAGGGCACCATCCAGAAAGGTCTTGTCATCATGGCCCTTGGCTACGTCGTCCTCTCCGTCCCGATCCTCGCCACTCCGGAGAACAAGTCCTGGCTGCTGCCTCTGACCTGCTTCGCGCTCTTCCTCATCGCATTCGGAAACGGCCTGTTCAAGGGAAACCTTCAGGCGATTGTCGGACAAATGTACGACAACTTCGAGGCCGAAGCGGCAAAAGAAGGCCCTGAGGCTCTCAAGGAGGCGCAGGGAAAACGCGACTCAGGGTTTCAGATTTTCTACGTGTTCATCAACATCGGCGGTCTCGTGGCCCCGTTCGTGGCCCCGCTTCTGAGAAGCTGGTGGCTGAAGGTCAACGGATTCGTCTATAACTCCCAGCTTCCGAGACTCTGCCACGAGTACATTACCTCGGGCACACAGTCAGACAACTTCATGGCCGAGGCGGCAAAGTCCACCACAGATCCGGCCGTACTTCAGAGTCTTGAGCAGGGCGGAGAGGCCATCGGCAATTTCTGCACAAGCTACCTGGACGTGTTCAACGCCGGCATCCACTACTCTTTCATCGCTTCCGTTGTGGCCATGATGATCTCCTTGGTGATATTCATGGTAAACAAGAAGAAATTCCCTACTCCTGCCAAGAAGGAGGCTTCAGCTTCATCCGGCTACACAGCCGAGGAGAAGGCCTCGATGGCAAAAGAGATCAAGCAGAGGATGTACGCGCTGTTCGCCGTTCTCGGCGTGGTGATCTTCTTCTGGCTCGCGTTCCACCAGAACGGACAGTCGCTCTCGCTCTTCGCGCGTGACTTCGTCAACACTGACAAGATCGCTCCGGAAATATGGCAGGCCGTCAATCCGTTCTTCGTGATCGTGCTGACCCCTATCATCATGTGGATCTTCGGAGCTCTCGGAAAGAGAGGCAAGCAGATCTCGACTCCACGCAAGATCGCCTACGGAATGGGGATCGCCGCCACGGCATATCTGTTCCTCGCGATTTTCTCGGGTGTCATGGGCTATCCTTCAGCAACCGATTTCAGAGGAATGGACGTGGCCCAGCAGGCTGCGATGAAGGCCGGCCCTTGGGTTCTCATCGCAACCTACTTCTTCCTTACCGTGGCCGAGCTCTTCATCTCCCCTCTCGGACTCTCATTCGTGTCCAAGGTCGCTCCAAAGCACCTTCTCGGACTATGCCAGGGGCTGTGGCTCGGCGCCACAGCCGTCGGCAACCTCTTCTTGTGGATCGGACCGCTGATGTACAACAAGATGCCTCTCTGGGCTTGCTGGAGCGTGTTCCTCTGCATGTGCCTCGTGGCCATGGGCGTAATGCTCGGAATGGTCAAGTGGCTTGAGAAGGTAACAAAATAATGACCGAAGAGACAAGACAGACATTGATCCTGTGGGCTGAGACCTACAATGACCCTCAGTACTTCCAGGAAGATCCCATAGTTTTCCCGACCTTGTTCGCCCAGCGCTTCAAGGCCGGGAAACGCTCATTGGCGGACGTGGAGATCGCAGCCGCGCTCGCGGCGCATTTCGCCTGGGGACGCAGGGCGATGATCATCAGGGACTGCAACAGGCTGTTTGAAGAGATGGACTGGCGGCCCTACGACTACGTCATGAAAGGAAAATGGCGTGACGATGGCACCAGCATCCACCGCACCGTCAAATGGAGCGAGGTGGCGGGAATATGCGCGCGCCTGAAAAAAGCCTACGAATCAACAGCCTCGCTGGAATCCTTGTCGCAAGAGGAATTCAGGACCGGGATCTATGGCCAGAAGCCAGACCCGAAGGCGCCGAACAAGAAAATCAACATGATGAGGCGGTGGATGGTAAGGAACGACGGCAAGGTTGATCTTGGGATATGGAAGGGCACGGATCCCGCCGGCCTCCTGATTCCGCTCGATGTGCACGTCTACCAAGAGGCCGCCACACTTGGTCTGACAGCCCGCAGACAGAAGGACATCACGACTGTCAAGGAGATCACAGGATGCTTCGCCGACATATTCCCGGGCGATCCCTGCAAGGGTGATTTCTCTCTTTTCGGCTACGGGGTGACGCACCCGAAGACCAATAAAACAAAATGACGGTTTTCTCCGTAAAATATTAGCAGAACAACTATGCCCAGACTCTTCATCATAGCAGGCTGCAATGGATCCGGAAAGACAACAGCGTCGTATGCGCTGCTGCCCGGGTTGCTTGGATGCAGTGAGTTCGTGAACTCCGATGAGTTCGCGAAGAGCCTCGCCCCTTTCCATCCGGAGAAAGCCTATGTCGCGGCCAGCCGTTACATGCTGATGAAGATGCGCTACCTGCTTCATCAAAGGGCCGATTTCTGCATAGAGACCACACTTGCCACGCGCTTCCTGCTCAAGGTGATCAAGGATGCAAAGAAATCAGGGTACTGTGTGACCATACTTTATTTCTGGCTCAACTCCCCGGACCTTGCAGTCAGCAGGGTGGCCGCGCGGGTTGCGGCAGGAGGACACAACATCAAGGAGGAGACGATCCGCAGGCGCTACAATGTGGGGCTCCATTATCTTTTCAGGGACTTCATGCCGCTGTGCGACAAATGGATGCTGATAGACAACTCGAAAGACCCGCTCTCTATAGTGGCGGAAGCCTCGGAGGACGGAAAGATCATCCGGGAGCCTGAGACGTTCAGTAAGATCCAGGCCGTCAACTCTGAATACGAAAAGAATCTGGAGAAGGAAAAAAAGAGAATGAGGAATGTATAAGGACAGGAACTATTATCTTGATTTGTTTCAGGTAAGCGTGCCGCGGCTTGAAAGGCTGGCGGCCGAAGGCCTGAAAGGAGGCGGGAGCTTCTGCGACCTGTTCTTCGAGAACACGTCCTACAATGACCTGCTTCTAAGGGACGGAATCGTCTCGTCGGGGGGATTCCACATTGACTACGGTGTCGGGATCAGAGTGCTGAATGGAGAGAAGACAGGATATGCCTACACTGAAAGCACGGACCCGCTGTCGATGGCGGAGGCGGCGGAGGCGGCCTCGAAGATAGCGGAAGGGAAAGGAGGCTCCGTTACGGAGGCGATAAACGGGAAGTCCGTCAAAGCCCCAAAGGACAGGTACCCATGCGGGCGTGACTGGAGGTCAGTCGACGCTACCGGGCTTGTTCCATGGCTGGAAAGGCTTGAGAAGAAAGTAGCCGCGAGAGATTCAAGGATCGTCAAGATCATCGTGTCGTTCTCCGGACAGGTAAGCGACATCCTGATGTTCAACTCCTTGGGAGAATTGGCCTGCGAGACCCGTCCGATGGGGGTGCTATCGGCGACCGCAGTTTTCAGCCAGGACGGAAAAATTGAAAGCAAGAACGCGTCCAGAGCCTACAGGGCAGGAACAGAGATGCTGACGGAAGCGCTGCTCGAAGAAATCGCCCGCGACATCGTGTCCGGAATCGATGACAGGTTCGCGGCCAGGCGTCCTAAAGGAGGACAGATGCCCGTGGTGATGGGCGCGGGGGCTTCCGGCATCTTGCTGCACGAAGCGATGGGACACGCGTTCGAGGCTGATTTCAACCGAAAAGGCCAGTCAGTCTTCTCCGGAAGGATCGGGCGGAAAATCTGCCGCGACGGCATCTCGATTGTGGATGACGGCACGATTCCGTTCAACAGAGGCTCGATCAATTTCGATGACGAGGGTGTACAGGGCCAGAAGACATACATGGTAAAGGACGGCGTGCTGACGTCTTACCTTCACGACCGCATCAGCGCTGGGTTCTACGGAGTCTCCCCTACCGGCAATGGAAGGCGGGAATCATTCCGCTACGCCCCGATCCCGAGAATGAGGGCCACCTACATGGAAAGCGGCGGAGCGGAAAAGGAGAGCATCATAGCGTCAGTAAGAAAAGGAGTCTACGTGGACCAGTTCAGCAATGGTGAGGTTCAGATCGGCGAGGGAGACTTCACTTTCTTCGTAAAGAGCGGATACCTGATCGAGAACGGACGTCTTACCTGTCCGGTCAAGGACATAAACATCATCGGAAACGGACCTCAGGCCCTGGCCGACATCGTGGCTGTCGGCAATGATCTGAAGATCGACGAGGGCGCATGGACCTGCGGAAAGGAACAGAGCTGTCCGGTCTCATGCGGAATCCCGACGGTGCTGATAAACAAACTGACAGTGGGAGGAGAGTAGAATGGAAGAGATCAACGGAATGCTGACGGAACAGGAGATCCGGACAGCGGACATGTGCCTGCAGAAGGCCCTGGCCCTTGGCGCGGACAAGGTCCGCGTCACACTCAACAAAAGCCTTATGGAACTGTTTGGCACACTCAACGGTGAGCTCGACAAGGTGAGCCATTGCCTGGACAGGTCGATAAGCGTTTGCCTTTTTGTGGACGGAAAGTTCGGAAGTTTCTCAACCAACAGATTGGTGGATAGCGAATTAGATGATTTCCTCAAAAATGCGATAGCTACAGTCAGGATGCTCGCGGACGACCCATGCAGGGATCTGCCCGATCCTTCAAGGACCGCCAAAAACGCTGTGACAGGCAAGGAGTTAGGACTATACGATGAGACGTACCCTCTTCTTACGGCTGATGAAAGGCTCCGAATGGCACTCGAAGCGGCGATATTCATGAAGCATCGCGGCGACGGGCTCATCTCGGAGGAAGGGGAATATTCAGACTCCATCTTCGACACTCTTGTGATAGACTCCAACGGGCTGCGCTGCCGCCACAGCGAGACCTCCTTTGAATATGGTGTCGAAGTGACCGTGCAGGATTCCGCCGGAAACCGGTTCAGCGGCTACTGGTGGGACGCCACACCTGAGCTGAAGGATCTGGACATCAAGGACTGCGGCGAGACAGCCTTCCGGCGCGCGATGTCTCAGATCGGACCGGTAAAGATTATCGGCGGAAAATACAACATGGTCATTGACAGCGAAGTGGCATCAAGACTTCTGATGCCTGTGCTGAATGCCCTAGGTGGATATTCACTTCAGCAGAGGAACTCATTCCTGTTGGATTCATTGGGGAAAAAGATGTTCCCGGAATGGCTCAACGTCTGGGACAAACCTGTCAGCGCGGGCGAGACCGGTTCGAGGCTGTTTGACTCCGAGGGGGTCGCGACCGCCGAGGCTCCCATTATTGAGAACGGGGTGGTCAAGGAATATTTCATCAACACCTACATGTCAAGGAAAATGGGAACCGAGGCAACAATCGAGGACGCTGTCAGACCGGTGCTGCTCCCGTGCGCCGCTCCTTGGTCAGCGGGGAAGATCGCCGGGGCAGGCACGGTCGGCAAGGAGGAGCTGATGCGCCTGACTGGCGAAGGCATCCTTGTCTCAGGCTTCAACGGCGGGAACAGCAACTCCGCCACGGGTGACTTCTCATTCGGTGTGGAAGGATTCCTGTTCAAGGACGGCAGGACATTGCATCCAGTCAGGGAGATGCTCATAACCGGCAATCTTCTGACGCTTTGGAACAGTCTGATAGCCGCCGGAAACGATGCGAGGTTCTGTAAGTCAAAACTTATTCCTACCTTAGCGTTCGGGAATGTTGACTTCAGCGCCTGACCAGGCTCTGTCCTAAGTCATAAACTAATTGAGAATAAATAATTTATCATCAAACATTACCATGAAAGTAGAAAAAAACAAGGTGGTCAAGCTGACCTATGAACTCAATGTTGACGGGAAAATCGCCGACAAGGCGACAGAGGATCATCCTCTCGATTACATCCACGGCACGCACATGCTCCTCCCTAAATTCGAGAGCGAGGTTGAGGGCAAGGAGCCGGGCGACGAGTTCGCGTTCACGCTCACTCCCGAGGAGGGCTACGGTGCCATCGACGAAGGGCGTCTCATTGAGCTGCCTAAGTCGGCTTTCGAGATCGACGGCAAGGTACGCGAGGATCTTCTCGTTGTGGGACAGATCATTCCGATGCTCAGCAACACAGGTCAGGTCGTACAGGGAACCGTCCGCGAAGTGAAAGCCGACACGGTCGTCATGGACTTCAACCACCCGATGGCCGGCAAGACACTGAACTTCAAAGGTAAGGTTGTCAGCGTGCGCGACGCCACCGAGAAAGAGCTCACGGAAGGGCTCCACAAGGAATATCTCCCACAGGAAGAGCACGAGTGCCATTGCCGCAAAGACGGCGAATGCGGCTGTCACGGTGACGGCGATGAGGGTGAATGTGGTTGCGGCAATGGAGAAAAGAACGGAGATTGCGGTTGCCACGGTGACTGCCGGAAAGGAGAATAGACCATGAGAACGGCGGTTGTCATACTGAATTGGAACACAAAGGACTACTTGGAGCGCTTCCTGCCCGGTTTGCTGGCCTCCGCCACCGAAGGCACAGAAGTGATCATCGCCGACAGTGCCTCCACGGACGGATCGCTTGAGATGCTGTCTGATAAATTTCCGTCTGTAAGACAGATCCGCCTCGACAGGAACTACGGCTTCACCGGTGGCTACAACAGGGCCTTCAAGGCAGTCTGCGGGCTGCCGGAAGCCGTGGATCTTGAATATTTCGTTCTCATCAACTCCGACATAGAAGTTCCGAAAGATTGGCTGCGTCCCCTTACATCCTGGATGGACAGCCATCCAGACTGCGCCGCATGCGCCCCAAAACTTCATTCCTGGTACAATAAAGACAGTTTTGAATATGCCGGCGCGGCAGGCGGCATGTTAGACTGTCTCGGCTATCCGTTCTGCCGCGGCAGAGTCCTCAAAATAGTGGAGAAGGACACCGGACAGTACGACTCCCCCGCCAAAGTCTTTTGGGCCACCGGGGCCTGCCTTATGGTCCGCAAGACAGAATATTCAAAAATAGGGGGACTGGACGACCGCTTTTTCGCGCACATGGAGGAGATAGACCTCTGCTGGAGGCTGCAATTGGAGGGCAAAAGCATATTCATTGTACCGGAATCGGTTGTCTGGCACCTTGGAGGCGGCACACTGCCGAACGACTCGCCTTGGAAACTGAAACTGAACTACCGCAACAACCTTCTTATGCTTCAGAACAACCTGGCCAAGACGTATTCCTTACAGGAGATAAGGGAACTCACCCCCGAAAAGGCCGCGGCCAAGGCATGCAGACGCGCCCGGGGCACAATATTCCTGAGAAAATGTCTGGACGGCTGCTCCGCCCTCGTCTATTTGCTGACAGGGAAAAAGGAGTTCTTCAAGGCGGTTCTGGAGGCACACAGGGAGTTCCGGAGGCTTGAGGCCGAACCTGATGTCAATGCGGTTCAGGAATATGCCGGCACCCACCGCAGGATCGATGTCCCCGCGCTATTCCCGGAATGGATAGTCCCTCTTGCCATGCTAAAGGGGAAGGGTATTTTTGAATATTTGAGAAAATTCGAGCAAAACAATTCAACAGCATGAAAATCGTGATTCTGGGAGCGGGAGAAGTCGGCTCGCACCTTGCCAAGATGTTAAGCTTGGAGGCAAACGACATCACAATCATCGATGATGATCCTCAAAGACTCGCGGGCATAAGCGCCATCGCCGATGTGATCACTGTCCAGGGAGCGTCATCCTCGCTGAGGACAATGCGCGAGGCCGGCGTCCAGGACGCGGACCTTTTCATCTCCGTGGTGCCCTCCGTACCTCAGGAGGTGAACATTGTCAGCGCCTTGCTCGCCAAGAATCTCGGTGCGGGAAAAGTAACGGCAAGAATAGACGACAATGATTTTCTCTCTGCGGAAAACAAACTGTTGTTCAAGCAGATGGGCATCGAATTGATGTTCTACCCCGAGAGACTGGCGGCTGACGAGATCTACGACCTGCTCAAGCACACGTCCTCTACCGAATCGATGGATTTCGCGCGCGGAAAGCTCCAGGTGGAGGTCTTTAAACTTGAGGAGGACTCTCCGCTGCTGGACATGAAGATCGCCGAGTTCGCCGCCATAGCGACAAGCGATGAGCTACAGTTTCGTGTGATCGCCATTTCCAGAGAAGGGAAAACCATCATGCCCAAGTACGACACCAAGTTCATGTTCAACGACCTGGTGTTCATCATCGCCACCAGGGAAGGGATGACTTTCCTTATGAGATTCCTGGGAAAAGGGAACATCGAGATCGACAAGGTGATGATTCTCGGAGGATCTGACATCGCGGAACTGACAGCCGCAAGGCTAAGCCCCAAGATCAGTTCCGTGAAGATCCTTGAAAGAGACAAAGGACGAGGAATGGAGCTTTCCGAAAGGCTTCCCGACAATGTGGTCGTGGTCATAGGAGACGGAAGGAACTCCGATCTCCTTCTTGAGGAAGGGATCAGGGACTATGACGCGTTCCTGGCCCTGACCGGTAACGACGAGGCCAATGTCCTGGCCTGTGTGGTGGCGAAAAAGTTCGGAGTGGACCGGACCATAGCGGAAGTCGAGAACATCGAGTACATCCACCTGGCCGAGGAAATGGGCGTCGACTCCGTCATAAACAAGAAGCTCATCACAGCCGGAAGGCTGTTCAAATTCACCCTCAGCGGCAAAGCCCGTCTGGTGAAATACATGAGCGGCACCGACGCTGAGGTTCTTGAATACACAGTAGCGCCCGGCAGCGCCGTCACCCAAGGCACTCTGAAGGACATCTCGTTCCCGAAAGACGCCGTGATCGGCGGTGTCATCCGGGGAAGCGAATCCTACATCGCCATCGGTTCAACGCGCATAGAACCCTACGACCGTGTTGTAGTCTTCGCCCTTCCCCACACAGTCAAGGACATAGACCGGCTGTTCAGATAAACCGTCTGTGCATCCGAAATCATTAATGGCGCCTTAATGCTCTAAGTAGTCCAATAAAGGGAGTAAATATTTTTCATCCGTCCAATCGCAACTTTTTCCTACCGAACACATAAGCGCTTTCATCCACGGCTCATACGTGTCCGGATCCTTTTTTGCTATCGACCTTTGAAGCACTTTGCAGATGGTCCTGTCAATAAAGTTCATCCTACTTAGATTCCAGGCGCCTCTTCCGTAAAAAATCGGAATCCCCCTCAGGTTTCCTGTCAGATTGCGCTCCTTGATTTCTTCAAACGCACTCTCGTCATAAGGAGAGGCGCCAACAGAGAATATCGCTATCTTCTTATTCCTCAATCTGTCTATATTCTTTTTCAAGAAAGGCAATCCGGCTATTCCAGAGGCATATATACTGCTGCATAATACGATTGTGTCATACTGCAACACATCATCCAGCGCGGCGTCGCGAGTCTTTATACACTTAAAACCGGTCATGCGTTGAAGCCATCGGGCATATTTTTGCGTGGCTCCATATTTAGATTTGTAAATGATGATTCCTTTCTTCATGTCTGATTCCCCTCTGTGAATATTAGTCACTTGACTTTTGTGATCTTGTATTTCGTCATCAGTCTATGACGACGGCTGTTCCGGATGCGGTGGCCATGAGCATGCGTTGTAGCGCGGTGCCTTCAACACAATCTCTTCGCACAATGCACCGAACGAATCATACAAGGAAAGATCTTGTCCCGCCTTTCTCGGAAAAATCCCGTAAGCTATTACCAATTAGTTCATTGCGGCGATTTTGCGGAGGATACAGGATTCGAACCTGTGGGGCCTTTCAGCCGACTTGTTTTCGAGACAAGCACCATAAACCACTCGGACAATCCTCCGTGTTTTGCGATGCAAATTTAACAATTTTCGGAATAATTATCAATTCGCTTGACCCTTTATTTCCTCTCTCCGTCTTATTTCCGCCAAAGTAAGCGACATTGCGATCAGGAATTGCGCGAGAATATATGTCAGCATCACCCAAAAACTACTTGCAGGGATCTTGATGTCCGTAAATTTTCCTGTGGCCAGAATTGTGTCCGAGACGACAAAGAGGACATAACCGATGACAGTGATCCAGTAGAGACGTTGCCTGTTGAAGACGGCATTGTGTATTCCTGCATTTATGCAGAACGCGAACGCCACAGCGTACAGTGTCACCGCCATCCCAAGGAGGCCCTTCACCTTGAACAACTGGGCGGTCATCGCCATAATGAAGATCAGGGCTACAGGAACAATCACCCTTAAGGCAAAGTGATGGTCCGAAGGCACATCATGTGGAACACCGATGGTCACCAAGTAGAACACGTGCCCCATAAGGAAAGCGGCAAGACCAGCCAGGAAAGTAGCCTGTCCGTCAAACATCAGCAAGATGTCCCCTGCGGCACCAAACGCCAAGGCCGAGACCAGGGTCGCGGCACGCGAACCCGAAATGCCTTCCCTCTTAAGAAGAAACCAGCACAGCACAGCGAGCGACGGCACAATAAAAGGCTTGGAGCAAATCGATAGAATAGTACAGCCGACAAAATTGCCGGCGAGGTTTAAGACTGAGGCAAGAATGAATATGCCGAGAGCCAAATCCAGTTGATATTTACAAGAACTCATAATCTTGAATATTTTCGTAAAATCACTAAACATCTTGTCGGACGCAGACTATTCCTTCAAAGATAATTTCCTGACAGACAAAGGTATATGATAAATCGACTCCGGCTCGATGTTCCGCCTTACAGCTTCCGCCAAGTTCTGCAACGTCTCTTTCATGACCGGCTTTGCCAACTCACACTCCCAGACCACAATCACATTCCACCCTAAAGCCTCAAGAGCCGAGACATCCCGGGAGTCGCGCTCCTTGTTCCTGCGGATCTTCTCCTGCCAGAACTCCACATTCGACCTTGGCATCCTGAACTTATCACAATCCGGATGCCCGTGCCAGAAACACCCGTTTATGAATATCACCGTGTGATATTTCCTCAGCACCATGTCCGGACACCCCGGCAACCTCCTGACGTGAAGTGAGTACCTGAACCCCCGGGCATGCAGGTATCTCCTCACGACCATCTCCGGCCGCGTGTCCTTTCCCTTGATCCTCGACATGCAGTGATGCCGCTGCTCTCTGGTCATAGTGTCCGGCATTTACAATTCTATAAGGCACCCTTACCTTGCCAACGTTAAAATAGCCGGCAATTTTATAAAACTTTCCGGCAAAGCACGAAGATAGCAATAATAATGATTCCGAAGAGCGTAATTTCTCAGCTATTACTCCCCATGAAGGCAAAAGGCTCCTCAGAAGTGGGAATATGTAAAAAAAGCGCCTGCCCCGAAACCGGAGCGGACGCTTGCAGCTCTATTCATAATAAGGATTGAATGTCCTACTTCCTAGTCAGGCGGGCTGTCCAGCCGCCGCCGGGAGCCATGTGGACATTGATCTTTCGGTCAGCCGGAACCGAGACCGTCTCCCGCTTGTAGTCACGTGCGGCACGATCAGCGTTGACGCCGTCGCGGAATATTTCCATAGACCATTCTCCATCGCCCAGGAATCCAAGATCCAAAGTGAGGTCGCGGGCATTCCAGTCATTGAGAGCCCCCACGTACCAGACATCCCCGCTGCGGCGGGCAATGGTGATGTAACGTCCCAGAACTCCGTTCACCGCGACGCTTTCGTCCCACACGGTCGGACAGCCAGCGATGTATCTCGTGCACTCAGGCTCCGCGATATAATTGGACGGAGAATCACACAGCATGTTCAAAGGGGAATCAAAGACAACATATTCAGCAAGCTGGTGGCAGCGTGTACCCTGGCTCATCGCCTCGTTGTTGACCGGATAATAGTTATTTCTGGTGGCGTTGCGCATCGCTCCCTGGGTGTAATCCATCGGACCGGCGGCCATTCTGATGAACGGAACCGTGACATCGTAGGTCACCTGATCAACGGTAGGCTTGCTCCACTTCATCTGCTCCAGACCGAACACTCCCTCATAATTGATCACGTTAGGGTAGGTACGGTTGAGGCCGGCCGGTTTGTACGCTCCGTGGAAATCAATCAACAATCCGTATTTGGCCGTGGTCTCGGCCGCACGCCTGTAGAAGTCAACCATATACTGGTCGTCACGATCCATGAAATCGACCTTGAAGCCCTTGACGCCCATCTCTGAATAGTGCTTGCAGACATTCTCCATGTCACGGTCGAAGGCATAGTAGCCTGCCCACAGGATAAGCCCCACGTTACGCGCCTTGGCATATTCACAAAGCATCGGAAGGTCTATCTCCGGTATAACCTGCATCAGGTCGGCCTTCTTGTTGACAGCCCAGCCTTCATCGAGGATGACATATTCGATGCCGTACTTCCGGGCGAAGTCGATGTAGTACTTGTAGGTGTCGTTGTTGACGCCGGCCCGGAAATCGACCCCATAGATGTTCCAGTCGTTCCACCAGTCCCAAGCGACCTTGCCAGGCTTTACCCAGCTGAAATCCATCGCGGGATCAGCCGGAGCGCCAAGCTTCCAGACAAGGTCATTGACGGCAAGGTCAGCATCGCTCGTGGAGACCATTATGATTCTCCACGGGAAAGACTCTCCGGCGGAGCATGAGGCGAGATAGTCCTCACGCTCCTTTACCACTCCCTGCAGCATATTATGACCTCCCTGCTCAACGGTTTTTGGGTATGGCGCGAAACGTCCGGACAGGGTTGTGGCACCGCCTTCGTTGTAGAGGTACATTCCCGGGTAGTCCATAAGGTCAGACTCTGTGATCAGAACCTTTATTCCTCCTTCCCCGGACACCGCGACCGGCAGGAACGCCAGCCTTTTTTTGTCCCATTGAGACAGCGCATGCACGGAGTATGTGCTCTCGAAAGAGTTCCAATACTGGCTCTCAAGAGTTTCGACATGCTGGGACACATAAGGAACATAAGCGTCCCAATCTTTTACGAAATTGAACTGAGCCGTCTCCGCCAAAACCTTGGAGTCTTCCTTCAAAGAACTGGTGAAACGATAGGCCACACCCTCATCGTAAGCGCGGAAAGAAAGCGAGAACTCTTTGAATATGAGAGAGATCTCATTGTAATTATCCCGAACTTGCGCTTTCTTGTAGGCCACCGCCGGAAGTGTCTGGTCAACACTGGCCTTCTTTACCTTGCGGACCTTGTCGTTCTCTCCGAACACAACTCCGCCTGACAGGGTCATGGAAATCCGTGAGGCGCCAATCAAATCCACATCATCCCTGGAGACTGAATAAGACACTGTCTGCCCTACAGTCACTGTTGCGGAAAGATGACCGTCAGGGGAAACGACCTTATAGGCCATGTCCTTCGCGGAGACCGGAAGAAGAGCCAGCACAGATGCAGCCGCTGCTGCAATAATGGTTTTATGGTTCATAATCTTGATACGTATTGTTGAAAGATTAACTTTAATCAACCTTGATCTTCAATGAATATTTTCCCGCTGACATTGTCTTCGGCTTGCCGTTTGACGCTGTGACCATGGCGGTGGTGCCCTCCGGAACCTCAATCGTGAGCGAGGCCGAATCAGATTTCACCGACTTTCTGTTGATCGAGACACGGATCACTCCATAGTGTGTCTCAAGAACGGCGGAAGCGGTCTTCAACGAACCTAACCGAGGCTTGACCTCGAAAGTCCTGAAGCCTGGAGCCGTCGGCTCTATTCCGCAGATTTTCTGACTCATGATTGTGAGCGGGCCTCCGCTCCAAGCATGGTTGATCGTACCGCCACCGAATCCTGCGCTTCCGTAATCCCAGCCCTCGAAAAGAGTCGTGTAGTCGTAGGCCATCATAGTGGCGTAGCGAGCCTTCATCCTTTCAATCGCGAAATCGGCGCGTCCAATCTTGCATAAAGCCTCAAGAACGTATTTTTCCATGTAAGGGCTGGCGTGATTCTCCTTTTTAATAGTCTCAAACAAAGCCGGATACTTATCAGGGGAAGCAAGGCCGGAGACTATGGCCATAGCCTGCGCGCGGTCGTCAGTCTGTTTCTTGTAGTTCGGGTCACGATAGGCCGTTCCCGTCCAATACTGCGAGTCAAAAGCATCTGAGATCCTTCCCATCATGGCCTCAAGCTTCTTCACATCACCTTGTTTGCCAAGGATCCGGGCGAATTCCTTTTGAGATTTAAGGGCCAGGTAATACCAGCAGTTCGTCAAGACCTCAGTGTCGATGTCATCGCCCCAATCGCCCCAGTTCCAATCTCCATGACGTACATTCAGCAGACCATTGTCCTTGAAACTCCACAAGCCGTCCCCGAATAGATAACGCTCGACCTTAGGGTAGACTTCCGCCACAAAACTGCTGTCGCCGCTGAACCAGTACTGGGTGTAGAACCCGTACCAGCCAACAGAAGCAAGCGACTGGAGCGGAAGTTCGCTCGCGCGGTTGCCGGCCGGCACCGGAGAGAAGAGAACTCCGTCTGCCTCCTGCCAATTGACCAACTCAAGGATGCCTTTTCTGGCCAGAAGCTGGCTGGACGGTGAAAGTGCGTAGAAAGCCTCGCCTAGTTCGTTGACCTCATCGCCCCACCATTGTGAACGCTCACGGTCCGGGCAGTCCATGTAGGTGTCGCGCATCGTGGTGTAAAGCGTCCTTGCCGCACGTTTCCAAAGTTCGTTAAGGAACGGGTCATCACACTCGAAAGAGCCGGTGAACTCTGTGTCGTAGCCTGTCTCTCTGTATTTAAGGTCAAGGACCTTGACACCCGACGGGACGATGTACCAAACCTCGTGGCCGTTCATCCAACCAAGGCTCTCATATTCCTGGACTCCTTTGCGCGCTATGTACTCAGCCCGCACATTAGCCACGCTGCCGCCATAGTAGTTGTCTGTCATCATCCCCACCATTTCTCCACCTTCCGCCTCTACCTTCAGATACGGAGTGACCTGGGCGTTGTACGGCAACTTGCAGTAGACAGTGTCGTTGGACCGGCGGACGGAGACATACTCCTTGAGTCCATAGTCCTTCCACATCGGGATCGGGCGCTCCACCAGCCCGCCCATCGCCGGCCACACGATATCATCCACAATTTCAGCCCCGTGCATTTTTCCGCGCGCATCGAAACCAGGCATATTCCACGCCGGCAGTTCGTTGCGGGCATCATAGCGGATGTTGCTCTCTGAAAGACGGTAGTTCGGGTGCGGCGCGTCAGTGTCGCCATAGGCAGGGTTAGGGATGCAGAGCCATGAGGGATCTGAAAGTATTTCCAGATCAGGACTCACCGCCTCGAAGATCAGTGCCGCATGGCCGCTGCTGTTATGGCTGAACCCCTGCTTTCCAAAATGCCAGAGCAGGATGGCGATCGTGTTTTTACCTTTTTTGAGAAAAGGAGCGATGTCCACCTTGTCGTAATAGGTACCGTTCGGGGAAGGGCCTCGCTTGAGACCGCCCTCAAAGACAGCAAGCTCTCCGTTGATCCACATCCAGTACTTGGAGTCAACAGCGATTTTAGCCTCAAGCTTGCCGGGAAGATTTGTCACATCAAACTCCTTACGATAGGAGATCCAACTGTTCGTGCTGCTCTGGGTCCAAGGATGAATGATCCAGTGAGCTTTCCAGTCGGAACGGGTCTCCGCGCCGGAGAATGTCACCGAAGCGAGAGTCAAGGCCGCGGCAAGGGCGGTCTTTCTGATGAGATTTGAAAGTTTCATTGTCATATACATTGATTACTGTTTTCGTGTTCAGTGGCCTGCATGGCCGGTCAATCACTCAGCCTTGACCTTACGGAATGAAGCCTAACGTCAAGTCTGAATGACAAATATAAGCATTTTCGTCGAGGAAATCGGGGTATTCGTCGATTTGTGTTGAATATAATCCGCTGCAAGCTTAGTTTCGCAGCCGGATTTTGATCATCGATGAATATGAAAAAAGACGTTACCATCATCATCACTGCCCTGACGCTCATCTGCATGACCGCCGGAGCACAGACTAAGAAATGGTCTTTGCAGGAATGCATAGACTACGCAGTGGAAAACAACATCGCCCTGCGCCAAAGCAGGAACGCCCATCTTGCCGGACTTGAAGACACGTACCAGGCCAAGGCGGCCATGTTCCCATCACTCAACGCCTCAGCAAGTCAAGGAATCACGAACAGGCCATTTTCCGAAAGTGGGAACAGCACCGTTGTCGGATCAGATGTCTACAGCACATCAAAGGCTACAAGCTGGTCAGGAAACTATGGGCTGAACGCAGGAATGACACTACTTAGCGGTGGAAGCCTTCGCACAGCATTGAAGCAAAGCAGGTTACAGAACTCGGCAGATTCGTTGTCAGTGGAAGAGAACACGAACGATGTCGTTATCTCTATCGTGAAAGCCTACATGCAGTGCCTCTACGCAATTGAGGCCGTCAAGGTCAGCGAAAGCACTGCCGAGGCGTCCAAGGCCCAACTTGACAGAGCGGTCGAGCTCAAGAATGCAGGAGAGATCGGCAAGGTTGACGTAGCTCAACTGGAAAGCCAGCACGCAAGCGACCTTTATCAAATCACATCCGCCAAGGCGACACTTGACAACTACAAGCTGCAACTGAAGCAACTTCTGGAGCTCGGAGTCAGCGATGAGATTGAGCTTGAAGAACCGACGGATGATGAAGCAGGGATCTTGAGACTGCTCCCCGCCAAGGAGGAAGTCTATGCAAACGCCCTAGAATCAATGCCGGAGATAAAGAAAGCCGGACTGAACGTCCAGGCGGCTGATTTAAGCATCAGACAGGCAAAGTCGGCATATTCCCCGACCCTGTCCGCAACAGCAAGCATCGGGACAACAAACGTTTCCGGAGTCAGCGGATCTTTCGGCAGCCAACTGGAAAAGAACTTCAACGAGAGCATCGGCCTGAGTCTCCAGATTCCGATCCTTCAAGGCAGGAAGGCCAAGACGGCTGTCAACAAGGCGAAGATTGAGGCTGAGAACAGCAGACTGGAGCAAATGAGCGTGGAAAAGACTCTGCTCAAGGAAGTTGAAGACACCTATCTTGAGGCGGTCTCTGCCCAGTCCAAGTACACTTCCGCCAAAGAACAGGCCAAGTACGCTGAGCAGAGCTATGAACTCACGGCCGAGCAGTTCAACGTCGGAATGAAGAACACAGTGGAACTGATCACAGCCCGGAACAACCTTCTGAACGCCCGTGTCCAGCTGCTCCAATCAAAATACACCGCATTGATGAACAATGCGTTGCTCAACATATATCAAGGAAACTATAAAATAAAATGAATATGAGAACAAAGACTTTATGGATCATTGTCGGTGCCATCTGCGCTGCCGTCGCGCTTTGGCTTATCTTTCGTCCGACAGGAAAGGAAACAGTAACGCTTGAGACCGCAAGAGCCGAAAGGATAGACATATCCAGTTCCGTCACCGCGACAGGAACGGTCGAGCCAGTCACAAAGGTAGAGGTCGGCACACAGGTGTCCGGAATCATTGACAAGCTCTATGCTGACTACAACGACATCGTAAAGGCCGGGCAGGTCATCGCCGAGATGGACAAGGTTAACCTGCAGGCCGAGCTTGCGTCATCACAGGCTCAACTCTCCGCCGCAAAGACTGAGTTCGAGTACAGGGAGAAGGAATATAACCGCATCAAGACCCTGCACGACAAAGAATTGGTCAGTGATTCTGAATATGATTCCTCATATTATCAATACGAAACCGCAAAGAACGCGTACAGTCAGGCGCAGGCATCTATCACCAAGGTAAAACGGAATCTGAGCTACGCCACGATCTCGTCGCCAATCGATGGAGTTGTCATAAGCAGAGCCGTGGAGGAGGGACAGACTGTGGCCGCTGGTTTCGAGACCCCTACCCTGTTCACGATTGCAAAGGATCTCACGGACATGGAGGTCATCGCCGACGTGGACGAGGCAGACATCGGACAGGTCAAGGAAGGACAGAGCGTTGTCTTCTCTGTCGATGCCTATCCGGACGATGTGTTCAAGGGAACCGTGCAGCAGGTCAGGCTTGAGGCCACGACAACCTCAAACGTTGTGACTTACGAGGTTGTGATCACCGCTCCGAACCCAGACCTGAAACTGAAACCAGGACTTACCGCCAACGTGACAATCAACACTCTGGAAGAGAAGGACGTGCTTGCGGTCCCTACCAAGGCTTTGAGATTCAATCCTGACCCCGAAGTGCTCAAGGAGATTGGAATCACTGTGAGCGGCTCGGCTGCCGCGTCTGACGGAGAGTCAAGGACGGTGTGGGTTAAAAACGGGAACGCGATCTCACCGAAATCAGTCACCACGCAGCACACGAGCGGAGACAAGACCGGAATCGCCGAGGGACTGTCCGACGGTGAGGAAGTCGTGACCGGTCTGACTGCTGAGGTTCCAAAGAAAGCCGAAACAGCGGAAAGAAGTCCGTTCGCACCGGGACCAAGAGGTGATAAAAAGAAGTAGGAACATGAAAGAGGTCATCAAACTTGAGGACATCCGCAGGAACTTCATAGTCGGTGACGAGACTGTCCACGCCCTGCGGGGAGTGTCCTTCACCATCACGGAAGGCGAGTTCGTCACGATAGTCGGAACGTCAGGATCCGGCAAATCCACGCTTCTGAATATTCTTGGATGCCTTGACACTCCGACTTCGGGGGAATATTACCTCGACGGGGTTTCGGTCAGGACGATGGACAAGAACGAGCGGGCCACACTGCGCAACCGCAAGATCGGATTCGTGTTCCAGAACTACAATCTTCTGCCGAAGACAACGGCCATCGAGAACGTGGAGCTGCCGCTGATGTACAATCCGAAATATTCAAAAAAAGAGCGGTACGAAAGGTCGGTGGAGGCTCTGAAGGCGGTCGGACTTGGTGACAGGCTGGAGCACAAAAGCAACCAGATGTCTGGTGGACAGATGCAGAGGGTGGCCATCGCGAGGGCGCTTGTGAACGATCCGGCCGTGATCCTTGCGGACGAGGCGACAGGCAATCTGGACACACGCACGAGCTTCGAAGTTTTGGTATTGTTCCAGAAGCTCCATTCCGAGGGCCGGACGATAATATTCGTGACCCACAATCCGGAGATTGTCAACTACAGCACACGGACCATCACTCTCCGCGACGGCCGGGTGACAAGCGATGTGCGGAACGAGCATATTCTTGATGCCGCCGAGGCGCTCGCAAAGTTGCCTGTGGAGAAGGACTGCTGACATATTCAACGATAACTCTGTGATGAGTATGAATATTCACTAATAATATTAGTCATGAATTTCGCCAATCTATTCAGAATAGCCCTTAAAGCATTGGGCAACAACAAGTTCAGAGGGTTTCTCACGATGCTCGGCATCATCATCGGTGTCGGTTCGGTAATCACGATGCTCGCCATCGGGCAAGGCTCCAAGAAGAGCATCCAGGCCGAGATCAGCGAGATGGGTTCCAACATGATCATGATCCATCCGGGAGAGGACATGAGGGGTGGTGTCCGCCTGAGCGCTGATGACATGCAGACCTTGAAAGTCAAGGACTTCGAGGACATACGCAACGAGTGCCCACACATTTCCCTCGCCTCCCCTTCCGTCAACTCCTCTGGCCAGGCGGTCTATGGCGCGAACAACACCCCGACTTCGGTCTATGGAGTCAATGAGGAATTTCTTGAGATCAGAGGGTACAAGGTGCAGGACGGTGACATATTCTCTGAACAGGACATCAAGACGGCCGCCAAGGTCTGTCTGGTCGGGAAAACGGTCATTGACCAGCTCTTCACCAACGGTGAGAACCCGGTCGGCAAGGTCATCAGGTTCGGCAGCATTCCGTTCCGCATCGTCGGTGTGCTGGAGAGCAAAGGCTACAACAGCATGGGAATGGATCAGGACAATCTCATCATAACGCCTTACACGACCGTGATGAAGAGGATCCTCGCTGTCACCTACCTTCAGGAAATCGTCTGCTCTGCGCTGAGTGAGGAATATACCGACAAGGCTATCAGCGAGATAACGGATGTCTTACGGCGCAACCACAAGCTCAAGGAGTCCGATGACGATGACTTCAACATCCGCTCGCAGCAGGAACTCTCATCGATGATGACCAGCACAAGCGACATGATGTCAACCCTTCTGGCGGCGGTTGCGGGAATATCCCTCCTTGTGGGCGGCATTGGAATCATGAACATCATGTACGTCTCTGTCACCGAGAGGACAAAGGAGATCGGCCTCAGGATGAGCATCGGCGCCAAAGGACGTGACATCCTCGCCCAGTTCCTGATCGAGGCCACTCTGATCAGCATAACAGGCGGCCTCTTAGGGGTGATCCTTGGCGTGGCGGCCTCGTACATAGTCAAGGTCGTCCTCTCCTACCCGATTCTGATCCAGCCATGGAGCATCATCCTCTCATTCCTTGTCTGCACGATCATCGGCATCTTCTTCGGCTGGTATCCCGCCCGTAAAGCCTCCAACCTCGACCCTATCGAGGCCATCAGGTACGAGTAGCCGCATCACTTTCACGGGACGATCGTCGCCACGGTAAGAACACCATAAAATTTGTAAAAACAACTCGGATTTGCGATATTTGGAAAAAGAAAGAATATGAGTCAGTTTGACACTTGCTTTTTTGAGAGATATGCGAAAATTTCGCTGGAGACGCTGCTGGACAGGAGGTTCTCTGAGCTGTTGAACAAGGACAGGCCTGACCTTCAGAGTCCGGACGGGGTCTCGCTTGGAATTGAGGTGACTAGAGCGATGCCTGAGACCAAGGAGGCGGCGCAGTCCATGCTCAAGGAGATGGCCGGGATATCCCCGGTTCCGGAAGATAGTGACGATTTCGACACGATCATGTCTTCCGGCTATGGCTACGGTCTTCAGGGAGGACGCTATGTCGGCGCCAAGGAGTATGACTACTGGTCGATGGCGCTTCCTATGCGACGGATCATCGAGAGCAAGGTACGCAAGGCCGGTGACGGATTCTACGGATCGTTCAAGACGCTTGATCTGTACGTGTTCAGCAAGGACAGACTCGACGAGATCGAGGTTCTTGACATTCTCCGCTACACGATGAGCATCCAGGACGGACAGACAGCAAAGTACAACTGCCTGTACATCTCGGAGATCAGCGGGCTGAATGTCTGCAACCTGGGCGGAGACATCTCGGACATTTACCGCGTCTCGCACCACCCTATCTCCCCGGAACTCCGCAAAGAGTTCTTTCACAAAGCTTTGCGACAATAGCAATAATGAATATGCGAAAAAACAGCGGTTGGTTAATTCATCTGGCAATCTGGGCAGTGATTCTGGCTATGCCATTCTTCTCACCGCAGCCTGGAAGGCCGCTTCACGGTGGAGTTGATTATTCACGATATCTTCCGGTAGTGGTCTCATTTGTCATAGTGTTCTACACAAATTACCTAATACTGATCAAGAGGTTCCTCTCCAGCCAAAGAACATGGCTGTATTTACTATGGAATGTCGTCCTGGTCGCAGCAGCGAGCGTGTCTGTTCACTTGTTCTTCAGGTACGTTCTCGCTCCTTCTGGGACGCCACCGCCCCGCTCAGTTCTCGACACTATCAGTTTCACGGTACGTAATACAGTATTTTATGCTGCAATTGTGGGCATTGCCGTGGCTGTGAAGATGACTACCGAATGGTACGCAAATGAAACTCTACGGAAAGAGATCGAAAAGAATCAAGCTGAGGCGGAGTTGGCCAACCTCAAGAATCAGGTCAACCCACATTTTCTGTTCAACACCCTGAACAACATCTACTCACTGATCCAGATTGACCCGACAGAGGCGCAGGAGGCCGTCCACGACCTAAGCGGCATGCTGCGATATGTCCTCTATGAGAGTCAGAGAGACACGGTTCCTCTCTCCAAGGAGTGCGAATTTCTCAGGGAATATGTCAAGTTGATGAGCGCGCGGTTGACTTCCGGGGTAAAGTTGGAGGTTTCTCTGCAGGAAAACACTTCGGACAGACAAATCGCTCCACTACTCTTCATACCCCTCATTGAGAATGCCTTCAAGCACGGCATCAGCGACTCAGCGGAATCATTCATCAGAATCAGACTGAACGAGGACAATGAATATGTCACCTGTCTCGTAGAGAACAGCTGCCACCCTAAGGACGACACAGACCGCAGCGGCTCAGGAATAGGAATCACGAACCTCAAGCGAAGGCTTGACCTGCTCTATCCGGGAGCATATTCATTTGAATATGGCAGGGTGCAGAGCACATACCGTTCGCTGCTTAGAATAAAGACCGGAGCATGAACACGATCAGCTGCATAGTAGTCGATGATGAGCCGCTGGCCATCAGACTGATGGAAACATATGTCGCCAAGACTCCTTTTCTCTCACTGAAAGGAAGTTTCACTAGTGGTACGGCAGCATACTCATTCCTCCAAAATAATCAGGTGGATCTGCTCTTCTGCGACATCCAGATGCCGAACCTCAGCGGAATGGAACTATCAAAGATGCTGCCTGAGAGGACCAGGATCATATTCACAACCGCTTTCAGTGAATATGCTGTCGAGGGATTTCGGGTGCGGGCCTTGGACTATCTTCTTAAGCCTATTTCCTACGATGATTTTCTCTCCGCGGCCCTAAAGGCTAAAGATTATTTTGAACTCGTTGACGATAAGTCTCTTAGACTGGCTCAGCGACCGTCCGGTTCGGTCACGGAGCCGGTCGAAGTGACTGGGCCTGTGGTTTCAACCTCGGTCACTGGGCCTGTGGTTCGACATGGCTCACCAACCACCGAAGTGACCGCACAGAGAAAAATCAAAAGCATCTTCGTCAAGACCGAGTACCGACTCCAGCAGATAGACCTCGACAGGATCACGTACATCGAAGGCCTTAAGGACTACGTGAAGATTCACCTGAGCGGATCATCCGCCCCGATCCTGTCCCTGATGCGCATGAAGACCCTTGAAGACACACTCCCGAAGGAAGACTTCATCCGCGTCCACAAATCATTCATCGTCCGTCTAGCTACAATCGAAGCCATAGAACGCAACCACATCATCATCGGCCCGGATCGCATCCCGATTGGAGACACCTACCAACCCACTCTCTATCAAGTCCTCTCTGACAAAGCACTGATGCCATGATAACAAAAGGACAACGAGCCGTGCGCAAAACCTCTGATTCCACTCACGGAAGGCCCTCAAATGAAGTTTCGTGAGTGGAATCGTGTCATTCACGCACGAAGGAGCCAGGGAAACGGTCTCGTGAGCCAAAATGCCCTATTCGCGCACGAGGAGGAAGGACTTGCAAAGGACTTCCTCGATGACCTGAGGAAAGTGCTCCATCTCTAGGACGTGCACCTTGGCAGCGACGTCATCCGAGGTGTCATCCGGACTTACAGGAGTTCGAAACTGCGCGATGATCTCGCCGCCGTCAACCTTGCCGCTGACCCAATGGACCGTCAAACCGGTTTCAGTTTCTCCAGCTGCCTTGACAGCCTCATGGACATGGCGGCCGTACATTCCCATCCCGCCGAACTTCGGAAGCAGGGCCGGATGGAGGTTGAGCATCCTGCGGTCATATTCATGGAGCAGGAAATCCGGGATGACAAGCAGGAAGCCGGCCAGCACGATGAAGTCTATTGAATATTTCCGCATCAGCGGCATGACAACGTCCTCCCGGTTCAACTCCGCCTTTGGAAGCACCCGTGTCGGCACATCCAGTCTTTCAGCCTTCTCCAACGCAGGAATCCCGGCCTTGGAAGCAACGACCAAAGCGACGCACACCTTGTCAGAGCCTTTGAAATACTTGATTATATTCTCGCAGTTGGAACCGCCCCCAGAGGCGAAAACCGCTAACCTTATCATATTTATTAACAATTACTTTCCGTCAGAAGAAGGTATCTGGCGGATGTTGATGTCGCGCTGAGGGAACGGAATCTCTATTCCGGACTCATTCAACGCGTTGTAAATCCGCTCATTGGCAGCGGCAATATAGCCCACTCGCTGATCAACGAGGACATACTGCTTGACCACCAGATCCACACTGCTGTCCCCGAACCCGTTCAGTACAACCTTGATTCCGTAGCTTTCCTCTACCACCGGCCGTCCGAACTTGTCGGCGCGGCGGAGCGGTGCGAGAGCATTCAGGATCACCTGCCTTGTCTGTTCCACATCAGTCCCGTAGGCAACCCCGACAGGAAGACCGAGGAACTCGTAGGAATTGTTGCGGGTCAGATTCTTGAAGTTCTTGGCGAAAAGGGAACTGTTTGGAAAGGCCATCACGCTTCCATCAATCGCCTCAATCTGAGTGCTCTGGTAGGTGATGCTGTCAACTTTCCCTCGGACCCCGTCACACTCGATGTAGTCCCCGACGCGAAGACGCCCCGACATAAGCTGGACACCGTAGAAGAAGTTGTTGAGGATGTCCTTCATGGCAAATCCAAGACCTGCGGCCAGGCCGGCGGTTATCACCGACAGGGATTTTGTCGGAATGTTAAGCAAAGAGATTGTCACCATGAAGAAGGTTCCCCAGACAAGGATCCCGATCACATTGTTGGCCAGCGTCAGGTTCAATTCGTTCTCAGTGATGATCCTGGTCTTGGTCTGTCCCAGGGCCTGGCGCAGGCGGTAGATCCTGTAAAGCGCCCTGACCACGTAGCAGATGTACTTGAAGACATAGAACAGGCCAACCACAAGAACAATCCTGGACACGGACAGATGCAGATACTCGTAGTTGAAGAACGGGTAGAAGAACATGTCCATGCAGATCTCCGTAAGGTCAAACACCTCGGAGGCCATGTAAAGGCAGAAAGGAATCGACAGAAGGTAGAGCACCGGAATGCAGACCATTTCCAAAAGATCATACAGCCAGGTAACAAGGATGAAGGATCCCTTGTCCTTCCCGACATCGTTCTGATGCTTGATCCTGTAGGCGCGCACAAGTATGTCAACCCTTTTGCGGCGGTACTTCCTGAGCAGGTCATCGCATGCCACGATCAACTGGAGCACGGTCAACTGGAATATCCACCAGATGTACACCTGAAGTCCAAGCAGGCTGTAACCGACAATGGAGATCACGAAAGTGACCGAGGTGATGACAAAAGAAACTATCGCGTAGGAATTGTCACTCTTGGGCACCTTAGGTCCGTTGCGATGAATCGAGACCCACTGCCAGAAGCCGAACACAGCCAGAAGCGGCGGAAAGACCAGCGCTATCAGACTGTTGGGAATGAATATGATCCTGAACGTGATGACCAGCAGTCCCATCAGCATGACCGGAGTGTAAATCCTCATTCCATAGTTCAACTGCCCGCTGTCATTCCGGATCAAAAGCGAGGTGAGCACAGCGATAAGCAGCAGGGCGAACTCGATCAGAAGCCCTGCGGCCATCGTGAAGAAATGCGAGGTGCCGGAGACATTCTTGGCCACCGCGATGACGACCACAAAAAGAACCGCGGCCCCGAGCATGAATATGGCGGCCTCCCTCTTGAGAAACCTCTCGGTCCTGAAGAACCTCACGCGGCGCATGAGCATCTTCACGATCAGCATGCTGAGCAGGGTGGCTATGGCAAGATAGATGAGAACCATAAACGAGAACCCGATGACCATAGGCCCCCGCCATTCGCTCCTGACATCAGAGTAATAGGCACGCCCGTACTTGTCACTGAAGTCCCTGGCCGCCCGCGATGAGTAAGATCCCAGATGTGTCAGGATTTTCCAGTAGTTGTCCTGCCCCTCAATGAATATCTTCTTCTGGACCATCTTGTAGCGCTCCTGGGCATAGTCATAAGCCTCTTTCAGGCGCTTGTCGGTGGTGTCATAGTACTCATTGTCCTCAATCATGTGGTCACGGACATCCGTGAACATCTTCAGAAGCCTGGTGGAGTAGAAAAGGCAACTGTCCCTCGCGACCTGCGACAGGCTGTCAAGGTGGAATGAGCCATGCCCGTGTTCCTCGCCCGCACCTAGGGAATGGCCGTGTCCGGCATGCTCTGGATCCGCCGAATGCGCGTCAGAATAGGAATCGTTCGGTAGTACATGGCCTTGGAGTGTCGCGGCAAGAGAGTCCAGCAACGCCGAGCCGCCAAGACTGTCCGGCAGTTCGACCAATTCCGGAGGCAGCACCTTAAGGGCCATCACCAGCCTGTCATAACGGTCAATCTCCAAATCAAGGTAGGAAATGATGTTGTCATACGGCATCCGGCTCTGCGTAAAATTATGGTACTGATCCGTCACCTGCTGGAGAGCGTAGGTGAGGTCGAATGTGAAGTCCTGCTTCTGCGAGTACAGCATGAGCGACAACTCGTTGCAGCTCTGGATCAGGCGAACCAGCTCCGCATGCTGCACGTTGTCCTGCGACTCGTAGGCCAACTGGTTCCGCTCCATCTCACAGTATGCCTTCCGAAGCTCGAAGCGCAGAACCTGAAGCGTCTGAGCCAGATCCTTTTCATTGAACACGCCCCACGACGGAGCCGCCACAGTCAGAAGCCCGGCGATTGTCAGTATTAACCTCCTGAGTATCCTCTTCATCAGAATCCATGTACTAATTCCAGACCTTGGTCTCCCTGCATGAGAGCATGAGCGACTGCCCGCCGCAGCTCATTCTGAAGTCCCCGGACTCCAGACGCCACTTCCCGTCGGTTCCGACAAACGCAAGCTCCTCAGCGGGAACCGTCAGCGAAACAACCTTGCTCTCGCCAGGAGCAAGCTCCACCTTGGTGAACCCGCGCAGACGTCTGACATCAGGGATCAGGCTGGCGACGATGTCACTTGAATATAGCAGGACCGCCTCCTTGCCGTTGTGCGAGCCGGTGTTCCTGACTGTCACCTCAAACCTCAGATCATCTCCGGCGGTGAAGGATGAGCCATTCAGGCACTTGAAGTCTGAATATTCAAAGGTTGTGTAGCTGAGTCCGAAGCCGAAAGGCCACTGGACATTCATCGTCGCCTCATAGTTGTAGGCGCCGGCCATGGTCTCGCGGCTTTCCGTCACCTTATAATCATAGGTATGAAGCGAGTTGACGAACTTAGGATAGGTAAAAGGCAGCTTTCCACTGAAATTCTCCTCGCCGGACATCAACGCTGCAAGGGCGTCACCTCCATAATTGCCCGGAAGCATCACATCAATCACAGCTTTCGCCAGAGGCTCGATCTCACGCAGCACTCTAGGACGGCCTTCGTTAAGCACAAGGACAATCGGCTTCCCTGTCCTGGCCAGAGCCTTGACAAGTTCCTTCTGGTTGCCGGAAAGGTTAAGGTCATCAATGTTTCCCGGAGTCTCGCAATAACTGTTCTCTCCCACGCAAGCCACAATCACATCAACCTTTGAAGCTGCGGCCACAGCCTTGGCTATCTGAGGAACGTTCTCCTTCTGCCATGCACCGGTTGACCAACGGTCGGTCTCATCGTAGGTCACACCCGGCTCATAGACCACATTACGCTCACCGAACTTCTGGGCCAACGCCTCATAAATCGTGTTGAAATCACCGGCGAAACGATCTGCGTCCCCTTGCCAGGTGTAAGACCAACCTCCGTTCAAGGACCTCATTGAATTGGAGTTAGGTCCAGTCACGAGGATTCTTTTCCCATATTCAAGAGGAAGGATATTCCCCTCGTTCTTGAGCAGCACCTCCGATTCGACCGCGGCAGCGTAGGAGGCGTCCTGGAACTCCTTGCATCCGAATCTGTCAAACCCTGACACATCCCATGTCGGATTGTCGAACAGTCCCAGACGGAACTTCAGGCGAAGCACCCTACGCACGGCGTCATCGATTCTTGACATCGGAATCAACCCGGCCTCCACGACTTCCTTGAGCTCGGTGCAGCAGGACGGATCGTAAGGCTCCATGATCATGTCGATCCCGGCGTTGATTCCCATAGCCAGAGCCTCCTTCCTGTCCTTCGCGACATGGTCCCTCTCAAACAGATTGTTGATGTCGGCCCAGTCGGTCACTATCATACCGTCCCAGTTCAGACCTTCCTTCACCCAACCGGTCAGAAGTTCCCTGTTGGCATGTGTAGGGACGCCGTTTATGGATGCGGAATTGACCATCACCGTCAAAGCGCCTGCCTCGAAACAATCCTTGAACGGGCGGAAAAACTTCTCTTTCAGATCATTCTCGGCCACAATCGCCGGTGTCCTGTCTTTTCCCGAGACCGGAACCCCATAGGCCATGAAATGCTTTATGCTGACTGCGACATGTTTGTCATCAATGTGGTTCGGATCATCGCCCTGGAGAGCCTTTGTCTCGGCGACTGCCATCTCAGCGTTAAGGTAGGCATCCTCGCCGAAGCTCTCCCACTGTCTTGGCCAGACAGGATTACGGCCAAGGTCCATGACCGGTGAGAAGACCCAAGGAACCATGGCGGCCCTGGTCTCGTAGGCCATGGCCTCGCCCATCGCACGGGCATATTCACGATTGAATGTCGCCGCAAGGTTGATTTCCTGCGGAAAGAGTGTCGCGTCTGCCAGGTAGCTCGCCCCGTGGATCATGTCAAGACCATAGATGCATGGGATCCCTATCCCTTCCATCGATTTTTTCTGAATTTCACTGATTAGCTTGGCTGTAAGTTCCCTGGACTGAGCTACATCCGCGAAAGTGTTCAGAATGGAGCCGACTTTCATCTCCCCTATTACTTTCTGAAGTTTGTCAGGATCTATCTCCGGCTTGCCCTGAACTGTGACAGTCGAAGATGTAAGTTGGATCATCTGACCGACCTTCTCTGTCAGGTCCATGCCTTTAAGTACACTGTCCACCTTTGCCTCAATCTCAGAATCCCGGCCGATGGCAGGAGCAACAGACTGGCTTTTTCTTTCGGCACATCCTTGGAGTACGCACAGCAGCGAGGCCGAGAATAAAATGATTAGGTTCTTTTTCATGAAACTTATCCAAATAAATTATTTCTTTGCAAGCGAATCAATTACATGTCGATAATGCCTAAAGACAGAATCCAGTGCCGGCATGTTTTCAGGCTTTATCGGTTCGGACGGTGGTGAATCCATCTTCAAAGGATTTATGGCCGTGCCGTTCTTCCAGACACGGAAATCCAGATGAGGGCCGGTTGAAAGCCCGGTTGAGCCGACATATCCGATCACATCGCCCTGACGGACTCTCGCCCCGGCCTTGATTCCCGTCCCGTAGCGGGACAGGTGCATGTAGCTGGTCGTGTAAACGGAATTATGACGGATCTTAACTGTGTTGCCTCCACCGTTCGTCCATCCAGCGTTCACCACCGTTCCGTCTCCAATCGTCATCACAGGAGTTCCTACCGGAGCGGCATAGTCCACGGCGGTGTGCGCCCTGACTTTTCCAGTCACAGGATGTTTCCTGTGATAGGAGAATCCGGAACTGATACGGGTGAACTTCAGCGGAGCCTTAAGAAAGGCCTTGCGGAGACTCTCCCCCTTCTCGTTCCAGTAAAGATTGCCACCGTCTCCCTGGTCGTACATGATGGCTGGAATCATCTTCTCGTCCCTTATGAACTCCGCATAATATATTGTGTCCACAGCGATCACCTCACCCTCACATTTTCTCTGCTCATACAGAACCCGGAAACGGTCACCAGGCTGAAGGCCAAAGAAGTCAACAGACCAAGCAAATATCTCAGACAACGGGACAATCAGCTGAGGTGAACTGCCTGCGGCAAGCATGTCATTCCAAAGGGAAGACCTGATTGTCACGTCCGTGAACTCCCGCGTGCTCTCGACAGGTTTGGACCATTCCCAGACCGCGAACGGATCCGAAGTGCGGAACACCACCCTGTCAATCTTGTTGCGCTCGTAGACGACATACCTTAGCATTGGTCCCACAGCACTGCCAGTACCACTGGTGTCAAACTGATAGTAAGCCTGGACTTTGCTTCCCGCACGCATCTTCCGGACATCAAATGTCGTGTCACAGGCCGATGCCATCTTCATCGCGTCATTCATAGACAGTCCGAGACGGCACATCAGACCTGTGAATGTCTCACCGTTTCGGACCGCATCCTCCGAAAGATCCAAAGAATCCGGCCAAAAGCCCAAAGGCGGAAGCGTATCCTTCACTTCCTCAACTATTTCCGTCTCATTATCCTGCACCTTCCTCTTGCATCCGGATGAGGCCAGAACGAGGGCAAAAGCTAAAAAAACAAAAAGAATAAAAAGATTTTTTCTTTGCATAAATGCAAATTTAAGAAAAACCCCTGCGAAACAAGAAGTTAATCGAAAAAAATTGGCCAATTTTGCATTCCGAAAAAAATTGGCCGGCAGATTGCAATAATCTGACTTTTGGGAATTTTGTAATGACGGTAAGAATGAAATAACTAAACCATATTTGAACATGAGATATCTTAACCGATTGATCACAGCCATGATTTCTCTTTTGTTGGCATCAACGATCACAGGAAGCCTTCATGCCCAGACCCAACAGACGAGAGTCACCGTGAGCGGTCACATCACGGACAAGGCCTCAGGTGAGACCCTGATCGGAGCCGGAGTGCTCAGCGAAGGGGCCGGTGCCGCCACGAACAACTATGGATTCTACACATTGACCCTTCCGCGGGGCAGGCAGGTGACGCTTAGATATTCATACGTAGGGTACGATGACGCGACGGTCACCCTCGACCTTATCCGTGACACCACTATCAATGTCGCCTTGAAAGCCAACACTGAAATCAAGGAGGCTGTCGTCTCGGCGCAAAGGGAATCCGGAATAATGGCCACGAAGATGAGCGCCATCGAGATTCCTATGAATATTATAAAGAACACCCCCAGCCTCTTCGGTGAGACCGATGTCCTTAAGACAATCCAGCTGATGCCTGGCGTGCAGAGCGGAGCCGAAGGCTTTTCGGGAATATACGTGCGTGGAGGCGGGCCGGACGAGAACCTGCTCCTTCTGGACGGCATCTCACTCTACAACGCTGAGCACATGTTGGGCCTCTTCTCAATCTTTCAGCCGGAGGCCGTGAAGAAAGTGACGCTTTACAAAGGCTCGTTTCCTGCCCGTTACGGAGGCAGGACCTCCAGCATCATCGATGTACGCACCAATGACGGAAACCTTCAGGAGACCCACGGCACAATAGGTATCGGGATCCTCAGTGACAAGTTCCATCTTGAGGGGCCTATCATCAAAGGTAAGACTGCATATTCAATCAGCGCAAGAGGGATGCACACTTTCCTGTTCGATGGTCTTTTCAGAGCCACAAACGTTCCTGCCAACTACTATTTCTTCGATTTCAACGGCAAGGTGACCCATAAATTCAGCGACAAGGACAGGCTGTTCCTCAACGCCTATTACGGACGTGACATTTTCTACTTCAGGGACGATGAGGGCGATGTCATCATAGACGGAGCCGAGAGCAAAACCGAGTACGATGACAAGACCTACATCAGGTGGGGCAACCTGCTCACCTCGGCAAGGTGGAACCACGTCTTCAACGGAAGGCTGTTCTCCAACACCACCGTGGCGTTCACTGACTACCGGATGAGGATGGGCTACAACTCGACGGAGAAAAACGAGAACACGAAAAACCTCTACAAGTTCGACTACGGCTCCGGAATCAAGGATCTTACGGCAAAAATCGACTTCGACTACACCCCGTCTCCGAAGCACATCCTCAAATTCGGTGGTGAATATGTCAATCACATCTACATCCCTGAGACCTACACTACCGTCGAAAAGGAGAACCACTACGGCCAGGTGCTGACAGACACGACATATTCAAACAACAAGGAGAAAAACCGTGTCGGTCATGAGTTGTCAGCCTACATCGAGGATGATCTTACCATTGGCGAACGGCTGACTCTCAACCCCGGAATCCACATCGCGATGTTCCGTACAGGTGGCAGGACCTACTGGTCTCCGGAACCAAGGATGTCAGCCAAGTTCGATTTCGGAAAGGGAATCAGCGCGAAGGCGGCATATTCAAGGATGGCGCAGTACGTCCATCTGCTGTCCTCATCGAAGATCACCCTGCCGATCGACCTCTGGGTGCCGATCACCAAGAACATCAAGCCGGTGACCGCGGACCAATATTCATTGGGCCTCTATTACAACGGCCTTCCGGGTTGGGAGTTTTCCGTCGAAGGCTATTGGAAGGACATCCACAATGTCCTTGAATATAAAGACGGCGTCTCCTTTATGGCAAGCTCGCAGTCATGGGAGGACAATGTCGTGATGGGAGACGGTCGGGCCTATGGAATCGAGTTCTTCATCCAGAAGACCATGGGCAAGACGACCGGATGGCTTGGCTACACCCTGGCCAAGAGCGACAGGATCTTCTCCAATGGACTGATCAACAACGGGGAACGCTATCCTTACCGCTATGACAGAAGGCACAACATCTCACTAGTGGTAAACCAGAAGCTCGGTAAGAAATGGGATCTCAGCGCGGTGTGGACTTTCGCGACCGGAGGCACCACTACCATTCCGGAAAGGGAGAGCATAGTGATGCTTCCTGACGGGACAGTCACCCAGATAGACTACGCTCCGCACAGAAACAACTATAGGTTGCCGCCAAGCCATAGGCTTAACATCGGAGTCAACTACCACAAGAAAAAGAGACGCGGTGAAAGCGTCTGGAATTTCGGAGTCTATAACGCGTACAACAGGCTGAATCCGAATTTTGTCTATTATAAGGCAGACACAAAAGGTGACTCAAATTCGAGTCTTTACACAAGGAAAGCGAGGCTCAAATCTGTCACTATCCTGCCTATAATCCCGTCATTCAGCTACACTTATAATTTCTAAAGAGATGAGAAGACTAATATTCATAGCAGCCGTCTCCGCCTTGCTCGGAGCCTGCACAAAGGACATTGATTTCAATCTGACAGACCTCAAGCCACAGTTGATAGTAAATTCACAGATGACGGTCGGCGACACCTTGCACCTTGTCTATCTGGCGGTAAGCAAGACTGACCGCGTCGAGAAGATCAATTCCGGTTCGGTCAAGTGCTATGTCAACGGGACTTTTGTGGCAGACGGCAAATTGGACAACCGTGATGATGACCTGTTCATCAAGGAGGATCTTCATCTCTACGGACTTTATTATCCAAACATCTATAATGATGAAATGTATACTGCAGGTCCTAACGCCGCCAGCAAAAACAATCAGACCAGATACTCGTTCAAGGCCGATTTCAAGCCTGGGGATGTCGTCAGAATAGAGGCTGAGGCTGAAGCCGGTGGAGAGACCTTCAAGGCTTACTCGGAAGTGGTTGTTCCAATGGCTCCGGAATTCAGCATAACCGACACTCTGCTCCAGAAGAATCAATACGGTGACAAAGTCTACCGGATCCGTGTCAAAGGCAAGGACATCACCGGAGAGGACAACTACTACCGGATTCTGTCCGGACGTTCGGTCATCGACAAAAAGATCAGGTACGCGAATGAACATGAAGAGGCCAAGACTTGGGAAGAGACCAAGGACTACAGTTTCATCCGCCTTGACAAAGGCAACGACCCGATTCTGAACGATGGGGCTCCTGCCGAGGATCTCGACTTGGAAGGCGCTTCAGAGAACACTTTCAGGGTGTTTTCTGACAGACAATTCTCCGACGGGACATTCAACATCGGGTTCAGCGTGAATGCTGGAGAGATCATCATAGGTCCAAACGGCCTTCTGAATTATGATCGAATGGAATCAGAATCAACATTCAGTGTGACAATCCTTGGAATCACAAATGATGAATACTACTATCTGAAGGCGCTCAGCATCTACGACTACCTTGACGGAGACACAACACTGACAGAGCCCGTCTCCTTCCCGGACAATGTCGGGGGTGGAGTCGGGCTCGTCAGCATAAGCACGGAAAGCGTAGCCTCAATCAAGTTCAAAAGAACATACGATGTAAGTTCGTGGATCTACACTGATGACTAAACTTCCTTGATGATTTCCATACCCTTCCGGATGGCCTCCTCGTTCTTAGGAATGAGATTGTGGTGGCGTTCCGGGAGGGTTTTCCTCAAGGCCGCAAGCACGCTTTCGATCTTGACTATAGGACGGACCTTCAAAAGGCCTCCAAGCACGATCATGTTGAACGTCTTGATGAGGTTCATCTCAGCCGCGGCGTCCATCGCGTCTATGCGATAGACCTTGATGTCCTTCCTTGTCGGAGGCTCGTTTATTCCGTAGCCATCATAGATTATGATTCCACCCGGCTTCACCTTAGACTCAAACTTCTCCAGCGAAGGCTGGTTCAGGACAATCGCGATGTCGAAGCTGGAAAGGATCGGGGAAGAAATCGGATCGTCGCTCACTATCACAGTCACGTTGGCCGTGCCACCGCGCTGCTCCGGACCGTATGCCGGCATCCAGGTCACTTCCTTGCCTTCCATCAGGCCGGCATAAGCCAGAATCTTACCCATCGAAAGGACACCCTGTCCTCCGAATCCCGCAATAATTATCTCATCTGTCATAGCCTTGTCGATTTAAAGTTCAACGCCTTTGTCCTTGAGGTCGCCAAGATGGTAGAACGCGAACATATTCTCCTCCATCCACTTGTTGGCCTTCTCCGGACTCATCTTCCAACCGGAGTTGCAGGTCGAGACAACCTCAACGAGACTCGAGCCCCTGCCCTGCATAGAATATTCAAACGCCTTTCTTATGGCCTTTTTGGCCCTGTTGATAGCCGCCACAGTGTGGACCGCCTGACGGCTCACATAACAAGTGCCATCAAGAGTGGCTGCGATCTCGGTGATCTTCAGCGGATAACCGTGCAGCGAAACTTCCCGGCCGTAAGGACAGGTAGCTGTCTTCATCCCCAGAAGGGTCGTCGGGGCCATCTGGCCACCGGTCATGCCATAGATGGCGTTGTTTATGAATATGATCGCGATGTTCTCGCCTCTGTTCAGAGCATGGATCGTCTCCGCGGTACCGATGCAGGCGAGGTCTCCGTCACCCTGGTAGGTGAACACCAGCCGGTCAGGCCATAGACGCTTTGTGGCGCTGGCAAGCGCCGGGGCCCTTCCGTGGGCAGCCTCTTCCCAATCGACGTCAATGTACTTGTAGGCGAACACGGCGCAGCCCACCGGAGAGATGGCGATTGTTTTCTCAGTCATCCCCATCTCCTCGATCACCTCGGCGACTATCTTGTGCACAACTCCGTGGCTGCAACCAGGGCAGTAATGCATCGGAGTGTCGTTCAGCAAGGTCGGTTTCTTATAGACGACCTGGCCTTTCTCGATTATTTCTTCTCTTGTCATGGTCTTCAGATTTAGAAAAGACGTTTAAGCGCGTCAACAACCTCGTCCGGATCAGGAATGATGCCTCCGAGACGTCCGAAATGCCGCACAGGCACCCTGCCCTCGACGGCGAGACGGATGTCCTCGACCATCTGTCCGGCGTTTATCTCCAGCGAAAGGATTCCTTTAACCTTTTCCGCAAGTTTCCGAACTTCTTTCGTAGGGAAAGGCCAAAGGGTTATAGGACGGAGAAGTCCGACCTTGACGCCCTGGGAGCGGGCGATCTCGATGCTCTTCTTGGCGATTCGGGCAGCTGAGCCGAACGCCACGATGGCATATTCCGCGTCCTCAAGAAGATATTCCTCGAAGCGTACCTCCTTTTCCTCTATCTCCTTGTACTTCTTCTGAATCCGTAGATTGATGGCCTCCATCTCCTCTGGACGGAGCTCCAGTGATGTGATGATGTTCGGCTTTCTTCCGCCGACACGTCCTGTGGTCGCCCAAGGGCATTCCCTGATGATCTGCTCCTCGGTGCGGCGCGGCTTGAACGGAGGAAGCACAACCTTCTCCATCATCTGACCGATGGCACCGTCGGCCAGGATCATCGCCGGATTGCGGTAACGGAACGCTAGTTCGAACGAAAGATCCACGAAGTCAGCCATTTCCTGAACAGAAGCCGGAGCAAGTACGATAAGGTGATAATCACCGTGTCCACCGCCCTTGCAGGCCTGGAAATAGTCAGCCTGGCTTGGCTGGATGGTCCCAAGGCCAGGCCCCCCGCGCATCACGTCCACTATCAAGGCCGGAAGCTCTGCCCCTGCCATGTAGGACAAGCCCTCCTGCATCAGGCTGACGCCAGGGCTGGAAGAAGAAGTCATCACCCTCTTGCCGGTGCAGGCCCCGCCATAGACCATGTTGATCGACGAGACCTCGCTCTCAGCCTGAAGGACGACCATTCCGGTGGTCTCCCAAGGCTTCTCGACGGCCAGAGTCTCCAGGACCTCGGACTGAGGGGTGATCGGATAGCCGAAATAGCCGTCACAACCGCAGCGGATCGCCGCATGGGCAATGGCCTCATTGCCCTTCATCAATGTGATTTCCTGATCTGCCATAGCTTAGACTGTTTTAAGACGGTAAACGGTTATGCACCCGTCCGGGCAGACGGTGGCGCATGACGCGCAGCCCGTGCAGGTGTCAGCAAGAACCTCGTGGGCGAAGTTGTAGCCCTTACGGTTCACTTCCTTGGTCGTCAGAGCAAGGACATCGAGCGGACATGCGACAACGCAGAGATTGCAGCCCTTGCATCTCTCGGTGTCGATGACTGTCGCCCCTTTCATTTTAGCCATAATACCTTAATGTTTATTGATTGTACATATCCTTGTTGTAGAAATCGAGGATTTCGTTCGCTATCGCGTAGGCGTTCGCCGCCGGGCTTTCAGGATTTATCTCCATCGCCTCCAGGTAATTGTTGATGGCCTTCTGCCAGTCCCCTTTCTTTCTGTGCGCGTTGCCCAGAAGATAGTAGGCGCGGTCGGAAGGCTCCGGGGCGGATGTGATAAACTCATCAAGCAGACGGATCGCCTCGTCAGTCCCGCCTTCAGCAAGAATCTTTTCTATAGCCGCAAGTTCCATCACAACCTAATCAACAAAAAGACACCAGTTGTGTGTGTCCTCCTCAAGTCCTTTCTGGATGCCTACGATGTGGTTGTAGAGCCGCTCGCTGACAGTCCCGCACTTGTCCCCTGATGGAATCCTGTAACGACGGGAGACATCCTCACACTCGAGACATGGCTTGTCATCCACATAACTTATAGGAGTGATGACGACGGCGGTGCCGCAGGAGTTGACCTCATCGAACTCTGAGAGTTCCTCGACTTTTACAGGGCGGATCTCGACATCCATTCCCATGTCCGCGGCCACGGTGCGAAGGCTAAGGTTGGTGATTGAAGGCAGCACGCTGCCGGAACGCGGAGTGACATAGGTGTTGCCCTTGATCGCGAAAAAGTTCGAGGAACCGAATTCCTCGATGGTCGTCTTCGTGGCCGAATCCAGAAACAGCAGTTCACGGTAGCCCGTGCGATGGGCGATGTTGTAGGCATGCAGGGACTGCGCGTAGTTTCCTCCGAGTTTATGGCAGCCGGAGCCGAAAGCCGCGGCGCGGTCATAGTTTCTGGAGATCACGGCGGAACCTGGAGTCAGACTCTTGGCTCCTGAATATGTTCCTACGGGAGAGCTCATTACAGCGAACATCACGTCGCGGGCTGAATGAATTCCCAGCTGAGGATTGATTCCGAACAAGACAGGACGGAGATACAGCGACGCGCCGCTCGCCTCATAAGGAGGAAGATAGTCAAGGTTCCCCTTCACACAGAGCATGCACATCCGGATGAACATCTCCTCTGACGGATAGGGCATGTCAAGATATTCAGCGCTTCCTGCCATTCTCTTGGCGTTGCGGTCCGGACGGAAAAGCCTGATTTTGCCGTCGACACCACGGAAAGCCTTCAAACCCTCAAAGCAGGAAGGGGCATAATGAAATATTCCGGCGAAACTGCTGAGCGGTATGCTGAAGTCCTCCGTCACCACAGGCGACTCCCACTCTCCGTCAATGCAGCGGCTGTAGACTAAAGTCTTGGTCTGGGTGTAGCTGAAAGACAGCTTGTTCCAATCGATATTCTTCATTATTCAAACTATTTAATCTTCAATTATTCTGTCTTTATTATATGTATGGATTCTCGTCTGACCGGAAAGGATCATGTAGCCGTTTTCCGCAAGGCTGTTGATCTCATCCTCCCCGGGAAAGACCTCAACCGGAGCTATGAAGCCGATCTTCGCCTTGATCGCGTCCATAAGCATCTTGCTGTGCGCTATTCCTCCTGTCAGAAGAATGGCGTCGACCTTGCCGTCAGCCGTGGCCGCCATCGCGGCGATGTATTTGCAAATGTTCAAAACGTACGCCTTGAGGAAGGTTCTGGCCAGTTCATTTCCGTCATTTGCCATGTTCTCCACATCCAACATGCTGTTCGTGCCAAAGTAGGCGACCGCACCACCCTTCCCCACAAGTTTCTTCTTTACCTCCTCCTTGGTGTACTTTCCGCTGTAACACATGTCGATAAGCTCAAAAGGCGGACAGCAACCGGCCCTCTCGGGGGTGATCGGCCCGTCTCCTCCGAGACCGTGGTTCGTGTCGATCACCCTGCCGTTACGGTGCAGCGAGATGGTCGCTCCCCCACCCATGTGGGCCACAATCAAAGTGACATCGTTGGTCGTGCGCCCATGCTCCCGAAGATACCTCCTCACTATTGCCCTTGAATTCAGGGCGTGGAACAGTGTCTTCCTGGTAAACTCAGGAACCCCGCTCATCCTGCACTCCGGCAGCATCTCGTCAGCCATCGGCGGATCGGCGATGTAGGCCACGCATTCCCCGAACCGTGGGGTAAGACCCTTCTCCTTTCTGATCTGGTTTATCTCCTTTGCCACATCATCCGCCAGGATAGCGCTGAGGTTGCAGGCGTGGTTTCCGTCGCGGCAACTCCCAAGGACATCCCTCATGTCCTTATTCACGTTGTAGACTCCGGTGATCACCGGGACAATGAGCCCGCCACGGGCCATCACAATGTCCACATCCTCAAGAGGAATACCCTTAGAGGCCATGAAGTCCTTGATCGCCTGATGACGCATGTCAGCCTGATCCATCACGGACGGGTACCTGGCGACATCCTCAGCGGTGTGCTCCAGCTTTGTGTCGAACACCCTGACCCCATCGGAGAAATAGCCAAGCTTCGTGGTTGTGGACCCGGTGTTGATTATAAGAATGTTCCCCTTTTGAGGAGTTCCAGTTGAAATTGTCTTGTTATCCATCGGACGATATGACTTGTTTTTCGAGCCTAAATTATTACATTTTTTCAATAAAAACAAAGTTTGTCTCGATTTTTATAACATTTTAACATGGTTCTAAAATTATTTTAACTAAAATAGAATGGTTTAAAGTTAAAATAAATAGTCATTTGAATAGGAAATATTATTGTAAATTTGCAACATTAGAAGTTATTGAATATGCTTTCATTCGAAGAACTTGCGCGTAAGCGCAGAAGCCACAGGTCCTACACAGACGAGCCTGTGGACGGTGAATATGTCCGGACAATCATCAGGGCGGCCCTGATGTCTCCGACGGCGAAAGGCCTCAGGAAATGGAGATTTGTCGTGACAGACAACAAGAAGAAGATAGAAGACCTGTCCGAAATCAGACCGTCAGGTTCTCAGTTTCTGGCCGGAGCTCCTGTTGTGATCGCCGTGCTCGGAGAGCCAAAAGAGCAGGAGATGTGGGTTGAGGACGGCAGCATCGCCGCTGTCTCGATGCAGTACCAGGCCGAGGATCTTGGACTTGGCTCATGCTGGTGCCACATAAGAGGCAGGGAAAGCAAGGAGGCCGGAGTGACGGCGGAGCAAAAGGTAAGGGAGATCCTGGACATTTCCGACAAGTATTCCGTTCTTTGCCTTATCGCTGTGGGGCACCCTGCCGATGAGCGCAAGCCGCAGAACGAGGACGCCCTGGAATGGGACCAGGTAAGTTATGTTCATTGAGCCCGTGGCACGGTTCACATCACCGTTCGGGACCAAGTTCGGAATCCCGCGGCAGGCGGGACTTGTCCCCGAGCTTAAGGGGCGCATCGTGTTTGAGCATGGATTCCGGAGCGCCGACGCCGTGCGTGGGCTTGAGGGCTTCGACTTCATCTGGCTCATCTGGGGATTCTCCGCGAACAGGCCGCGTCAGCCCCGTGAACCTGAAAGCAAAGATCAACAATCGGCTTTCCGGGCGACCGTAAGGCCTCCGAGGCTTGGAGGGAACGAGAGGGTCGGAGTGTTCGCGAGCCGCTCGCCATTCAGACCCAACGGCCTGGGGCTGTCGTCTGTCAGAATCGGGTCCATTGAATATGAAGCCAAGGGTCCGGACGGGAAACCGCTTGGACCAGTGATCAATGTCCTGGGAGCAGACCTGATGGACGGAACGCCTATCTATGACGTCAAGCCTTACGTCACCTATGCGGACAGCCACCCTGAGGCGGCATCAGGTTTTGTCGATGACCAGGTGTGGAAGCCATTGAAGGTTGTGTTCGACCCTTCTGTCACTTCGGCAGGTCCGGAAGCCGGAAAGGAAGCGATGGTCCCGGTTCCCGGTTTGACGGAAGCTGACGCGGCCGCTCTGCGCGATGTGCTGGCGCAGGATCCCAGGCCAAGTTTTCATAACGACCCTGGCAAGGTCTACGGAATGACGTTCGACAACCTTGACGTCCGGTTCAAGGTAAACGGAGAAGTGCTCACTGTCATCGGGATCAGAAGCCTCTAGCGCCCAAGATGCACCGGCACGCCGAATGAGTTCTTGACCACCCCCATCACGAAGGAGCTGTTCAGGCTTCCTATGCAGTCCAGGTCTCCCATGATTCTGAGGACGAATCGCTGGTAGTCCTTCATGCTGGAAACATAGACCTTCATCAGGAAATCATAGTCTCCTGAGATGTTGTAACACTCCGCGACCTCCTCGATCAGCCCGACGGCGTCCATAAGGCGCTTGGCGTTCTCAAACGTGTGCTGCTTGAGCTTGATGTAGCAGAAAGCCATAAAAGAGCAGTCCAGCTTGTCGGCGTCAAGAACGGCGGCGAATTTCTTGATGTAACCTTGTTCCCGGAGCCTTTTGATCCTCTCGAAGACCGGAGTCGGGGACAGATGCACCTTGGCGGCTATCTCCTTGTTTGTCAAATCGGCGTTGTCCTGAAGCAGTCTCAGGATCTCTATGTCTTTCTCGTCTGGCATATTCAAAAGAATAATATTCTGAAATAATACGGTATAAGCCAAGCACAATGGAATCAGCTTCCCGTCCAAAGCACAAAATTAGAAAATTTATCCAAATTATAAAAACTACTTGGATATTTTACCCAGATACCCGAACTTTGCGTCAGAAAGTTGAACATAAAACGAACTGAATCATGAGCACACAGAAACTCCATCTTGAGACGCTGGCACTTCATGTCGGACAAGAGACACCGGATCCGGTGTCGGACGCTCGAGCCGTACCTATCTATCAGACAACATCATACGTGTTTCACAACAGCCAGCATGCGGCTGACCGCTTCGGCCTCAGGGACCCGGGAAACATCTACGGGAGGCTTACCAACACCACGCAGGATGTGTTTGAGAAAAGAATAGCGGCGCTCGAGGGCGGAATGGCGGCTCTGGCGCTAGCATCGGGGGCCGCGGCCGTCACCTACGCACTCCAGAACGTGCTTCAGCAAGGCGACCACATCATCGCCGCCGACAACCTTTACGGAGGATCGTTCAACCTGATCACACACACTCTGACAACCCAGGGAATCTCAAACACCATTGTAAGGGTGAATGACCTCAAGGCCCTTGAAGCCGCCATCAGGCCAAACACGAAAGTGATCTACGCCGAGACTTTCGGAAACCCAAACTCTGACGTGACCGATCTTGACGGCATAGCGGAAGTGGCCCACAGGCACGGAATAGTGTTCATTGTCGACAACACGTTCGCTCCGCTGCTGACAAGGCCCATCGAGCACGGTGCCGACATCGTGGTCCATTCGGCGACTAAATTCATCGGTGGCCACGGCACGACACTTGGCGGCGTGATTGTGGACGGAGGGTCTTTCGACTGGAAAAAGAATCCGGACAAGTACCCTACCCTTGCCAAACCGGACCCGAGCTACCACGGGGCGGTCTTCGCGGATGTGGCCGGCAAGGCGGCGTTCGTGACAAGGGTGCGGGCCGTCATCCTGCGCGACACCGGAGCCTGCATAAGCCCGATCAGCGCATGGATCCTTCTTCAGGGAGTCGAGTCCCTGCCGGTACGCATCGAACGCCACGTACAGAACGCCCTGAAGGTCGTGGAATATCTCGAGCACAACCCGAAAGTCGCGAGGGTCAACCACCCGGCCGTGCCTTCACATCCGGACCACGCCCTTTACAAGAAATATTTCCCGAAAGGCGGCGGCTCAATATTCACTTTCGAAATAAAAGGCACTCAGGAGGACGCGTGGAATTTCATCGATCATCTGAAGATATTCTCTCTTCTTGCCAATGTGGCTGATGTGAAGAGCCTTGTGATCCACCCGGCGACCACCACCCACTCACAGATGTCCCCTGAAGAGCTTGAGCAGCAGCACATCACCCCAACCACCGTCAGACTGTCCGTAGGGATCGAGCACATAGATGACATAATCGCCGATCTTGAGCAGGCATTCGCGGCGATCTAGACAGGAGAAAATGAAGCAATACCCATCGCTGGAAATAGTTCCTCCTCTGAAAGGGATGACAAAGGCTGAGCTCCTGAACGACATAAGGCCGTTCATAGAGTTCAGCCCTAAGTACATAAACGTGACCTGCCACAGAGACGAGGTCACTTTCGAAGAGCAGTCTGACGGAACTTACAGAAAGCACCTCGTGCGCAGGCGCGTCAGTGAGACAGCCGTCTGCGGGGCGATCCAATCCGAGTTCAAGGTCGATGTGGTTCCGCACCTGATCTGCGGCGGAATCACCGCCGAGCAGATCGAGTTCCAGCTGCAGGACCTTAAGTTCATGGGGATCTCGAACGTGCTTGCCCTGAGAGGCGACTGCCTCGCCGGAGAGAAGCGGTTCTCCCCGGTTCCCGGCGGCTACACCCACGCCAACGAGCTTGTGGAGGCCATACGCCGTTTCGAGAAGGAGAACGGGTGCGAGGGCTTTTTCAGGATTGGCGTCGGAGGCTACCCGGAGAAGCATTTCGAGGCGGCGAATCTGGATGTGGACATAGCGAACCTGAAGCGGAAGGTGGACGCGGGAGCGGATTACATCACGACACAGATGTTTTTTGACAACAAAGTTTTCTATAACTTTGTGGACAGATGCAGGAAAGACGGAATCAATGTCCCGATAATTCCGGGGCTGAAGCCTATTTCGACCCAAAGACAGGTAAGTCTGCTGCCGAAGTCATTCTCCATCGACATCCCGTTCGAGCTGACAAGCGAGATCGAGGCGCACAAGGATGACAAGGAGGCGGTCTACCGGATAGGTCAGGAATGGGCGACGGCGCAATGCAGGGACCTTCTTGCCCACGGAGTGCCCGGAGTGCACTTCTACACCATGGGAAAGTCCTCCAATGTTATCGGAATACTCCGGGAGTGTTTCTGACATCCATTTATTTAAGGAATACAACGACAAGAATGCCCGACATCAGAACGGAGCTCTCGCAAAGAATACTGATTCTAGACGGAGCGATGGGGACGATGCTCCAACGCAGGGGTCTCCAAGGCAACAGCGAATCTTTCAATCTCACTGATCCGGATGTGATCGGTGAGATTCATAATGAATATATTAAAGCGGGAGCTGACATAATCACCACGAACTCATTCAGTGCCAACCGCATTTCCCAGTCTGAATATAATCTTTCAGACAAAGCCGGACAGATGGCCGAAGCCGCCGCGCGAACAGCACGCAAGGCGGCCGATGAGGCATCCCGCAAAGTGTGGGTGGCCGGGAGCGTCGGGCCCACAAGCAAGTCCCTGTCCCTTGCACAAAACATAGGCGACCCGGTTTTCCGTCCATATTCATTCGACGAGATGGCGGAGGCATTCGAGGATCAGATAAGAGGTCTGGTGCGGGGCGGTGTTGATCTGCTGCTGTTCGAGACATGCTTCGACGCGCTTGACACGAAGGCGGCCCTGTACGCGCTCGGGCATATTCAGGAAGCCAAGGACATTCCGGTAATGATTTCAGCATCAATGAGTGACAAGAGCGGACGCACATTGACAGGGCAGACTATGGAAGCGTTTTACCGCTCCATCCAGCACTGTGATCCACTCTCATTCGGACTCAACTGCTCGCTCGGAGCGGAAGAGATGGTTCCGCTGATAGCCGAGGTCGCGTCGTTCGCCGCCTGCGCTGTCAGCTGCTACCCTAACGCCGGGCTTCCCAACGAGATGGGTGAATATGACGAGACGCCTTCCCAAATGGCCGGCTCTGTGCGGAAAATGGCTCTGGCTGGATCCGTGAATATTGTGGGAGGATGCTGCGGCACGACTCCGGATCACATCAGGGCGATGGCGGAAGCGGTCAAGGGGATTCCGCCAAGGGCTATTCCCGTACCTGATGACGTGCTGTATGTCAGCGGATTGGAGAGCGTGGCTGTTGACAGGAGAAACAACTTTACGAATGTCGGGGAGAGGACCAACGTGGCGGGCTCGCGCAAGTTCGCCAAACTGATAGCCGCCGGGGACTACGAGACGGGACTCCAGATCGCGGCCCAGCAGATTGAGAACGGCGCAAGCATCATTGACATCAACATGGACGACGCGATGCTCGATTCACGGCTTGAGATGGAGAAGTTCCTCAGGTACGTGTCCAACGATCCGGCTGTGGCCAAGGCCGCGGTAATGATAGATTCATCACATTGGGAGACCTTGGTGACAGGGCTGAAAAACGCCCAAGGTAAATGCATAGTCAATTCGATCTCACTTAAAGAAGGAGAAGAGGTGTTCATTGAAAAAGCTCGTGAGATCAAGGCGTTGGGAGCGGCCGTCATCGTGATAGCGTTCGATGAGGAGGGACAGGCCACAACCTACGACAGAAAGGTGGAGATCTGCAAGCGTGCATATTCATTGCTGACCGGCAAGGCCGGGGTTCGCCCGTGTGACATCATATTCGATGTTAATGTGCTGCCTGTGGGGACGGGGATTCCGGAGCACTCGAGGTACGGGGTGGATTTCATTGAGGCGGTGAGGTGGATAAAGAACAACCTTCCTGGGTGCAGGACCTCTGGCGGCATCTCTAACCTTTCGTTCTCGTTCAGGGGGAACAACGAGGTTCGCGAGGCGATGCATTCAGTGTTTCTTTATCATGTGATTTCGGCCGGACTTGACATGGGGATTGTGAATCCGGGGATGCTGAAAGTCTATGATGAGATTGAGCCGGAGTTGCTTCGGTGTGTGGAGGATGTGATTCTGGACACGGACGCCGAGGCTACGGAGAGGTTGATTGAGAAGGCTTCCCGGATTTTGGATGATAAGGATTCCGCTGAGGTCGGCTCTGGTTCGGAAAGGGCAGAGGCGACCTGCGCTTCGCGCCCTGTCCGGGTAAAGGGTCGCCTCACCCATTCCGAACCGGAGCCGACGAGTGCAGATTCAAGTGATATTACTTCCGCTAATGGCAATCCGGGTGCTGGTGGCAGCCAGAGCGCCTCGATGGTTGGTGAGCACTGCCAAACCACAAACTCAGCGAGAGGGCAAGGTGTACATTCTTCTTCGGTCGCTGAGCATTCCGAAGCGACAGTGGAGGAGAGGCTGGTCAGGGCGTTGGTCAAAGGTGATTCTTCTGGACTGGAGAGGGACATAAACGAGTGCCTTGCAAAGTACGATAAGCCTGTACAGATCATCGACGGGCCGCTGATGAGCGGGATGGCCAGGGTCGGGGAGCTGTTCGGGGCTGGAAAGATGTTTTTGCCGCAGGTGGTGAAGTCGGCAAAGACAATGAAGAACGCGGTGGCGCTGCTCCAACCCTACATCGAGGAGGGTTCCGGAGAGTCAGCCGTCCGAAAGCCGAGGTTTGTTTTCGCGACAGTCAAGGGAGACGTGCACGACATCGGGAAGAACATCACCGGGATTGTGTTGAACTGCAACGGGTTCGAGGTCATAGATCTCGGAGTTATGGTACCGAAGGAAACCATCCTTGAGAAAGCCGCGGAGACCTCGGCGGATCTGATCGGGGTCAGCGGACTGATCACGCCGTCGCTTTACCAGATGGAGGAGATCTGCAGGGAGATGACGGCAAGAGGGCTGACCACTCCCCTGCTTGTGGGCGGGGCCGCGGCGTCGGCGCTCCACACTGCGGTCAAGCTTGCCCCTCTTTACGGGCATGTGTACTACGCTCAGGACGCATCCGCAAGCGCGGTGCTCGCCAACCAGCTAATCGCCGACAGAGAGGGCACGGAAGCGGCTGAGCATCAGAAACAGGAGCATCTAAGAGAACTCTATGCCCGGTCCTCGCAAAAGAAAGCCGGACACATAACGAGCGAGCCTTTCCCGGCTTCAAGTTTCATAAAGGGAGAGCCGCTGAAGAACATCGTGGCCAGAACGCTGGGCATCGATGAGGTGCTGCCGTTCTTTGACTGGAACCTTTTCGCCGCGATCTGGGGCATCAAGAGCGGGACAGGTCATGAGGAACTCAGGAAACTGCGTGGCGACGCACTTGAAGAGATTGATAGGTTAAAGAGAGAAAACGCTTGCACAGTAACTATTTCCGCAAGGTTTGACGCATGTAACAGCGATGGCGACGACATTGTGTCCCAAGATTTTCGTCTGCCGATGTTCCGGCAGGAAGGCGGGCGGTCTCTGGCCGATTTCGTCCCGCCTAAGGAATATGGGTTCGACTCCCCCATGGGGATGTTCGCCCTGAGCGTCCGCACCGAAGCGCGTCCGGAAAGCTGCGACTGCCCTGCCTGCAGCACGGATTACGGGCCTATGCTGGCTCGGGCGGTGCGGCTGACTCTTGCCGAGGCGGCTTCCGGATGGCTGGGCGGGCATATTCATAAGTCATTGCCTCAAGGATTTGAGGATGCGAAGATCATCAAGCCCGCGGCGGGATATTCAAGTTGCCCGGACCACACGCTGAAGCGGGATATTCTTAGGCTTTTGCCTGAGTCAGAAAGACTTGGCATCACGCTGCTGGACAGTTGCGCCATGATCCCGGACGCCAGCGTCTGCGGACTCATATTCATTCATCCTGACGCCTCGTACCCGGAGATCCGCCGCGTCAGCCGGAAAGCGATCGATGAATATGCCCGAAGACGCGGCATGTCAGATTCCGACAAGGCACGCTTCCTCGGGCACCTGCTTTAAGCTTTGATGTTGCCGAGTGTGCCTAGTAAGCCATATTCCACATAGCGTTCTGTGCCGCGGCGCTCTTGGAGGCGTCCATCTTGCCGAAGTTCCAAGTCAAGGAGAGGACTATGGTACGTCCGAGCACGTTCGTGTAGGAATTCTGAACATAAAATTTTCGTCATTCCGAAACGTTTTAGGATATTCATAAGAAAAGTGATTGAAGACAATCAGTATAAAGAAAACACTTTATCTTATTGTAATAATATTCAATGCATACAACAATTAGGTTATGATACAAAACAAAAATGTTAGCATAGAAATATTCATAGATACAAACCATAAATTACGGAATAATTTGGAATATCGACTTTAATTCCTACATTTGCCGACTACATATTTATAACGCTATTTTGAAAGCTTATGTTCAAGATTCTTGAAAGAGTGATGCTGACTCCGAACATCTGCAAGATGGTGGTGTCGGCTCCGAGGATTGCCGAGGCCGCGAAGCCGGGGCAGTTCCTGATCGTCCGTTCCGATGAGAAGGGCGAACGAATACCGCTTACCATCAGTGACTACGACAGGGAGACCGGCACGGTGACCATCGTCACCCAGTTGATAGGCGCGTCCACCGCCGCCATCATCTCAAAAGCAGAGGGCGAGTTCTTCAGCGATGTCGTGGGCCCTTTGGGCAACCCTTCGGCTTTCGTTGGCAGGGCCGAGGAGGAACTGAAAGGCCAAAAGTACATATTCATCGCCGGCGGTGTCGGCACCGCCCCGGTCTATCCGCAGGCGAAATGGCTGCACGAGAGAGGCGTCGCGGTCGATGTCATCATCGGAGCGAAGACCAAGGACCTTTTGATTTATAAAGAAGAGTTGGCATCCGCGTGCGACAACCTTTATCTCTGCACCGACGACGGCTCGGAAGGATTTCACGGAATGGTGACCGGACTGCTTGAGAAACTGGTCAGCGAGGGGAAGGAATATACCCAGGCCGTGTCCATCGGCCCGATGATAATGATGAAGTTCTGCACGCTCACCTGCAAGAAGCTCGGCATCCCGGAGGATGTGAGCCTCAACATGCTGATGGTGGACGGCACCGGAATGTGCGGTGCCTGCCGCGTGACTGTGGCCGGAAAGACGAAGTTCGCCTGCGTGGACGGACCGGAGTTCAACGGCTATGACGTTGATTTCGACGAGGCTATGAGACGTCTGGGGCAGTACAAGGCCGAAGAGGCAGAAGAAAGAACTAAAATGGGAATATAATGGCACAGAGAATACCAAGAGTACCGGTGCGCGAGCAGGATCCTAAGGTTCGCGCGCATAATTTTGAAGAGGTCTGCTACGGCTACAACCTTGAGGAGGCCACGACCGAGGCTTCCAGATGTCTTCACTGCAAGAATCCTCGCTGTGTTCAGGCTTGTCCTGTCAGTGTGAAGATTCCGGATTTCATCGCAAAGGTTGCCACGGGAGACATCAACGCGGCGGCGGCGATCATCGCCGAGGACTCATCTCTTCCGGCAGTCTGCGGACGAGTGTGCCCGCAGGAAAGCCAGTGCGAGGGAAGCTGCATCCTTGGGATCAAGGGTGAGCCTGTGGCGATCGGCAAATTGGAAAGGTTTGTGGCCGACCACACTGCGGAGAGTTGCACCGGCACTTCGACAAGCTCAGTGACCGGTTCGGCCGCTGAGCCTACGTCTTCGGTCCCTGAACCTGTCAAAGGGACCGGTGGCACCAAGGTCGCCATCATCGGCTCCGGTCCCGCCGGCCTGGCATGCGCATCTGACCTGGCCAAGAAAGGCTACGATGTCACAATCTTCGAGGCGCTTCACAAAGCAGGAGGTGTCCTTGAATATGGAATACCGGAATTCAGGCTTCCGAAAGACACTGTCCTCAAGCGCGAGATTGACTCGGTCAAGGCTCTCGGGGTCAAGATAGAGACCGATGTAATTGTCGGAAGAACCGTCACTATCGATCAATTAATGGACAAAGAAGGCTTCAAGGCCGTGTTTGTCGGAACGGGGGCCGGTCTGCCGAAGTTTATGGGAATCCCCGGCGAGAACCTGAACGGAGTGTTCTCCGCCAACGAATTCCTTACGAGAAACAACCTGATGAAGGCTTTCAGAGATGATTATCTGACCCCGATCCACGCCGGAAAGAAATGCTGCGTCGTAGGTGGCGGCAACGTGGCGATGGATGCCGCCAGGACAGCCCTGAGGCTCGGCGCTGACACAACCATCGTCTACCGCCGTACGGAGAACGAGCTTCCGGCCAGAAAGGAGGAGGTTCATCACGCCAAGGAGGAAGGCATTGATTTCCAGATGCTGACCAATCCTGTGGAGATTCTCGGTGACGAAAAGGGCTGGGTAAGGGCCATAAAATGCATCAGAATGGAGCTCGGTGAGCCTGACGCAAGCGGCCGCCGCTCCCCGGTCCCTATTCCGGGTTCCGAGTTCGAGATCCCGACCGAGACTGTGATCATGGCTTTAGGTACCGCTCCTAATCCGCTAATTGTCAATACAACAAATGGGCTTAAGGCAACCCGTCGCGGAGGTCTTGAGGCCGATCCCGAAGGCCGCACGACCCGAGAGGGCATATTCGCCGGCGGAGACGCAGTCACCGGTGCCGCCACCGTGATTCTTGCGATGGGTGCCGGACGCAAAGCCGCCGCCGCGATTGACGAATATCTCAGTTCCAAGTAACTGAGACACATACCTCACCCCCACACAGTCACTTCCTGACAGCCCCGATGGGTGATCCTCCCCGCTAAAGTGCTGCTCGCTATGAAGGTCCACTGGACCTTCATAAATCGCTCACGACCTCCCTCTTCGGGAGCCGGCGTCACCCAAACGGGGATTATTGCAGTTTACATATTCAGAAATAATTACTAAATTTGCCAAGATTGTCTGAATGACTTTATGCTGAGGAAATTGTCCATAGTGCCGATCTTTCTGGCGATGATGATGGTGACGCTGGCGACTGTACTGCCGCACCACCATCATCAGACAATGATCTGCATTGTGGAGGAGGTCTGCGGGATGGACGGTTGCCGTGATGATGAGCACACGCACCATTCAGACACTAACCACAATCAGGACGAAAGCCATTGCGTGGCGCACAAGCAATACTGCCCGTCTGAAAGGCTCCACATTGACCATCATGACTTCGGCATTGAGGAAGCCAGCATATTCCCGATTCTTGCAATTCTTTCCAACCTTTTGGCAACCAACCTCGAAAGCAGTATCTTTGAATATGCTTACGGGGATTTCATACCTATAGTCGTGCAGCCGCTGGTCTCTTCAGCGGCTCCAAATGCCCCTCCTGTAGCGGCATAATTTTCAACTCACCTTCATTCGTGCGTGGAAAGTCTATTGTCACGCACGAGAATCGGATTTAGATCCATTTGTGCGTGAATCGCAAGG
>DJOW01000004.1 GCA_002437305.1 Bacteroidales bacterium UBA6428
ACTCGCCATTCTTCCTCATCGCTGTCTTCTTTGCCGTCTCCGTTTTATCGGATGTCCCAATCTACCTAATCTCGTCCATCCGGTAGAGACTGTGACCCTTAATCTGCACTACAATCAGGTGCAACGCGGCCTTCCCGGCAAGAGCCCTGACTGCCTTGCCCTCACCATAGCCACGTATCTGCTCCACGGCCTCGTCCCACTGCTTCGCTGCCGCCTCCTCGGTCGCGTCCGGCTTGAGGTACTTCAGTTCGACGATGTAGGCGTGTGCTGTCGTGGCGCAGCGGTGGAAGTCCGGCATGAGGAAGAAGTCGCAGTAGCCGTGGCTGAGTTCCACTTCCGGGTTCGTGAGGTAGTAGGGGTCGAGGCTGAAATAGGCAGTCATGAAGCCCTGGATGTTCCTCTCTCCCTCGATGAGGCTGCGGACGGAGGTGGTGTCGTGGTACTGCCGGCAGATGTATTCCATCATCGGTCGCCAATCGCCGTCGAGGGCCGCGGAGTCGAAGGTCTCGGACAGTTTTGACATATTGACCTGAAGTATCTTGTTGTATTCGATGACGAGGTACTCGTAGAACTGCCTGCGGACGTTGTTGTTCGGAATACTCAGAATGGTGTTCACCCCGCGTGTCCCGCTGATTGTGAGCAGCCCGTAGTAGTAGAGCAGGCTCTTGAACATGTCCGGCTCAATCAGCCTGTGTGCCGGGAACGAGGGCTGCACCCCGCCGAGGGTGAATCCGTTCTGCGCGACTTCAAGGAGCACGCTCTTGCGGTCGCCGTCCAGCTTGTCGAGCCGGATGAGCTTGTCGAGTTTGTTGTAGTCGGTGGCGGTGTTGCGGTCGAGCATGTCCCTAGGGGCCTTACTGCGGTTGATGTAGTGGCGGAGATAGTAGCTGACCATGTCGGTGTTGTACATCTTCGGATCGGTGTCAAGAGCTTCCACAGAAAAGCAGTATCCGTCATACCAAGGCTTCATCTCTGCAATCAGTGCGTTCTCGTCGGCATGCAGCGCGCCCACGCCCTGATAGTACCGTATCATCTCCCTGACCTCCGTCTCGCTGAACCCTAGCATCATGTTGAACTCCAGATCGAGGGTGAGGGAGGTGGCGATGTTGTATCCGCTGGTGACGTCGTCCATGGTGACGGGGCTCACGCCCATCATTAGTATGCGGTCGAACATCCCCTTGTACTGCTTGAAAACGCTCCGGTAGAAGCCCTCGGCGTGAGTCATGGCATGATAGACCTGTTCGCCCTTGACATTGAGCACCACATTCGTGAAGTTGTCGTACTCGTCGACGATGAGATAGAGTTTCCTCTTCATCCTCTTGGCATAGAGGTCGATTACGTTCAACTTGCCGACAAAGGTTTTCTGTTTAAGCACTTCGGAGAGATATTCCGGTGGATAGAACGCCTCGTACCTCCTCGCGAAGTCCTCCGCCACGGCACTGCAATAGACATCGAAGCTCTGAGACAGCGTCTCGATATCCCCGCCGACCCTCGAAAAGTCCAGGTACAGCACCTGGAACTCTCCCATAAGCGGAGTCGGGTTCTTCTCAATCCAGAGTCCGGAGAACAGACTGACGAAATTGTCCTTTTCCAGAATGTCGTAGTAGCACCTCATCATGGACAGGAACAGGCTCTTCCCGAAACGCCTCGGTCTGATGAGGAACAGAAAATGCCCCGCTGCTTCCATTTTAGGAAGATACTCTGTCTTGTCCGCGTAGTAAAGATTTTCCCTGCGCACCTGCGCGAAGTCGGAAATCCCGTAAGGTATGAGCTTGTACGATGCCATAGCACTAAAAATAACAAACGATGGCAAAAATACGAAAATTCGGCTATATTGCAACGAATCCGAAACCATCTCGGCTTTATAACAAGAACCTGGCAATCTCTTTCTTCTTCTGCGTCCTCCAGAAATAGTGCTTTCTGGAAAATCTAAGCTCGTTCCGTTGTTTTTTTGCGATTTCTCTTCCCGCATATTTCCATAAGCTGCGAAACTGAGCAATACCCGGTAGGCATTATGGTGACTAATTCTGAAATAAGTGAAGAACTGAGGATTCTAAATAACGGATTCTAAATTCTAAATAAAAGTATCTTTATGGCGTTTACAAGTAAAAACACTACCTTTGTACCCTTTGCTTGTTTGCTTACGTTGCTTATCCACGAAATTGCAGCGCGCTCACGCAAAGCGGACAAGATTCGGGCACAGAAACGTGCCCGGCCTTTATACACCGGACGATGAATATGTATGTCGAGGTCTTTGTCTCCGCGCCAGGATCTCCGGTTCTGGACAAACCAAAGGTGGAGCTCAAGGCCTTTGCAAAGACTGGACTTCTCGCTCCTGGAGAGTCGGAGGTGGTCACGATGGGAATTGCCGTGAGGGATCTCGCTTCGTTTGATGAGGCGGCTTCGCTATGGCGCGCCGATGCGGGGAAATATGTGGCAAGGTTCAGCCGCGATGCGGACACTGAGATTTGTTCATGCAATTTCCGCCTCAAAAGGAAGTATGAGGAGAAATGCGGCCGTATACTTGGAAGGCAGCGCTGACTCATCAGCGCCCGCATCATCGCTCTTGGTTTTCCAAACGTTTGGATTCTTGGTGATGGAATCAGTGTGAAATGGTATCTTTTGTGTACAAGGACGACAAAGGAAAGGTACGTTTAGTATTTTAGAGGATCAAAAGCAGGCGATTTCGCTCCTGTTGAAGGCAAAATAGCACACAACGGCAGCATTTTCGAGAGATAATGATGCCGTCGTTGTCGTTGAAGTCTATCGCAGGCCCTGCTATCAGCAAATATGCTTGCCCCGGAGAATCACCATGCTGATGAACGGGGTCTGGTGACAGTACGGGATGAAGGCGAGGGACGGGACGGGGTTCGTGACGATCAGGTTGGCGAGTTTGCCGACGGTGACCGAGCCCAAATCCTCCGCGACGCCCATCGCGTAGGCGGAGTTCAGGGTGCAGGCATTGAAGGACTGGACCGGGGTGAGGCGCATTCTGATGCAGCCGAGGGCCATCACGAAACGCATGTCACCGGAAGGGGAGGAGCCGGGGTTGTAGTCCGAGGCCAGAGCCAGTCCGAGACCCGCGCTGACATATTCCTTGGCCCTGCCGTAGGGGATTCCGAGGAAAAATGAAGATCCGGGGAGCATCGTAGGCATTGTGCGTGAGTCCCTTAGCGCCTCGATCTCCGCGTCGGTGGTGCGCTCAAGATGATCGACCGAAAGGGCGTTGTGCCTCACGGCCACCTGCACGCCGCCCGAACAGGCCAACTCGTTGGCGTGGATTTTCGGGATGAGGCCGTAACGCTCACCGGCTGTGAGTATGCGGTCCGTCTCGTCAACGGTAAAGAAGCCCTCGTCGCAGAACACATCGACATATTCGGCAAGCCCTTCGGCGGCGACGGTGGGGATCATCTCCTCGCAGACCAGGTTGACATATTCATTCTGCCGGCCTTTGAAGGCTCTGCCGACGGCGTGCGCCCCGAGGAATGTCGCCTTGATGGTGGCGGGAGACTCGCTCTTGATGCGGCGGATCACCCGAAGCATCTTCAGCTCGTCCTCTGTCGTGAGACCGTAGCCGCTCTTGATCTCGATCGCACCGGTTCCCTTGGCGATCATCTCCCGGACGCGGGCCATTGTCTGTGAATATAATTCCTCTTCGCCCGTGCGGTGGAGCAGGTCGGCGGAGTTGAGGATTCCGCCTCCGCGTGCGGCTATCTCCTCATAGCTCAGGCCGTTGATCTTGTCGATGAACTCCCGCTCACGGGTTCCGGCATAGCAGATGTGGGTGTGGGAGTCGCAGAAAGCCGGCATCACCATACCGCCCTCAGCGTCAATCACTTCATCCTGTGGCCCTGACGTGGGACACTCCGACATATTCCCGAATCCGGAGATCCTTTCGCCCTCGACCGTGAGATAGGCGTCCTTCAACGAACCGACCTCGTCCATTTCGGCGCCCCGCTTGCGCGGGACACCTTCGGGAACGATTCCTATGAGTTCGCCTATGTTGGTGATTATGGTCATCTTATGAATTCGATGGATTTCTGGATGAGCGGATGCATGTAGACATCATCTCTGATGAACGGCACGACCTTGCGGTAGTCATTGAATATCCCCTCGATGGTCTCGGAGGACTTGTTGCCAGCTGTCTGGTGTCTGAAATCGAGAGCCTGAGCCGCGTTGAACAGCTCTATGGCAAGGACCTCCTCGCAGTTGTCAATCACGCGCACAAGTTTCGTGGCGGCGTTCGATCCCATGCTCACGTGATCCTCCTGACCCTGTGAGGACGGGATTGAGTCCACGGACGCCGGCCAGCAGAGGCCCTTGTTCTGGCTCACGATCGAGGCCGCCGTGTATTGCGGGATCATGAATCCGCTGTTGAGGCCAGGAGTAGCCACCAAGAATTTCGGCAGGCCGCGCTGACCGGAAATCAGACGGTATATTCTTCTCTCCGAGATGTTTGCAAGTTCGGACATCGCGATCGCCAGCGTGTCCATCGGGATGGCGATAGGCTCCCCGTGGAAGTTGCCGGCGGAGATGATCATGTCCTCGTCAGGGAATACGTTCGGGTTGTCAGTCGCGCTGTTGATCTCGTTCTCGATCACCGACTCCACGTAGCGGATGTTGTCCTTGACCGCCCCGTGAACCTGCGGGATGCAGCGGAATGAATATGGGTCCTGGACGTGCTCCTTGTGGTTCTTGATCAGCTCACTGTCCTCAAGCAAGGACATGAATCTGGCCGCCGTGTCGATCTGTCCCTTGTGCGGGCGGAGCTTGTGCGTAAGAGGCAGGAACGGCTCGATTCGCCCATCATAGGCTTCAAGGGACATCGCCCCGATCCTGTCCGCCCACTCCGAAAGCCTGTGGCACTGGATCAGAGACCAGATGGCGTGCGCGCTCATGAACTGAGTTCCGTTAAGAAGCGCGAGACCCTCCTTGGACTGAAGGCTGATCGGCTTCCAGCCCATCTCGTCCCAGACCTCCTTGCTCGGCCTGACCTTGCCCTTGTAGAGAACCTCTCCGAGTCCGATCAGCGGAAGGCTGAGGTGGGCGAGGGGAGCGAGGTCTCCGGACGCGCCCAGAGATCCCTGCTGATAGACAACCGGCAGGATGTCGTTGTTGAACATGTCCAGAAGCCTCTGGACTGTAACTAGTTGCGCTCCTGAATGCCCGTAGGACAGGGACTGCGCCTTCAGCAAAAGCATCAGCCTCACGATCTGCGGGCGTACAGTCTCGCCGGTTCCGCAGGCGTGGGACATCACCAGATTGTGCTGAAGCTGGGAAAGCTGGTCGGCAGGGATGGTGACGTTGCACAGCGAGCCGAAGCCCGTGGTGACACCATAGACCGGGCGGCCTATGTCCTCCATCTTGCTGTCCAAGTACTTACGGCATTTCTCGATGGCCGCCACGGCCTCAGGGCCGAGCTCGACCCTTTCGTGGTTCTCAAGTATCGCTTTCAGCCTCTCGAGGCTGAGATGTTCGTGTGAGATGATGTGTGTCATAGTTCTTCAATCGCTTTTCTGACAATGTTTTCGTCCGCAATGTTCGGTACCGTCACCTTGAGCTCAGGGGTGCGGCCCATTTCCCTGAGGATGGCGTGCTCCGCGCCCTCGTTGCGCGCCCAGCTGCGGCGGGCTATTCCGTTGTTCACGTCCCAGAACAGCATCTGGGTGATGTGCCTGTCAGAATCCGCCGATCCGTCGATCACCATTCCGAAACCTCCGTTGATGACCTCGCCCCAGCCGACTCCGCCTCCGTTGTGGATCGAGACCCATGTGGCCCCGCGGAAAGAGTCGCCGATGACATTCTGGACGGCCATGTCAGCGGTGAACCTCGAACCGTCGTAGATGTTGGAGGTCTCGCGGAACGGCGAATCGGTTCCGGACACATCGTGATGGTCGCGGCCCAGCACGATCGGAGCTGAGATCCCACCCTTGCGGATGGCCTCGTTGAAGGCGAGGGCGATCTTGGTCCGGCCCTCGCAGTCAGCGTAGAGGATGCGCGCCTGCGAGCCTACCACGAGATTGTTCCTGCCTGCCTCCTCTATCCAATGAATATTGTCGTTCAGCTGCCCCTGAATCTCCTCCGGAGCCGTCTCAAGCTCCTTTTTAAGAATATTCACGGCTATCTCGTCGGACTTTGCGAGGTCTTCCGGCCTCTCGCTCATGCACACCCAGCGGAACGGGCCGAAACCGTAGTCGAAATAGAGCGGCCCCATGATGTCCTGGACGTAGGACGGATAGCGGAACGAGCCGTCGGCCTTGAGTATGTCCGCTCCCGCTCTGGAGGATTCCAGCAGGAAGGCGTTGCCGTAGTCAAAGAAGTACATTCCCTTGGCTGACAGCTTGTTGATCGCGGCGACGTGCCTTCTCAACGACACGCGGACCGCCTCGCGGAACTTCTCCGGCTCCTCGGACATCATCCTGACGGACTCCTCGAATGACAGCCCGGCAGGGTAGTAGCCGCCCGCCCACGGATTGTGGAGCGAAGTCTGGTCCGAGCCAAGATCCACGGGAATGTTCTCGGCCGCGAGCCTCTCCCATAGGTCCACGACATTGCCCACATAGGCCAGCGAGACGGTCTCCTTGCCTTCCATCGCCTTGCGGATGCGAGGGATGAGCTCGTCCAGATTCTCGTGCAGCTCATCGACCCAGCCCTGGTCGTAGCGCTTGCGTGCCGCCAGCGGGTTGATCTCGGCGGTGACGCTCACGACTCCTGCGATGTTGCCGGCCTTTGGCTGCGCTCCCGACATTCCGCCGAGTCCCGCTGTCACGAATAGCATCCCCTTCATGTTCTCCCTCGTCCCGGCGATGCCTCTGGCTTTCAGTTGCTTGCGGGCCGCGTTCATCACCGTGATCGTCGTTCCGTGCACGATTCCCTGAGGACCGATGTACATGTACGATCCGGCTGTCATCTGGCCGTACTGCGACACTCCCAGCGCGTTGAATCTTTCCCAGTCATCCTGCTTCGAATAGTTCGGGATGACCATTCCGTTGGTCACCACGACCCTCGGAGCGTCCTTGTGGCTCGGGAAGAGTCCCATCGGATGGCCGGAGTACATCGAAAGCGTCTGCTCATCGGTCATCTCGGCCAAATACTTCATTGTCAGCCTGTACTGCGCCCAGTTCTGGAATATCGCCCCGTTGCCTCCGTAGATGATCAACTCGTGCGGATGCTGCGCCACCCTCGGATCCAGATTGTTCTGGATCATCGCCATGATGGCCGCCGCCTGACGGCTCCTGCAAGGATATTCATCAATAGGTCTGGCGTAGATGTCGTAGGACGGGCGGAAGCGGTACATGTAGATGCGTCCGTAGTCCTTCAGCTCCTGTGCGAACTCCGGCGCCAGTTCGGCGTGGAACCTGGCCGGGAAATATCTCAGCGCGTTCTTCAGCGCCAGCACCTTTTCCTCTGGTGTGAGGATGTCCTTGCGCTTCGGAGCGTGGTTTATGGTCTTGTCGTAAGGCTTCGGCTCCGGGAGCCTGTCCTGCGGGATGCCGGCGAGAATCTCTTCCTGAAACTTATCCATTGATCTTCGAGTTTACGATGTCCAGAATCTCCTTTTCTTCTTGCACGGCTTTGGCAGCGATCTCGTCGGCCTCGGCTACCAGTTCGGCGGACTTGGCCTTGTCGTTCAGGGAGGCCGCGTTGATCTTCACGTTGAGCTGCGCACCGAGAACCGCGCTTCGTGCGGCCAGCGCGCCGACTCCCGCGTCGGAGACGGAATTCGGATTACCGATCTCTGCCATCGCCCTTACAATCTCGAAGGCCTTGAACGATGCCTTCATCGTGCGAAGAGGCACCTGTGTGGCGTAAAGTGTGGCCTTCTCGATGGCCTGCGCGCGTGCGGCCTTCTCTTCTTCCGTGCCTTTAGGAAGTCCGAAAGCCGCCATGATCTTGTCGAACGCCGCCGTGTCCTCATCCACAAGACCCACAAGCTCCCGCATCACCGCGTGTCCCTTCACGGCCCAGTCCGAGAACTCCTTCCAGCGGTCATCCCAGCCTCTCTTGTGGGCGGAGAGATTGGCGACCATCGTGCCGAGAGCCGCCCCGAGAGCGCCCATGTAAGCTGAGATCGAGCCTCCGCCAGGGGCAGGGGACTCTGACGCCGTCTCCTCCGCGAATCCCTTGAGCGTCATTCTGATGAGTCTTTCCTTGACGGCGAGTTGCTCAGGGTCTTCCATAAGATATTCAATGACTTTCTCGTGCGGGTTGAACGGCTTGAGGTCATCGAGGCTCATTGACTTGACCGCTATCTTCATGATCTCGTCCTCGGAGATTCCAAGGGAGCGTTCCTGCCTCTCAAGGTAGAACTTTCCGGCCTCCATCAGAACCCGTTTCGGCACAAGTCCCACGATCTCGGCTCCGGTGACTTTCAGACCTCTGGCCGCCGCCGCCCTGGAGACCTCCTCGTAGGCCACGTGCAGAGGAGTCGCCTTGATGTTCGTGATGTTCATCGAAACCTGCGCGATGCCATATTCATCAATGTACCAGCCGATCGCCTTGCATCCCTTGAGCGTGCCCGGCTGCCAGCGGTCCTTGCCGTTCTCGTCCTTGAGCACCTTTCCGGTCAGGCTTCCGCCCTCGCGCATCTTGCGCCCTTTCTCGCGCACATCGAAGGCGACCGACATCGCGCGGCGGGTGGAGGTCGTGTTCAGATTATAGTTCACCGCCACGAGGAAGTCTCTGGCTCCCACGTTGATGGCCCCGCTCTTGGCCACTGTCTCGTTATATTCCTTAGGCCCGAAGTCCGGTGCCTTGGCGGGATCCGCTATCTTTTCCGGCAGGGCTTCATATTCCCCGGCCCTGCACACCGCAAGGTTCTTCCTCTCAGGCTTGAACGCCGCCGCCTCGTAGCAGTAGCAAGGGATTCCGAGCTCGTCGTAGATCCTCTTCGCAAGCCCGCGCGCCAGCTCTGCGCACTCCTCCAGAGTGATTCCGGCCACAGGCACGAGCGGCAGCACGTCGCATGCTCCAGAGCGGGGATGCGCCCCGTGGTGATGCCTCATGTCGATCACCTCTCCGGAGCACTTAACCCCTTGGAAAGCCGCCTCCAGCACCGCCTCAGGGCTTCCCACGAAGGTCACGACGGTCCTGTTGGTCGCCTCTCCCGGATCCACGTCAAGCACCTTGACACCCTCCTCGTTGCCATCGACGTTCACCTTGGCCGAAGCGATCGCCTTCACGATCTGGTCTATCACATTCCTGTCCCGTCCCTCGCTGAAATTGGGCACGCATTCTATAATCTTTGCCATAATGGTTGTGTGTTTTTAATTTGCGGCAATAAATTTATGAATATTTTCCCAATATCCATTGCAACCCCAAGGGAATCTTCCGATTCTCTTTGAAATGTGAATCTGAAAGCCTGAAAAACCTACTCCGCCTTCCGCCAGCGGATGTAGGACTCGTTGCGGTAGGAGCGGCGGTGCACGTTGAGACTGAACTCCACAACTCCACCTTCTTCAGGAATATACCAACCGTACGATGACGCGCTTCCGACAAGGTATATGGCGTTGTCCACTCCGAAGGCGGCGAGCGTGGCCGCGAAATCCTGCATGGTCATATCTTCCTGAGAGACGGTGATGAATATTTCGCCACCTTTCGAGCAGAGTGCCTTTCGTACCGTGGCGCTCTTGAGATTGTTATCGACAGGCACACCGTTGTCCACGAGAGGATATTGCATGAAGAAATAGCCCTCAGTCTCAACGGCCTTGTCGAAAAGATCCGTGCTTACAGAATAAATCATAAACCTGCAAGATAGGAAGTGGGAACACCCTTTTTTATGCGGGATTGTGGACGCGATACTTTACATAATCAAGTTGCGGATAATGTTAGAAAAATGTGTATATTTGCACAAAACACATTAGAAAAATGTGATAAACGTCCAATTTGCCCAATGAGTACAGAAATTAAACGAGACGTCATAAATGACTTGCTTCAGTGGAAGCAACGGCCGGACCGCAAGCCACTTATTATATGCGGAACCCGTCAGATCGGCAAGACCTG
>DJOW01000072.1 GCA_002437305.1 Bacteroidales bacterium UBA6428
CCATCGAATTTCGCATAGTCCTTAAGCACCGATGTCCGGTCATCGTTGCGCATAGCGTGCAGAACCGCAGCCAAGTAGTCTGAAATAAGGCCATATCCCTTGGAAAAACTGTCTTTCTTCAACATTCTGATTTCCCATCCGGGATTATAGAGATGGATCCGGTCCAGAAACGCACCTTTGATAAAAGAGGAAGGAATGCTCTCAAAAAGGTGGCTGTTCTTCAACATGTACGGAACCGCATGCTTCGTGTTGCCGACAAAAGCCATGGAGGCACTGGCCTCGTGGGTTCCTTTTCCACGATTGAACGATTTGTTGGCCAGATAGTTCTGCATGGTGTCAATGAGCACGGCATCCACATTGCGGCCTTTCTGCTGCTCGAACTCGTCCCACGTCACAACATCCCAGTAACCGACCAACCCCAACTCTTCCTTCTTGCCTGACATCCTGACGAACAGCCGGGGTGAGGTGACATCACCACCGCTCACGAGAACACCGTACGGAGACAATTCCTGAAAGATGTGCGATTTACCTGTCCCTTTAGGGCCCAATTCGATGAAATTGAAGTTGTTCTCCACGTGCGGCAGCAGCCTGGCCAAGGTGATGAACTTTTCCCTGCGGTTCATCGTCTCGGGGTTCAGCCCGACAGTGTGCATCAGGAAGTCCATCCATTCCTCCGTGGTGAATTTCCGGCGTTGTCCTATGTAGTCCTGAAGGTCGATGCTCGAAATCTGAATAGGCTTGAGAGTCTGGATCTCCCATCTCACCTTGACCCCTTCCCCGCTGACGTAGCCGATGGTCACGATGCACCAAACACCGTTACCACTCAGCAATTTAGGGTTAGCACGAACATATTCAGTAGCGATAGGGATCCCTGCCAGTCCAAGGTTGGAGAACGCGGCCTGGTACTCATCGTTCTTTTCATTGAGTGTCACCGTGACCTTGTCGATGACGCGATGCCTTCCGTTCTCACGTATGATACCCTTCACGGACTCCGCTTCCGCCCGGTGCACATAGTTGTTCTTGATGACCTGCCTCACCTTTTCCAACCCCTCAGCGATGACCTCTTCGTCATCGCTGGCGCAATATTGGCCCAAAAGGTACTCCAGCACGTATGTCGGAACCGGCAGACCTCCCTTCACGAGGAACGCCAGGTCCTTTCTTACCACCTTGCCTATGAAGGCATCCATCACTTTCTGCCTCAAATCCATATTCTTTGATCCTTAAAAGTCCTGTTCTATCATTGTGTTGTTCTTGACCGTCTCACGAATCAGCGGATTGAGCCTGTCATCCACATCATAGACCCGAAGCTGCAGCATGCTTGCCTGAACCGGCTTGTTCAGGTTGAGCACCATTTCATACACCCGGCTGTCCAGATTCGCGGAGTCCGAGCTGTCCAGCGTCACCTCCTTCTCAGGCGTCACAGGGTCATCGCCATTGTAGACACAGCAGACAACCTTGCGCCCTTTCAACGTCATGCCTACGGCCTCCGACTGGATCAACTGGAACTTCAGGCGGCTGCTTACCATGTTGAGATCATGGCTCATGAGCGCCACACCCACCTTCTCCGTCTTGCCGGTCTTCCTGAGCACACTCTTGATGACAGGGATGATCATCTCCTGGAGCGAAGCGCCGCCGTGGGCGAAGTTGTAGCCACCGGAGGCGGCGAGACGGTTTGTTCCTTCCGGAACCGCCACAAACACAGGTCCAGCGCTCTTGACAGAAGACACTCGCGCGAGCGGGAACTTCACGATGCCCTCCACCGCCTTGCCGCTGCCGGTAAGGTAATATCTTGTCTTCTTCTCAATGAAAGGCTCGGTGACACTATGCTTGTCCTTCTCCTCAAACTTCATGTCGTTGTAGAGAAAACCGTGGTCCGAAGTCAACAGCACGTTCGTCGCTTTCCATGTGGAATGAAGGCGATTCACAAGCACCGTGAGTCGTCCGATGGCTTTACGGCAAGCATCGATCGCCTCAAACGGACTCTGAGTATGACCATTCTCATCCATCATATCATAAAAAATATACACCAGCGGGCGTCTTAAGAGTTCACCCATCGACGGATCGCCACTATTATTCATAACGTCATCATATTTCAGGCAGACAGCGCCCTCGCGATACTTCTCCAGAAGGCGGGTACGCTGTCCGGTCGTGTCAAGAAGCATTCCATCCACTATCACATCGGTGCCGTTCAATTCCAATGAATGATGAGGCAGAAGGGCGGGCTTGCAGTACTTGGTTTCTGTCGGGAGCATCGCCAGGCTGGCTCCTATAGTGGCCATGTGATTTCCTTTGGCAAGTTCCTGCATCAATTCCATCGCCACCTCGTACCTAAGGGCATCACACACGATCACCACCTGCTTCACTCTGGCGTCAGCCACCTGTGAATAGAAATCCTCTTGTCTATCCAGCCCGGTCTCAGTAAACCAGGCTCCCTTTTCCTGAACACAAGTCAGCCATTCCAGATTGAGGACATTGGTTATTCTGGAATATTCCAGATCCAATTGCCTTTTGACATCGGCCAGGGTCTGTTCTATCGGACATTCCTTTGCGATGAGCTCGTGGTAGGCCTCAAGGGTACGACGATAGTAAAGATCTACCAAATAGAACTCCCCGGTGTACTTCTCCACATACTCTTTCGCACTTTTTAGCTTGAGCGTGCCAAGGCCTCTCACCTGGGCGTAGTACAGTGCGGCCTGCCCGATGAACCGGATGGCGATCTGAATGTCGCTGCCGACGGGAAGTTTCACGGACAGTTCACGCAGACGACCGCTCACCTTCTCCGGATCCTCAATGAGCTTCCGCCCCGCAATTTCTTTCAGCATAGGCCAGCAGAGCGCCTCAGTCAGATAACAATAGTCAGCGTCAATGCCGTAGCAATCAAGGATTTCTCCCTCCCTGACGCCATCCGCCAGCAATGCCATGGTTTGTGCGAACTTCTCTGAAAGCAGACGGTCATTGGTGCCCAGCTCATAGATTCCGTTCATTTGCTCAAGAACCACGGAATCACTGATTTTCAACCGCTTGTAGACATCTCCCGGAACAGCTTCCAGAAGTTGTGTAACACTGTTGTACTTCAAGCTTTCAGCCACTCTTTTCATCTTTGGGATCGCATTCCATTCCAGACCGAAGCCGAAGATTCCGGAAAGATTTTCCTCTACCGCATCGGACGCGTCCTTATTCTTATGGAGCCTGTGCCAGAAGTCCGTGCTTTTCTTCTCATCGGCAGTGCCGTCCAGAATGAGCATCTTCACCAAAATCCTGTCCCACTCCAGAAGTTTCTTTTCTCCAAGATAATTGGATATGAAAGCACGGCATACCAAGTCTTCACTGAAGGAAGCGCCGCCTAAGTGGCCGCTCAGAATCGCGCTGACCCGGGAAGACATCATCTCACCGATGTTCCTCTTCACAAATCCGCGGAATCTCTCCGGCAGATTGTACT
>DJOW01000033.1 GCA_002437305.1 Bacteroidales bacterium UBA6428
AACTCCGAAGGCAGCTACAAGATTGAGGCTAAGATAGATGAGCACTACATCGACCGTGTGGTTCCTGGGCTTGACGCCACATTCGAGCGTCAGAGCGAGAAATATGACGCCCAGGTGCGCAAGGTCTATCCGGAGGTGCGTGACGGCAAGTTCCAGGCGGACTTCAAGTTCGAGGGCCAGCAGCCTGACAACATCCGGACCGGCCAGACATATTACCTGAACCTTCAGCTCGGCCAGCCGGAGCAGGCTGTCCTCATCCCTCGCGGAACATTCTACCAGAAGACCGGTGGCAAGTGGATCTATGTCCTCACCAAGGATGGCGGCAAGGCCGTCAAGCGCGAGATACGCATCGGTCGCCAGAACCCTCAGTTCTACGAGGTTCTCGAAGGTCTGGAGCCGGGCGAGAAGGTCATCACCTCTTCCTACGACAACTACGGCGACAGCGATGTGCTTGTCTTCTAGGTGATTAATGAATATCTGGGCGTGGCCCCCGAGCTTGTCGAAGGTCCGCCAAAACAAGAATATAAACAATAACAAATAAAAATCTTAAAGCCATGATTAAAGTTACAAATCTCTCCAAGGTCTTCAGAACCGAAGAAATCGAGACAACAGCCCTCAACGGGGTCTCATTCGAAATCGCAGATGGTGAATTCGTCGCCATCATGGGCCCTTCAGGTTGCGGCAAGTCAACCCTGCTGAACATCCTCGGCCTTCTTGACAACCCGACCAGCGGATCTTATGAACTTCTCGGCACGGAGGTCAGCAAACTCAAGGAGAAGGAGCGCACAAAGTTCCGCAAAGGCAACATCGGTTTCGTGTTCCAGAGTTTCAACCTGATCGATGAACTGAATGTTTACGAGAACATCGAGCTTCCTTTGAGGTACCTGAACATCTCAGCGGCCGAGCGCAAGCAGAAAGTCACCGAGATCATGAAGAGAATGGCCATCAGCCACAGGGCGCAGCACTTCCCTCAGCAGCTTTCCGGAGGTCAGCAGCAGAGAGTGGCCATCGCCCGTGCCGTGGTCGCAGGTCCGAAGCTGATCCTGGCCGATGAGCCTACCGGTAATCTGGACTCCAAGAACGGTAAGGAGGTGATGGATCTTCTGACCGAGCTCAACAAGGAGGGTACGACAATCGTGATGGTGACCCACTCCCAGAGAGACGCCGCCATCGCCCAGCGCACAATCGACCTCTTCGACGGCCAGATTGTCTCTGACGTGAAGAACGAACTCTAGCATCTTTTTCGTGAGGATCGGCCATAGACCCGGTGGAGCTGATGACCGCCGGTGCGGACTTGACAGTAGATAATGTATTATACCCATAAGCGCCGGTCCTCACGTTTAAGATTATATTGGATTGGCGGATGGTTGCCACGACGAACCCTCCGCGCTTCGCTCTCCGTCCCTCCCAGCCTGACGGCCGGCCCCTCCCGCTTATGGCCGCGGGTGGCCAAGGTTCGCTGCGGCGACCTTCCGCCAAGGCTAAAAACGGCCGTGGAGGCTAAGAGATTGAACATTAAGAATATGCTTAGATGTACTCCTGCCTGGAATGGTGGGGAGAATATGTAGGTAAAAGATTGAAAAACAAATGGTTGGCCTCCACGAGGCCGTAGACAGAGAATATGAACAGTTTCATTAACTTCTTGAAGCGCAACAAACTTTACAGCGCTGTCAACCTTCTGGGACTCAGCCTCTCGATGGCGTTTGTCCTGCTTCTGGCTGTGTATGTCACCAGCCAGCTCGGTATCGACTCGTTCCAAAAGAACGCTGACCGGATTTATGTGATCGCCCAGAAAGAGACCCTTTCGTCCGCTTACTGGCTGTCCCGCCATATGAAGGCGAACTTCCCAGAGATTGAGAAGTCAGCGTCATATTCCAGCAACGGATTGCAGGAGTACAAGATCGATGGCAATATCGTGAACGCTCGGACATCCTACGCTGACTCTTCGTTTTTCGATATGTTCAGTTTCCCTCTTGTGGAAGGTGATTTCCGTGAGTGGAAGGCCTCGATAAGTGGTGTCTTGATCAGTGAGTCTTTCGCCAAGGCTCAGTTCGGAGATAGGGATCCTGTCGGACGTGAGATACGTTTTGACGGCGCGGACTCGACGGTAAGCAACCTGACAGTCTCAGGTGTGTTCAAGGACATTGAGAACTCCATCATCAGACCGTGCGACATTTTCCTTCGCGGAGAGATTATGACGATCACCAACCAGGCAAACGATGAGCGCATGTCCAACGCCGGATCATCCACTTGCTTTGTGATGGCTTATCCGAACGCAGATCTTCCGGCCAGACACGATGATATTCTTAAATGGTGCCGGGCGAATTTCTGGACATATTTATCAGACTATGGCGGAGACGAGAATGACGTGAGAATCATTCCTTTGCGGGATATCTATTTCCTGTCGGACGGCAATGAGGACTATAACGACGGTCTGGTTCTTGGCAACAAGACGACCGTGATGCTGCTTGCTGGAATGTGCTTCCTGCTGCTTCTGTTCGCCATCCTGAACTATGTGAACATGACCACGGCTCTCTCCGGCTTCCGCGCCAAGGAGATGGCCACCAGAAGGCTTATCGGTGCCACGAAAGGGGGCATATTCCTGAAAATGATTGTCGAGAGCACCATCATCTGCGCGGCCGCTATGATCGTCGCCATCCTGCTTGGCGAGGCCATTTCCCCAGCGGCTTCGAAGGTGCTGAACTATGACATCTCGATCTTCGAGGCTGTCTCTCCGGTGAGTATGCTTATTTGTGTCCTGTTCACGGTTCTGGTCGGTGTCATCGCTGGTATCGTGCCTGCGCTCATCATCCAGAAGGCCGAGCCAATCGAGATTGTCCGAGGCACGCTCAGGCTCAAGACCAAGACCCTTTACAGCAAGGTCATCATTGTCATTCAGAATGTCATCACTGTGGTGATGCTTGTGACGGCGTTCACGATGTTCCTCCAGATCCGCTCAATGATCAACGCTCCGGTGGGTTACAATACTGAGGATCAGATCACCATCAGCAATCAGTTCGGCCTTGCAGGTGATTTGACTCCACTCATCAACAAGCTTAAGGCTGAGAGTTGCATCGAGGCCGTCGGACTTGGAGATGGGCATCCGATGTTCATGACCAACAACTGGACTATGTCCACCGAAAGCGGAAGAGAGGCTTCGTTCCAGTTGATCAAGGGCGACAGCACCTATTTCAATATCCTTGGAATCAGGAAGAAACAAGACAATCACACTCCGGACTGCTATTGGTTGAATGAATATGCCTACGGAGTCCTCGGCATCGACGAGACCGCCACGGAGTTCACGACCAAGTCTAACCGCACGATGCAGATCGGTGGCATCTACTATGATTTCAAAATCAAGCCTTTGCTGGAGGAGCAGCATCCTGCGCTGATCTACCAGTATGACGAATATCCTGCCAAGAGCTGGCCGTGGACGATTCTTATCAAGACCACACCGGATCACAAGGAGGCGTTGGCGAGAGTGAAAGCTGTCTTTGATGAGATGTACCCGGACAAGATATTCGATGCTTCCTATGTGGAGGATGACATCAAGATGGTGTTCTCTTCCGAGAGGAGGGTGCTGGAGATCATGGTCATATTCACAATCCTTTCACTGCTGGTTTCGGCTCTCGGTCTTGTGGCGATGAGTTCGTACTACATGCAGCAGGAGCGTAGGACGGTCTCTTTGAAGAAGGTCTATGGCGCTGATTACAACTCTGTTCTGTGGGGTTTGGTCGCTGAGTTCATGAAGATGATAGGTGTGGCGTTCATCATCGCTGTGCCTGTGGCCTGGTACCTGATGCACACCTGGCTGAACGGATATTCCTACCGCATCGGTCTCCACTGGTGGATCTTCGCCCTCGCCGGCCTGTTCACCGCTGTGATTGCCGTCCTGGCCGTCCTCTGGCAGGCTATCCGCGCGGCACGCACCAATCCGGCAATTGAACTGAAAAAGGAATAGCACTTCTGTCACTGAACTTGTCGAAGAGACAGTATATGGACTTGAAATCTGTTACGGTTTTGTCTTTATCATCCGGAAGGTTGCCACAGCGAACCTTGGCCACGAGGACTGGCTGACAAAATCCGTGAGAATATTCAAGGGGAAGGTTGCCACAGCGAACCTTGGCCACCCGCTGCCATAAGCGGGATGGGCCCGGCCGCAGGCTGGGAGGGACGGAGCGCTAAGCGCGGAGGGTTCGTCGGGGCAACCTTCCGGATGTGACACAAAGGCCGTGGAGCCTAAACGATTGAGGATTAGGAATATGTTGGGGTGTACTCCTGTCCTTGGAGGGAGGGAGTAAATATAAGCAAAATATTGAACCATAAATAATTAGCCTCCACGAGGAGGAATGAATATGAGAAGAGTAAGTGATTTGATAATCAAGGTTCTGTCCTTGGGAGTGGGAATGGCGATTGCCATCATCCTGATTGCGAAAGTGTGCTTTGAACTGTCGTATGACAATGCCTATCAGGATGTTGACAGGATTTACAGGATTCGTACGGGCATAGTTCGCCAAGGTGATGACAAGGATTTCGGACAGGTCAGCGGGGCTGTGGCTCCGGGATTCAAGGCCGAGGTTCCAGGCGTGCTTGAGGCCACAAGATTCTCTGGCGTATTTAACAATCAGAATTTCATCATTGATGAGGAAGGAAGCAAGGTGGAAGCCAGGCACATCATCACCGACTCTTGCTTCTTCAAGATATTCGACAGGCCATTCCTTGCGGGAGATCCTGAGAAGGCGTTGAAGTCATGGAGCGGCTTTGTCGCTGTGTCAAGGGCATTCGCCGAGAAGTTAGGCGGAATCAATGAGGCCATTGACAAGCAGATCGCCAACGAAGAGGTCCCGAATCTGAAACTGACCATCTGCGGAGTCTATGAAGATTTCCCGAAGAACGGCTCCATCCATCCAGATGTCATCCTGTCCATTGAGACGATGAGTTCCTGGAGCCTTAACAACTGGCTCGGCAACGACCGTTACATCGGATTCGTGAAACTTGCCGAAGGAGTAGACCCTGCGTCCCTTAAGGATGCGATCCACGAGATGCAGAAAGCGCATCAGCCATTGGATGAACTGGAAAAGAACGGCACCACGATGTGGTACTTCCTGGCGCCTCTTGCCAAGGAACACAGCTCCCAGCCGGAGGTCAGGAATCTGGTCTTCATCCTGTCTATTGTGGCCATCCTGCTTCTTCTCGTCTCCATAATGAACTACGTCCTAGTGGCCATCTCGGATGTCATCCGCAGAGCCCGCGAGGTAGGAGTCCGCAAATGCTACGGAGCCGAAGCATGGGACATCAACAAGATTCTCCTCAAGGAAACAGCCGGCAACCTGGGACTTTCCCTTGTGGTAGCCGCGTTGCTTGTCCTGGCGTTCAGAGGCGCTGTGGAATCCCTGCTCGGAGTCCCTGTCCAGGATCTTGTCACTCCGCTTTCCGTTTGGATCATCATCGGAATTGTCATCCTTGTGTTCCTTGTCTCCGCCATCATCCCGGCCCAGATGTTCAACAGGATTCCAATCTCCAGCGCCTTCAGAGGCTACAAGGAGAGCAAGCGCCGCTGGAAGATCTCCCTTCTGGCCTTCCAGTTCGCCATCAATGCCGTGCTTGTGTCCCTAGTGCTGATCGTAAGCTTCCAGTACCGCAAGGTTCTGAACACTGATCCGGGCTACGAGTACAAGAACCTGGTCTATGAGACATTCTCGTCCTACGACCAGACCAGAATGAATGCGATAGCCGGTGCCCTCCGCGCCCTCCCAGAGGTCGAGGCAGCTGAGCTGACATACACCCTGCCTTTTAACCGGGCATCCGGCAACAACGTAAGTCTGCCGGGAGACGACCGCGAGCTTTTCAACATTGCCGATGAATATGGTGCCTCGGAAGGTTTCTTTGACATGTTGGGCTTCCGTCTTGTCGAGGGATCTGTCCCTAAAGGACCGAACGATGTGGCTGTCAGCAAGTCGTTTGTGACCAAGATGGCCGCCTTCGCGGACTGGTCTGACGGAGCCGTGGGCAAGATTGTCAACATCTCCGAACACGGGCAGGTCACCATCTGCGGAGTTTATGAGGATTATGTCATCGGAGATGTCACCGACATGGACGAGCGTCCGAGTGTCCGCTTCTGCTGGAAGAGTGACTTCTACACTGAGGAATATAAGGAGAAGGGTGGATATGATTGGGCCGGCCTGATGCATACCATTGTCATCAAACTGAACGAAGTCACCCCTGCGACTATGCGCAAGGTTGAGAAAACCATCAAGGAGGTGGCTCCGGACAGCGACGCTGAGGTGAAGGCATATTCAGAGACGCTTACGAGCATGTACGATTCGACCAAGCAGATGAAACGTACCTACGAGCTCGGCTCCTTGTTCGCACTTCTGATCGCCATCATCGGTCTCATCTCCTACGTCCGTGACGAGAACTACCGCCGCAGCGCAGAGATAGCTGTCCGTAAGGTCAACGGTGCCCAGTCCTCCGAGATCGTGTCGATGCTTGTGATGGATGTGCTAAAGATGGCTGTCATCGCAGTGATCATCGGTGACGCAGGAGCCTGGCTTGTGGCTCATTACTGGCTCCAGCAGTTCCCGGTCAAGATTGCCCTGGGCCCTCTGTTCTTCATCGCAGCCGACATCATTGTCCTCGCCATCATCGTGGCCACAATCGCCATCGGCTCCCTGAGAATCGCCCGCATGAACCCTGTAGATTCCCTCAAGAGCGAGTAGCGCTGCCGTATCTTCCTGGTCGTAGAGCCTGTGACCCGGCCCTTCGACGAGCTCAGGGATAAGACTTGACGGTCGTGGCAGTTAACTGTTTGTTAAACAGTAAAATGAACAAGTTCGTGGTGCCGTTTCAAACACCACGAACTTGCTTTATTGTCTGGTAACCAGTTGATTACCTGCCACGCATTCAGAATCAATGAGTGGCGTATAACTTATTGATACCAAGCGAATAGACGTCTCTTCTTTAGAGAGAAACTGCTAAAGGGGAATGGTTATATTTCTGATAATGAATATGATCCATTTTACAGCCTCCTTTGCCACCCTCGGCCATAAGCGTGAGGGACCCAGCTGTCAGGCTGGGAGGGTGCTTCGGCCCTTCGGCAAACTCTGAGAACAGTTTCTTTTTACTTGAATATGAGCGTGAAGATAGTCGCTTCGGAGTCCGAGCGGGTGAGGCGGAGGGTGCCGCCGTGCATCCTCATGATCTGGCGGGAGAGACTGAGGCCGATGCCGCTGCCGTCCGGTTTTGTGGTGAAGAACGGAATGAAGATCTCCTCCTGACTCGCTGCGCTGATCGGTGGCCCGTCATTGCTGACATTTATAATGACGTTGTCCCGCTTGTCAATCTCGGCGGAGATCTCGATGTGCTTCGCTCCGGCCTGGGCGGCGTTCTTGACCAGGTTGATGAGAATCTGAGAGATCTGGCTCTCGTCTGCGTACAGCAGGACATCTTCGGTTTTCTCCACGAATTTCGCCACTGCTCCGGCGGCTGTCAGAACAGGCTGGCTGAGGTCAATCACCTTGGCGGCAAGGTCACGCGCGAAGAAGGCCTTCCTTACCGGTACGGCCACGTGGGTCAGATCCCTGTATGAATTGACGAACTTTATCAGGCCACGGGACGAGCTGGCGATCGTCTCCAGACCTGCCTTGAGGTCTGGGCCGTCTGAGGGCAAAGTGATCGTCCCGGCATATTCGGAAAGAGCCTCGGAAAGGGAAGCGATCGGTGTGACGGTGTTCATGATCTCGTGGGTAAGGACCCTGATGAGTCTGGTCCATGACTCAGACTCGTTCTCCTCAATGGTCTCCGAGATGTCGTTCACCGCGATGATTTTCACGTCCTTGTGCCCGATGTGGGCGGAAGTGGCGGAAAGAGAGATGTTTGTCTGCGAGCTTTCTGAATATATCGACGCTTTTTGGTCAAGTCCTTCCTCCACTTTCTCGAATGCGCCTCTTAAAGAAGGACTTACGATGTCCAGTTGTCTTAAAGTGCTCAGAGAAGACACCCCAAGGAGAACCAGTGCCTGCTTGTTGGTGTAAAGCACTGAATCCGTCCCGGACTCCAGCACTACGATGCCGGTCTTGGCCTTGTCCAGCATCTGCCCGTAATATTCCTCCTGCTCCCTGATGTCAGCGGTCTCTTTCTGGAATATGGTCCGGATTCGGTTCAAAGTGCGGTTGATCTTCCGGCTGCCCAAGCCTCCTTCGTCGAACCTGAAATTGGTCTCCTTATCCTCCAGTGCGTCAAGCATGTAGGTGACTTTCTTAAGGATGCGATGCCTTGTCAGAAGCACCGCAACCAAAGCCACCAGCACTAACACGCCAGCCGGAATCGCTATCTGAGACCACAGTGGCATATTCCTAAATACCGTATTTCTTGAGCTTGCTGTAGAGGGTCGGGCGGCTGACATTCAACGCCTTGGCCACCAGCGACATATTCCCTGAATATTTCTCCACGGCGGCCCGGATCGCCTTCTCCTCGACCTCCTCCAATGTCGCCACCGATGGCTCGCTCCCTTCGGCCAAAGCCTCTGACGGAAGCTGCAATTCCCTTACTGTCAAAACATTGCCTTCGGCGAGAATCACCGCCTTCTCGATGCAGTTCTGTAGCTCACGAATATTCCCGCTCCAGTGGCATTCCTTCAGCGCGGCCTTGGCTTCCGGAGCGATTCCCTCCACCTCGCGATGGTACTTCTCATCGAATCTTTTAATGAATATCTCAGCGAGCGGCACGATGTCCTCCGGACGCTCCCTCAGGGCCGGAAGGTGGATGCTCATCGTGTTGATCCTGTAGAAAAGATCCTCCCGGAAAGTGCCTTCCTGCACCTTCCGGCGCAGGTCCATGTTCGTCGCGCAGACAAGGCGGATGTTCACGTTCCGTGGTTTGGTGTCTCCGACACGGGTGATCGTCCTGTTCTGAAGGACCCTCAGAAGCTTTGCCTGAAGATGCAGGGGAATATTCCCGATCTCGTCCAGGAAGAGGGTCCCGCCCTCGGCCAACTCGATTTTTCCGGCCTTGTCAGAGTAGGCGTCAGTGAACGCTCCCTTGACATGGCCGAAGAGCTCGCTCTCGAAAAGGGTCTCCGGGATCGCCCCCGCATCGACGCTGACCATCGGACCGTTCCGCCTATCGGAATGATTGTGTATCTCTCTGGCCAGAAGGTCCTTGCCGGTTCCGTTCTCGCCTGTGATCAGCACCGTCGCGTCTGTGGGGCCGATCTTTTCGATCGTCTTTTTGATCTCCGACATGGCTTGGGATGAGCCCCAGTACATCCCGGTCGGACCGGTGGAATATTCACCGGACCGCTGACTTCCTTTCCGGTTCTCCGCCACCGCCCTTTCCAGCGTGGCGAGGAGTTTCTCGTTCTCCCAAGGCTTCACGATGAAGTCGAAGGCGCCTCTTTTCATCCCCTCGACCGCAAGCGAGATGTCGGCGTAGGCAGTGAACAGCACCACCTTCTGGTTCGGGTTGTTGTTGCGTAACTCGCTGAGCCAGAACAGTCCCTCGTTTCCTGTGTTGATGTCGGTGTTGAAATTCATGTCCAACAGGATCACGTCCGGCCGAAAGGTGTTCACCGTGCTGATCAGCTGTGCGGGCGACGGCAGGATCTCCACAGCCTCGAACCGCATAGGCAACAGGATCTTCAACGCAGACCGGATCCCCGCGTTGTCATCAACCACAAGTATTTTTCCGACTTTCTTCATACTCAGAGGACTGAATTATTCCGAGGCGGATCCAGAGACAGTGATGTTCCCGATTCCGGCGGCTTTAAGGTCCGCGACAAGCGCGTCCACTGTGGCTTTGTCTTCGAAAGGTCCCGTCGTGAACACGACAGCTCCGGACTCTGTGGTCTTGATCAGATCCTTGTCCGGATGCTGCCTGAGCACCGACATGGCTTGCTCCGGCAGTGACTGGCCGTTCTCCGGATAGATTTTGATCATGTACAGAGTCTTTATTTTTTCTTCAAGAGACCTGGCTTTCGACACGCCTATCACCTGTCCGTCCAGGAAAGCGTCGATCTGTGCATCGCGGAATCCCCGGTTCTTGACTTTGTTGAGGTTGGACAGGGCGTCCTTGTACGACCTGAACAGCCCAACCGAGTAGGCCAGCTTTCCCGATGCTGTTGTCCTCTCGAAGACAGGGCTCAGCCCATTCAGGTCCGCCACTTTTGCCTTTCGGCTCAAGGTGAAGATTCGGATCTGGTACACAAGGCCTTCCGGCAGAGTGTTGTTTTCGGCGAATCTGCCTTCAGGAAGAATCATCAATGAATAGTCGAAAGTCGGTTTTGGCCTCTCGATGTTCAGGTGAAACGCGGGGCCGTAACTGTTCTTTGAGAATGTGTAGCCTGAGGACGCTCCGACTATTTCCTTGTCCGCTTCGGCTTGAAGCTTCCGCGTGTCGATCACAATCCCGTTGGCGAGAAAATCCATCTCTATGTTCTGGAGATCCTTGACCGCCATGTTAAGCGCGTTGTTCAATGTTGGAATCATTGTTTCTCTCTCCGCGATCTTGGAAGAGAGAGCGGTTTTTTTGGCTCCCTCTGTGGCCGCAAGGCCCGCGCGCATCTTGTCAAGGCTTTGTCCGAACCTTGCTATGGAATCACGCAGGATCCGTACCTCCCGCATCTTGTCCATGTATTTCCTGATGTTCTCATCGTGCTGTTCCGCATCCTGGGCCGTGGGGCCGTTGCCGATTCTCTCCGGGCTTCCGTCCGGATTCAGCGCCGCCAAATTCCTGAGTTCTTCAACATCGGTGACAGCTTTGCGGACCGGCATGCTGTCATATTCAAGGACATAGATTGTCACACTGTCTTTCCCGCAATCGCGGTTTGAGGCGAAGATCGAGTACTTCCCGTCCTCAGTGTTTACAAAAAGGAAGTCATCATAGGGCGATGAATATGGGAACCCCATGTTTTCAGGTACATCCCAATCCCCGGATTCTTCGTTCCAGTTCGAGACATAGAGATCATAACCCCCCATGCCGAACAGACCTTTTGAAGCGAAAAAGAGCGACTTGCCGTCAGGGGAGAGCATCGGGTAAATCTCGTCGGAGGAACTTGTCAACCGCTCGTTGATGAGTGTCGGCGCCGACCAGAGGGTGTCAGTCAAATGTGTCTTGTAGATGTTCCGGATGCCTTCATCGTCCTTGGCGGAATAGTAGATGTCCTTTGCGTCATCGACAATGTAGATGGCTTGGGAAAGGTTGTCTCCGGGAAGGGAGTCCAACTGGTTCGGGGTTTTTCTCCAGCTTTTGTCTGGCAACGGGTAGTACAACAGAAAATCCTTAAGAGGGAATGTCTGCCTGGCAACCACGTCAGGTTGGCTGCAGAAGTTCATCATGTTGAGGCCGTTGCGGGCCATTAACAAGCGATCCTCTTCCTTTTGGGAAGCGGTGGAGTCCAAAGCTGCCAAGGCTCTTTCGCAGAGTTTCACGGCCTCGGCGAAATTGTAGGCCGTTCTGCAGGAGTCTGCCTTATCCAAAAGTCCCGCCGCGGAGACTTGCGCGGACGCTTCCGGGGCGAAGGCGATCTGCGTGAGCAGAACGAATAAGCCGATGAATATCTTGTTTCTCATTCTAAAAACACGGTCATTGCGTCTGCAAAAATAAGAAATACTTGGCAGATAATTTCTTTCTAAGAAAAAAATGCTAAATTTGTACCCCTATTTTTATGCGCAAAATTAAAACAATAAAATAAAGACAAAATTATGCAAAGTAAAGGTTGGATCAGGCTTGTCGCCATTCTGCTTGCGATAGCTTCCATTTGGCAGCTGTCCTTCACGGCGGTGACTGCAATCCAGGAAAAGAAAGCGGAAAATTTCGCTGAGAAAGCCGCTGAGGCGGCCCGGAATTCAGCGGATTTCGCTCGGATTCCTGAGAATGACCAGGCTTATTACCTGGACTCGATCAGGAAGGAACAGAACAGGGTATTCATCGATTCCATCTCCACGAAGAAGGTATTCCTGTGGAACACCTACAAGGATTGCAAGGCCAAGGAGATCAATCTTGGCCTTGACCTCAAGGGAGGTATGAATGTGATGCTGCAGGTGCAGCTTCAGGACCTTGTCAAGGCTATTGCCGGTGACAACACGAATCCCGAGTTTCAGAAGGCTCTTGCCCTTGCCAAGGAGCGTAGTGTCAATTCCAGGGAAGACTACATAACCCTTTTCGCCGACGCGTGGAAGGAGGTGGGCAATGGCCAGCGCCTCGCCCAGATCTTTGGCACCTACGACATGAAGGACCGGATCTCTCCGACATCCTCCGACGCCGAGGTCATCAGCGTCATACGGGATGAGGCCGAGAGTGCGGTGGCGAACTCGTTCAACGTGCTCAGGAGCCGTATCGACCGTTTCGGCGTGACACAGCCTTCCATCCAGAAACTTGGCAACAGCGGACGCATCCTTGTCGAGCTTCCGGGCGTGAAGGAGCCGGAGCGTGTAAGAAAGCTCCTCCAGGGTACAGCGTCCCTTGAATTTTGGGAAACCTACAACAGCCAGGAACTTGCCGGCTATCTCGCCGAGGCCAATGCAAAGCTTGCCGAGATCCTTTCCGGCGAGGCCGACTCTACGGCCACCGTTGCCGCGGAGCCTCGCGCCGAGAAAGAGGCAATGGAGGGCGCTGATTCCCTTCTCAATTCCGAAATCGCCCAGAACCAGAGTTCAAGCGCCGAGGCCGAGGCTTACAAAAAAGCCAATCCTCTCTTCGCTGTGCTTACTCCTTCCGGGGCCAACAATGCCTGCATAGGTTTCGCCTCCGCCATAGACACAGCCAAGATCAACAGGTATCTCAAGATGCCTCAGATCGCCGAGATATTCCCGGCGGAGTTCAAGCCTATGTGGTCAGTAAAGCCTTCCGTTTATGTTCAAGGCGACAATGTCTATGAGCTCGTGGCCATAAAGGCTACGTCAAGAGACGGCAAGGCCAAGCTTGACGGCGGTGTGATCACTGACGCCCGTGTCGTTTACGACCACGGATCCAATGGTGAGCCATCTGTCTCCATGACCATGAACGCTGAGGGTGCGAACATCTGGGCCCGCATGACCAGCGACAACGTCGGCAGGCAAATCGCCATCGTTCTTGATGACATGGTATATTCATACCCTAATGTGCAGAACGCCATCCCGGGCGGCAGCTCCTCCATCACCGGCCACTTCACGCCGGACGAGGCCACCGACCTTGTGAACGTCCTCAAGTCCGGTAAGCTTCCCGCCCCTGCCACAATCATTCAGGAACAGGTTGTGGGCCCTTCCCTCGGAGCCAAGTCCATCAACGCCGGTATGATCTCATTCGTCATCGCGTTCCTCTTGGTTCTCATCTACATGATCTTCTTCTATCAGGGCGCCGGTGTCGCCGCTGACATCGCTCTCCTTTGCAACGTGCTTCTCCTCTTCGGGGTCCTCGTCTCATTCGGAGCAGTCCTGACACTTCCCGGCATCGCCGGTCTTGTCCTGACAATGGGTATGGCCGTCGACGCCAACGTGATCATCTACGAGCGCATCAAGGAGGAACTTGCCGCAGGCAAGGGTCTGGGCAAGGCTGTGGCCGATGGCTACAAGAACGCCTACTCCGCCATCATCGACGGTCAGGTGACCACCCTCCTTACCGGTATCGTCCTCTTCGTGTTCGGCTCAGGCCCTGTTCAAGGTTTCGCCACCACATTGATCATCGGTATCATCACCTCTGTCCTCACCTCAATCTTCATCACAAGGCTTATCTTTGATGACCGCATCCAGAAGGGCAAGAGCATCTCGTTCGAGAACAATCTTACCAAGAACTTCCTTAAGAACACTCACTTTGACTTCATCGCCGCCCGAAAGTGGTCCTACATCATTTCCGGCGCTTTGATCGTCATCTCCATTGTCTCTATCTTCACCAAGGGCTTCACATACGGTGTGGACTTCACCGGAGGCCGTACCTATGTTGTCCGTTTCGATCAGCCGGTCACTGCCGAGCAGGTCAGGAATGCCGCCGTCGCTGAGTTTGACGGAGCCGTCGAGGTCAAGCAGTTTGGTGGAGAGAGCCAGATGAAGATCACGACTCAGTACAAGAATGATCAGGAGTCATCAGATGTTGACGCCGAGGTCGAGGCTAAGCTCTTCAATGCCTTGAAGCCTTTCTTCGCCGAGAAGGACATCACTTTGGATGAGTTCAAATCCACGGTTGACAATCCTAATGGTATTATTTCTTCGGACAAGGTCGGCCCTACAATCGCCAATGACATGAAGAGAGATGCCATCATAGCTGTAATCCTTTCCCTGCTCGTGATCTTCGCCTACATCGCGTTCCGGTTCAATGGTTGGACATGGGGCCTTGGTGGAGTTGTCTCACTTGCCCACACAGCGATCATCGTTATTGGCTTCTTCTCCTTGTTCTCTGGAATCCTGCCGTTCAATCTCGATGTTGACCAGACGTTCATCGCGGCGATCCTGACGATCATCGGTTACGCCATCAACGACAATGTGGTTATCTTTGACCGAATCCGTGAGTACAGGTCTCTGCATCCTAATGTTGATGTGAGGACGAACACCAACCAGGCCATCAACGCGACGTTGACCCGTACGGTCAACACCTCAGTCTCCACCCTCGTCACGATGCTTGCCATCGCGATCTTCGGCGGGGAGTCCATCAGAGGTCTTGCTGTCGCCCTGATCCTTGGTATCTGCATCGGTACTTACGCTTCCATCTTCATCGGAACACCTGTGATGTACGATGCCACGGTTTGGAATCAGAAGCGTCTCGCCGCCAAAAACGGCACTGCAACTAAAGGTTCAAAGAGATAATCTTTGATTAATGAATATGCGAAAGCGTCGGCTCATTCGGGTCGACGCTTTTTTCGCGCTGCGCGCAATAATCTTTTACGTTTCCGTGTTTCTGGGATTTCGTTCTATGTGCGCGACTATATTATTCTTTTCTAGCCTTTTGAGCTGTATGACATGTTCTGGAGAGGGGTTTCTTTGGGGGTATTGTCGAAAAAAATTATGTTTCTTATGATTCTTATATGTTTCTTTGCGGATTATATTGTTTAGAATGACTAACTTGGTGCCGGATTCCAGAATGGATTCTGGGATTCAGGTGTTATACTGTCAAACTTAGCTTTAACTATGGGACTTTTAGAGAAGAATAAGACATTCAGGCTGGAGGCTGTTGGCCAGACAACCATTAACCAAGAGACCAGTGATCAAGAAGTAAACGATCAAGAGGCGGACAACCCAAAGGGCTCAAACCAGAAACCATTCGGTCAGGAGACTGTTGACAGGGATCATGAGAGGATGTCAGCGGATGACTTCTACCGGAAGCGCTACCTTCACTGTCGCCGACTAATGGAGAAGGACGTACGGTTCTCTGGTATGACGGACGATGAAAGAGATGCCTACGCCCAACGCTTGGCGACTCCGGAGTACCTTGACCTAACCTGTGACTGGGCCTTCAAGTACATATTCCAGAACCATCCAGACCTGCTGATTTTACTTCTTAACGACATCCTTCAGGAGGACATCAAATCGGTTGAGTTCAGAAACACAGAACTGACGGAGATCTCTCCGAAGGACAAGAGGATACTTTTGGACCTCCTTTGCAAGACATCGAGCGGAATGATTTTGGTAGAGATGCAGAAGGCGTTGCGCTTTGACCAGCGTGACCGCTTGCTCTTCTACGGTTCAAGACTTGTGACCAGACAGGTTGAAAGAGGTGATGAGGAATATGTCCTGTCCCCCGTCAAGGTTATATGTATCATGAACTATGAGGACGATCATCCGAACTCTCCGGAAGAAAAGATTCTATACCATTACCGTTTGCAGGAGGTCGAGACTGTTGAGCCGTTCGGTGACCAGATGTCTTTCTATCTGTTGGAGTTGCCGAGGATAATGCGCTACACAGAAGAGTATGACAGTCCGATTGCCGCATGGTGCAGGATATTCAGAAATTTCGCTATCTTTGCCAAGTCGAGGTCGGAAAGGGACGTTGTGTTTGACAAACTAGAGCGGGCGATGCGAATCAGCGGTCTTGACGATAGTGAGATTGATAACTATTTCAGTGACATGATGACAGAGAAAGAGATGCATCCATACATTGAGGGAGCCAGACAGCAGGGTTACCGTCATGGTGTAGAACAGGGTAGAACTGAAGGCATGAAAGAAGGAATAGAGAAAGGAATAGAGAACGTCGCTGCGTCTATGCTGAATGGTGGGATGTGTGTTAGTGACGTGGCACGCTTCACGGGGTTATCGGAGCAGCGTTTAAATGCTTTGAGCCGAAAATAGCCCAGTAAGTTTTTATTGCCCTATGTCTTTTAATAAGGCCTGACCGATAAAAGAAATCAGCCAGACCTTATTGCATATTTCGTCAGTGGATTACCTGATCATATTCTTCGGGTCAAGAGCCTTGTCAAGTTCTTCTTTGGTGATGAGGCCTTTCTCAAGGACGATGTCATAGACCGAGCGGTTGGTCTCAAGGGCTTCTTTGGCGATCACTTCGTTAGCGTTCATATTCACTGATGTGTCGGCTTCTCCCTGCTCGTGACCTTCGCCTACATCGCGTCTCGGTTCAATGGTTGGACATGGAGCCTTGGTGGAGTTGTCTCACTTGCCCACACTGCGGTCATCGTTATTGGCTTCTTCTCCTTGTTCTCTGGAATTCTGCCGTTCAACCTCGATGTTGACCAGACGTTCATCGCGGTGATCCTGGCGATCATTGGTTACGCCATCAACGCGACGTTGACCCGTACAGTCAACACCTCAGGGGCAATAGTCAATGAATAATAAATTGAAATTTCTTGCGCCAGTTTTGCTTATAATCTTTTTTGGACTTACCTTTGCCATATAGATAATAAAATAATTTATAAAACCGATAATATTAAATCATTATGAGCGAAGAGAAATTCAGGATTGAATCCGATCTTCTTGGGGAACTTCAGGTTCCGGCTGAGGCCTATTATGGAGTTCAGACACAAAGGGCTCTCAACAATTATAAAATATCAAACACCAGGATGCGCGACTATCCTGAGTACGTCATCGCTATGGCCTGCATAAAGTTGGCTGCTGCTCAGACGAACAAGGAACTCGGAGCGCTAGAGCCACACATCGCAGATGCCATCGTTGCCGCTTGCCGTGAGATCATTGATGGAAAACTCCATGACCAGTTCCCTGTCGATATGATGCAGGGTGGAGCCGGCACGTCAGTGAATATGAACGCAAACGAGGTCATAGCCAACAGAGCCCTTGAAATCATGGGGCACAAAAAAGGCGAGTACCAGTTCTGCTCTCCTAACGATCATGTCAACTGCGCCCAGTCCACAAATGATGCCTATCCTTCTGCTTTCCGCTACGCTTTCATCAGAATGAACAGGAAGATGGAGAAGAGCCTCAAGGATCTCATAGGCGCATTCAAGGACAAGGGAGAGGAATTCAAGCATGTGATCAAGATGGGACGCACACAGCTCCAGGACGCTGTGCCCATGACATCCGGACAGGAGTTTCACGCTTTCGCCACCAACCTTGAGGAAGAGGTTCTCAACCTTGAGAGAAACGTGAACCTTCTCTACGAGATCAACATGGGCGGAACAGCCATCGGCACCGGACTTAACGCCAAGCCTGGATTCGCCGAACTCTGCGCCAAGAAGATGACAGAACTCACTGGAGAGCACTTCATCGCTGCTCCAGACCTCGTGGAGGCGACACCTGACACAGGTGCTTATGTCAGCTACTCCGGAGCCCTGAAAAGGCTGGCCGTCAAGTTGTCCAAAATCTGCAACGATCTCAGACTATTGGCCTCCGGTCCGCGTTGTGGGTTCAAGGAGATCAATCTTCCGCCTATGGCTCCAGGCTCATCAATCATGCCTGGCAAGGTCAATCCCGTCATCCCTGAGGTTACCAACCAGGTATGTTTCAAGGTGATCGGCAACGACACGACCATCTCTTTCGCCGCCGAGGCAGGACAGCTCCAGCTGAACGTCATGGAACCGGTCATTGCTGAATCCATCATGGAGAGCATCACCTGGCTGACAAACGCCATGAACACCCTCCGCGAGAAGTGCATCGAAGGCATCACCGTCAACAAGGAGCGTTGCTACGAGATGGTCAAGCACAGCATCGGCATCGTGACCGCCCTCAACCCGATCATCGGCTACAAGGCCAGCACGAAGGTCGCCAAGGAAGCCCTTGAGACCAACCGCTCGGTCTATGACATCGTCCTTGAGAAAGGCCTCCTCACCAAAGAGGAACTTGACAAGGCTCTTGACCCGAAGAACATGATCAGGTAATTATTTGATGAATATATCAAAAGGGGCCGGCGATGAATGAATCCGCCGGCCTTTTTGTATAACTGCGGGGACTATGTGTGGTGCAATAAATTTGGTTTTCTGCTTAAATCGGTTTATTTTTTGTATAAATGAATTAGGAACACTTGCGAAACTTGATAGTTTGTCACTTAAAAAAACACTGCGTATGAAAAGATTTTTATCTTCCATAGTCGTTGTTGTACTTGTGCTTGCAATGGCCTTTCCTGCGATAGCTAAAAAAACAACCTGTACAAGAACACTATTATGGTTTCCTCACTAGTTGTGGAACTGAACATGTCGTTGTTGTAGATCACGCTCTCACAATAGAAGAGCAACTACACTGGTCTGACTATTTTGATGTTATTGATTGCCTCTAATAAGCGATGACAGAATACTGTCAATCGCTATAGGCTCTGTTACTATTCTTTATATGTATATTTCCACATCAGGTTTCGCAAGTGTTTTTTATCAACAGTTCTATTGTAGCATCATGTTTGTCATTTATATAAACAAGAGTTCTTTGTAAAATAAGATTTTAAGCTTGTCTGTTTTCATTACGTTTGCAAATGAAAAAAAAGATTCTCATACAATTGTTTGTTTTTTTATCCGTTTTGGTTGCTGAAGCGCAGGATTGTTTTAGGTTTACGTACCTGTTCCAGCAGAAAAGAGATGCTGATGAGGTAAGTTTCCACACCAGTGAGATGAATTTGGATTTCGATGGGAAGTTGGCATTCTTCTACAATGAAGTCTCTTTTAAGAAGGATTCCCTTGACGTCATCGCATTTGACAAAACCGGTAATATCGCCGATGAAGCAGCATATGCGCAAAGATCTCGTCTGTCAGGTTCGGTAATCAATGACAAATCATGGATTGATTTTGAGAAAAAGTCTTTTACCCAGTATTACTTTGATATGACAACATTTTATGGCATTATGCCAATGGAAATGCCGCAGTGGGAACTGACTGATAAAGAAGAGGAGAATTCCGGATATATTTGTAAAGTAGCCAAAGGTACTTTCCTTGGACGGGATTGGGTTATATGGTACACAGAAGAAATTCCAATAAATATTGGGCCATGGCTTCTTTGGGGAACTCCTGGGCTGATAGTATATGCGATGGATTCCGAGAATATCGTAAACTTTAGACTTTTGGGTGTCGAACGTATTGAACAAAGCCGTTTTTATAAGGATAATTCATATCGGAAAGAAAGAGAATCAAAGCCGAAAGCCAGAGTGTATACGTTGTCAATGGAAAAAATGGAGATTATGCACACACGATACAGGCGTGACATGGAATATTTTTCAAAGATAAATGGTATTGGAAGCCAATTCAAAAAAGGCCGTGACGGAAGCCGTAGTGAGATTAAAGCAAGACCTTACCTCTCCTTGATTCCTGATGCGTATTGGCAGAAGAAATAACATTGTTCTGTACAAGTGTTTTCTGGTGATTGTATGGATTGTGTCTGTCGGGCTTGATTTGTGTCTGGCACAGTCCATTTTGTCCGGGAATGTAATTAGCACAAAAGATGGTGCCCCTGTTGCCGGAGCTTTTGTCTATGCTTATGCCGGATCTTCGATGACGGGTTTTGCGCTTTCAGCCGAAGACGGCTCATTTGTGGTGAATGTTCCTGAAAACAAGTCTGTTGACAGAATAACCATTACCTGCTTGGGGTATCAGCCGAAAACGCTTATACTTGAAGGACAAAATCCTCCATATCATATAGAAATATCTGAGCAGGCGATAAATATACGGGAATCCAAGGTTGTATCGTCAGCCATTGTGGAGAAAGGCGATACTTTGGTTTTTACGGCTGCCGCGTTTGCTGATGGCGCCGAAAGGGTTTTAGGTGATTTGTTGGGAAAAATTCCTGGACTCAGTGTTACCAAGTCTGGAGGTATCCGCTACGAAGGTGACTACATCAATAAATTTTATGTGGAAGGGTTGGATCTCATGGGAAATCGTTATGGCGTGATTACCAAAAACCTCTCTCCGGAGATGGTGTCCCGTATAGAGATTTATAAACATCACCAACCACTGAAAACCTTGGCGGGAATCTCCGAGACAGATAAAAGTGCTGTCAACATCATACTCAAGAAGAATGTAAAAAACGCATGGATGGTGACAGGTAATGCCTTGATAGGTGTCCCTCGAGGTCCCCTCTTCGATACCAAACTTCTTGTTACACGATTCTCAAAGAAAGGACAGGACTTTTATCTGGCTAAAGGCAATAATGCAGGAGAAGATATTCTTCAGGAATTGTGGCAGCAACAGTATTTCGGCAGGACTGGGGTCTTCCTTATTTCTGAGAATAATCTCGATGCTGATTTTCAAACCAGATTGAACCCAGTGAGAATGAGTCTTCCGCTTCCTCAAGAATATTGGTATGACAATCTTTCAGCCATCGGCTCTTTTAACCATTTGAGCAGAATAGATGACGATAGGCAATTAAGGTATTCTCTGCAGATGGCGGCGGAACAATATTGCGAATCATCCTCATCTTCAGAGATTATTTCTTTTGGCGATGGTCAGTCCATGAACATAGTGGAAGATCATATTTCCAAGGATACAAAATATTTTGTGTCCGGAAAAAACACGTACGAAAACAATTCAACAAAAATGTATGTCAAGAATGACTTGTCTTTTTCTGGACAGATCAGAAAGAATTCCGGGATAATCAGTGGAGGTGAGAATAATGGCACACAACTGTATGATCTTCCATCGCTCAAAATATCAAATGATATGGATATTATATTCCGAACATCATCCAGACGTGCGATGTCTTTTAGTAGTGCTACTAAGTTTGTACGAAGCGATCATTCCGGAAATTACTTGACAGATGCTTTCAATGCTCATCAATTATTCCATCAGAATGAATTTGTGTCGGAAAATGGTTTTACTTATGGACTATCGGCTGGGGGAGTCAGATTACGTTTCTGAGGTGAAGTGAATCTTGAGCATCATGGATTGAAAGCGGAGTTGACAGGACTCGATTATCCGAACATCAGGACGGAGGCTTCTCTCAATCTTTTTTCTATCATGCCAAGAATCAGCACCGAGATGCAGTTCTTCATTGGAAAGACAGAGGTTCGTATGTCATTCCCTATTAAAATGAACATCGTTTCCGGTAAAGGTATATCAAAAACATTCCTCTATCCATCGCTTTCTCCATCTTTCAGCATGGAGAGGACGTTCTCTCCTTCACTGAAAGCAGGCGCTCGTGCATCCTACGAATCTTCAAAAACGGATATTGAAAACCTTCTTCCCAGTGCCGTCATGAGCACATATCGAACTGTTTCATACGCTGACAGTCTGTCAAGCCGTAGAGGGTTGCTTTCGATTCTGTCACTAAAGTATTCAGACAATATTTCCATGTTCTATGCAACTCTTGCTGGCTCTGTTTATTTGAATAGAGCCAATAGGGCATCTTCCAGTCAATATACCGAACTTGTCACCATAACTGGATATAAAGATGCGGATCTTAAGGCAGACAACTATGGGATAAGTGGTTCATTAAGCAAATTCTTCGGAACGTAAACATTTGTGGCTGAATTAAATGGTGGATGGCAAAGGTCGGACAACAACTTGTATCTTCAGTCCTATCCACGATCTTATCGTACAGATTCATTTAATGCTGCTCTCAGCATTCGTATGAGTCCTTCCAATTGGTTTTCAATGGATGCGAAAACTGAATGGATGAATACAGAGGTCAAAGGAGCCACATCTTCCGGCAGCAATACAGTCACGGCTTCCATGGCATTCTCGCTTACTCCATTTAAGCCGTTGTCCATTATGACTTCAGCTCATTATCGTTATGAAGACACACCTGGGGTATCAATATCCAATACACCTTTGCTTAAAATAGCGGATTCTTGGCAGCTTAAAAAGGGAACATTAGTGGCAGAATGCCGCAATGTCCTGAATTGCGCCGAGTTTACGAGAAAATATGTGGACAGCTTCCAGACAGTTTCTGCTACTACGCATCTTCAGGGCAGACAATATCTTTTCGGAATAAGAATGTCTTTATAGGCGCCACCCTGTTTATTGCGAAAAGATATTCAATATTGGTCGCTCAGTTCCTTGTTCTGTGACTTTTGAGTCAACCTCAGCCATCTGGGTAGTGTAATGTACCAAAGAATATTACTACCTTTGCGTTCATTTATATTCAAAGACATGCTAAGAGCGTTAGGAACAGTTCTTCTGTTGGTGCTTTCCAACATATTCATGACATTCGCGTGGTACGGCCATCTGAAGCTTCAGGAGATGAAGGTCTCCACCAGCTGGCCGCTGATTCTGGTCATCCTGTTCTCATGGGGTGTCGCGTTCTTTGAATATTGCGCCCAGGTTCCGGCCAACCGTCTTGGATTTGCCGGTAATGGAGGTCCATTCAGTCTGATGCAGCTGAAGGTCATCCAGGAGGTTGTGTCCCTTGTTGTCTTTACGCTCGTTGTCACCCTTCTCTTCAAAGGCGAATCCCTCCATTGGAATCACCTCGCGGCTTTCGTCTGCCTCGTCCTCGCTGTCTTCTTCGTCTTTTTGAAGTAGTTATTCCTGAAATTCCGACAAAAGCGAGATCCATTTCCCTGCTGTGGTGACCCAGACTTCCTTGTAGCAGGCGTTGTTGGTCTGCGGCCAGTACGGGATGTCCTCGTCGCCCGGAGTGCGGATCCCGACAGGCATCTCACCGGTGATCTCTCCGCTGGAGAAACTGTCCATCTGAGGATAGCTGTGGCCTTCTCCGTAGATCAGAGACTGGCCGAACGGATTCTTGCCGACAGTCCAGTAAAGCTGCTCTCGGGCGATTTGAATCAGCTCATCATCGCCAAGAATCTTTCCGCAGATGGCCGCTGCTTTTCCGGTCGAAAGATGGACGGCGGAGTTTCCGTTGAATATTCCGAACCAGACGGGGAACCGCTTGACATAGTGATTGTTGTCTAACTTGACTCCTTTCCTGATCTGCAGTGAGTATCTTTCCTCGGCATCTGCCGGCGGAAACAGATGGAGGGAGTGGAAGCTTTCGGAGTCCTTCCATTCTTCCGCTTCGTAAACACCGCTCGGAATCATTCCGTACGGCGCCGTGTAACGAATGAGGCTCTTCAGGTAGTCGCCGTGAAGCCTTATCGCTCCGAGCCATCTGCCAAAGTCAGGAGAATCCTTCTGGGTCTCACAGAGCATAGCCAGAGCCTGCATGAAGACCTGATCCCGTGACTGATGGATGTAATGCACTATCGACCTTTTGGTCGTGTCCCTGTAGAAAAAACCTCCCGGACAGTCTCCGACCGGCTCTGTCCGTTGGCAGGAAAGGACATATTCAATGGCCTCGGAGGCTCTTGCGGCATATTCCTTCTTCCCGGTCAGTCTGTAGAGTTGGCCGGCCGCCCATGAGATCGTGGCCTGGAACTGGCTGTGCGAGGTGTTGTAGGTGTGCTCGTAGGGTTGCGTGAAGATGTCGTAGCCGTCCTTGGCGAATTTTTCGCAGGCGAATCGGAAGTCTTCCTCAGCGATGTCCCGAAGCCGTGCCTTCAGTTCTTTGTCGGTGTCGGGCAGGGTCATGGCTGCGAACGCCTCGTAGCCTGAGTGAAGGAAATTGTCGAAAGCGTTGTTCTGCACCCTTACCGAGGTGATGTCGTCAAATGTGCCGATGACCCCGTCCTGCCAGATCAGAAGCCCCATGCTGCTGGCTCTGAAACCATCCCCGAAGCGGCAGCCGATCAGGAATGACAATCCCCAGCGGGCCTCCTCGAGCATCCTTGCAGCCAGAACCGGGTTGCGGTCCTTAAGTGATGAATATGCTTCCAATAGTGAATATGCAACATCTCCGGTCTGGAGGGTCTGCTGCGAAAGGTCCCCGGCATCGTGCCAGCCGCCTGAATATTCAATCCTCTTTCCATTGTGCGAGGCGAAAAGGTCTTTATGGCAGACTTCGTGGATGCCAGGCACTTCGTGGCCGCAGCGTTGGCTGAATATGTAGTTGAGCACCCTCCAGCGGGAATCGTCCCAAAGATTGTCCGAGATTCTGAAAGTGCCGGTCTCGGCCTCTCCGGCCTTGATTCTGTAGGTTCCCGGTCTTGTGAGCTCGGAGAAGTCCAGAACTCCGAAGGAGCCGATGGATGTGACGCTTTTCTTGATCCGTCCTGAATAGACAACGGCACTTGATTCGGTGTCTATGACGCTGAATCTGCCTTTTGTCTGTGGATCTGTGACGGCAGTCTTCTCTCCTTTGACGCTGTAGCCCGTTGTGGAATAGATGATTTGTCCTTCCGTGGGCTTCCAGCCGGAGACCCTGTCAGGATTTTGGACTTTTTGGAACGAGATTCTGTCGATGACAAACCGGGCGGAATAGTCTGACGCTCCGATTGAGCTGCCTCTGTCAGTGGAACTGAACCTTAATCCTATGGCCCTGTCTCTTTGGTATTCATCAATCTCCAGAAAGCACCTGTTCCAGACCCCTGGTTTCAGATTGACAAGATGCGACCCTGACGGGCTGTTGTAGCCCGGCTTTGCGGGGACGTCTCCGTTGATGAACGACAGATCCACATTGACAACGCTCAACCCCTTGCAGTCAGGGTAGATCCAGAACTCGATCCGGTTGTAGTCTTCCAGATTCCGGCCTCCGAGGCTGTAGGTGGCCTGGCATCCTCCGTATGTGGCGTAGTCGGGGTCTCCGGGTGAGCCGACGGCTCGGAATCCGGGCTTTTTCCGGAACTCCATTTCCATCGGGAGTCCGGGAAGCGGCCCGGTCTCGGAGACCACCGCTTTTCTCCATCCAGCGGCCTCTTGGGAGTCAAGGGTGTCAACCGGCAGCGGACTGTGGAGGAATCCGCTTTCGATAAGTCGCTTCCGGAGCAGCCCGTCATGACAGAAAGTTGTTTGTGCCTGTGACAGGGCGCAGGCCACGAGACAGGCAGTCGTTGTCAGGATCCTGAACGTTCTCATTTCCCGGTTACCCAGTCTATCGCATTCAACAGGATTGTCTTGAAATTGTCGTTCTCCAGCAGTTTCGGACTGTGTCCGAACTGGAGATAGACATTGCGCGCCTTGACGGCGGTGTTGGTCCAGATGACAGGGTGGTCGCCCATCCTTACATCTGAAGGTGGGGTGTATGAGTCCTCGTCCACGTTCGCAAGGACGTGGATGTACCCGGCGTCCCTTGGATTCCTGTCGTAGGTGTACCATTCGTCATCGGGGATTGTGAAGGTCGGGTCAACTCCTTTGAACAGAGGATGTTTTGTGTCCTCTACACGGACGGTGCCGTCGGCCAGCGGCTCGATGTAGCCTGCGAATCGTATTCCGCCCATGAAATTGGAGAACCATTCCCACATGGGGTAGCCATCGAAGTCACCAAGAAGAGTGGCGTGGTGGAAGCCGACGTAGCCTCCGATGCCCTTTTCAACATATTCAGTGAAAGCGTCTTGCGCGGCTTTTGGCCATGTGTATGGAGGAAAGTCGAGTTGGATGACGGCATCGAAACCCTTGAGAAATTCGGCGTTAACATCGTTCATGTTGTTGATGACAGTCATGGTGAACCCTCGAGAAGCGGAGACGCTGTCCAGCCAGGAAATGGCTGCATCGGTGAACGGCTTGTGGTGTCCGCCGTTCTCGCTGACGATCAGAATGTTGGATTTAGAGCTTGAGGCGCATGAACACAACAGTGCCATGGCGGCCAGTAAAGAGACAAGGATCTTTTTCATGTTGATTATAAGTTGTTATTCAGCTGATTGTATTACTCTGCTGCCCCGGACGGCGTAGTAAAGCATGAACAGTTCGCAGAAGACCACAGCGAGCCAAGTCATTTTCCATCCTCCGAGCAGGTCGGCCAGAAATCCCTGCGCGAGAGGCAGGACCGCTCCTCCGAACACTCCGATCATGAACACTCCGGATGCGGCCGAGGTGTATTTCCCGAGTTCCTGTACCGAGAGGGTGTAGATGGCTCCCCACATGATAGAATGGAACAGTCCCACGGCCGCGAGCAGCCACGGGTTGTCAAGCGCTGTCGCCAGAACAAGCAGGACAGTGGCGATGGAAGTCGTGAATATGAGCTGCGCGCGTGGCGGAACTTTGCTCAGTGTGCTTCCAAGGGCCCGCCCGATGAGCATCCCGCCCCAATAGAGTGTCGCGAGAAGGGCGGGGGAGTCCATTCCTTTCTCGATGGCGTACATGTTCACGTTCGCCCCGACGCAGACCTCCGCTCCGACATAAAAGAATATGGCGATGACCCCCAGTGTCAGATGTCTGAACGACCAGACGCTTTTCTCCAGTTTTTCTCCGTTCCCTGCCCTGGTCCCTTGGATGTCAGGAAGGGAGAACCTCATTAGAGCCAGCGTGACGAGTACGATGACTGCGGCCAGAGAGAGAAAAGGAACGGCAAGCTGGGTGACCTGCACGTCCTCCATCGCCATTCCTCCGAACACGATTCCTGTGACAAAGTACGGGGCGATCGTGGTGCCGGCCGAATTGGCGGTTCCGCCGATGGCCAGCCTTTGGATGGATTGCGTGCCTTTTACGTCACAGGCCACGAGATAAGGGTTGATGACGACCTGCAGGATTGTGGCGGAGCCTCCGACCACGAATGAGCCCAGAAGGAAAATCAGGAATCCCGCCGGGAATGACAGGCTTTCCGAACCTATGACGGCTTCGGGAAAGTGTACCGTGAACTCTGATGATGCGAAAAACAGCAACAGTCCAGCCGTCATCATGATCAAGCCTCTGATCAAGGTTCCTTTGTAACCATATTCATTGACCCAGGCTGAGCCGATCGGCCCGCAGACCGGGTAGGCCAGGAACCAGGAGAATGTGATCAGCGTCGCGAATGTGTTCTTGAGGTGTCCGGCATTGGAGAGGAAGGCTTCCTTCAGCGGCCCCTGGAACTGGGAGTTGGCCGTTGTCAGGAATCCTACGACCAGAAACAGGAAAACCATTGAAAGGAATGGTCCGAGATAGTCTGACTTTTTGTTTTCCATGGCTAATCAAGTTTTGAGGCCGCGTCTTTGTCAAGAATAAACTCGCAGTCTGGATGAAGTTGAAGGATGCTGGCGGGAACTTCCTCACTGACAGTGCCTTTCACGATGCGTTTTACAATCTCGGCCTTGGCCTCTCCTTTGGCTACGGCCACTATTCTTCTGGCTGACATCATGTCCTTCAGCCCTATTGTCACGCCTCCGAGCTCCACGTTGTCCGGTGTGCCGGTCTCTCGCCGTATCCTCTCTTCCAGTTCGGGGTACATGACTGAGACACGGCATTCGCTCCCGAACGCCGAGCCGGGCTGGTTGAAGCCCACATGACCGTTCTCTCCGATGCCGACAATCAGAAGGTCTATGCCTCCGCGGGAATCGAGTTCTTCCATAAACTTCTTGCAGTCTCTGGCATAGTCGTCGGATTTGACAGGAAGCATCAGAAAATGCTCGTCGTCTGTTCCGATGTCGTCGATCAGCTCGGTCTTCAGCATCTTCCAGCAGGATCCTGAATATTCCCGTGGCACATTGACGACCTCGTCCTGCCCGAAGAATGTCACCTTGGAAACATCGAAAGGGTGTTCTTTGTGGATTCTTGCGACAGTCCTGTGCGATTCTCCTGTGGTCCTGCCCGTCGAGAGGCCGATGACGCTGTCCTCTTTCCGAAGTATCTGCCCTATGATCCTCCATGCCGCCGCATCAGCGAAGGCTTTCTCGTTTTCCGTGATTGTGAGTCTCATTTTAGTGCTTTTGATTTTGCCGCAAGGTAGCGACAATGCGTGTGACCGAGGTGGATTTTCAGACAAAAATAGTTGAAAAAATGTCATTGCCGGCCAACCACTTGACAGATATCCAACTTTTTTTGCCAATATTCATACATGCCCTATTGATAATATGATTAACTTTGATCCCAGGCAGCAACCACATGATGTCGTACTGAGAAACAATCAACTGCCCTGTTCCTTAATGGCGTTTAGTAAGAGGAGACATATTATTATATTGGTTTTGTTGACCCTTCTGCCCTTCCTGACGGTGAGGGCGGAGGGTTTTGTGACCCTTGACGGAATCTTGAGCGGCAGGAAGACCTATCAGGTCACGCAGGACGCGGACGGATTCATCTGGATTTATACCCAGAACGGAATTGACCGGTTTGACGGCCATGCCGTGAAAACGTACCGGATCGAGGATCTGCCCCAGTCCAGAGACGAGATCCTGTCTTCTACAAAGCTTGAGTGCGACAATTCGGGGAGCCTTTGGATGGTGGTTAAAAACGGGAGGCTTTACCGTTATGACAAGCCGTCTGACTCTTTCCGCCTTGAGATCGACCTGAGGGAGGGCCACCCGGGAATATCCTTGTACAGCATTTGTTTTCCAGGTCACGGAACAGTGGCATTGGGCACTTCGGAAGGGACTGTGTTTCTGACGGAAAACGGGAAAGAGACTTGGCACCTCACCGACAGGATTGTCAAGACGATCGCCATCAAGGGGGAGAACGCCTTTTGGCTGGGAACTGACAAAGGGATATTCATGTTGGAGAATGGACGCGTCCGCGGGGTGGCTGATGGCGTGGATGTCGCAAGCATGCTCTACGAGGAGGGGAAGCTCTTTGTCGGGACATTTTCCGAAGGACTGAAGGTTGTCTCGGATGACGGAATCTTGAAAAGTTTCGGCCCGGTTTCCATCAAGGTTCCGGTCTGGGCGATCCTGAAGGATGACAAAGGTCGTCTCGTGGTCGGGTCGGACGGTGACGGCTTGTTTTACTTGGATCCCGGGACAGGAACGGTCCTGGCTCATTATCTGGCGGATGATCAAGGCCGGTCTTCGATTTCAGGGAACACAATAAGTGACCTTTGCCTTGACAGGGACGGCGATCTTTGGGTCTCAACGACAACGGACTGGGTCTGTCGTCAGACCAAAAATTCTCTTTCGATCGACAGGCTGGCCCACCAGCCGGGCAATCCGAACTCTTTGCTGTCCGATCATGTCAATGTGGTCTACGAGGACAAGTCCGGGAACATCTGGTTCGGAACCAATGATGGTGTGTGCCGTTTCAGACCCGTCAGCCGTGAGTGGAGAAACTATCCCATGCCGTATCTCGGCGCCGTGCTGGCTTTGACGCAGGATGCCCGCGGTGATGTCTGGGTCGGCGGCTATGGATTTCCTCTTTACAAGATCAATCCAAAGACAGGAAAAACGGATGTCTTTCGCGACGAAAGGTTCAACCATACCTATTCGCTGCTTGCTGACGGGGAATATGTCTGGATCGGTGGAATAGACTCGCCTTTGTCAAGATACAATGTCCTGGGTGGAAGTCCGGCAACATACCCTGTCCATAATGTCGGAGACATAAAGAAGGCAACGGACGGAAAATTTACGCTGGCCACCAGCGGAGGATTGTGTGTGCTGGATCTCGAAACCGACTCGCTTTCAGTCATTAATGGGTTTGATTCCAAGACATTGGCATTCCCTGTCAGATGTCTTGCGAATCAAGGCGAGATCGCATGGCTGGCCACTGACGGGGACGGTTTGATCCGTTATGACAGAAGCACGGGAGAGGTTCGGTCATACTCAAAGAACTCCGGTCTGTCAAGCGATTCGGTCAATGATGTTGTGGTGGATAGGAGAGACAATGTCTGGTTTGCGACCTTTGACGCTTTGTACAGAATTGATTCTCTCTCTGGAACCCCGGTCAACATGAATGGATTCCTTGGCGTCACAAGAGGCAGCTTCAATCCTAACGCCTTCTGCATGCTTTCGGATGGCAGGCTTGCCATGGGTACGGCCGATGGCGCCGTTCTGTTCGATCCGGCAGGATTCTCTATGGAAGATCCGGGACAAATCTCCCCTGTCATCTCAGGCTTCAATCTTTTTGATGACTGCAAGCCTTCGATCCAGACCAATGTCAACATGCTGGACAGAATCATTCTGAAGTCGGGCCAGAACTCTTTCGCGATCACTTATTCGGCCCTTGACTTCACATCGGGGTACAGGACGGGCTTTTCAAGCCAGCTCATCGGCTTTGACAAGGCTCCTCGCCTGAGCGACACGGCGGGTGAGATCGACTACTATAACATTCCTTCCGGAAAATATGTCTACTCACTGAAGGTTATAGACAAATATTCAGGAAATATTCTCGGCGAGCGCCACCTCTCCATTTTAATAAAGAGACCGTTGTGGCTGTCTTGGTGGGCGTTGACCATTTATGCGGCTCTGTTTGGAGCGTTTGTGATGATGGCCGTCGCGTGGTTCCGCAGAAAATCGTACAACAGGATCATGACGGAGAAGATCAACACTTTCGTTAACTTCGCCCACGATCTGAAGACGCCGATAACTTTAATCAAAACTCCGTTAAGCGATCTGGAAAGCATGGATCACCTTTCCGATAAGATCAAAAATTCCGTGATGACGGCGAACCGCAATACTGACAGGTTGATGTCCATGATCAACAACCTTCTTGACATCCGGAAAAATGACCGGGACTGGAGTGTGTTGAGGCTGGCCGAATATGACGCCGGTGACTATCTGGACTCTGTCTTGTCGGATTTCAGTTATGCGGCCCGTCAGAAAGGACTGGAGTTCTCTTACCGTGTGGAAGCAGGCTTGAGCGACATCTGGATCGATCGTGAGAAGATGGATCTGATCATCCACAACATCCTGTCGAATTCGGTCAAGTACACCTCCAAAGGTTTCATCAAGGTTCAGGCCAAGAATCAGCGACGCTCATGGACTTTGGAGATCAGTGATTCCGGAATAGGAATCCCGGCAGATTTCCAATCCAAGATATTCAGAGGCAGCTACAGGGCTGACAATGCCAGGGCATGTGACGAGAACGGCAATGGCATCGGTCTGATGATAACCCGCCAGCTGGTCTGCCAGCATCGAGGAACGATTTCATATTCAAGCATCGAGGGTAAAGGCACCACTTTCACGCTGTCGTTTCCGAGAAAGTACAAGGCTTCTGATTCCGTGGTGTACCGGAAAGAATCTGACATTTCGGAACCGGTACCTGACTCCGTCTCTCAGGAAGCCGGCAATCCGGACAACAGTATCTTGATCGTTGAGGATGACGCTGAGACCTTGGAGTATATGAGGTCGTCACTTTCTGAGGAATATTCAGTCACCGCCGCCGCGGACGGACAGACGGCGCTTGCGGTCATCGCGGAAAAGAACCCGGACATTGTGATCTCGGATGTCATCATGCCGCTGATGAACGGCTATGACCTTTGCCGAAGCGTGAAGTCGGATGTGGCGACCAGCCATATTCCTGTGATCCTCCTGACAGGCATGACTGACAGGGAAAGCGTCATCAGGGGGCTTGAGTCCGGGGCTGATGACTACATTGTCAAGCCGTTTGACATGTCGGTCCTGAGAGCCAGGATAAGGAACATCCTGAATGAGCGCCAGCGCCTCAGGGAGGCCATTCTCCATTCAAGCAACGCTGTCGCCCGCAATGAATACTCCAACAAACTGGACCAGGAGTTCATGGACAAGGTGATCTCCGTGGTCCAGAAGGAACTGTCCAATTCGGAATTCCAGATAAGCGACCTGTGCCGTGAATTGGCGATGAGCCGCACGGCGTTCTTCAACAAACTGAAGTCCCTCACCGGTCAGGGTCCCAATGATTTTATCAGAATCTACCGTCTGGAAAGATCGAAGGAATTCCTTGCCGACCATCGTTACAGCGTTGCCGAGGTCTCTGACATGGTCGGTTTCTCTGACGCCAAGTACTTCAGTGTCTGCTTTAAAAAGCAGTTCGGAGTAAGCCCAAGCAGATTTTAAACCATTTTTGTTAGATCTTAAACCCCCGTCCGGATATAGTTGGCTAATATTGCGTTGGAATAACACTCAAACGCAATGGAAACATATCTCGGCCTCGATTTGGGAGGAACAAAACTACTGATCGGAGAAGTTGACAAACACGGAAACATCCTTCGCTTCAAGAAGTACGATTCCGGGTATTTCAGCCAGCAGACAGCCTCCGGAATAATCAAGTCATCCCTTGATGACTACATTCGCACAGTGGGTTGGGTCGATGACAAGCCCGTCTCGATGGGCATCGGCCTGATCGGCCGTGTCGATCCAAACGAAGGAGTCTGGCTTCAGATTGACCCGAACAGAACCCATCCCATAGAACTAGCGAAGGAGATTTCGGAGATCTACGGCATTCCTTGCCGCATCGACAACGATGTCAAGAGCGCCACAAGGGCTGAACGTGTCTGGGGCGTGGGCCAGTACTCGAAGAATTTCGTGTATATTAATGTCGGTACTGGTATCGCTGTAGGAATCGTTGTCAACGGACGCCAGATCCGCGGGAGCCACTTCAACGCCGGAGAGGCCGGGCACATGACCGTCGGGGTCAATGTCGGAGTGAAGTGCTGCTGCGGCAGGATGGACTGTGTGGAGGCAATCGCCTCGGGAAGCGGCTTTGACACCTGCGCAAGACTCCTTAAAGACAAGTATGGGACCCATCTGGCAATCCCTTCCGATGAAGGGGCCAGGGTGGATGTCAGGGATGTCATCCGGCTTTGCCAGGAAGGCGATGAGCTTTGCCGTGTTCTGGTCGGGAACGCCACTCAGGGGATCGCCAATCTTATCATGAACCTTGTCAGGATCACCGACCCGGACACTGTTGTTCTGGGAGGAAGCATCGTGGCGGACGAGTATATTTTTGAGAATATTCTTAATAAATTGAATCATAATACTATGCGCTTTGTCACCAATGGTGTTGTCATCACAAAGCTGAACCCTCAGTTCATAGGATTGCTGGGAGCGGTGGCGGTCGCCATGAACATGTAGGCGGAACTGCATCACGCCTGGCGTGCCGCGCTGTGATTGGATGAATATTAATGTCAAGATCAATACTTATGAAGAAGATTGCATATTCCATAGCCTGCACTCTTATGGTGCTGTGCTGCTGCGCCTGGGGCAAAGGTGCGGACAACAATAAAGACATGATCGTGGGAGCCTATCTCATGGGTGTCCGCAACGAACTCCCTGACGTGAACCTTGTGACTCACATCAACTATGCTTTCGGGCATGTCAACGAGACATTTGACGGGGTGATGTTGCCGGAAGGGGACGGATTGGGCCAAGTGGTCGGATTGAAGAAAGTCAAACCGTCCTTGAAGGTTCTCCTTTCCATCGGAGGATGGGGAAGCGGACGCTTCAGCGAGATGGCCTCGGATGCAGTGAAAAGGAAGAGTTTCGCCCGTGATTGCGCAAGGGTCGTGAAAGAGTTCGGCCTTGACGGCATCGACATCGATTGGGAATATCCCGGAAGTGACCTTGCCGGAATCTCCTCGTCCCCGGATGACAAGGCCGATTTCACCTTGCTCATGCGGGATCTCCGAGCCGCCATCGGGAAGAGGAAGCTGCTTACCATAGCATCGGTATGTAATGCGGATTACATTGATTTCAAGGCGGTTATCCCTTATCTGGACTATGTCAATGTCATGTCCTACGACATGGGGACCCAAAACACTCACCATGCGGCTCTCTACAGGTCTGAATATGCCGGCAACTGCACTGCGGACGAGGCTGTGCGCAAGCACATCGCCGCAGGTGTTCCTCGGAGGAAGATAGTCATGGGAATGCCTTTCTACGGCAGAGGTGTCGAAGGATATGTTCCGTATCGTAATGAGTCTTCGTCAGACAAGGAGTTTTGGGATGACACCGCCAAGGTTCCGATGATTCTGGACTCGCTTGGCAACATGCTCTTCGGCTATGAGAACGCAAGGTCCATCGCAGAGAAGTGCCGCTACATCGTGGCCAACGGACTCCGTGGCGGAATGTATTGGGAATATAATGCCGACAATGCGTCGCACGATCTCGCCAGGGCTGTGTATGAGGGATTGAGAGGAGACGCGCCGGCCGCCACGGCCTCGGTTTCCGATGCGGGCGGCAGAAACAAAAAGGGCGGTGTCCGTCCTGCCAACTACGCCAAAAGCAAGCGGTTCAAGGCGTTGATGCTCTGGGATCCTTATGCCGAGATAGCCCATGTCCAGTTCGACAAGCAGTCAATGGAGTTTTTCCACAGATTGAACTATGGCGACGGGTTTGTCCTTGACACCACAACCACCCTCAAGGGTTATACTTATGACCAGCTGAAGGAATATAGTGTCATCATCGCTCTGAACGCCTCCCCTTCGGATCCGGAGTCCCGCGCGCTCTTTGAGGAATATATGGAGAACGGCGGTGGCTGGCTCGGCTTCCATGCATCCGCCTACAATGACCGGAACACCCGCTGGCCTTGGTATGGCAAATTCCTTGGCTGCGGAGAGTTCAAGGCCAACAACTGGCCTCCGCAGCCTGCTCTTCTTGAAGTGGACACTCATGACCATCCTGTCACCAAGAACCTTCCGGACTCTTATGTCGCTCCGCCTTCCGAGTTCTATCAGTGGGCTTCGGAGCCGCGTGACAACAAGGATGTCCAGGTTCTGCTGACGCTTTCGGCCAAAAACTATCCTATGGGAGTGAAGGACATCGTCTACGGAGGAGATTTCCCCGTTGTCTGGACCAACAAGAACTATCGCATGGTTTACATCAACATGGGACACGGAGACGAGAGCTACAAGGACGCCACCCAGCAATTGCTGTTCCTGAACGCTTTCCGCTGGATCGTGAGCCGGGACCCCAAGGGCGACCCGTTTGACAGATAACCTGAAAATCCTATGCAATTAAAGAAGTACCAACTTAATACATTTCACAAATGCTAAAACTAAGATTACATCTCCTTTTGTTGGCTTTTTTTCTATCAGGAGCATTATCCTTCGCGCAAAATCATTTTGAGGTGCGAGGTCGTGTCACTGACAAGCAGAACGAGCCGTTGATCGGGGTCGCCGTGCAGATCAAGGACGAAAAATCTAATGGCACGATGACCGACATTGATGGCAACTATGTCTTGCCAAGGGTTCCAGATGGTTCGACCTTGGTGTTTACTTATCTCGGCTTCAAGCCAAAAGAGGTAAAGGTGATGTCGGCTTCCCTTAATGTTGTCATGGAGTCGGATAATGAGCTGCTTGACGAGGTGGTGGTCATCGGCTATGGCCAGCAGCGGAAGGTCACGCTGACAGGATCTGTCTCCAATGTAGGGGGCAAGGAACTTCTCAAATCTCCTGCCGCGTCTCTTGGCAACACACTTGCCGGCAAACTTCCGGGCCTCCAGTCGGTTCAGTACACCGGTGTTCCAGGTGCCGATGACCCGGTCATCCGCATCCGTGGTGTCGGTTCGTTCAACAGCGCCGAGCCTCTTGTGCTTGTCGATGGCGTCGAGCGTGAGTTCAGCCAGATTGACCCGAACGAGGTCCAGGACATTTCTATTCTTAAGGATGCGTCGGCGACGGCTGTCTTCGGAGTCCGGGGCGCCAACGGTGTCATCCTCGTGACAACCCGCCGCGGCCAGGTCGGCAAGCCGACCGTCACTCTGACGACGTCAGCCGGCCTTCAGCAGATATCCAGGTTTCTTGAGCCGGCGAACTCCTACGAGTATGCGACGGCTTACAATCATGCGCAGGAGGTTGAGGGCGTGGCCGAGGACGGATGGAAGTTCTCCAAGGAAGCCATACAGCACTGGAAGGACATGGACATGCCGACTGTCTATCCAAGCACCAACTGGTTCAAGTACTTGATGAACGACCACGCGTGGCAGCAGCAGTATAATATTAATGTGTCGGGCGGCACAGAAAGGGCACGCTATTTCGTTTCTGTCGGAGTGCTCGACCAGGATGGTCTTTTCAAGACCTTCGATCAAGGCGACGAGGCGAACTTCAAGTACCACCGTTATAACTTCCGCGCCAACCTTGATGTGGATTTGTCGCAGAGGAGCACGCTTTCCATCGGCATAGGAGGCCGCATCGGCAGACGCAACTCCATAGGAAATGGTGAATACAACGGCCAGTCAGGTGTCTTTGGTGTCGAGGGCCTCCTCAACAACGGTACGCCAATGTCCGGCTACGGCCTTGACAGTGAGGGCCGCCGCATTGTCTCTGATCCTGATCTTGTAGGAAGCGTCGGCTCCGATGGCCTTGGTCTTATTTATCAGCATGGTTATACCATCCAACGTCAAAATGTCGTGAATCTGGATCTTCAGTACAAGCTCAATCTGGATTTCATCACCAAAGGCTTTGATTTCCGCATCAAGGGTTCCTACAACTCTGACTACACGCAGCAGAAAGCGCGAACCACCGGTGACGGCATCAGCTACAAGGCCACCATCGCCAAAGGTGAATACGAGGCTGACGGCTCTCCAAAGATTGTTTATGTCCGGCAGGGCGACTCCTGGCCTCTGGGCTATAGTGAGTCCAAATGGGGAGGAAGAAACTGGTATGCGGAGGCGAGCCTCAACTATGCCCGCAGGTTCGGAGAACATAATGTCAGCGCGCTTGTCCTCTATAATGAATCCAAAAACTACTATCCTGGAGGAATCTATAATTCCATCCCCCGTGGTTATGTGGGTCTGGTTGGCCGCGTCACCTATGACTATCAGACCAAATACATGGCGGATTTCAACCTGGGCTACAACGGCTCTGAGAATTTCGCCAAGGGCAAACGGTTCGGCTTTTTCCCTTCCGCGTCCCTCGGTTGGATAATCTCCTCCGAGAAGTTCTGGGAGCCGCTCCGGAATGTTGTTTCCTATCTGAAACTCCGTGGGTCTGTCGGTATGGTCGGCAATGACCAGGGGATCGGACGTTTCCTTTATCTGCCGGGTACATGGCAGTTCTACACCAACAACGGCGGCGCATGGTGGACCAACGACCGTACAGGTAACTTCGGTACCAACAACGGTGCGTTCATGCCCGGAGCCCGCGAATCCACCAACGGCAACCCCGACGTCACATGGGAGACGGCCACAAAGCAGAACTATGGCGCTGACATACATTTCTTTGGAGACCGCTTGAGTCTAGGTGTTGATTTCTTCTGGGAGGACCGCAAGAACATCCTTGTCTCCAACGCGACAACCATCGCCGGAATCTCCGCCCTCAAGCCGAACTCAATCAATTTCGGGCGTGTCAAGAATCATGGCTATGAGATCACCATGAGCTGGAACGACCAAATAGGCAATGTGAGGTACTCGATAGCCCCTACATTCGCTTTCGCTCGCAACAAGGTTGTGGAGATGGCCGAGGTGAAGAAGGAGTTCCCGCACATGTACCAGAAAGGACATCCTGTCGGCCAGCCTTTCGGCTATGACTTCTTTGAGTTCTATGTCCCTGGGGAAACCGAGCGGCGCTACAAAGAGACCTATGGTGTTGACATGCCGGACCAGCAGATCACACTGCGTCCCGGAGACAGCATATTCGTTGACCTGACAGGTGACGGCAAGGTGGACGCCAATGATGTTCACGCCATCGGCTACAGCGACATTCCTGAATATACCGGCAGCGTGAACGCGACACTCAACTGGAAAGGCCTGGACTTCTCGATGACCTGGGTGGGCGCGACCAACGTCAACCGCCAGCTCAGCTCATTTTACACTCCGGCCTTCGGTACGGGCAACCAGTCAATGCTCAACAAGTGGGTCTATGACAATTCCTGGACAGAGGACAACAAGGAGGATGCCATCCTTCCGCGCATCTCCCTGGAGAAATCGGCCCGTGAACATAACGGTTCCCTTTCGGACCCGTGGATGGTCGACGCGTCGTACATCCGTCTGAAAAACCTTGAGATTGGTTACACTTTCCGTATTCCAGGAGTGCCTGTCAACAGCCTCCGTGTTTACGCCAATGGTTATAATCTGCTTACTTTCACAAGTTTCAAGGCTAATGACCCTGAGGCGCAGGCCGGCTATGGAAGCACGCGTTATCCAATGACACGTGTCTATAATTTCGGCATCAACATTAATTTCTAACATTCAAGGCAATGAATATTATAGATAAACTCAGAATAAAGACTGCCGCCATCCTATGTGTGGCCGGTACCGTGATAGGGATGGGGGCGATGAGCTCATGTGTCGATCAGATCAGTGTCGGGAATGGCTTTCTTGACAAGCAGCCAGGTGTCGATGTGACAGTGGACACCATCTTTGTCAAAGGGGAGAATGCCAAGCGTTTCCTCTGGCACATGTATGGTGCCATGCACAACCCTTTCACTTACACTGGCGCTGTGTGGTATTCCCATCCGGATGCGCTCACCGACATTTGCCAGTCGTACTGCGGATGGCACAACCTCGGAAAGTACTATGGCGGTGACCTGACGGAAACCGACCAGGACAGCGGAGGCTTCGCCAAGTTCCCTTTCATCGCCAATGGTGACGGAAATGGCCGCGCGGGCATCTGGCGCACCATCCGTGAGGGTTGGATATTCATTGAGAACATCGATCGTGTTCCTGATTTGAGCGACTCCGAGAAGAGCCAGCTCCGTGGCGAGGTGTATGTGATCATGGCGTCACGCTACCTTGACGCTTTCCGTAATTTCGGAGGTCTTCCGAAGGTTGACCACTCATTTCGGGCCGCTGATGTCGTGGATGGCAAGCGCATGAGCGTCATCGAGACAGCCGAGTTCATTGATGGGCTTATCCAGTCTGCCATTGATGAGCCGGGCCTTCCTTTCTATGTGCAGGATCAGGCCACCAACTCCGGACGTCTCACCAAAGGTTCGGCTTATGGTCTGCGTGTAAGACTGTGGAACTTTGTGGCTTCGCCGCTGTTCAACAATGAAAGGCCTTATCTTGAGTTCACCCGCAACGAGGAAAATCAGGACATCAGCCAGGTGTGGACCGGCGGCTACAAGCCGGAGCTTTGGCAGAAAGCGCTGAATGCCTGTGAGGATTTCTTCAAGGCCAATGGCGCCAACGGAAACTATTTCGCCCTCGTGCAGCCTGCCGGTACCAGTGAGCAGGACTATTGCAACGCTTTCCGCGCGGCCTATTGGTTCCGTGGCAACACTGAGAAGGTGATCGAGGTCCATGCCGGCCTTGGCACGAACGCTTGGAACGGTGACTGGAATGTGGAGGGTATGGATGAGTTCGGGATGTCGTTGTTCACTCTTGAATATATGGAGATGTTTGGCATGGCTGATGGCCGTAACTTTCCTTACGACAATGTGTTCAACACTGACAATCCTGACAATGTGGACATCTTCGCCGGCCGCGACCCGCGTCTCTACGAGACAATGGTGGTGAACCGCAACAATCTTGTCGAGCAGTATCAAGGGCTCTCCAGCACCGAGATGTGGCAAGGCGGCAATGTGGATCAGACCTTCAATCCTGCCGTAACTGACAATCCGTGGTCAACCCGTATGAAATTGTTCAAATATCTCCGTGACAACGGCTACGCGGCATACTATCCGACCAACTTCGCTTATCTGCGTATGGCTGACATCCACCTTTGCTATGCTGAGGCTCTCGCGCAGACAGGTGACCTGCAGAAGGCCTGCGATGAGATGAACAAAGTGCGTGCGCGCGTAGGTCTCGGGAAGGTGGAGGTCATGAATCCGGAGCTCAACCTGACCACGAACAAGGACAACTTCATAGAGCAGCTCCTTAAGGAACGCGCCTGCGAGTTCGGTTATGAGGACTCCCGCTGGTATGACCTCGTCCGCTACAAGAGATCCGACATATTCAAGAAGCAGGTGCACCAACTGCGTGTATGGCGCAAGGATGCCGAAGGCAAGAAGATGGATCCGGCTGATTACGGTGGCGACACGAGCCTTGAGCCCGGCGAGCCGTGGCCGGACTGCATCTATGAGAAGATACCTTGCACCAACAATATCCGCGTCTGGTGGGACACTGACAACCAGAAGAGCAAGTGGAGCGACAAATGGTACCTCACGCCTATTTCACGAGATGAGATCAACAAGGGCTACGGTCTTAACCAGAATCCTGGTTGGTGATCCGATGTTAAATATCAATAAGATTATCAAGATATGAATATATACAGAATGTTGACGCTTGCGGCCGTTGTTGCATCAATCACGGTGAACGCGCAGGTTAAACTCAACGATAAGAGCGCGGATGCCTACGATCTGGGCTACGGTGTCGGGACAAGCGAGTTCTTCAGCACCGCTTCCGCGACCACAATCTCAGGAGAAGAGTTGCGGCAGACTTCGGCCACCAACCTTGCACAGGCTCTTTATGGGCGTCTGCCGGGACTCACGGCTTTGTCGAAAGGCGGCTTCTCAGGTGACGAGAATAAGGGAGCCACGTTCAATATCCGTGGCTATCACACACTTAATGACAAAGGCATTCTGATCCTTGTCGATGGCTATGAGCGTCCGATCGATCGCCTCGGCGTGGAGGAAGTGGAGAGTGTCACCGTCCTCAAGGATGCCGCCGCCACCGCGCTTCTTGGCTATGAAGGAATCAATGGCGCCATACTGGTGAAGACAAAGCGTGGTGTTGTGGGTAAGACGCATGTCAAGGTGAACTACAGCCACAAGTTCCAGTTCAACCCTGAGTTTGCAGACATGGTGGACGGCTATGTCTATGCCAAATCCCTTAACCATGCCCGCCTTGGTGATGGACTTTCATCCGCATACACCGAGCAGGAGCTTGATCTTTTCAAGGACGGCTCTGACCCGTTCTTCTATCCGAATGTGGACTGGCGTGACCTGGTTTTCAAAAACAGCGCGGACGAAGACCATGCGTACGTGTCGGTGTACGGAGGCACGGACAAGGTAAAGTACTACACCAACATCGACTATACGGATGCCAGAGGTGCCTTCAAGGACACCAAGCAGCCGGATTACAATTCGCAGCTGCGTCAGTCGAAGGCCAACATACGTACCAACCTTGATTTCAACCTTACCAACACCACTTTGATGTCAGTGAACCTGTTTGGCATGTTCCAGGAGACCAAGCGCCCGTCCGACATAGGAGCTGATGATGCCACGGCCGTGGTCTACAATATTCCGGCAAGCGCTTTCCCTTTCAGGACCTCAACCGGGATCTGGGGAGGCAATGAGGCCTACGGTGACGCCAATCCTGTCGCCAAGATTCAGGAATCTGGGTTCTATAAAACCCATCAGCGCCAGCTGTGGGTGGACGCCAGACTGTCGCAGAAACTTGATTTCCTGGCGGAAGGATTAAGTATGTTTGTCAGCGCCGGCTATGCCAATTCCGCGATCTATGCTGAAAATTCCCATAAGGCGCATCAATATGGCTACGAGCGTTACAACGGCACTGTCGGCGACAAGGAGAATGTGTCCCTGAATATATTCGGCAGCAAGGAGACTGACCTCACTTTCAGTAATTGGAACGCCGGTCAATGGTGGAGGGCCAAGGCCGGTATAGGACTCAACTATTCGCATTCGTTCTTCGGTGACGACCACTTCAACGCCGGCATTGTCTACGACAACAGTGGCGTGAGCTCCGATGGCCGTGGAAACACCTTCTATCGTCAGAACATCATGGGAGCGTTCCACTATGATTTCAAGAACCGTTATGTCGCTGACCTCGTGCTCGCGGGCAACGGCTCCAGCCGTACCTATCCTTCCAAATGGGCGTTTTCTCCGGTGCTGTCGCTCGGGTGGATTTTCGCGGACGACGGCAAGGGCTTTTTCAATTATGGCAAGTTGCGCGGTTCAGCCGGAATCCGGCACACCGACTACATGCCTACCTATGGAATGTGGCTGCCTACATGGGATGTGTCTCACGGTTATGTGATCATCGGCAATAACTATGGAGCCACGTGGGGCGCGTCTCTCGGCTCTTTCCCGACGACCGATTTCACGCAGGAGACATCCACAAGCTTCAACTTTGGAACCGACCTTCGTCTGGCCGGATCCCTTGACATCTCGGTTGACGCCTTCTACCAGCTTCGCAGCCACATCATGCTGTCCGCAAGCTATGAGAACTCGTCTGTCGTCGGCATACAGTCGTCCTACAATGATGTCGGAGAGGTCGAAAGCTATGGCTTTGAGGTAGGGGCCAAGTATGTGAGGGAAATCGCTTCCGGCCTCAATCTCAACCTGGGCGCCAACCTGTCGTGGGCACGCAATGAGGTGGTCAAGTACATCGGAACCCCGACATACCCTCTGAGCGACCCTGTGGGTCGCCGTGTGAACGAGGCATGGGGACTCAGATCCGCTGGATTTTTCAAGGATCAGGCTGACATCAATTCCAGCAACCGCCAGGAATATTCCACCGTAAGTGCCGGAGACATCAAATACCAGGATCTTAACGGAGACAATGTCATCAATCAGTTTGATGTGACAAGCCTCAATGGCGCTACAGACATCCCTGAGCTCAACTACGGCTTCAATGTCGGCATCGAGTACAAAGGCTTCGGCCTGAACGCATGGTTCCAGGGCACCGGCGACTACATGAAGTATCTTCCGTCAGCGATATGGGGAGGCATGGCGAACAACGGCAACCTCTCGGTGGACTACTACAACAACTGCTGGGATGTTGCAGGCGACAACGCTCTCTATCCTCGCCTGACGACTCAGAACAACAGCAACAACAGCCAGGCGAGCGATGTCTGGTACAAGCCAGTCCACTTCTTGAAGATGCGTAACGCCGAGGTTTACTATAAGATTCCTGCGAGGGTGCTGTCGAAGGTTTCCGTAGCCGCCGCCAAGATATTCATTCAGGGCGAGAACCTTCTGTCCTTTGATAATGTCGAGGCCATGGACGCCGAGGTCCTTTCTACCGCGTACCCGATGTTCAAGGGCGTCAATGCCGGTATCACGTTAACTTTCTAATCAAAAACAGATACAGTTATGTACAAGATAAAATATGTTCTTTTAGGTATGGCAGCGGCGGCCTTCGCTGGTTGCGCCGACCTGAATTACAATGAGGCGTCGAGCCGGGATGAGGGTTGGACCTACAACAGTCCCATCAATGGCGTAAAGGCCCTTGTCTATGATGTCTATGCGCAGATGCCTAGTGAGTTCAAGGACAATTCCTACGGAAACGGGGCTCTGATCGCCAGCGCCACGGACGAGTCTGAGTTCGCTCTCTCGTTTTCGCCCATCAACAATTATTTCAACGGAGGCTGGACACCTTCCAATCCTTTCTCGACCACATGGGACAGATCCTACCGTGCCATCACCCAGGTGCACATGTATCTGGAGAGGATCCAAAAGATAGACTTGTCTGATTATGAATATGATCCTGACTATCAGACAATGGTGCAGCAGTTTGAGATATTCCCTTACGAGTTGCGTTTCCTCCGCGCCTATTTCTATTTCGAGTTGGTACGCGCCTACGGTGACGTGCCGCTGGTGACCACAACCCTTACCAATGAGCAGGCCAACAGCGTGGTGCGCACCCCCGCCAAGGAGGTTTTTAAATTCATCATAGACGAGCTTGACGCCGTGGCGGAATACCTGCCTGTGTCGTACAATGACGTTCCCGGCCAGGAAATAGGCCGCGCCACCCGTGGCGCCGCCCTTGCGCTGAAGGCACGCGCGCTTCTTTATCAGGCCTCGCCGTTGTTCAACACGGACAATGACAAAGAGTTGTGGAAGAGAGCCGCGGCTGCCGGCAAGGTCATCATTGACAACGCCCGGCGTTGGGGTTACAAGCTCAGTGAATATGCCGGACTGTGGGGACATGACACATTCACCAACCCGGAATTCATATTCGTTCTTGGTACCCAGGCAAGCAACTCCTTCGAGCAGTCCAATTATCCGGTGGGAGTGGAGAACGGCAATTCCGGAAACTGCCCTACCCAGGCGCTGGTGGACGCTTACGAGTATCAGGCTGACGGCAAGACATTCAAGGAGAGACATCCAGGAAATGTCAATGTGACGGCTGAGAAGCCTTACGATGGTCTGGATCCGCGTTTTGGGCTCACTGTGGTCAAGAACGGAGATCTGTGGCCGGCCAACGCGGCTCAGCAGATCGCTGTCGAGACGTATCAGGGTGGTTTCAACGGCGCTCCCAAGTACGGTGCCACTCCGACAGGCTACTACCTGAGGAAGTTTGTGGACGGCAACTGCGTCACGACGGCCAACAACCAGACCACGACAAGGCACAACTGGATTGTGATGCGTCTCGCGGAGGTGTACCTCAACTATGCGGAAGCCATGTACAACTACTATGGTGATGCTGACGCGAAGGGTGATCTTGGCATGTCAGCCAACGAGGCCGTCAATGTGCTTCGCAACCGTCCTGACATCATGATGCCTGAGTTCAAGGGAAATGAAGGCTTTGAAGAGCGCTACATGCGCGAGCGTATGGTGGAGCTTGCTTTCGAAGGCCAGCGCTTCTGGGATGTGCGCCGCTGGAAGAAGGGCGCGGAGTTCTTCATGAATATAGAAGAGGCGGATTTCAAACTGGACGGGAATGGTGATCTGATCCTCAACCGTGTCACCAAGGCCCGGCAGTGGAACGAGAAGTACAACCTTTACCCGATCCCTCAGTCAGAGATTCAGAAGAACGGCAATCTTACGCAGAACCCTAATTGGTAAAACAGGTTTAACTAGATTTCAAACGAGCAGGATTTATGAAAAATTATGTGTTATATATAGGGTTGGCTTTGCTTTCGGGCATCGCAGCGATCTCTTGCGATGATTCAAACATCGAGGATGCCAACGATGTGCTTGCTGTGAAGTCCGTTCTTCCTACAAAAGTAATGGAAGGGCAGATTGTCACCATCACCGGCACCGGTCTTGAAAAAGCCACTTCTGTTGTTTTTCCCGGTAATGTTTCCGTGAGCGACATCACCAAAGTCGGCAACGGCTACATCTCGGTGGCAACTCCCGCCGGGGTCTCCACCGATGGGGGAAAAGTGACGGTCGAGACGGAGGATGAATCAGTTGAATCGGCCGTGACGCTGACTGTGGGCAAGCCGGAGCCTTTGCGTGTCGCACCTCTTGACAAGGAGATCAAGATCAACGAATGTGTTGAGGTGTACGGCAACGACCTTGAGTTCATCTCCAAGGCATATTTCCCTGGAGAGAACGGCGATGACATTGTCGTCGACGCAGACGTGTTCAAACGCAAGGCCACAGGCTCTCTCTACATCTACTCACCGATGGGTGTCAAGGCCGGAGCCGCGCAGGTTGTCATAGAAGACTGCAGCGGCAAGAGGTACACTTTGCCGGAGGTGACCCTGTCCGACGAGGTCTCCGGTGGTGAAACCGGAGAAGACAGCTATGTTCAGATCTGGTCCGGTGAGTACAAAACAGGCTGGTGGTGGTATCTCCCGGCGTCCGATCTTGACCTTTCGGCGATAACTCCGGCCGCCGGCCAGACCATCAAGTTCACATTCACGCACCATGACGCTCCTCAGACTTTCTGCCTGTGTGATGGTTGGTGGGGAGCGCCTTTCATCCGCGAGGGAGGAGAAAGCGACAACAACATCACCCTTGCCGCAGGCGAAGACTTTCTGGAATTCGAAATCTCTGAGGGAATGGCGACGACGATGAACGGATCCGATACCGCTCTCATTATCGGCGGCGACATCACGATCACCCGGATCCAGATCAAGTCGGATTAAAGAGAGTTTAACCTCCATGCCTCAAGGTCTGTGAAATGCAAATGGGACGGCGGAAGCCGTCCCATTTGTGCCTCAGGCGGGAATCGAACCCGCACGGACATTTCTGTCCAAGGGATTTTAAGTCCCTCGTGTCTACCATTTCACCACCAAGGCGATGGAGATTGCAAATTTACTAAAAAAATGTTATTGATTCGCTAATAATATTTCTTCTCTTGGCGGTACAATGCGATGAAAATGAAAATCAGGATTGTGAAGGCCCACAGGGACGAGCCGCCGTAGCTGAGCAGCGGCAGCGGTATGCCGATCACCGGCATGAGGCCGATTGTCATCCCTACGTTGATGAAAAGGTGCATGAATATGCATGAGGCCACGCAGTAGCCGTAGATGCGGGTGAATGCCTCCCGACTTTTTTCCGCGTCAGAAATGATTCTTATGATAAGGAACACATACAAGGCGATGACGGCAAAGCATCCGATGAACCCCCACTCTTCCCCGACCGTGCAGAAGATGAAGTCCGTGCTCTGCTCCGGAACAAAACCGAACGTCGTCTGTGTGCCGCCGAGGAATCCTTTCCCTGTCAGTCCGCCGGAACCTATGGCTATCATGCTTTGGTTGACATTATAGCCCACACCGGCCGGATCTTCTTTCATGCCAAGCAGGACCTCGATTCTCTTGCGCTGATGATCCTGAAGAATGTTGTTGAAAATGAAATCGGTTGAGAAGACAAGCGCGACTCCGGCGACCAGTCCGAGGGCTGACATGGACAAGGACTTTTTACGGGACTTGTAGCCGTTGACAATCATGATAGGCAGTGCCGCGGCGCATGCGCCGACAAGAACGTAAAGTGGCTTGATTCCGCCCACGAAACTCTCGGGTTTGAATTTGTCGAGAATCCACGGCAACAGACAAAGAAGCAGAAATGTCCCGGAGCAGATCCAGAACAAGGTTCCGATCCGGCTTGATTCCAGCGCATTGCAGACAATCAGGATCCCGATCAGCACGAGCAGGGACACGTAAGGGGATGCAGTCAGTGTCAGTATGAAAAGAAGCACGGCTGCACCGATGCAGAAAATCCACCAACCGGAGAATCCTTCTCTAAACATCACGAAGATGAATCCCACGTACACTAGAGCGGAGCCTGTCTCGCTTTCGGCAAGGATGACGAGCATCGGGATTCCGATGATCAAAGCGGTGAGCATGAAGTCCTTGAATCTGGTGATTCTGAAATTGACTTGGCCCAGGAGTGTCGCAAGGAGCAGGGATGTCGTGATCTTGGAGACTTCCGCGGGCTGGAAACGCACGGGTCCGAACTCGAACCACGATCGGGATCCCTTGACTTCCACACCAAGGAATATCACTGCCACAAGCAGAAACAGGACAATCAGATACAAAGGTAGGGAAGCGCTTTCCCAGAATTGGGGGTTGATCACGAACATGATCAAGGCGGCCAGTCCGAAGGAGGTGAGTATCCAGACGAACTGCTTGCCGCAACGGAAGTTGAAATCGAATATGCTTGCGGGGCCGTCGGAGTGGATAGAGGCATAGATGTTCGCCCATCCGATGAGCACGAGCAGCAGGTAGGTGATCACCAACGCCCAGTCAACACTCTGTTTGATTCCTCTGTCCGAAAAGTTTGTCATCCCTTAAACAGTTAGTAAGTCCTTACCCTTGACATCAGGTCTCCTTTCAGGACCCTTTCCTCGAGGCCGCGGCGCTGTTCGCTGATCTCTCCGTTGAGGTATTTCTCCACCAGCAGTGAAGCGATGGGCGCGGCCCATGTGGCTCCGAATCCGGCGTTTTCGATGTAGGCGGCCACAGCGATCTTGGGATTGTCTTTTGGCGCGAAGCAGATGAACACTGAGTTGTCGGCGCCGCGAGGATTCTGCGCGGTGCCTGTCTTGCCGCAGATGTCCAATCCGGGAACAGCGGCGATGGAGGCTGTCCCTCCTGATCCGAAACCGCTGTTGACCGCTCTCCACATGCCTTGGATTACCTTTTTGAAATTCGTGGTGTCAACCAATGTGTACTGTTTCTCATAGTATTTGGGGTTGATTTCCACTCCGTCGGAAGCTTTTACTATGTGCGGGATTCTGTACCAGCCCCTGTTCGCGACAGTCGCGGCGAGGTTGGCGATCTGGAGGGGCGTGACACCGATTTCTCCTTGTCCGATGGAAATCGAGATGATGGTCGTGAATTTCCATCCACCCTTGCCGTAAATCTTGTTGTAATACTTTGCTGTGGGAAGCGTCCCTCCCAGTTCGGCGGGGAAGTCGCTTCCGAGTTTGTGTCCGAATCCGAAGCTCTGGACGTACTCATTCCATTTGTCAAGCGCTTCTCCGATGTCGTGGTACTTCTTGTTTTCGAGAATATTCTTAAGAACATAACAGAAGTAGCCGTTGCATGACATCATTATGGCTTCTTCAAGGACGAGCGGAGACCTGTGCACATGGCACCCCAGCTTTCTGTTGCCAAAATGGTAACCTTGGCTGCACGGGTAGGCCATCTCTGTCGTCAGTGTGCCTTCCTGAAGCCCGATCAATCCGTTCACGAGTTTGAAGACGGAGCCTGGAGGGTAGGGCGCCTGGACCGCCCTGTTGAACATCGGCTTGTGCGGGTCTTTGATGATCTCATCGTAGTGCTGGCCTATGTCCGCGAGCATGCTCACATCGACTCCCGGGCTGGAGACAAGAGTCAAGATCTCCCCTGTTTTGGGCTCTATCGCCACAAGACTGCCGACCTTGTTTTTCATCAGCTCCTGGCCGTACTGTTGCAGGTCAGCGTCGATTGTCGTGTGGATGTCATGCCCCGGGACAGCTTCCTTGTCCATCTCTCCATCCTTGTAGCGTTGCTCGATCTGGTTGCGTGAATTGCGCAGGTAGATGTGGTAGCCCTTTTCGCCGCGCAGCTCCTTTTCTCTCGCGGCCTCGATGCCTGTTTTTCCGGCGTAATCCCCGGAACGGTATTCCCCGGGATGCTTCTCAATGTATTTCGCGTCCACTTCGGAGACATAGCCGAGCAGGTTCCCGCCGGCATTCACAGGGTAGTCACGGATGCTTCGGGCCTGCCCCCTGAACCCTGGAAAATTGTACTGAAGCTCGGCGAACCGCATGTAGGTCTCCGGCTTTATCTGCTTCAGCATCACCACGCTCTGGTAGCCGATTCGGCGTCTGTTCTTGGCATATTCCTTCATCTTGGACCGTATGAACTCCGGTGTCACGTTCAGTGCGCAGGACAGCATCAGGGTGTCGAACGGCTTCACTTCACGTGGTGTGACGAGGATGTCGTAGGTGACTTTGTTGCTGACTATGATCTTGCCGTTGCGGTCGTAGATTATGCCTCTTGTGGGATAGATGATGTCGTAGACCATCGAGTTGTTGGACGCGTTGATCTTGTACTTGTCGTCGATGATCTGGATGTAGAACAACTTGCCCAGAATTATTGCCGCCACAACAAGAAGCCCGATTATCAAGATTTTTCCCCTACCTTCTGTCTTCATAAGTCAATAAATTGATAATGAGGATTGAAGAAAGATAACTGGCCAATAGCGAAAGTCCGAGGCACGCGCAGATGAACCAGAACGGACGTGTTCCCGCGCAATCCGTCAGAATGTAGATGAGCAGGAAGACCACTGTCATCAGGATTATGGCGAGCGAGACCTTTCCCGCGCCGTATTTCCTGACTGTTACGCTCTCCTTTTGCTCAAACGGCTCGTTGCCGAAGATCATGCCTATGATCGGTTTCCTGAGCAAGGCTGCAGGGACAAGCGAAAGCGCGTTGATTCCGAGTGTGCCCTCGGCGAAAAAATCCACGGATAGTCCAGTGATAAAAGCGATCAGCATCGCCGCGATCGTGCCGGTCTTGGTCGGAATGCACAGCACCATGACCGGCAGTATGGTGATCATTACGTATGGCGTGAAGTGGAAGTAGTTGCTCAGGATCATCTGGGCGACTGTCAACAGAATGTAGGTGAGTGTGAAGTTGTGTTTCATTTCTTCTTCTGTTGTGGTTCTTCTTGGTTCTCGACCATCTCTATCTCGGCGGAGCGTGTGTTGGTCACGATGGTGACGTACTTCAGTGCCTTTTGATTTTGGAACAATCTGACTTCTATCTCGTTGGTCGCTCCGTTTATTATGTTGGACTCTCCCGCGACGCCGATCGGGATGTCCGGAGGAAAGATCGTGGAGTATCCACTGGTGTAGACTGTGTCTCCAGGGTTGAATTTGAACTGTAGCGGGATTTCCTTCAGAATCGCTCTGTCAGAACTTGTTCCATCCCATGCGAGCGGACCGACAGCCCCTGACCCTCCGAGCCTCGCGCTGATGAAAAACTCTGTGTTGAGGAATGAGATCGCGTAGGAATAGTGCCTGCTTACAGCATCCACAATCCCGATCACACCTTCGGGCGTGATTATCCCGGAATTGCGCACGACCCCATCCTCGCTGCCCTTGTCGATGATCAGGTAGTTGTGCTGGGTGTTCCTGCTGGATTTGATGATGGTGGCCGGGATGTATCTGAAACCGTCGTCTTTCAGCACGGGCTTGGACGCCGGGTCCGCATCGTACAAGGTCTTCTCATAGTCTCCGACAAGTTTCCGCAGCCGGCTGTTCTCGGCGGCCAGTTCATCGTTTTGCTTTTTTAGGAAAAAGTAGTTTGAGACCTCTTGCGTGGCTCCCCAGACATTGGCCATGAAGCCGTGGGAAATCCTTGCGATCCAAAGCCGCTGCATCTCGCTGTTGTTTGAGAGCATTATGACAGCCGCGATCTCCAGCGTAAAGAAGACCGCGACCGTAAGGATGCTCTGGGCAACAGACTTTTCTTTCTGCATTATCTCATCAGGAATGAGTAGTTGGATGTCTTTTTAAGCGCTATGCAGGTGCCTCTGGCCACGGCGCGGAGAGGATCCTCGGCTACGTGGAATTGAATGTTGACCTTCTCTGTGAACCTTTTGGCGAGTCCACGAAGGAGGGCGCCGCCACCGGAAAGGAAAATCCCGTTCTCGACAATGTCTGAATATAACTCCGGAGGCGTCAGTTCCAGTACGTGCAGGATGGAGGACTCCAGCTTGGCTATTGACTTGTCAAGGCAGTGGGCGATCTCCTGATAGGTGACCGCTGCCTCCACGGGATGCGCCGTCATCAGGTTCGGCCCTCTGACGATGTGGGGCTCCGGCTCCTCGTCAAGCTCTGGAATCACGGCTCCCACAGCGAACTTGATTTCCTCCGCGGTAGTCTCTCCGATCTTGATGTTGTGCTGCTGGCGCATGTAGTACTGGATGTCGCTGTTGAACACGTCGCCAGCGGTGTTGATGCTTTCCTGAACCACGATTCCCCCCAGTGAGATCACCGCGATCTCGGCGGTTCCGCCTCCGATGTCAACGACCATGTTCCCCCTTGGGGCCTCCACATCAAGGCCAATACCGAGCGCGGCGGCCATTGGCTCGTAGATCAGATAGACGTCTCTTCCTCCAGCGTGCTCGCAGGAGTCGCGGACGGCTCTGATCTCAACCTGTGTGCTTCCGGAAGGAATGCCCACCACGATCTTGAGATTAGGGGTGAACAGTGTTTTCTTTTTGCTGTTCACCTGTTTGATGAATCCTTTGATCATCATCTCGGCGGCGTTGAAGTCCGCGATGACTCCGTTTCTCAAAGGCCTGATGGTCTTGATGCCGGGATTGGTGTGCTCGTGCATGAGTTTTGCCGGGCGACCGATCGCGATGCATTTGCCTGTGTTGTTGTCTATCGCGACGATGCTGGGCGCGTCCAGCACAATCTCGTCATTCCTGAAAATGACTGTGTTGGCTGTCCCGAGGTCCATCGCTATCTCTTGAGTCAGAAATGAGAATGCCATGACTGTACTTAATACGATTCTTTTATAACTTTTATTGTACAATATACAATTTGTAAATATACGAAAAAAGTTATATTTGTAAGAATATTATGAACAGAAATAATTATTTAATCGTTGTGGCCGCCGGAAGCGGTGTCAGAATGGGATCCTCAATTCCGAAGCAATTCCTGGATTTGGGGGGCGTTCCTGTCCTTCGCAGGACGATCGAGGCTTTCATTTCATCGGTGCCTGGAATCAAGGTGGTGACGGTCCTTTCCGAGGACCATGTCTCTTACTGGAAGGATTATTGCCTGTCTTCCGGTTTCAATTGCCCCCAGACATTGGTGGCAGGTGGATTCACCCGTTTTCATTCGGTAAGGAATGCCTTGAGGCGTGTTCCCGATGGAGCGGTGGTGGCCATTCACGATGGTGTGAGGCCGCTTCTCTCTTCGGCGCTGATACGGGAGATGTTCGCCCGCATGGACAAGGGTGACGTGCCTTCCCTCATTCCGGTCGTCCCGTCAGTGGACACGCTTAAGGTAATCGACCGGGTCAAGGACGCGGACGGCAACGAGATTCTTGTCTCTGCAGACGGGGAGGAGGTGGACAGAAACCGGATATTCGGAGCGCAGACACCCCAGATGTTCCGGTCCGAGGACATAAAATCGGCATATTCGCAGGCCTTTGACACCTCATTCACTGACGATGCCTCCGTGGCGCGTAAAAAAGGAATACCCCTCTCCTTCTGCCAAGGAGAGAGGTACAACATCAAACTTACGTCTCCCGAGGATCTGTCCCTCGCGCGATTGATCATTTCGTCTTGCTCTCGAAATCGATAGTCTGGAAGCTGGTGTTCTTGTAGTCCTTGACCCAGACCTGACGTTCTATCGCTTGGTCGAGCGAGATCATGGTCTCGGTAGACTGGATGTAGGGAATATTTTGGATCGTGTTGATGAGGATCTCCATAAGGTGGTCATTGTCAAAACAATAAACCTTTAGGAGCAGGGCGGCTTTGCCGGTTACGAAATGGCACTCCACAATCTCGGCGATCTTCTTCAGATTCGCTACCACCTCAGAGTATTTGTTGGCTTCCGAAAGGGACACGCTGATGAACGCGCACACGTTGAGTCCCAAGGCTTGAGGTTTTACCAGAAGTCTTGATCCGGTTATTACTCCATTGTTCTCGAGCCTTTTTACCCTCTGGTGGATCGCGGCTCCGGAGACACCGCACTCACGCGCGATTTCCAGGAATGGCATCCTGGCATTGTTGACCAAGAAGGAAAGGATTTTCTGGTCAATCTGATCGATGTGATAAGTTGCCATTGCTTTCAATTTATAACTAAACAGCCGCTAAATTATCTAAAAAAACTTTAAAAGTCAAGATTTCTTGAATCTTTTCCGTCCTTTTTCCGTCGGTTTTGAATTATTTATAATGTCAAGGCAGGCGGACTCGTCCAGGCTTGCCGCGTCTGTGCCTTTCGGAATCCTGTAATTCGATCCTGCGTGCTTGATGTACGGACCGTAGCGGCCGTTGATGACCTGGATGTCGCTGTCTTTATATTCAGCCATCACTGAATTGGCTGCGGTCTTGCTCAGTCCTTCCTCGATGACGGCCGTGCATTCGTCAAGGGTGATCTTGAGGGGATCCATTCCTCGCGGGATCGAGAAGTTTTTGTCTCCGTACTTGAGGTAAGGGCCGAAGCGGCCTTTCATGGCCACAACCGGTACGCCGTCATATTCCCCTACAGTGCGGGGAAGCTGGAACAGTTTGAGCGCGTCTTCCAAAGTAAGGTCCTCAATGAGCTGGTCCTTCCCGAGCGAGGCGTACTGCACGTTCTCCCCCTCGCCTTTCTGGATGTACGGGCCGAATTTTCCGAACTTAGCCACGATCCTGTTGCCTTCGGAATCTGTCCCGAGTTCCTTGGACACATGGCTGTAGTTGCCGTCATGAAGCACCTCGTCGACTTTCTTGTGGAACGGGGCGTAGAAAGCTCCGATGACTTCGTTCCAGACGAGTTTCCCGTCCGCTATCTGATCGAAATCCTTCTCGACATTGGCGGTGAAGTCATAGTCCATGATGTCGGTGAAATATTTTTCAAGATAGTCAGTGACTATCATGCCGATCTCCTGGGGAAGAAGTTTGCCTCTCTCTGCGCCGATGGTCTCGATTTTGGACACTTCCGAGATGACTCCATTTTTCAACTCCAAGTCCTTGACGGAGACCTTCCTGCCTTCCTTGTCTCCCTTGACGATGTAGCCTCTGCCTGTTGTCAGCGTGGCGATCGTGGGAGCGTAGGTGGAAGGCCGCCCGATGCCGAGTTCCTCCAGCTTCTTGACCAAGGCCGCCTCTGAATATCTTGGCGGCGCGGCGGTGAACTTGCACTCCGCGCGGATCCCTTTCTCTTCCATAGCCGTTCCGACCTGAAGATCAGGAAGCATGACATCGGTATCCTCTTCTTCTTGATTGTCAGTGCTTTCCATGTAAAGTTTCAGGAATCCGTCGAACAGTACCTGGGTGGCCTGGGCATTGAACTTCTCCTTCCTTCTGTCCGATGAGACCTTCAGTGAGGTGTTGAGCACCTTCGCGTCTGCCATCTGGGACGCCACGGTCCTTTTCCAGATCAGGTTATAGAGTTTCTGCTCCTGTGCCGTCCCCTCGATCTCTGTGTTTTCGATGTATGTCGGGCGGATGGCCTCATGGGCCTCCTGGGCTCCCTTGCTGTGGGTCTTGAACTGGCGGGTCTTGGAATATTCAGGGCCGAAATTCCCGGTGATGAACTTCTTTGCGGAGCCGAGGGCAAGGGTTGATAGATTCGTGGAGTCCGTTCTCATGTAGGTGATCAGTCCACGCTCGTAAAGGCTTTGCGCCACCCTCATCGTCAGGCTTACGGGGAAGCGTAGTTTCCGCGCGGCTTCCTGCTGGAGAGTGGAAGTGGTGAAAGGTGCGGCCGGACTCCTGCCGGCTTCTTTCTTGTCCACATCCGAGACCATGAAACGCGCCCCGACGCAGTCCTGGAGGAAAACATGAGCCTCATCGAAGGTCTTGAATCTTGTGTCCAGAACAGCCTTTACCTTAACCGTGTCCGGCAGCCCCTCCGGGTGGAAGACGGCGTCTACCTTGTAGAACGCCTCGTTCTCGAACGCCATGATCTCCTTTTCCCTTTCGACCACAAGCCTCAGGGCGACAGACTGCACACGCCCCGCCGAGAGTTTCGGCTGGATCTTCCTCCACAGCACAGGGGACAGCTCAAAGCCCACGAGCCTGTCCAGGACCCTTCGTGCCTGCTGTGCGTTCACAAGGTTCATGTCTATCGTCCTGGGGTTCAGCACCGCGTTGACTATGGCATCCTTTGTTATTTCGTGAAAGACAATCCGCCTTGTGTGCGCGTCATTGAGTCCGAGAGTCTCGTAGAGGTGCCAGGAGATGGCCTCTCCCTCTCGGTCCTCATCGGATGCAAGCCACACGGTCGTGGCTCTCTCAGCTGCTTTCTTAAGCTCCGCCACGACTTTTTTCTTGTCGGACGGAATCACGTATTCCGGAGTGAAATTCCTTTTCACGTCCACGCTCAGCTTATTGTCCTGAAGATCCCTGATGTGTCCGAAGCTGGATTTCACGACGTAGTCGCTGCCCAGGAATTTCTGTATAGTCTTGGCTTTGGCCGGAGACTCGACGATAACTAGATTGTCTGCCATACTGTACTATTTTACAAGCATTTCATAGATAGTTTGCCATTTCAAACTGCAAAGTAAGCCACAAACAGGGCAATTTTCCAAATTTTGTTATAAATTTGTCCCTATTATGACCGCATCGACTCGAAAGAAAATCACAAAGTGGTTCTGGATCCTGATCACGTTTCCAGTGCTGCTTCTTGTCTTTATGATAATCCTCGTCTGGGCGTTCGCCGACATTCCGTCCTTCAAGGATCTTGAGAACCCGGAAAACAAGCTGGCCACCCAGGTCATCGCGGAGGATGGGGAGATTCTCACGACCTTCCACATCGAGAACAGGACCTATGTCCCTTATGATGAGATATCTCCGAATCTTGTCCATGCCGCCGTCGCCACCGAGGACGTGCGTTTCTACAAGCATTCCGGAATCGATTTCAAGGGCCTTGGCCGTGTGTTCTTCAAGACGATCCTGTTGCACAACTCAAGCCAGGGAGGGGGAAGCACGATCACCCAGCAGCTAGCCAAGACCCTCTACCCGAGGGCTGACATGGGACGCAGGATTCCGGGAATATACCACATGAAGATGGTTTGGGTCAAGCTTAAGGAATGGATCACGGCCGTCAAGCTTGAAAGGGACTACACCAAGGATGAGATAATGACCATGTACCTCAATTCCATATTCTTTGGAAGCGGGGCCTATGGCGTGCGCTCGGCATCGGAAACATTCTTCGGGAAATTGCCGTCCGAACTCACGGTTGAGGAAAGCGCCATGCTTGTGGGCATGGTCAACAAGCCGACAAGGTACAATCCGGCGATCAATCCGGACAAGGCTCTGTACAGAAGGAATTTCGTGATCGGGCAGATGCAGAAGGCCGGTTATCTGGACAAGCGTCAGAGGGACTCGCTCCGTCTTGTTCCTATCCAATTGAATTATGAGGTGCAGGACCACAACGCCGGCCTGGCTCCTTATTTCAGGGACATGGTGCGCCGTGTCATGAACGCAAGAAAGCCCCGCAGGTCAGACTACTACATCGCGGAGGACTATTCCGCTGATTCCTTGTCCTGGGCCGTCGATGACTTGTTCGGATGGCTGGAGAAGAACAAAAAGGCGGACGGTTCGAAATATGACCTTGACAGGGACGGGCTCCGGATCTACACGACCATCAACTACAAGATGCAGAAATATGCCGAAGAGGCGGTCGCCGAGCGGATCAAGGCTCTTCAGGCTGATTTCCGCAGGGATCTTCGAAGCAAGGTCAACAAGCCTTTCTCCAATGACATTGACGCGGAGACGAGGGACAGGGTCATGCGCCAGGCCAGACGCTGGAGCGATCGTTATCGTGTGATGAAGAAGGAAGGACTCAGCGAGGCGCAGATTCTTAAGTCCTTCTCCAGGCCGGTGAAAATGCGTGTGTTCGCCTACAACAAGAAGGGCTACGCGGACACGACGATGACTCCGGACGACTCCATACGTTACTACAAGTCGATCCTCCGTACAGCTTTTGTGGCGATGGAGCCGGGAACAGGGCATGTGAAGGCCTATGTCGGCGGGCCTAACTACCGTTATTTCAAGTATGACAATGTACGCCAGGGCAAGCGTCAGGTCGGATCGACGATCAAGCCGTTTCTCTACACATTGGCAATGCAGGAGGGCATGACCCCGTGCGACAAGGTAGTGAACCTTCCACAGACATTTGTGCTGCCTGACGGAAACACCTGGACCCCGAGAAGTACCGACAAGAATGAGTGGATCGGCAAGACGGTGACCCTTAAGTGGGGACTCACCAACAGCTCCAACAACATCTCGGCCTACCTGATGAAGCAGTTCGGTCCTGAGGCCATGGCTGACATGATGCGCAGGATGGGCATCCAGAGCCACATAGACGAGGTCCCTGCTCTGTGCGTCGGGCCGTCGGACCTGTCGCTCTGGGAGATGGTCGCCGCCTATAACACTTTCCCTTCCAGAGGGGTCTACATCGAGCCTCTTTTCGTTACAAGGATCGAGGACAACCAAGGCAATGTCATCAGTGAGTTCACAAACCGGAAGCGTGAGGCCATAGGGGAGAACACGGCTTACCTCATGGTCAACCTGATGGAGGGTGTGGTGCAGGGCGGCACGGCGGTCAGGCTCCGTTACCGCTACAAGCTGACGGGCGAGATCGCAGGAAAGACGGGAACCACAAACGACAATGCAGACGGGTGGTTCATAGGCTACACTCCGACTCTTGTGGCCGGAGTATGGACAGGTGCGGAGGACCGCCAGGTTCACTTTCAGTCAATAACATACGGTCAGGGAGCGCACATGTCCCTTCCTACTTGGGGAATATTCATGCGCAAAGTCATCGCTGACGGTACGTTGGGAGTGTCGGAAAGTGACAGGTTCATCGCACCCGCGGGCATGACCTTGGACTTGAACTGCACGGGAGGGGATGAGGACGCCACCGCGGCGGAGGTGCAGCGGAAAACGGAAGATTATTATTTTGAGTAATTTCAGGAATATTCGAATATGGGCAGGTACCAGAGGATTGCAGTGATTTATGGGAGCGACTCTTCAGAGTGGGAAGTCGCTTGCCGCAGCGGGGAGTTTGTAGCTTCGCGCATTGACGGGACGAAGTACGATGTCTATGAGATTTTCGCCCGTTTCGGCAAATGGTCTCTTGTGGCCATGAAAAAGCGGGACGCCATGAGGATCCCTTTCACGGAAGGGGCCAGACCGGAAATTGACAAGACTGACTTTTCGGTAAAGGTCTACGGAGAGAAGATAAAGTTTGACTACGCCTACATCGTGCAGCATGGCACGCCGGGAGAGAATGGCCTGCTTCAGGGGTACCTTGAGATGCTGGGGATTCCGTTCAGCAGTTGCAGCGCTTTTGTCTCAGCGATAGCTTTTGACAAGTTCGCCTGCAAGAGCTACCTGAGGGACGTTGATTTCGTGAAGTGCGCTCCCGATGTCTTCATACGCAACGGAATGGACATAGATTCCGTCTGCGGTGACGCGGTCGAAAAACTGGCGTTCCCTGTCTTTGTCAAGCCGACAGACGGTGGATCGAGTTTCGGCATCACCAAAGCACGAGGGCCTGAGGATCTTCCGGAGGCCATCCGGTTCGCGTTCACGGAAGGGCCGTCCGTTATCATCGAGCAGGGCATCCAGGGCCGAGAATTCACCTGCGCGGTGTATTCTGACGCGGGCGGAGTGAAGTCTTTGCCTGTCATCCAGATTGTTACAGACAATGACTATTTCGATTATGACGCCAAGTACAACGGCCACAGCCAGGAGATCTGCCCCGCCCCCATTGACGAAAGTCTGAGCGGGCATATTCAAGAAGTAAGTAAAAGAATATATTCCCGTCTCGGCTGCTCCGGCATTGTGAGGATTGATTACATTCTCGCTGATGACGGTCTTTACTTCTTGGAAGTCAATACTATCCCTGGGATGACAAGTGCATCGTTGGTTCCTAAGATGATCCGCGCCGCCGGGCTGGACATCACCGATTTCCTGACGGACATCATCGAAAATGCAAAACCGATTCTAACCTCAAAAATTTAGTCGCTTATGCTGTTGAAGGATTTTATTAATGAAGGGGTCGCACGGCTGGAGCCTCTCTATCCCACCAAGGAAGCCAGGAGCATCATGCTGATGCTTTGCGAGAGCAGGATCGGCACGAAGAGTTACACCCACATTGTGGAGCCGGAGTACCAGATCAAGGACAAGTCTCTTGAGGGGCTCGACGCGGATCTGGAAAGGCTTGCTTCCGGAGAGCCTGTCCAGTATGTGATCGGCTTCGCGGACTTCTGCGGCCTGAGATTCAGGGTGACGAGGGATGTGCTTATTCCGCGCCCTGAGACTGAACTTCTTTGCCGGGAGGCGATAAAGATCGGATCCCGGATGCAGAGGATGAGGAAGGCTTATGGAAAATCAGCAAGACCGGTCAAGGTCCTGGATCTCTGTACTGGCTCGGGATGCATAGCCTGGACTGTGGCCTTGAGCATTCCTGGCGCCGAAGTGACAGGTGTGGACATTTCTGAAAGCGCTGTGGCTGTGGCCTCCTCTCAGGATTTCGCGCTCAATCTCAAGGAGACAGGCGCCTTGGCTCCCAGCTTTGTGGTGGCGGATGTCTTGTCAGACTCTCACCCGTTCACTGAAGGCGACTATGACTTGATTCTGAGCAATCCTCCTTACATCATGGAGTCCCAAAAGACCCAGATGCGTGCCAATGTCCTCAACTACGAACCTTCAACGGCTTTGTTTGTGAGTGACGATGATCCTCTTCTGTTCTACCGCGCGATCGCCCGCGTCTCAAAGGAGTGTCTGGCGGCGGAAGGCAAGGGTTTGGCCGAAATCAACGAGATTCTCGGGCCGGAGACGGCAAAGGTTTTCTCCGCCGCCGGCTTCCAGAAAACCGAGGTCGTAAAAGATTTTTATGACAAAAACCGCTTCGTGTTTTATTCGAAATAGGGCTTCAGCGCTCGTCTGCGCGTGATTTGCACACTTAGCCGTGGAATTTTTGCTTCCACGGCTATTATTGTGTCTCTTTGTACCGAAAAACAACTTTAAACTCATTTCGCAATGAAGAATTTCAGTACAAGGAAAAGGCTGTCGGCGCCGGTGGCGCCGACCCTTGCGGTGATGGCCGCTCTGCTCTCGTCCGCCTGTGACAGGGATGAACGTCCTGTCTCCTCATCGACTGGACCGGAGGTTGCAAAGACAACGGTTCATGACATTTCTGCCCGGAACATCGCAAAGATGCTCGCTGAGCTTCCGATGACGCTCACTCAGGCAAGAGAGGTTTACCAGGGGGTCTGTTCATCGTCTTCCAATGGCTATGATGAGGAGTATCCATTTTCCAACCTGGTCACCTGTCCAGGCACCGGGGTGGGGGATGACCTGCTTCAGACAAGATCGAAGGCGGAACATTCCGAACCTCTGCGGGACCTCCTGCTATCCGCCGTCGAAGAAGATCCTGTGACAAGGGCCGGGACATTTCTGGACGCGCTCTCGGATTCTGGACTGCAGATTTACTGGCCTTACTCAGAAGACTGGGACGGAGAGACAATGCCTGTGATCACGTTTGATCCTGCGGAGTCGCGTGCCTGCCCGATTTCTGCCGCAGAAAAGGATTCCAACATCGGCTACCTTCGCGAGAGCCTGCCGAATGGTGTTGCGATCGTCAAGGAGATTCTTGTGGATGAGGAATATGCCAGGACGCATCCTGTATGGGTCATAAACCGTAACGAGGATTCCGCCTACCTGACCCCTCAGATGGTGGCGGCTCTCTATCCGGAGCGGAACGTGCCGGCGGCGACCAGAGCCCACGATGATTGCCGGACTTTGGTACTGAAGGAATTCAAGGCTCACAGGAACTATGACTCTTGGTTTGCCGGAGCTTCGGAGTTTTTTGTCAAATGCGGCGCGCTGGACGGCTTTACGGCCAAGACCGAGGAAGAGATCAAGCTGTACAGCCCTTCCGTCACCGACATGATGATCAACGTGAAGAGAAAACATGTCGGCAGCACGCTGAGGTTCAACGCAGTGATTGTGTCCGAATGGACCAGCCAGCTGGAGGAGTGCGCATTCCTTGTGATAGAGGATGACGGAGGCAAACAGACGTCATGGAAAGCCAGCGGAGTTGTCAAGATCAAGTCAAGGTCCTATGGTTTTGAGGTTGATCTGCCCTTCCGCCGAAATGACGACCTTGTCTGGCGCGGTAAACTCTCCAGTAAGTATTTCGAGAAAAACAACGGCAAGCCTAACCGCTTCGGGGATGTCAGCGTGACGTTCAGTTTCCTTTGATGTCTGAAATCAGCCTTTCAATGATCATCAGTCTTCCGCCTTTCAGGTAAATTCTTAGGCTGTGCACTTGTTTTAGCGATAAAATTCGTATATTTGCAGTCCGTTCCTGTTTTTTAAGGGCAGGAACGGGGAACGGTTCCGTAGCTCAGCTGGATAGAGCAACAGATTTCTAATCTGTGGGTCTAGGGTTCGAATCCCTACGGAATCACAAAAGAGGCAGGCCAAGCGGTCTGCCTCTTTTGTGATTGTCCGGTGCAGCTGGCCGAAGAGAATCAGCGTGTCTGCGCGTTCTTGTGGCTGAACCACTCAAGAACAACAACGAGCAGGGCTCCGATTGCCATCCAGGCAATGGCCGAGACAATCTGTGGGTCTATCATCGAGGAAAGATCCAGACCGCTGTCGAGGATAGCCAGCATCTCGACATCGGCCTGTTCCGCGGCCTGTCCTTCGCGCATCAGCTGCGCCGTCAACACACTCACTTTGTCGCTCCATGGCCAAACCTTGACCAGAGATCCGAGAGTGAAGCCGATCAGGGTGATCAGCGTTGGCTTTTCATAGTGTTCGATCAGCCAATGAAGGAACTTCGAGAACGCTGCCAGACCAAGGACGCAACCTGTTCCGAACAAGATCAGAACCTGCCAGTCAAGCTCGCTGATGGCGCCCATGATGTACTCGTACTTCCCAAGAAGCACAAGGATGAAGCTTCCGGAGATTCCCGGAAGAATCATGGTGCAGATCGCGATTGCTCCGCAGATCATGATGAACCATCCCGCGTCAGGGGTCTGGGTTGGGGACATCAGGCAGATCACGGCTCCGAGAATCATCCCGAACACAAGCCAGAGGCCATCGGTCATCTTCCATTTCTTGATGTCGTGGAGCATGTAGATTCCTGAGATGACTATCAGTCCGAAGAAGAAGGACCAAGTTTGGATTGGATGGAAGACGAGCACATATTCCATCAATTTCGCGAGCGAGAAGACACTCACGATCACACCGATTCCCAACCAAAGCAGAAATGTTCCGTGAATATGCCCCCAGAACTCCTTTGCCTTTCCTTTGAGAAGCAGTTTCCATGAGGAGACGGTCAGAATCGCGTTAAGCGCCTCGATCAGCTCATTGAATATTCCGGTGAGCAGCGCGATCGTCCCACCGGACACGCCCGGAATAACATTTGCCGCTCCCATTGCGAAACCTTTGAGGGCGACGATTGCTTTTTTGATGATGTTTGACATGTTGAACTATTGAATCTTTGTGAGGTAGCCTTTTATGGCAGTAAAACTATCCAGTTGAGAGACATTCTTGCCTTCTGGATCTGAGACGACAAAATCGAAAAGATTCCCGTCCATCTGCGTGCGGCCTATCTTGAACTTGGCCTCGGAAGTCCGTGCCATGTATTCAATGGCGAAGTCTGGTTTTTTGATCAAGGAGATGAAGAGATCCGGAGCCTGCTCCTCCAGCACGTTGAGTTTGTAGCGGGATGGCCTCCCTATCCAATCGAGGTCTTTCCTTGTGATTGTGGTCTGGATGCTCGTGATCAGCCTGTCTTCGTTTCCGATCTTACGGAAGTCCTGAAAGAACACGCAACCCTTGATGTTGTGTGCCCGGAAAAAGTTCATTATGGCGGTTTTGCAGGCGTCGAAAGACTGGTCCTCCACATCGATGATCGCGACGTAGGAGTGAATCTTGCCGAGTGGCAGAATCCCCGTCGGGACGGTGCTTGAATGTTTCCGGAGGCTTCTCTTTCTGAAAAAATCCTTTATGAAATCCAACATAACCTACTGTTTTACAGAGTCGATCAACTCGCGGATCTCGCGCTTTGCGTCCTTCCATCTCGGGACATCGATCTTCGTGCCGATGACTTCGACGACCTTCGCAGCAATTATCGAGCCTACTTCACCGCAGACTTTGAGAGGCATTCCGAGTGAGTGCGCGTAGATGAATCCGGCGGCATAGGTGTCGCCTGCCCCCGTGGCGTCGACCGTGGCAGCCGGCCAAGCCTCTATGTAGTGATATTCATCGCCCCGCTTCACCATTGACCCGTTCTTGCCGATTTTCACTATGGCTATCTCACACTGGCCGGCAAGTGTGTCCAGAGCCTCCCTCGGCTCCTGTTTGGTGAACGCCCTCGCCTCTGTCTCATTGGCGAAGACTATGTCCACATAGCGGTCAACAAGGTTGTGGAAGAACGCCTCGTTGGACTCGACGACATTGTAGGACGCCATGTCGATCGAGATCTTGCATCCGGCTTCCTTCGCCATTTGGACTGCCCTGCGTATAAGATCCTGGTTCTGCACGAGATAGCCTTCAATGTGGAAGTAGTCATAGCCTTGGAAATATTCCGGTTTCAGATCCTCCGGCACAAGTTCCAGGGCGGCTCCCATGTAGTCGGCGAAAGTCCTTTCCGAGTTCGCGCCCGTGATGAAGCACATCGCTCTTCCGGATCCCTTCGTCCCGGTCAAAAGGGTAGTCTTGACCCCGTACTGTTCGAGCGTGCTCTTGTAAAGATGACCTAATTCATCATTGCCGATCTTTCCTATGAATCCTGACGGCATCCCAAAGATCGAGGTGCAGGTGATGGTGTTGGCCGCCGAGCCCCCGGGCACGTATTTGACGCCCACCTCCTTGAGTTTGGACCAGATCCGGTCTCCGGTCTCTAGGTCCACATGCTGCATGCTTCCAGGAGGAAGATGGTACTCGCGGAGCATTTTCTCGTCAGGGAACACCGCGAGGATGTCCGTGAGAGCGTTGCCTATTCCAAGAACAGATTTCATAAATTCTTGTGATTAAGAAGTGTCATACTGCAAAGTTAACGAATATTTGATTAAATTTGTAGGCTATGAATAAGAAGGCCGGGAATATTCTCAAATACGGAAGCTCCGTCGCGCTCGCGGCGGCTCTTCTGTACGGTTCGTTCCGTGGAGTGTGTTGGGGCGACTTTCTGCAAGGGCTGAAGGCATGCCGTTGGGGATTCGTCGTCCTTTCAATGGCTTTTGGTCTTCTTGCGTTCTATCTCAGGGCTTTGCGGTGGCGTGAGTTGCTTCTTCCCATCGACCGGACGACTTCCCGTCTGACCTGCTTCAACGCTATCAACATCAGCTATCTTGTGAACATGGTTCTTCCGCGCGTCGGTGAATTTGTCCGCTGCGGCTACATCACCGCGCACTCCCCGAAAGAGCTTGACTCCAATGAATCCAACCATCGTGTGGCCTCTTATGACAAGGTTCTCGGCACCGCCGCGCTTGAGCGGTCTGTCGATGTGGCCGCCATGCTGTCCATAGTGTCGGTTTTCCTGTTCTTCACCTGGAACCGTTTCGGTGGTTTTTTCTCCGAGAAGGTTCTCAGCGCGGCTTCTGGAAGTCTCAGCGCCGGGAAAGTCATTGTCATGGTCGCTTGTGTTTTTGCCGCAGTCTCCGCCATTTTTTGCGCAATCCTTTTCGCTGGCAAGTTGAAAATCCTTGGCAAAGTACGTGATTTCTGCAAAGGCATCTGGGTTGGCTTCATCAGTTGCCTTAGGATGAAAGGGGCTTGGAAGTTCTTCGTCTTGACGGCCGGAATATGGCTCTGTTACTGGATGATGAGCGTCACGATCCTTTGGTCTCTGCGGGGCATATCTCCGGACTCTGTCAGCCTTGAGCTGGCTTCCGCTGTGGAAACGCTTCAAGGCCTTGGTCTTACGGACGCCATGTTCTTGATGCTGGTCGGCAGCCTTTCCTCAATTGTACCTGTGCCTGGAGGCTTTGGCGCGTTCCATTTCCTGGTCTCCTCCGCGATTTCTTACGTCTACGGCATTCCGGTCCAGTTCGGGATGATCTTCGCTACCCTTTCGCATGAGTCCCAGGCCGTGAACCAGATCCTCTGGGGAGGCATCTCATGGATAAGTGAATCTTTGAGAAACAACAAATAGTTAATAATTAAATAATTATGAAAATCAAAAATCTATTTCTGATCGCTGTTGGCATCTTGATGACGATGACCACAATCGATGCGGTCGCCGGGAAGCTCCCAAAGGAAGTCAAGATGACCAAGGAGGTTCTCATGGACAAGATCAAGGGCGGCTGGGCCGGAAAGGTCATCGGATGTTCTTACGGTGGACCTACCGAGTTCAAGTATGCGGGCTTCATCAACGATGAGATTGAGATTCCGTGGCACGAGCACATGATCAAGTATTGGTTTGACAAGTTCCCTGGATTGTACGATGATGTGTATATGGATCTTACCTTTGTCGAGGTGTTCCAGAAGGAAGGGCTTGACGCTCCGATCGAGTCGTTCGCCAACGCGTTTGCCCATGCGCCGTACCCTCTCTGGCACGCCAACCAGCTCGGACGCTACAACATCCTCAACGGAGTGATGCCTCCGGAGTCCGGCCACTGGCACAACAATCCTCACGCTGACGACATCGACTTCCAGATCGAGGCCGACTATGCGGGCCTTATGGCTCCGGGAATGATCAACACCTCGTCCTTCTACTGCGATGAGATCGGCCACATGATGAACTACGGTGACGGCTGGTACGGCGGCGTGTATGTCGCCGCGATGCTCTCTCTGGCGTTCGTCAGCGATGACATGAACTTCGTTGTGAACGAGGCTCTCAAGGCGATCCCTTCCCAGAGCAACTACTACAAGGCCATGGCGGATGTCATCAAGTGGCACAAGCAGTATCCTGAGGACTGGCACATAACCTGGGCTCTCTTCAACGAACGTTACGGCTACGACATCGGCTGTCCTGACGGGGTTGACAGTCCGTTCAACATCGACGCCGTCATCAACAGCGGCTACATCCTCATAGGCCTTCTCTACGGTGACAAGAACTTCTACCGCACGATCGACATCTCCACCCGTTGCGGCCAGGACTCTGACTGCAACCCTTCTTCAGCCGCGGGAATCCTCGGCGTCATGATGGGGTACAAGAATATTCCCGAGTATTGGAGGAAGCCTTGCGAGGAGGTTGAGGACACTCCTTTCGTCTACACAGACATCTCCCTCAACAAGGCCACTGAATATTCCTTCAGCCAGGCTCTTCAGGTGATCGGGCGCAACGGTGGCTCTGTCAATGGCGACAACATCACCATCAAGGTCCAGAAGCCTCAGGCCGTCCGCTACGAGAAGGCTTTCGAGGGGCACTATCCTCAAGGTAAGGTCACAGTCAAGAAGACCATCACGAATGTCGGCCAGATCAAATTCAAGGGCAACGGAATCGTTGTCAAGAGCCACTACTACAAAGGAGCCGGCTACAACGACAACACCGGCTATGTGGGCGAGGTCGAGATCTACCTTGACGGCAAGCTCTCGGCAGTGGCGAAGAACCCCATCAAGGGCAACGGAGCCGCTCCGGACCTCTACTGGAAGTACGACCTCCCTGAGGGTGAGCACACCCTCACATTCAAGTTCCTCAACAAGCAGGACAACATGAACATCGTCATTGACAACTACCTGGTATATTCCAGCAAGCCGAAGGTTGTGAACCACGTTGATGAGTAGAGACATGAGGATGTTCCGATTTTTAGCGGTGATCGCGGCCTGTGCCCTATCTCTGGCCGCTGTTCCTGCCGAGTCATCGGCCAGGACGACATCCAAGGATCTTTACAAGCAGTTCCAGAATCCCGACAACCGTTACCGTCCTTTCGTGCGCTGGTGGTGGAACGGGGACCGTGTCGAGGCCGAGGAACTTGTGCGAGAGCTTCACATCCTCAAGGATGCGGGGATCGGAGGAGTCGAGATCAATCCGATCGCCTTTCCGTACGGTGCTGACGCGATGGACACAAAGCCTCTCAAATGGCTCAGCGACGAGTGGATTGACATGCTGAAGGTCGTGTTCGACGAGGCCGGGCGCATCGGGATGACCTGCGACCTGATCATCGGGTCCGGCTGGCCTTTCGGTGCTGAGACCCTTCCGCGTGACGAGAGGGCGTCCGTGATGCTGACCTATGCCCGGAAGGTGGCGGGCGGGGAAAGGTTCGAGATGTCCAAGTTCAACATATTCAAGAATATAGACCCGGGCGTGACGAAGGTGAACACCAGCCGCACCCCGGAGTTGGTGTCTGTCTATCTTGCTCCGGATCCGATCAACGACCTCAGCGAGGTGATCGACCTGTCGAGCAACGTCGAAGACGGCGTGGTCACAGTCGATGTGCCGAAAGGAAACTGGCAGTTCTACGCGATGGTGAAGTACGAATCCTTCGCCTGCGTGATCAACGGGGCTCCGGGGGCCGCCGGCTCGATTCTGAACCACATGGACGCCAAGGCTGTCCGCAAGTACCTTGACCACATGACCGACACGATCGAGGCTCGGATCGGTCCGCTTTCCAAGCACCTGAGGGCTTTCTTTGTGGACAGCATGGAGCTTGAGGGCTGCAACTGGACGGATGACTTCCCGGAGGAGTTCAAGACCAGAAGAGGCTACGACCTGATGCCTTGGCTGCCGTTCACGATGTTCAAGGTCGGAAGGCTCGGCAACGTGGAGAGTTTCGACTACGGTTCGAAGAAAGGCGGGAAGTTCCAGGATCAGGTGAACCGTGTGCGCTTTGATTTTGAGCTCACGAAGGCGGAGCTTCTCAACGAGAGGTACATGAACACATTCCTCTCTTGGTGTAAGGAAAAGGGTGTCAAATCCCGTTCCCAGGCCTACGGCAACGGATTCTTCATCGAGGAGTCTTCCCTTGGCCTGGACATCCCTGAAGGCGAGTCTTGGACGACCAACTGGCTCAAGCACAGGATCGGTGAGGAGATGGGCGACGAGGACTACCGTCGCGGTCGCGCCTACACTATGATCGATAAGTATGTCTCGTCAGCGGCCCACCTTACCGGCAAGCGCCTTGTCAGCGCGGAGGAGATGACAAACACCTACAAGGTCTTCACGACTTCTCTTGAGTTTCTGAAGGTCGGCTCTGACATGAGCGCCATTTCAGGAATAACCCATTCAGTGTGGCACGGTTTCAACTATTCACCGCTTGAGGCCGAGTTCCCTGGCTGGGTACAGTACGGAACTTTCCACAACGAGAGGAACACCTGGTGGCCTTACGTCAAAAAGCTGAACGACTACCGCGCGAGGATCGCGAGCCAGCTCCAGAACGCCGACATGTACACCGACATCGCCATCCTTCCCGCGAACTACGACATGTGGAGCACGATGGGCGTGCAGACCGAGCCGTTCCCGGTGGCCTTGAATATTCCTTACACCTCCCTGATCTGGGAGGCCGTCCACAAGAACGGCGGCGGAGCGGACTACGTCAGTGAGATCATCCTCCGTGATGCCACAGTGCGCAATGGCAAGATTTGCTATGGACCTAAGGAATATGGCACCCTTTTCATCGTTGAGGTGACCAGCACGACCCCCGAGACTCTTGACAAGCTGGAGGAGTTCGTGAAGGGAGGCGGCAGGGTCTTCTGCATCGGGAAATATCCAAAGAAGTCGCTTGGCCTCAAGGATTTCGAGGCTCGCGACAGGCAGATCACCGAGGCTGTGGCCCGTCTGAAGGAACATCAAGACAATTTTATCCTGCTTGAGAAACCTGCCGACGGAAAGTACCTTGAATGGTACACCGGTGTGATGGAGAAGTACAACCTTCCTCACACTCTGACCATCTCAAATCCGGACAGGTTCCTGCTTCAGGACCAGTATGTCACCGATGACGGAAGCGACATTTTCCTTTTCATGAACGCCCACATGAGCGAGGCCAGGGAAACAGACATAATATTCCCGGAATCCGTGACGGCAGGGAAGCATGCATGGCTTTATGATCCTGCGACGGGCAAGAGGTACGCCTTACCGGTCGGTAAGGACGGTAAGATGCGTTTCCGCTTCGGTCCTTCGGAGACTTATCTCTTCGTTTTCAACAAGATGGGCGGCAGCGCCCCGGCCTGGAAACAGATCCCTCTTGACGGCCCGGATAAGATTCAGGTGACGGGCTCCTGGGATCTCAAGATGCATCACACCTGGCCGGATTCAACGTGGACAGCCAAGTTGGATGAACTTCAGGATTTCAAGGACATGAAGGACACCACTTTCAAGAACTTCATGGGGGAGGTGACCTACACCAAGACCGTGTCGTTGTCCGGAAAACTTCCCGAGTACCTGAACCTCGGCAAGGTGGCCGACATCTGCGAGGTCTGGATCAACGGCAAGCCTGCCGGTGTGAAGTGGTTCGGCGAGCGTGTGTATGACGTGACCGGCCTGCTCCGTCAGGGCGAGAACACCATCGAAGTGAAAGTCACTACCCTTATGGGCAATTATATTCAGACCCTCAAGGACAACAAGGTGGCGCAGCGTTTCGTTTTGAAGCGCAAGCAGCCTTACGTCAGCGCGGGACTGATCGGACCAGTGAAATTATATTAAAATAAAACATTACTGATGAGAAATTTTCTTAGAACAGCGGCTGTGGTTTTGCTTTTCACCGGGTCAGCCTTGACCCTTGGGGCCACTGATTTCTTCGCCCGTGATTTCGGCGCGAAACCGGACGGAGTGACTCTGAACACAGCCAGCATCCAGGCCGCGATTGACTTCGCTTCCTCACGCGGAGGCGGACGTGTCGTGCTTGACAAGGGAGACTACGTCAGCGGCTCCATCTATCTGAAAAACAATGTGACCCTCCACATCGAGAAGGGCGCTGTCCTTCTCGGATCTCTGAATCCTTACGACTACATCAAGGATCCGGACGCCAAGTGGACCGCCCTTGTCTTTGGTATAAACCAGGACAAAATCGGCATCACAGGTGAAGGAATGATCAACTGCCGTGGCTTTGAAGTCGGAGTCCGTTTCGTGGACTTTGTTCATATGGGACTGATTGTGGATCCTCTCGGGCTTGATCGTATCAATGAGACAATCCGCCCAGAGAACCTGCATTTCTATAAAAGCACCAACATTGTCATCAAGGACATCACGCTTAAGGATCCTGCAAGTTGGAACCAGCAGTACGACAAGTGCCGTAATCTTCTGATCGAGGGTGTCACCGTGGACGCCAAGTGCTACTGGAACAACGACGGTCTGGACGTGGTGGATTGCAGTGATGTCATTGTGCGCGACTGCTACATCGACTCGTCCGATGACGCATATTGCTTCAAGAGCCACAGCAACGACGGTGTGAGCGAGAATATTCTTGTGGAGAACTGTGTGGGACGAAGCAGCGCCAACGGCATAAAGTTCGGAACCTACACACGTGGCAAGTTCAAGCACTTCAGGTTCAAGAATATGACCATATTCGACACCTACCGCAGCGCGATCACCATCGCCACAGTGGACGGAGCGCAGATCGAGGATGTGGAGATCGACAGCCTCAGGAGCCTGAACACCGGCAACCCGATCTTCCTCCGTACCGGCACCCGTCACGTCAATGATGGCCAGCAGGCATGCCTTAAGGACATAGTGATCAAGAATATGTACGCTGAGGTTCCGCTTGGCAAACCTGACGCCGGCTACAGCTACGAGGGTCCGGTCGAGGATCTTCCGCGCAACACCTGTCCGAGCATCATCGCCGGCCTTCCCGGCCTACGCATCGAGAACGTCCGCATGGAGAACATCGAGATTGTCTATCCGGGGCACGCTGATCCTGAATATGCCTACGCAGGCACCTCAAAAGAGGAACTCGACGCCATCGAGGAGCAGGAGACACGCTATCCGGAGTACTCCAATTGGAAGGAGCTTCCGGCCTGGGGATTCTACATCCGTCACGCCGACGGCATTGTCTTCGACAACGTGAAACTTACCGTCGCCGGTGAGGACTATCGTCCGGCCATCGTGACCGACGATGTCAACGGCCTGAGGATGAAGAACCTACAGATCAACCAGGAGACCGCTCCTAAGGGCAAGAAGCAGATCGTCACAAAGGACACCAAGAACATCAAGAAGAAATGAAAAGAATATTGTTATTAGCGGCTCTGCTGCTGTTTTCTGTTGTGGGTTTCTCCCAGAATGTCTACAAGGCGTCCAGGTTCAACATCAAGAGCGATGGTGTCCACGACAACACCACGAGCATTCAGGGCGCGATTGATTTCATAGCCTCAAAGGGTGGCGGCACCCTTGAGTTCAGCGTGGGACGTTACGTCACGGGTGCCGTCCAGCTCAAGTCCGGTGTCAGCATCAGGCTCCGCGAGGGCGCTGTTATTGTCGGCTCCACGAACATCTATTCCTACAAGGGCCGCAAGGCCATCTTCTGGGGAGAGGGAGTCGAGAATATGTCCATCTTCGGCGCCGGGGTGATCGACGGACGTGGCCCGGCCCTGTTGGACGACATTGCCGCCCAGATCCGGATGAAACATATTCCCGAGGATGCCACAGTTCCGACCCTTGTCTATCTCAAGGATTGCAAGAACGTGACCCTCAAGGACTTCATCCTTCGCTATCCCGCCACAAAGGATCATCTCTACATCATCGAGGGCGGCAACGTCACGGTGGACGGCTGCTACTCCGACATGCGATAGTCCCAAGGAGGACGACCCGGCTGAATGAATATACAGGCGGACCCTGCTTGCACCTCCTGTGGTGAGAAGCAGGGTTCGTATTGTATTTATAACCAGTGCATTCATGGTTTAATACAAACTAATTCCTATGTCGTGGTGACTATTTTCATTTAAATACTTGGAGTTCAATGATAATATGCCTATTTTTGTGATAGACACCGTTGTCGGAGATTTCTGCCTTGGCTTGCCGGTTGAGAAAATTACATTGGAAAAGAGGTTCCTGCCTGATCTTGATCAACGACGAAGAGTGTTTTGCGAAGTTTTTACGACCACATAATAAGATTAAAATGAGAAAGACAATCTTGATTTCGCTTCTTATGTTTGGAATTGTGTTGCCGGCTGTTGCGTTCACGCTTCAGGATGGCCGGAGGAGTGTCACCAATCAGACGATGAAAGTTCCGAGTGGATTCCGCCACTACTGGTATCTCCAACTGCAGGGAGGGGCGTCTTATTTGGTAGGAGAAGCTGATTTCATGGATCTCGTTTCCCCGTCCGCGCAGGCGGCTTTTGGCTTACGGTTCAGCAGAGTGTTCGGGGTTCGCGTGTCGGTGAGTGGATGGCAGGCGAGGAACAAGTACAATTATCCCATGCTCAAATACAGTTGGAACTATGTGCTTCCGAGCTTTGGGATGACCTTTGACGTGACATCCATGCTGGCTGGTTGGAGAGAGGGCCGCCTGATCAGCCTGAATGCTTTCCTTGGAGGTGGAGCGCCTGTTGGATTGGGAAACCATGACGCGGTGCGTGCATGCGGGAACAATGAGAACTTCGGGTTTGAGAGACTGTGGGAGGGCACAAAGGTGTTTTGGGCCGCCAGGGGAGGGCTGTCGGCGGACGTGCGGTTGTCCCGTGTTCTGTCTTTAGGACTTGAGGCTAATGTTGACATGCTTCCCGAAGACTTCAACTCAAAGGTTGGCAAGGATGACAACTTTGACTGGCAGTTCAATTGCCTGCTGGGTCTTAAGTTCTGTTTTGGCCGGTGAGCAAGGTCTGCCAGGCTTGATCATTAAAGGATTATTAATAATTTAACGATAAGAAAATGAAAAAGTTGAACAAAGGAAGACTCGGACTTCTTATTATGGCCGCTGTCCTTACACTTTCTCCGGTAACGTCCTGCACTGACTATCAGGACGAGATCAACAATTTAGGCCGGCTTTACGAGGATCATGAGCAGCGTCTGAAGAAACTCGAGGAACTGACTGATGAGGTCAACAGTCAGATCGCCGGCCTGTCCAAGATCGTGAACGCCCTTGAAGGTGGAGATTTCATCAAATCCGTTGTTCCTTTGGAGGACGGGTCCGGTTACACGATCCATTTCAACAGGCAGGATCCGATCACAATCACGAACGGCAAGGATGGCCAGAAGGGAGAGGATGGCAAGGACGGCTCTGCCCCTGACATATCCATCAGGCAGGACTCTGATGGTTATTATTATTGGACGTTGAACGGGGAATGGCTTTTGTCCAACGGACAGAAGGTCCGCGCGAACGGTGTGGATGGCGAGAAGGGAGATAAGGGAGATAAGGGAGATAAAGGCGACAAGGGTGATAAGGGCGATTCAGGCAGTTCCGGCGGAGCACCTCAGGTCCGCATAAACAGCGACACCAACGAGTGGGAGATTTCCACCGATGGTGGCAAGACATGGGTGACGACCGGCACCAAAGCCACAGGAGAAAAAGGTGACAAAGGCGACAAAGGTGATAAAGGCGATCCGGGAGCGGGTGATTCTTCCCTGTTTGAGAGTGTGAAACTTTCCGATGATGGGAAAACGTTGATATTCATACTAAAGGATGGCACAGAGTACAAGGTGCCGATAGCTGTGGAGCAGCCCGTCGAGGAAGAGCGTTATCTTTGGATTGGCGGCGCCATGGTGGACAAGGACAATGCGCCCGGGATCAGCGGGGTTTGGCTGAAGAAAGGTAAGGTCGCATACGACTTTGAGACAAAGGTCCTTACTCTTGACAATGTAACAATAGAGACAACATTGAACAATGTCGGAATCAAGTCCCAGATTGTCGGCCTCACCATCAAAGTGCTAGGTAATTGTTCGATTTCATCCTACGCTACCGGAATCAGTTTGACCACAGGAGCGTCGGCGACAATCACCGGTGACGGCAAACTTACGATAAAAGCCTCCAACACTGGAATCATGATGCAGGCTGAGTCTTCCGTGACTATCAGCGACGCCAATGTGGAGATCAATTCAAAGTATGGCATCACAACGGCTAGCGGAAATGCAGGCTACCTCAGGGTGCAGGGAACCAAGACAAACTTGAGCGTCACCGGATCCGAAGGTTCAATTCTTGATCTAGAGGGCATGTCGTTGGACGGATGCAGGATCACCGCGCCTGACAATGCTACGTTTGATGATTATGAGGGAGGAATAGTTGTAGATGGTAAAATAGTTACGTCCGAAGTGGTCATCATGAGCGTTTATGATCTGAGCATAGGAGGCGAAAAAGTCGCTGCTGACAATTCCGTCAGCATTAAAGGCCCGTGGCTTACCGGCGGCAGCGTGTCGTTTGATGTCTCTTCAAACACCCTTACACTCAACAATGCGCAGATCAACTCATCCGTTGCCGGGATTGAGTCCTCTGTCAATAATCTAAAGATCCGTGTGGCCGGTGATTGTTCCATCACTTCTTCCTCATCAGCTATTGTAAGTGACGGCTCGCTGAACATCATCGGAGCCGGAACCCTGAACCTTAAAGGAGGAAGCGGGAGCGGAATCTTGCTTACGTGCAATGGCGCCAAACTGACGATCAGCGATGGCTGTACAATCAACGCTTCCGGCAGCACGGGAATTTCGGGGTGCGGCTCGGCCTTGTCATATCTGGAGATAGACGGCGGCGAGACCGTGGTCACCGCTACAGGTTCCGCCGGATCGATTGTCAACTTTGATCTCCTTGACATGTCGGGCTGTGCCATTGTTGTTCCGGAGGGAGCCATTTTCAATGCTTCCAAGAGAGGTGTTGTGCTTGGAGATTCGATTGTTACATCGAAGGTTGAAATCCGGAAAGACATCGACTACGACCTTTGGATCGCAGGCGTGAGGGTCACTTCAAACAACGCGGCCTCAATCATGGGGGCCGGAATTTCCGGAAGTGTGTCTTACAGCGCCGCCAACAAGGTTCTGACGCTAAGTTCGGCTACAATTGAAAGCGGGGCGTACATCGGAATCAAATCGCGGATAGATGGTCTCAAGATAATTGTGTCCGGGGTAAGCACGGTCTCCTCAAGTTCGGCTTCAGCTCTGACAGTCTACAATCCGGTGACAGTCAGCGGCGGAACTCTTAATCTGAGCGGAAAGGATTACGGAGTGCTGCTTGCTGATGAAGGCGCGGAATTCTGTGTCGGCAAGTCGGCCGTGAATGTCTCCGGCGGCAATGGCATAGTGGGCGGCAAGGCTTACGTCTGCTCTGTGTCCATCACCGATGAGAACGGAGTTTTGAGCGCCGAAGGAGCCAACGGCTCGATTGTGGACATAACCTCGCTCACTTATCCGGCCTCATGCGGCATCACGGCTCCTGACGGAGCTACATTCGATGCTTCCAAGAAGGCTGTGGTGGACGCGGAAGGCAACACTGTCATCCAGAGGGTGACTGTCTCCAAGAAAACCGAGTAGAATCAAGAATATTCTCTAAAATGAGTAGCTAAGGCCGGCTTGGGCAGAAAACTGCCAGGATTGGGCTTCGTCTGATGTGTAAACATCGGTGCTGCCATCGTGGGGGTAACGTCTGATGTTGACATACCGGTAATTGTCGGTTATGAAGTAGTGCACAGACGGAATGAAACTCAACTCGAATCGCCATATTCGGAAAGAAACCGCCAAGCCCGCATCCGCGGTCAGGCTGAACCGGTGGTTGATCTTCATGTAATCTACTTCCCTGCTGTCTCCATGGGGTTCTTCCCTACGTCCGAAAATGTAGCCTGGTGTCAATCCGCCAAAGAACTCGATTCTGTTGAAAAGACCGGAAATGAAACCTCCAAGCAGCGTTCTAGCGTCAGGATCTGAGTTCCAGTAGGCTTTGTTGTGGTAAACTCCCCATGCAGCGTTCTCCAATCCTTGCCTCACGCCCTCTTTGAATGTCCGTTTGCCGCTGCGCCACGTAAGGTAGAGAGGAATTCCAAGGTACTGGTCAATCTCATAGTTTCTGAACATCCACTGAGCTCCGGTCCGGAATCCCAGTCCGTTGCCTAAGAACCTCCCATAGGTCAGGCTAATTACCGGCTCACCATCCGCATTGCTGTTGTCGATCGGGACCCTTACACCGGCCGTGAACCTGATGTCCTGATTGTCAGAGTGAACCTTTTGAGCGAAGGCCGTGCTTCCCGTCAGCGAAATCACTGCCAAGATTAAAACTATCCTATTCATTATCGTTAATCGTCAGTCAAGGTCTCCCTCTGCAACAAAGAATATGCCGCGTTAAGTTTCACCAACTTATTGCCATAAGGGCAGAAAAAAGAAAATGACGGATTTTGCACGTTACCAAAATCCGTCATTTTCTTTTTTTTCCGCCCCTATAGTCTCTTTACCTTCAGTGGAAGAGGTATGAGGTCGGAGTCAGCGGAGGAGGAACCGAGCAGGATCGTGAAGTCTCCAGGCTCGACGGTCCACTTTTCGGAGGCACCCCAGCACTGGAGCATCTCAGGGGTGATGTCGAACTCTACCTTGGCGCTTTCGCCATTCTTCAGACTGATGCGGCGGAATGCCTTCAGTTCCTTGACCGGACGGGTCACGGAACCATATTCATCACGAATATAGAGCTGGACAACCTCGTCACCATCGTAAGGGCCACGGTTGGTGACGGTCACGCTGGCTTTAAGAGACTCGGAAGCGCCGACCTCAGAGGTGGAGAGCGATGCGTCTGAATATTCAAACGTGCTGTAGCTCAGCCCGTAACCGAACGGCCAGAGGGCTCCGGTCTCGTTGGTGGCGAAGAGTCGGGAGTACTGCGAATGCTTGTAGTTGTAGACGGTCTGGACCTGTCCCACGTTGCGCGGCACGGTCACAGGCAGCTTGCCGGAAGGGTTCACCTTGCCGGTCAGCACCTCGGCGATCGCCAGGCCGCCCATCTGCCCAGGCTCCCAGACGTTAAGGATGGCGTTGGCGTTCTCCTTAGCCCAACCGACGCTGAGGGCTCTGCCACTCATCAGAACAACCACGGTAGGCTTCCCGGAGGCCGCAACGGCTTCCAGAAGCTGCTGCTGCCTCCCCGGAAGACCGAGGTCGTCCCTGTCGCAGTTCTCGCCGCAGGTGCGGCCGAAAGCGGAATATCTCTGTGAGTTCTCTCCGACAACAACGATGTTCACATCGGCGGCGGAAGCTTTGAAACGTGCCATTTGGACACCTTTGGCGGTGACATTAGAGATTTTGCCACCGAAGCATAATGTGTCAATCGAAACGTTCGGCATCGCGGCCTTGAGCCCGTCCAGCACTGTGATGACATCCTCGTCTTTCTGCGGCACGGCCCAGTCTCCGAGGATGGTCTGACTGTCTGCGTTAGGCCCTACGACGAACACTCTGCGCGGAGTCTTAAGAGGAAGTGTCCCGTCGTTCTTCAGCAGAACAAGTCCCTGACGCGCGGCCTCAAGGGCTGTCTGGCGGTGCTCTTCCGCACCGGTCAGAACCTCCGGAATCTCAGGCACGGGCTTCTCGAAAAGTCCAAGGGCGAATTTCACGGCCAGGATCTTTCCGGCGGCCTGGTCGATCCGGGGCTGAGGAATCCTGCCTGTTTCCACAGCGGCCACCACGGCCTCGAAATATTTGTCTCCCTGCATGTGCATGTCAATCCCCGACTCAACGGAGACCACGAAAGCCTCTGTCGAATCCGGAACCCAGTGGTGCATAGAGTGAAGCCTCTCGATGTCCATCCAGTCGCTCACCACAAATCCGTCGAATCCAAGTTCATCCCGGAGCAAGTCATTGAGCAGCCATTTGTTGCCGTGACACGGAATCCCGTTGATCTCGTTGTGCGCCGCCATCACAGTGCCGACATTGGCGTCACGGATCGCCGCCACAAACGGAGGCAGATATAGTTCCCGAAGCTTACGCTCGGAAATGTCCATCGGCGCGGCGTTCAAACCTCCTGCCGGCTCTCCACCTGCTATAAGATGCTTTGCGCACGCCACAACGTGGTTCCCTGAATATTTCCCGTCACGTCCCTGGAAGCCCCAGATGGCATATTTCCCCATCTCGGAGGCCAGAAGAGCATCTTCTCCGAATGTCTCTCCCATCCTGCCCCAGCGGGCGTCACGAGCGATGTCCAGATTCGGTGCGAATGTCCAGAACAGCCCTCTCTGGCGCATCTCTAACGCAGTCTCCTCGCTGATCCTTTCCATCAATTCCGGATTGAAGGTGGAGGCCATGTTGATGTTTGTCGGATAGACCGTGCATCCTTCGATCAGCGCATTCCCGTGAATGGCATCAATTCCCAGCAGCAGCGGGATCCCCAAACGGCTCTCCTGCGCCAACTTCTGAAGCGCAACCGCCTCATCGGATGTCATCACATGCAGGAACGCCCCGACCTCTCCTCTGCGGACCTTGTCGGACAAATCCTTGTCGCCAAGATTCTCATCGGTAGCGTCGATGTTCTTGCGGGCCGATCCCTTTCCCGGCTCCACATAGCACGGAGCCACGTACTGGCACATCTGCCCTACCTTCTCCTCAAGGGTCATCTCCTTCAGAATCAGCTGAGCCCTTTCCTCCGCTGGCAGCGAAGCGTCCCGCCAGTCTTTCTGCGAGCACGACACCATCACCGCGATAATACCTATTGCTATAACTAATCTGTTATCAATCTTCATTAGTCACTATTTTTTTTATTATTTGGTAAGTTGTCTCCATTGAAAGCGTTTTTTTGTATGAGTCGCTCTTGCGCTTAGTGTTGAGTCTTCCGTTAGAACAACTTTGCCACTTCATTCCTTATTGAGGACTTTACTTCATCCCAATCCACAGGAACAATCATATCTGGCATGGGATCATCCTCGGCGTCATCAAAGTATGAAAGACTTTTAATTGAAGTAAACAACTGAGCATCAGAATATTTTTGGCAGTAAAGTTCTATCAGCTCTTTCAGAGAGTATCGCTTAAGCAAGAAATAATAATCGATGAAATCCTTTTTTGTCCCTCTATTTGTGATCGCGGATAATTTCATGGCAGCGATGTCTTTGATTCCGGCCAGTATAATGTCATCTGTTTGCACAGGATTGTCTATCCAATTATATGGGTAAGAGACGATGTCCACCTTGACGCCATCAACAACAAGAAACCTCATCATTCTGGAAGACGAGATTGGTGTCACCGTTGAAAACTCGGATAATATGGCGGTGAGTTCCTCCAGCGAAGTCTCAAAATTACCAAAGAAGTCAAGGTCGATGGATTTCCTATGACCGATTTGCAAGGCTAATGCCGTTCCACCGACAAGTCTTGTGTTGTGGAATTCACCCAATGACTGGATTTTTTTCAGGAGAGTCAGAGTGTCTGGACTGATGGTTTCGAGGTGAAGCATCTGAATGTTTTCTTTGGCGTGGACGAAATGCAGGAAATAAACGACAATGCCTTAGGATCCAATGTCCGGAGTCTCTGTGCGACTCTCACGATTCTTTCAAGTCCGTACGTAGACACAAGTTGTCGCCAGTCGTTAATTTGACCAAATTCCAAAACCCGTTTGATGACATAGGCCTCATTGGCATCAAGGTCTATTGTGTCTTTGCGAACATCCCAAAACAGGTATTCGGAAAACAGTTTTATGTCATCGTTGTGTTTCATTTGGCAAACTTACTTAAAAATGGCAATTTTAGCAACTCGCAAAAAATAGATATTGTGTCTTCTGTAAAACTTTCAAATCTTTTTTGCGGTGAGGCGCTTCCCCCCGAGGAGCCATTCACCCGGACAGGGCGCGAAGCGCAGGTCCCTCGGAGGTATGCGCCTCACCACAAAACCAAGCTTTTATCTTACCGAGACAACAACCTTCTCGCCAACACCGACCTTCCCCGCTGACAGGCAAACCATTCCGTCCTCGTAGGTCCAATCCTGAACCGCAGTGCCGTTGATGGACACCGAAGCCGGATGAGCGTCCCTCTGGATGCGGAATGAATATTCCCGCTCCGAAGGCATACCCTTGAACGACCCCTGAACCGGATTCACAACCACCTCGACCCCGCCGTTCTTCTCGTGCGACTCAAACAGGGTCGAAGCGATCCCCCCGTTCTCATATTCATAGGTCTCCCCGTCATCATCGAACATCGTGTACTCGCTGTCCCCGTGTGGATAGACCTTCAGGATGAGACGGTCGAACGGGCGCGCTCCGAGATATTCAACATCAGGCTGCGTAGGAATGATCGCGCCCTCGCGGATGAAAAGCAGCCCAGCGCGGTCGGAAGGATATTCACGGGTGAAAGTCTCCCCCTTGCTGACAACCTTCTCGCCGCTCCAGGCGTCCGTCCAGATCCCCTTCGGCAGATAAATCTCGTTTGTGAATATTCCCACGCAGAAATTGTCTCCGAACATGTACTGGTACGTCATGTCATCGCAGTTGCGGTCCTCCGGGAAGCACAGCGGCATCGAGCGCACGATCGGCATTCCGTTCTGCGCCGCCTCAAGCGCCATCGAGTAGATGTACGGAGCCAATGAATATCTCAACTTGACGTAGAAGCGGTAGATGTCCTGCTCCTCCTTCGCGTAGTAGAAAGGATGCATCATAGAGAACCAGCTGTTGATCTGCACCCAAGGCAGGAAGAGACCGAAGTGGAGACCCTGCATCTCAAGCTCGCGCGGAACGCTCATCACATCGCACGAGGTGTTGAGGAAACCGCTCATACCGAGGTTCAGCTGGTCGTAGAGGGCGGTCTTGCCACCGCCGTTGTCTCCGGAGGTAGAGGCGGTCCAGTGCTGCGTGCCTGACCATCCTCCGCAGTAGTGATGCCAGGTTCTCTTGCCGTTGTAGTTGCGGCCAAGCTCGCGCATCTGCTTCGGGAGCAGGACCTGGTTGAGGTTGTGCATCTCCTTGTCCGTGCGGCCGTTGTAATATTTCCAGTTCGTGTGGTTGTCGATTGTGCGGGCCGGATCCAGCTTGAATCCCTCAACTCCCTGATCCATGAATGTGGTAAGATGATCCATCCAGTGCTCCTGGCCGGAAAGCTTCCCGCCCGTGCGCTCGGCTATGATGTCCTCCTCCTGGATGCTCAGGTCATACTCCTCGCAGAGCCAGAGTCCGAGGTGGAAGCCCATCGAGCGGAGCTTGCCGATGAAAAGACGGTTGTGCATCGTCTTGGGGTACTGGTTCTGCACCCAGTAAGGTTCCGGCGAGAATTTATCGTAGTTCCATTTCTTCTTGGTCGAGAAGTCGTAGCGCTTCTCCATCCACTGAGGCTCAAGCCAGAACACATCGCAAGGCACATCGAACTGACGGAAGCGCACGGCGTCGTTCAGGATGTCGAACTGCTCCTCGCGCATGTTCGGCCCGAAGCAGAGTCCGTAGGCCCATTTCGGCAGGACGTAGGTGCGGCCCGTGACGAGGGTATATTCATTAAGGATGGCAGGCATGTCCCCTCCCATCATCAGGTAGAAGTCAGCCTCATCGAAAGTGTTGATTATGTTGAACTTGGTCTTCTGACGGCTGCCGATGTCGAAGAAACTCTTGCGGGTCGAGTTGTTGTAGATTCCCCAGCCGCGCGAGCTCATCATGAACGGCATCGGGATCTCGGTCTGCTGGTAGGTCGTCCACATCCTGAGGAACTCGCCCCGGTGCTGGATGTGGTCGCGGCTCGTGCTTCCTCCGCCGTAGAACCTCTCTCCATCCTCCATGCTGATGCTGAGGATGCTCACAGCGTCCGCCGCCGGGATCTCGTGCCTGTCCACTTCCCCGAACTTGCCGTTGTCGTCCCCGATGATGCCGCCTCCGTTGTCGGCGACCTTCAGGTCGGCGTATTTCTCGTTGATGAAAGACCTCATCTCACCGCAAAGGCTCTCTTTTTCAGGCAGGAACCTCACCTCGCGGATGATCTTGCCGCCTTTGGAGTCTTTCACGGTCATCACCCCGCTCTTCTTGTTGATGGCCAATGAATATTCAGGAGTCTTCAGCGTCCAGACCCCTCCTTTGTCGGAGACGCTGGTGTTCACCTCGTTCCAATCGGTCTTGATGAGTCCGTAACGTTCCATCAGAGATTCGGTGAAATCCTTCCTCGGAGACACCTTGATCCTGAATATGCTTTCGGAACAAGCCTCCACGCTGACCGTGAGGCCGTCGTTGATCTTGACTTTGTGCGTTGGATTCGCCTGGGCGAGAAGTGTCGTCGCGCAGCAGGCGACGGCAAGCAGAATTTTCTTCATTCGTCGTAATGGTTTTAATATATTCAAACAAAGATACAAGTTTTTCATTAGCGCTTCCTTTATTATTGGCAGAATTACTTGCTGTTTTATTGTGGTTCCGGCTTATTTTTGACAAAAAGAGCAAGGGCAGGCCCAATGCGGTGCCTACCCTTGCCGAGCATTATTTCAAAGTGTTTCTCCTTTGCGAAATAGGCGGATCAAATAAAATAGCTTTTTATTGACTGTCATTTATTTGTTCCAATACGAGTTGGTGGAGAGTTCCTTTTGAGGGATCTGCCACTCCATGTCCTCGACTTTCCATGTGTAATCCTTCCAGTGGTTACCACCCTGACGGACAGCGTCTGTGTTCCAGCGCTTGTGGCAATAGTAGTCAAGGCCGTTCTCACCCCACATCTCGATCTGCCACTGAAGCTGGATCTGCTCCCAGGTGCCGAGACCGCCCTTGTAATTGTCGCATGTAAGGGTGGTGGCTCCAGACTTCGTACGAGCCGCGAGGAGTTTGTTGAGGGAAACCTTAGCATCGGCTTCCTTGCCGGCCTGGTATTGGGCCTCGGCCAGCATCAGGAGTACTTCTGAAGAACGGAAGATGATCTGGTCTGAGCAGATGTTGGCGATTGTACGCTCATCGGCGTTCTGGCAGATTGTTGCACCCCACTTGAGGTTGGTGTACTTAAGGAGCTTGCTCTGTGCGTGACCATTGTCTGTGAAGTAAGGGTAGCTCTCAACCTCGTGATCCGCGAAGATGCCTTTGCGGTAGTCGTTGTCATCAATCTTGTCATAGAGACTCTGGCTGATCTGGAAGAGACCGCTCTTGCTGTTTCCGGCCTGGAGGCTGTTGAGGAAGTTCCAGGAATAGAGATTGGTCTCGCTGGTCCAGCCAAAGAGAACCTCAGGGTTGCTTGGGATGCTCAGGAATGCGTTGTCATCGTTCCTGGCCTCATCTTTGCCTTTCGTCCAGGAGTCGTTGACAGGCGTGGCAAGAGCGTCAAGGCGGCTTGTCTGGACACCGTAGTGGGCCTCGTCAATCAGGGTCGGGTATTTCGCCAAAATACGCTGGCAGGCCGCGATGGCCTTGTCATACTCGCCGTAGTCGAGACAAGCTCGGGCGAGGAAGTAGTCAGACAATGTGCGGTCTATGTCGTAGAACGTTGTCAGATCAGTCGGGACTACTGTGGTGTAGCCTTCAGTGGCACTGTTCTTTCCTGCCGCGAAATATGTTCCGGCGACCTCAAGCTCATTGATGATCCATTCCCAGGTCTCCTTGGCTGTCATTGGAGCCACAGGAGTGTTGTAGGCGTATTTGGTGTAGATAGGCATGCCCTGCTGTTCGCTTCCACCGTATTTGTACGCCTTGCGGAAGCGCTCCATAAGCTGGAGGTAACCGTAGGCGCGGAGAGTCTTGGCCTGTGCCGCGTAAGTCTTCACGGCCGGAAGGGCGTTAGGGGAAGTCGCCACCTCATCAGTAAGATATGTCGCAGCCTTGTTCGCCTGAGCGATGGCGTAGCATGAACTGTACCACCAACCGTAGCAGCCCGCGTTCTCGTTCTTCTCAGCCGGGTTGAACGTGTGGTTGTAGTAGCTTGCCCAACCGTCGGTGGTGGCATTGGCGACATCGCCATAGATCATGTTCTCACAAGCAACATTACGGGAGAGATGGACAGCATATTCGTTGTTGTAGGCGTTGGAGAAACCGCCAGACAAGTTGTTATGAGTCAGGCAGATGTACGCCTCGAGCCCAGAGCCTATGGCCTCAAGGGTCGCGTTTACCTTCGTCTCGTCCGAACTCGAGAGCAGCTCCCTGATCTGGTCATCGTTCAACGAGTTCGGGTTTGTGACATCCAGCATGTCCGAGCAGGACTGGAATGTCAGAAGTGTTGCTGCAGCTAGTGCGGCTATGTTTTTTATATTGTTCATTTCAAACCTTGTTTAGAATGTTATGTTCGCTCCGATTGAGATTGTTCTCATTGATGGGTAGACGTACTGCCCAACCTCGAAACCTCCCAGCATCGACATCGAAGGATCGACACCTTTCTTTGCCGAGACATAGAAAAGGTTGTCCGCAGAGGCATAGACACGGATTGTGCTTGCCTTTACCGCATCGAGAATCTTCTTCGGCAAGGTGTAGCCGATGGTTATGTTCTTGCACTTGAGGTAAGACGCGCTGAAAAGAGCCATGTCTGTGTACTTCCATGATCCGAATGTGGAACCGTTGTAGTAGTCAGTGTTCCACCACTGCATCGGGAAGTAAGCGGAGGTGTTGCCCTCGGTAAATGTGTTGCCGATGAGTTCAGTGGATTTCTGCTCTGAAGTGGCCGAGACATATCCACTGTCATAAAGGCCGTTGCCATACTCGGTACTGAAGAACTTACCGCCGAGCTGGTAGGAGAACTGTGTGGAGATGTCGAAATCCTTGTAACGGAAATTGATGTTGAAACCACCGATCCAGTCAGGGGTCGCGCTGCCCATCTCATAGAGAGAGGCGTCCCCGCTGACAAGTGTCTTGACATTGTCGCCCGGTTTCAAATCCTTGTAGCGACCGTTGTGATCATAGCCGCTCGCTCTCTTTGTTCCGTCATCGTTAAGGCCCAAATCAGCGTTGGTGACGCGGTGCCAGTACATAGGAAGACCGGAAGCCTTGTCTACTCCCGCGTACCTGTACAGATAGATATTGTACCAGTCGCGTCCCTCTCCACGAAGATAACCTATGCTTGCTCCTCCGGCTCCAGAGGCGGAGAAAGAGCCTACTCCTGCCTGCCATGTGCCTTGAGGAAGGTCAAGGTTGGTGTTGTCCGGGATGTTCTCGTCAGGAACATCAACCAAGGTCGTTCTGTAATGAGTTCCGTTGGTGGTGAAGTTCAAAGTCATGTCATCCGTGCGGAGGATGTCGACACTGAGCTCAAGCTCGATGCCTCGGTTGCGGAGAACCGCCGCGTTCTGCTGTAGGGTTTCGCTGCCGGAACCTGCCAGGGCCGAATAGCTCGCGCTGTAGAAAGCGTTAGGGGTGACATGGTTGTAGAAATCAATCGAGCCGTTGATCCTGCGGCCAAGCACACCGAAATCAAGACCGAGGTCAAACTCTCTGTTCTTCTCCCATGTAAGCTGGTCGTTCACGAGAGATCCGCTGGTAAGCTTGTAGCCGGCAGGAATGCCGGTACCGTTTGTGCTTTGCTGGTAGGAAGTCGCTGAATATGACCATGTGTGGTTGGTGTAGCTTCCGATTCCATTGGAGTTGCCGAGCACACCGTAGCTGCCGCGGACTTTCAGGAAATCGAGCCAAGAGCTTGTCCCTGACATGAAGCCTTCTCTTGAGATCACCCAGCTTGCTCCCACTGAGCCGAAGGTTCCCCACTTGTTATTCATGAATTTGGAGGAGCCATCCCTGCGGACCGAAGCGCTCAAATAGTACTTCTCGTCATAGTTGTAGTTGACACGCCCGATGTAGGACTCCATGTTGACCTCGTACTGGCTCCAGCTCGGAGAACTTGAGAGAGTGGTGCCTCCGTTGGTGTAGTGTCCGATGAAGTTGCCGCCTGAAATCCATCCCGGTATGAGTTCATAGCCTGATGCGTAGAGGACAGAATGGTATTTGTCGTGATTCCACTCATGTCCGAGCAGGGCATCGACATGATGACCGCTTCTGAAGTCATGTGAGTAATTCAGGAGTGTCTGGTTGTTGAGGATGAATCTGTTTGTGAGGGTCTTGTTGAGTCCTCCATTCTTGCCTCCGTTGTAAGTGCCGGCCGCACGGTAGCGGAGATAGTCAGTGTTGTCCGAGTCGTAGCTGAAGTTCACGAGAAGGTTGAGGTCCCTTGTGAAGAAAACCTGCGCGAAGGATCTGGTGGTAAAGATGTTGCGCACGGTCTCGTTCTTGTTCTTGTCAAACTCTGCATGGACGCCCTTTCCGAATGCGTTTCCGGTGGTTGGCCCCAGAGGGGAGTAGGTCTCGGTGCTGTTGGTCACATTCTCGAGTTTGTTGCCTTCTGAGTCGTAGACATAATCGTGGTTCTCGTCAAGCATGTAGATGGAAACCAGTGACGATGTTCCGTTTACGTAACGGAACACGTTTCCGCCGGCACCTCCTGCGTTACGGCCCCATCTGGTAGCCATTTCGTTTGTGGTTGTGCGGGTGTAACCGATGTTGCTTCCGAATTTGAGCCATTTGAGAGGCTGGGCATTCACGCTCACACGTCCGTTGTAGCGCTCGAATGATGATGTAGGGATGTAGGATGGATCAGAAGTATAGCCCAATGACGCGAAATAGTTAAGTTTCTCGCTGCCGCCTCTGAGTGAGGCGTTGTACTCCTGGCGGAAGGCGTTGTTGAAGAGGTTGTCGTACTTGCAGTCGTCCGGAAGGAAGTATTTGGCGTCAGGGTTGAGCTTGCCGTTTGTGTTCACAAGGTAGGCATCCATCATTGTGGCGGAACGTGAGGTTCCTGTACCCGTGGTCACATACCTCGCTCCTGGGACATCGTAGACAAGCGCGTTCTTGAGACCATTGCGCTCAAATGCGCTCTCGCTGTTCACGTAGTCGAAGAGATGCTGGGAAGCGAACTCGGCCGCCTGCTCGTGAGTGTAGTTTGGATTCTGGAAATTTGTGTATGGGATTCCGTTCTCATCAACGCCAGGCCTACCTGTTCCATCGACACCGTAACGGTAGGAATTGTAGATAGAGAGCCATGCATATTCATAAATGTCAGAGGCTTCGGTCATGTTGGACATGTTGAACTGTCCGACACTGTTCCATCCAATGCGGGTGTCGAATGACACCTGGGTCTTGCCTTCGCGTCCTTTCTTTGTGTTGATGAGAATGACGCCATTGGCTCCGCGGGAACCGTAAAGTGCGGTTGAGGCGGCGTCCTTGAGGACAGAGATGCTCTCAATGTCGGATGGGTTTATGGTGGAAAGAGGATTGGCTGTCTGGGCCGGCACACCATCGATCACCACAAGCGCCACAGCGGAACCGTCTGATGTCGACGATGCTCCACGGACACGGATTGCCATGTCGATTCCAGGTTGACCGTCAACTGAAGACAACTGGATGCCAGGAGCCGCGCCTTCCAGGGCGCGGGAGATTGAAGACACGCTCTGCGCCTTGATGTTGTCGCCTTTGATTGAAGACATCGCACCTGTAAGATCTCTTTTCTTCGCGGTACCATAAGCCACAACGACAACATCGTTGAGGAATTCAGTCTCGTCAGCGAGCGTGACGTTGATCACAGTCTGGTTGCCGACCGTGACCTCTTGAGTCTCGTAGCCGATAGAGGAAAAGACAAGGACGGAGTTCGGTTTCAGTCCTTCCAGGCTGAATTTTCCGTCAATGTCTGTCACTGTGCCGCTTGTGGTGCCCTTTACGAGAACACCGGCACCGACCAAAGGTTCTCCAGCCTTGTCCGTTACTTTTCCGGAAACGGAGGACTGGGCGAATGCATGCGCCGTGATTGTCAGCAGCACAAGCAGAGTCGTAATTAATCGTTTACCCATAGACTTTAATATAATGGTTTTGTTGTGATTGTTTAGAGAAGTGACTGATTACCAGTTATTGAGAGCTTGTTTTTCATCGTTGTCTGGACTTTTTGAATATTCAAATGCAAAATTATGGGCACTTGATGAAATGGAATTGTGATTTTTGATAAATAATCTTTGAATTTTGTCAAACGCAAACCTTTTCGCATTCTTGCGCAACCCTTTGGGCATCTGTCGACCTTCCTGCCGGCCTGTCAGTTGATTGCATCTTCGTCAATATGCACGTCTTCGGATGCTAGCGATGACTGTAATGGAGGTCAAGTTATTGACTATCAGTAAATAAGAATACCCTTCTCCCTATCGTGGCATAGAGGAGAAGGGTGCGTTAATATATTCATTCAAAGCGAGTTGGCCTCCATGATTGAAGGCTAACCCGCTTTCGTCGAGTTATTTCTTTGCGAAATAACCACCGCCCTCGGTACCATTATATGTCCAAGAGTCTGCTCCCGAAATAAAATGGAATCATATCTCCAATATGCTTATCGGTCCCAGGTATGTTCTTGATAGATCTGACCCCTGTGATAGATCTATCGCCAATAGAGATGTATGCAGGATTGGCAAGACCTGAACAAGAGCGGACAATCCCGTGTGATAAGATATGCGGGATGTTGTCTATATGCACCAATCTGAAGGCATATTTAAAAGTCTTGTCCATACAAGGGTCTTACAACGATTCAGCAAAAAACAATCAAATAATCATGAATATGGCAAATATAACACATTCTCCATAATAATCAAATGGATATGGACGAACAAAAATCCAGGCGGCCTTGGTGGGGCGCCCGGATCGAGAGTGTGGTGTATTATCTGGATTTAGTCATAACACACATATTTTGCAACGAATTACTTTCTTGTGAAGAATTCACCAGTTTTTCCAGCAGGATTAATCTGATAGAAGTTGGCGTATGCATTGACAGTTGAATGATTGAATACATTTGTAGAGGAGATGACAACTCCAAAACCACAAATCTGATTCATTGTTTTGTTCGAGTACTGAGACAAAGTCTGAAGTTCGACATTATTGGAAACCCTATTTGTGTACATCAATGTATTGAAATTGTTCGTAACAGTGAACCATAGCCACTCATAATCTGGATCTCCCAGTTCCGTTTCCGTGTAGAGCCAAGGTTTTCCCCAAGCTGTGTCGTTTCTTGTCGCCAGTCCAGGGAAGTAGGTAGCATATTTGCCGTTCGCCTGCTGTCCTATTCCATCCCTTGTATCAAGGAAAAGTCCGGCCCTTACCGTCCTGTTCTCGTAATTGATGTCAATGCAAACATCAAGAACTGTGTCAAAATACAATCCTTTTATGCCAATATTGTTAGTATAAGTCTTACCATCGGCCGCCTTTAGTGCCTCTTTGTTTCTAGGCTCACCAAATGTCACTTCCGAGAACGTGTAAGGATCTTTGGCTCCAACATAAGAACCAGCCCCCGCAAACACCTTGGTAGTGAATTCCCAACTTCCTTTGAAGTCCGCAGGAGCGATCTGTGTGAGTTTGAAGGAGGATCCGTTCTCGAAGGTGAGGGTGGCGGTACGAGGAAGGCCGGTTGCGTTGGCTGTCCAGGAAACCTTGCCGTCAGCATAGGAGAGCCATCCGTCACCACCGGCAGGAGTGCCGGAAGCGCTGATTTCCTGACTGCCAGCGGCATCATCAACCCACTTGTCAACCTTCTCCGCCGGGGTGACGTCACCGCAGTTGAAGGTAGCGGTGAGCGGAGCGCTTTCGGCATCCCAGGAATCGACGGCAACAACTGTGACGGTGTACTGGCCAGACTCAGAAAGGGTTCCGAAATCAACCGTCCAGCTGGACTTCATCTCGGAGGTCTTCGGATGGAGGTAGAAATCGGCAAGGATTTTCTTGGTGGCGACCACATTGCCGGCTTTGGAGAGCGTGACGACATAGTGGTGAACGAACTCGTCATCCTTTCCTGCGGCAAAGGTCACTGAAGCGGCCCCGGCCTCCTTTACATCCTTGGCCTCTATCGTGCTCATTGTAGGAGCCTGGTTGGCGGCCTTGCGTGTCACGTTGTTGTACTTCGCTAGGTTCGCTCCGGCCGCGTCAGGGTACTGCATCACATAAGGCTCACCGATGGTACCGTTGTTGAAGAAGTCCATCTTGACGATGCGCATGTTGCCGTTGATGTCGAACTGAACCAGATAACCTTGTGAGAAGTTGTTGGCGTCGTTCATTACGGTTGGTAGGTTGCTCACACCCTCCCAGCCAGCCGGCTCTATGGCCATGTACCTTGTGGAACCACATCCGAGAGCCGTCCATTTGCCCTGCCAAAGGGAACGCGGATCGTTGATCGGGAAGTGGAGGTGGCCGTGGAACGAGACAACCTGAGGATATTTCTCAAGCACACCGGTAAGTGCGCTTGTTGCCCAATAATGAGCCATATACTCCCATATTCCACCTTCCTC
>DJOW01000023.1 GCA_002437305.1 Bacteroidales bacterium UBA6428
CCCTCGCCCAGATCGAGGAGAGAGGCTACGCCCGCCCGTTCACCGACGACCACAGGAGGATATTCAAAATCGGTGTCAACTTCTCCACCTCCGCCCGCCGCATCGATGGATGGAAGGTTGTTTAGTCAATCTCCCCAGCCACGGAAATTATGGCAACCAATAACTACTAATTAAATAATGAGAAGAATTTATATGCCATTACTGGCGCTCACAATAATTTCATGTTCCAAAGAAGAAACCAAGGATTCTGACAAAGAGACAGCAGGCACAGCTCAAGAAGTGGATTACTCCTTCGTCCAAGGAGAGGCTATCGTGAAATTCGATGATGAGATGATAGACCTGATCGAGGATGATCTGGACAACGGGAAGATAGTCACAAGATCAATGGGCCTGAACCAGGCATTGGACGAAATAGGAATCAGCTCGATCAAGAGGCTATTCCCTGACGCAGGTGAATTCGAGCCAAGGACAAGGAAGGAGGGGCTGCACAAATGGTACGTGGTGAATTTTAAGGAGTCTGTCCCTCAGACAAGGGCTACCACCGAACTTGAATCAACCCCTGGCATCGAGCATGTAGAAAGCCGACGTGCCGTCATACTGAACGACTTCAATGACCCTGGCTTCAATAAGCAATGGGGCTTCTACAACACTGAAAGCAAAGGCCATGACATCAATGTCGCGCCTGTCTGGAGCGGTTACACAACAGGTGATCCCAAGGTGATTGTGGCCGTGGTTGACGAAGGTGTGGACCTTGAACACGAGGATCTGGCGGCGAATTGCGGCACAAGACACTATAGCGCGGTAACGTTCAATTCGACGGTGGTAGGAGGCGGACATGGCACTCACGTTGCCGGAACCATAGCCGCCGTGAACGGCAACGGTGTCGGTGTCTGCGGAGTCGCCGGAGGGGACGCCGCGAAAGGAAAGAAAGGCGCGACGATAATGTCCTGCGAAATCTTCCGTGAGGTGAACGGGAAGACCAGGAACGGCAGCAGCGCGCTTGCCATCAAATGGGCCGCGGACAACGGAGCCGTGATCTGTCAGAACAGCTGGGCCTACAACTATGACAGAGACAATGACGGGAATCTGAACGCAAGCGAACTCGCCGCGGCCCTGGCCGGAGAGGTTTCTCTGGCGGACAAGGTCGCTATCGATTATTTCATCAAATACGCCGGATGCGACAATGACGGGAACCAACTGCCGGATTCCCCGATGAAGGGAGGCTTGGTCGTTTTCGCTGCGGGAAACGAGAACATCCAGAACGGGGTTCCCGCCAACTATGAGCCAGTGATAGCGGTCGCGGCCATCGACAGCTACGGCAAGAAAGCTTACTACTCCAATTACGGAGACTTCGTGGACATCGCGGCTCCAGGCTCTTCAATCTACAGCACAAAACCCGGCAACAAATACGGCTACCTTCAAGGGACATCGATGGCCTGTCCGCATGTCTCAGGCGTGGCGGCTCTTCTGGTATCCTACCTTGGCGGACAAGGGTTCACATGCGACGAGCTCAAGGACCGGATCCTCTCCACGAAAAACACGTCCGCGGTTCCGAAAAACATAGGCGGCCTCATTGACGCGATGGCGGCAATGACCTTTGGCGCTGACTACATTCCTGTGAAGGTAAATGACATCAAAGCGTCTGTGGTCACCAATGAAGCCACTCTTTCCTGGACCAACACCGGAGATGCTGAGGGGCATCCTGCCTATGGTTATTCAATAATCTACGGAAAAGACAAGGATGCCGTCGAGGCGGCGGATCCGGCCTGTGAGCCGTCAACTGACGTTTCCCGTGAAGTTGTACTCTCAAATGTAAAGTATAATGAGACAATGAGCGCGACTCTCAGCGACCTTGACTTCAGCTCCGAGTACCACGTCAAGATGGCAGGCTTCTCCTACGCGAAGACCTATGGTGAGGCAAGCGACGTGGTTCGTTTCGTCACCGGAAGGAACAATCCTCCGGTCATTGAGATCGATGAAATCGAACCGCTCACACTCAAATCATTCGAGACCAAGGAGATCTCAGTCTCAATCTACGATCCTGACGGTCATGATTTCACCTACGACTACAAGCCCGGCTCTGATGCGGACCGGTTCAGCAAGACACTCGACGGCAAATGGAAGATACAAATAAAGGCTTCCGGAACCGATGCCGGAACCTACACGGCACTCTTGACCGCCACAGACAAATTCGGAGAGTCCGCCATAAAAGAGATCCGGTACACTATTCTTGAGAACACCCCTCCACAAAAAATAAAGGACATCGAGGACATGTTCTTCGTTTCTTTAGGCGAAACTTTCACTCTGAACGCCCCGGATTACATCACAGATGCTGACGGAGAGGAACTTGGCTACAGCATCTCCCTTAGCGATCCTAACGTGGCCCACATCGTTCCCAACGGTGACAGGATTGTCGGGACAATACTCCAATACGGGGCGACCACCGTGACGATCACAGCGTTGGATGCTAAAAACGCGGCAGCGAAAGTCGAATTCAGGATCCTCGCAAGGGAAGCTTCCATTGACTACACCGCATACCCTAACCCAGTCAAAGACATCCTTAGCATCGCCACAGGAGCCGAACTTAAGGACGTTCGAATCAGGATAGCGTCAACGACAGGCAGCATTGTGTTCGACCAGACAGTCAAGGCCAGCGCTTTCGAGCCGGCAAAGATTGACATGTCAGAATGCGCGCCTGGAAGATACTCGGCCACAATCAGGTTTAATTCCAAAGAGTACAAACAGACAATAATCAAGAGATAATGAGGCGCAATAAAATACTTGTGACGGCACTTCTGCTCGCCCTGGCGGTCAACCCTGCATTAGGAAAGAACAATGAAGGCATGTCATTCCTCAGGGTTGTCAGGGATCCTTCGTCAGCCGGGACGGGTTTTGCCGGAGCGGCATCAAGCGGGACAGCGGCATATTCATCATTCAGGAACTCGTCCATAATTCCATTCTCCCAGGACATGCTTTCTGTCGGGGTGTCAGGCCAGATGTGGGCACCGGACGGGGCGAAGTCCACCAACCTTGGCTTCGGTGCGGCATTCAAGGCTGGGGAACGGATCGGATTCTCAATCGGAGGGGCATACCAAATGGGAGAAGAGTACGCGCTGACAGATGAGACGGGCAACACAACAGGGACATTCAAGCCTAACGACATGATTCTCAACGGAGGTGTCGGTGTCAGGATCATTGACAATCTGGCCGCGGGGGTGAACGTGCGCTACGCCTCGCAGAAGCTGTCGGAGGACAACTCCTACTCAACGGCTGCCGCGGACATATTCATGACTTACAGGCTTCCTGACATAAACGTCACCGCGGGTGTGTCGTCTCTTGGATCTTCGGTGAAGTCGGAGTCAGGGGATTCTTTCAGTCTCCCGACATCGGCAACCGTTGGAGCCGACTGGTCGGAAGCCTTCTCTGAAAACCATGGAGTGCGGCTGGCAGCCGATTTTGACTACTTTTTCAGCGGGAACGTTACAGCTGCCGCCGGGGCGGAATATTCATTCAGGAATATGCTTTTCGCGCGGGCCGGCTATCATTTCGGGACAAAGGATGCCGTGCTTCCATCGTTCGCGACAGTCGGGATTGGGATAAAGTTCTTCGGGATGAGCCTTGACATCGCCTATCTCACAGCCAATAATGTCCTTGGCAACACCCTGACTTTCGGACTAGGCTGCCGTTTTTGAACCACCTGATTATCGCTGGAACATCGTAACGCGTGCATAACTATCCTAGGCCCAATGTCCCTTAGTCCAAAAAAGTTCTTATCTTTGTCTTTGCAGGGAATGAACTAAAGGACAGGTTGTATGCTTTACCCGATTGGAATACAGAGTTTTGAAAAAATCCGTCAAGGCGGGTTCGTCCATGTTGACAAGACTGATCTCATCTACAAGATTGCACAGACCGGTCAGTATTACTTCCTGAGCCGTCCCAGGCGGTTCGGCAAGAGCCTGCTGGTGTCGACTATGGAGGCGTACTTTCAGGGTAAAAAGGAACTGTTCGAGGGGCTGGCCGTCGCATCGACGGCTGGAAGGTCGTTTAGTGCAATCCCTTTTGCCGCTGACTTTATCGCTGTTGTGTATTGTGTCAAGAAATATTATGAACAAACGAATCCTTGCGGCCACGGGAGTGTTCCTGTGCCTGCTTTCATCTTGTGACAACAACATGAACCCATTGCTTACAGATTCCACGCTGCCGTACGGCGCGCCTCAGTTCGACAAGATCAAGACTGAGCATTACCTTCCTGCTTTCGAGCAGGCCATCAAGGAGGCCAAGGCCGAGATTGACGCAATCGTGAACAATCCGGAAGCGCCGACTTTCGAGAACACGGTCGCTGCGCTGGACGAGGCCGGAGGCCGCCTGAACGATGTCGCCGGCATATTCTACAATCTGCTTGAGGCTGACACCAATGAACAGATGCAGGACATTGCTGAGAAAGTCTCCCCGATGATGACTGAATATTCAATGTACGTCTCTCTGAACGAACCGCTTTTCGCCCGTGTCAAGGCAGTGCACGAGGGTGCGGAAGGACTTGAGCCGGATCAGGCGAGGCTTCTTTGGAAGACTTGGAAGTCTTTTGTCCGTGGCGGAGCCAATCTCGGTGCCAAGGAAAAGGAAACCTACAGCAAGCTCAGCGAGCAGCTTTCCCTGCTGACGCTTCAGTACGGCAAGAATGTGCTTGCGGCCACGAATGCCTTCACAATGAACATTGCTGAAGAAGCTGATCTTGAGGGTCTTCCGGACTTTGTCCGAGAGACCGCCTTGGAGACGGCCAAGTCCAAGCAGACGGAAGGCTGGGCTTTTGACCTTTCGGCGCCAAGCTACAGCGCGTTCATGAAGTACAGCGCCCGCCGCGACCTTCGCCAGAAGATGTGGATGGCCTACAACACAAGGGCCACGGAAGGGGACAACAGCAACGTTGAGCTATGCCGCAAGATCGCTGAGCTGCGCCTGAAGATTGCGGATATCCTTGGCTACGAGACCTACGCGGACTACGCCCTTGAGGAAAGAATGGCCAAGAACCCTCAGACAGTCAACGAGTTCATCGATAAGCTCTTGACTCCATCGCTCCCTGCCGCCAAGGCCGAGGTCAAGGAACTTTATGAATATGCCCGTGCGAATGGCTTCGAGGACGCCGTGCTCCAGCCATGGGACTTTGGCTTCTGGTCGGAGAAACTCATGGACGCCCGCTATTCAATCAGCGATGAGCAGTTGAAGCCGTATTTCCGTCTGGAGAGCTGCATAGACGCCGCGTTCGGTCTGGCCGGGAAACTCTATGGCCTGACGTTCGAGGAGAGGAAGGACATCCCTGTCTATCATCCGGACGTGAAGGTCTACGATGTAAAGGACGCTGACGGAAAGCATAAGGCCTTGTTTTACGCTGACTTCTTCCCGCGTGCCAGCAAGAGGGGAGGGGCTTGGATGACCGAGTTTCGTGGCCAGAGCATCGTGAACGGTGTTGAGAGACGTCCTCTTGTCAGCCTGGTGACCAATTTCACGAAGCCGACAGCCGGTAAGCCATCCCTGATCACGCACGATGAGTTGACGACCCTGCTTCATGAGTTCGGACACTGCCTCCATGGAATTCTCGCCGAGGGAAGATATTCATCTCTCACAGGAACGAATGTCTCCCGCGACTTCGTGGAGCTGCCTTCGCAGATCATGGAGAACTGGGCGTTCGAGCCGGAGTTCCTTGACACTTTCGCAAGGAACTACGAGACAGGCGAGGCCATGCCGGACACGCTGGTCGCAAAGATCATCGAGGCTAAGAACTACCATGCTGCCTACGCTCAGGTGCGTCAGCTTCAGTTCGGGATCCTTGACATGGCGTGGCACACGCTGAGGGATGATCCTGAATCCGGGCAAACGGGCAGGCTCAATGATCTGAAAACCATGCGGGAACTTGGTACTATAACTTTTGAGAAGGAGGTCTTGCGAAGCACAAATGTGATTCCGTCAATCCCCGAGGCCTGCATCTCGACATCCTTCAGCCACATATTCTCAGGCGGTTACAGCGCCGGCTACTATTCCTACAAATGGTCCGAGGTGCTGGAGGCCGATGCTTTCAGTCTGTTCAAGGAGAAAGGAATATTCAACGCCGAGGTGGCGGCTTCTTTTCGCGACAACATTCTCTCGAAGGGATGCAGTGAGGACGAGGCCGTGCTTTACCGCCGTTTCCGTGGGCATGATCCTGAGCCTAAGGCGCTGCTGGAGAAATTGGGGATCGTGAAGGACTAATAATCCGGGGTGAAATTGCGAAGGGCGGTCATCAGAGTGTTCTCGAAGACCGCTTTTTCGTGTTCTGAAAGGAACCCGACCTCGATGGGTACCTGAAAAAGGCGCACCTTCAGCTCTTCCGGAATTTTCTTGAAGTCGAGAATCCTCTGGCAATCTTTCTCTGTCGTTGCCACCACAGCTGTGGGGCACTCCTTTACGGCATTCATTATCTTCTTGATGTCGAAACGGTTGTAGTTGTGGTGGTCCATGAAGTTGAACCTTTTTACAATCTTGTGCTCATCGCTGAGGTACATCCTAAGAGGCGTGTCCTTTGCTATTCCCGAAAAGAGAATCAGCTTTTGCGAGTAGGCGTACCGGCGGTCCCCCTCCTCGAAAATAGGCTGGAGTGAGTTGTACCAGATTGTTGTGAAGAGCAGAGTCTTGACCGAGCCCTTTCTGTCCGTTCCTTTGCACGTCTTAAGGTCGTAGTCTTTTAGACCGAATGACCGTGCCCACTGGATTTTCTGTTCGTCTTCAAGATATGCCGGACATTTGGAAACAATGATGATGTCGGCGTAGTGCAGTCTTTGCGGCAGGTCGCGAAGCCTCCCGAAAGGCAGAAGCTTGTCCTTGTACGTTGGCCGGTTATAGTCCACGAGGACGATGTTGAAGTAAGCCCTGAGTGTCCTGTACTGGAAAGCATCGTCGAGGATGATAAGATCCGCCGGCGGAATCGAGGCATCGGCGCATTTGCGGGCGCGCCTCTCGGTCTTGAGCTTCTCCGGGTGGCATAGAATGTCGCAGCCTTTGATCCGCTGCCTGTCCACGGCCACTGTCACGCCGGGAAATTTCCTTTTTATCTGGAGTGGTTCGTCGCCATAGTCCTTGACTTTGCCATCAGTTTCGACCAATTGGAAGCCGCCGCTGTTGCGCTTGTGCCCTCTTGACAGAACGGCGAGATTGCGGAACGCCCAATCATCGCTCCGGAGCAGTGTGCGCAGAATCATCTCGGTGTGAGGGGTCTTACCGGTTCCTCCTGCGGTTATGTTGCCGACACAGATGGTCGGTACCTCGCAGGTGCCAACCTTGACGATGCCGTGGTCGTAGCAAGCGTGCCTAAACTTCAGCGCCAGATAGTATGGTGCAAGAATAATCTTGTCAAGCATAGACTGCAAAGATACTAAAAATCACAAGCCATAGACACCATTAGTCTCCGAAATTTCAGTGTCGCCCCATTTTTCGGCGATATATTCAAGAATCTTGAACACTTCATCTGGGTCATTCTCCGTCACGAGCCTCATTCTGGTCTCCTTGAAGTCGGGCAGTCCCTTGAAATAGCAGGAGAGGTGCCGCCGCATCTCATAGACCCCGGTCGGCACACCTTTGAGATCCAGAGAGAGCCGCATCTGTCTTTTCGCAAGCTCGACCCGCTCCCTTACCCCAAGCGGCGGAAGCTCCTCTCCCGTGGCAAGGAAGTGCTTGATTTCCTTGAATATCCAAGGGTGGCCGAAGGATGCTCTCGCGACCATGACCCCGTCCACCCCGTAGCGGTCGAACGCCTCTTTCGCTTTCCGCGCTGAGTTGATGTCGCCGTTCCCTATTATAGGAATATTCATCCTCGGGTTCCGCTTGACCTCTCCGATCAGAGTCCAGTCCGCCTCGCCTTTGTACATCTGGCAGCGGGTACGCCCGTGGACGGTGAGAGCCTTGATGCCCGTGTCCTGAAGTCTTTCGGCCAGCTCCACGATGATCTTGCTGCTCTCGTCCCAACCGAGGCGGGTCTTCACGGTGACAGGCTTTCGGACAGCCTCTACGATGCGTTTCGTGATCATCACCATCTTGTCCGGGTCCTTCATCATTCCGGAGCCGGCTCCACGCCCGGCGATCTTGCTCACGGGGCATCCGAAATTGATGTCTATCACGTCACAGCCGTGTCCGCCGACAATCTCGTCAGCATGGTCAGCCATTCTTGCGGCCTCGACCATCGCGTCCGGATCGCTTCCGTAGATCTGTATGCCTATAGGAGCCTCGGCATCGGTGGTCTTGAGTTTGGCGCAGGCCTTTTTCGCGTCCCGGATCAGGCCTTCCGCCGGGATGAACTCCGTGTAGGTCATGTCCGCTCCCTGCTCCCTGCATATTCCTCTGAAGGAAGCGTCAGTGACATCCTCCATCGGAGCCAAAAGCACTGGCTTTTCTCCGAGATCCATATTCCCAATAGTCATATCGTCGATATTCTCTGACTTTAGTTCCGCTTGGCATTTTCCTTGCGGGGAAAGTGCCAATTGTCTGCAAAATTACTATTTTTGCAGGATAGAATGAAAGATTAATCGCAGTGTGTTATGAAAGAGATAGCAACAATCGGAGTCCTTACCTCAGGTGGCGATGCTCCCGGAATGAATGCGTGCATCAGGGCTGTGACCCGCTCGGCAATCTACAACGGTTGGAGGGTCATGGGGATTTACCGTGGTTTTGAAGGCCTGATCAACGGTGATTTCAAAGAACTTACAACCGAAAGCGTCAGCAATGTGATCCAAAGGGGAGGCACGATACTCAAAACGGCCCGCAGCGAGGAGTTCATGACTGTCGAGGGCCGGAAAAAAGCCTATGACAATGTTGTCAAGTTCGGAGTCGATGCGTTGGTCATCATTGGTGGCAATGGCTCGCTGGCAGGAGCGCAGGAGTTCGCTCATGAATATGACATTCCGGTTGTCGGGCTTCCGGGCACCATCGACAACGACCTCTACGGAACAGATTCCACAATCGGCTACGACACGGCTCTCAACACAATAGTTGAGTGTGTTGACAAGATCAGGGACACGGCGACATCCCACGACAGGATATTCTTTGTCGAGGTGATGGGCCGTGACGCTGGTTTCCTTGCTCAGAACTCCGCCATCGCTGCCGGTGCCGAGGCCGCCATCATCCCTGAGGATCAGACTGACATAGACCAACTTGAGAAATTCATCAGCCACGGCTGCCGCAAGAGCAAGAACAGTTCTATCGTCATTGTCTCCGAAAGCCCGAAGGATGGGGGAGCGATGCACTACGCTGAAAGGGTGAGGCAGGAATATCCTGAATATGACGTCCGTGTCACCATTCTCGGCCATATCCAGCGTGGTGGTTGTCCTTCCGCCTACGACAGGATCCTGGCCAGCCGTCTCGGCTACGCCAGCATCGAAGCCCTTCAGGAAGGTCAGCGCAACATCATGGTAGGCATCTCCAACAACGAGATCGTCTACGTTCCTATCGGAAAGGCCATCAAGTTGGACAAGCCGATCGACAAGGAGCTCATCAATGTCCTCGCCGTGCTGTCCATCTAAGCGACCCTCTTTGCCGCGTTTCTCTCAAGGCAGTGACATTCTCCATTTGTGCTGCGTGGTGGATAGTTGGTTGATTATCAATTAAATAAGCATTGGTCTAGTGTCTATTATGGCACCAGACCAATGCTTTTCTTGTTGACAGTCAGGTATTTAACTGCCACGGTACTTGAATGTCGCTAAGGCGCTATGCCGACCATCTAAAAGATTAAGTTTGAATATTTCGGAAAAAATGCCTACCTTTGCGGTCCCTATGTTGTGTAGGGATCGCAATTATTTATGTTAAACCATTAAAGATCAAGACAGTGGACACACTTAGCTACAAAACGGTTTCTTTGAACAAGAATACTGTACAGAAAGAGTGGGTTGTCATCGATGCCACGGATCTGGCACTCGGACGTCTTGCTTCAAGAGTCGCTCTTGTCCTTCGCGGCAAGAACAAACCGGGATTCACCCCACACGTTGACTGCGGTGACAACGTCATCGTCATCAACGCAGAGAAGGTGATCCTCAAAGGCAGCAAGATGACTGATCGTGTTTATGTGCGCTACACCGGTTATCCGGGCGGACAGCGTTTCACGACTCCGAAGGAGATCCTGGATAGAAGGCCTGCTGAACTCGTTAGGAGAGCGGTAAAGGGTATGCTCCCTAAGACACGTCTTGGTGACAAGATCATAGGCAATCTGCACGTCTATGCAGGCCCTGAGCATCCTCACCAGGCACAGAACCCTAGAGAAATTAAGTTGAACGAAATCTAACAGAGCAAATGGAACAGAAAAACGCCCTTGGAAGACGTAAATCAGCCGTCGCTCGTGTTTATCTTTCTGCCGGACAGGGAAATGTCACAGTCAACGGACGCAATGTCGAGGACTACTTCAAGACAGAAGCGTTGCGTTACATTGTGAACCAGCCTTTCGCCGTCACAAAGACAGAAGGCCAGTTTGACGTGAAGGTTAACGTTGTCGGTGGTGGCACAAAAGGCCAGGCCGAAGCTGTAAGACTCGGAATATCCCGCGCCCTCAGCGATTTGGACAGAGAGGCTTACCGCGCGGTCCTCAAGGCAGAAGGCTTCCTGACACGTGACTCCCGCGAGGTCGAGAGAAAGAAACCTGGTCAGCCTGGCGCACGTGCACGCTTCCAGTTCAGCAAGCGTTAGTCTTGCTTGGACGGCAGCCGCATAAGCTGATTTATGAAAAGGCACAGTCCGGTGCTTCAAATCACGAGGACTTTTCGCCGGATGAGAATCCGGTGAACTCTACCAGGTGATTGCTGTGACTGCGGAAAATCCCTGAGATTGGTCGGAAGACCACTGCCCGGAGATTGAAGAAAAGAGCCTTCAGGCCATCGGCAAAAGGCCGGAAGGAAAGTTTAAACAAAAAAACAAGAATTTTAAAATGCCACGCACAAATTTCCAAGAACTTCTTGATGCAGGTGTTCATTTCGGGCATCTGGCAAGGAAATGGAACCCTAAGATGGCTCCATACATCTTTGACCAGAAGAACGGGATTCACATCATCGACCTGCACAAGACCATCGCCAAGATAGACGAGGCTGCCGACGCAATGAAAGAGCTTGCGCGTTCAGGCCGCAAGATTCTCTTCGTAGCCACCAAGAAACAGGCTAAGGAGATCGTTGCAGAAAAGGCTGCGGCAGTCAACATGCCATCGATAACCGAGCGTTGGGCAGGTGGAATGCTCACCAACTTCCCTACCATCCGCAAGGCTATCAAGAAGATGAACACCATCGACAAGATGAAGGAGGACGGTACATTTGACAAGCTCGCCAAGAGAGAGCGTCTTCAGATTAACCGCCAGAGAGAGAAACTTGAGAAGAACCTCGGTTCCATCAAGGACATGAGCCGGCTCCCGTCCGCGCTATTCGTTGTTGACATCCAGAAGGAGGCCAACGCCGTCAAGGAGGCCAACCGCCTCAACATCCCGGTATTCGCATTGGTTGACACTTGTTGCGATCCTACCCCGATTGATTATGTGATACCGGCTAACGACGACGCAACGAAGTCGATCGAGACCATTCTCAATGTCCTTTGCGAAGCCATTCAGGAAGGTCTGAATGAGAGAAAGCTTGAGAAGGAAAAAGAGGCGAGTGAGGAAGCCGCTGAGGGCGAGGCTCTTGCAAATCCTACAGGCAAGAAGCTTCGTGCCCGCAAGAGTGCAAGGCCAGTAGATGTGGCTGCTGAAGCCGCTCCTGCCGCAGAGGCTCCAAAGGCTGAAGAAGAAGTTAAGGCTGAATAATTTAAAGAGAATTAACTATGGCAATTACAGCACAAGACGTAATGAAGTTGCGCAAGATGACTTCCGCTGGCATGATGGACTGCAAGAAAGCTCTCGCTGAGGCTGAGGGTGACTTCGACAAAGCCGTCAACATCATCCGTGAGAAAGGTAAGCTTGTCGCCGCGAAGCGTGCCGACCGCGAGACCACAGAGGGTGCGGTTCTCGTCCGCATCAACGGGAACAAAGGAGTTCTCGTGTGCCTTGGTTGTGAGACAGACTTTGTCTCCGCCACACCTGATTTCAAGGCTTTAGCCGCTGAGATCGCAGATGCCGCCATCGCGTCATTCCCGGCCGACATCGAAGGTCTTAAGGCCAGCAAATGCTCAAACGGTCATACCGTTGAGGAGGAGATCTCCGCCCAGACAGGAAAGACCGGTGAAAAGCACGTTCTCGCTTATTATGCCGCTCTTGAGGCTCCGTACATCGGTGACTACGTTCACTTCAACGGGAAGCTTGGCGCCATTGTGGCTTTCAACAAGGAAGTCCCGGCCGATCTCGCCAAGGCTGTGGCCCAGCAGGTGACAGCCATGAATCCTGTCTCTGTCTCTGCCGCTGACTGCCCTGCGGAAGTGGTTGAGAAAGAGCGCGAGCTTGCGATCCAGAAGACCAAGGACGAGATGGTTCAGAAGGCTGTCGAGGCCGCTCTAAAAAAGGCCGGCATCAACCCTGCCCACGTTGACAGCGAGGCTCACATCGAGTCCAACACCGCGAAGGGTTGGATCACTCCTGAGCAGGCCGAGCAGGCACGTGAGATCATCAAGACCGTCTCCGCGGAGAAGGCCGCCTCACTCCCTGAGCAGATGATCCAGAACATCGCCAACGGAAGAATCCAGAAGTTCTTCAAGGAGTCAACCCTTGAGGAGCAGGAGTTCGTGCAGTCTGATGACAAGAAGACTGTCGCGGAGTACATCAAGTCTGTGGATCCTGAGGCCAAGGTTGTGGCTTTCAGGAGATTCTCTCTCAGTGATTAACGTTTTTTGAGACATTGGGACTGTCGTTTGACAGTCTTTTGACATAAGAACCCCCGGAAGTCTTTGGCTTCCGGGGGTCTGTCATATTAATGAAGGAAAGCAACCATCTTAACTGACTTAAAAGCAGGGGAAAAGTCTGTTGACTCTTCCCCTGCTTGTTTTCAGGAATACTTCCGAATAGTCTACATGACCAACGGAACTTCGTAACACATTATTTGAAACTGCCCGCTTCAACGAAATCATTGTATTCCTTCATCTCGTCTGCCCAGCCGGTGTATTTCTGACCTTTCACAACGTATTTTTTCACCATGCCGTCCGGGTAGGTCCTGGAATATGAATCGATCTCGATTGTGTCGATTCTGTTGTCATTGGTGCCGGCTGTGCCGCCTGTGACGATTCTCCCTGTGCAGGAAATTGTGTAGGTGCTGTACTTTTTCATTTTGTATGCGGCAGTGTAGTAGCCACCCTGTCCGGAACCACCTTCAAGATATGGATTCCATGTTGTTGTAGGCTCCGTGGCGGAGACTCCGGAACAGGAAAATGTCTGTGCGTTAATGTCCACGTCAACCTTGAATCTGACCGCATCAAGGAAATAATTCGATTTCAAGCCTGTGGCATCGGGATTAAGGTCAGTTATAGTGATCCATGCCTTGTCAGATTCATTGTAGGCCGTGTTGGTGATGACGATTCCAAAGACGGTTGAGGCTTCAGACGCGCCGTTTTCGTAAGCAAAGGCCGCGTACTTACCGTCAATGTTCGAAATCGCTGTCATGTCCGGTTCGCCGACTTTATAAGTCTCGCATGAAACCAGCGCAGTGGTTGTTATGGATGCTATCGCAATGATTCTTAATATCTTATTCATGACTTTAATCTTTTTAAATTCATATATTCGTTACTTCTGCCACCACATCTTGACATTCAGATCCACAGGTTCCGGAGAGTTGACATTATAGTCAGCAGATGTCTTCGAATAAAGGAAACGTTGAGGATACCCGCTGGACAGCACTCCGTGGAAATCCGTGATCGTCTTTCCCCTTACAGGATAACCGGTTCTGTTGAGGTCGAACCATGACTCTATCGGCATGCTGCGTACGTTGGAAGCCCATTTCTGGTTTATTATCTGCTCAACCATTTCCTCCGTGCTTCCTGACTTGAAGGCGTAGGCTCCTGCTATGAATGAGTCCGCACCCTCACACTTTGCTCTCGCGAATGCGGCGGTGATGGCTGCCTCGTAGGCCTCCTTCGCTTTCGCTGCGTTGCCCAATCTCGCGTAAGCCTCGGCCTTGAGGAACTCAGCCTCGTCAACTGTCCCGAAATTAACAGGGTCGGTCGCGCCTATGGCCAGACGGCTGCTCTTGTCCGGCTCGCTGGCGTTGCCGTAAGAATCCCCGGCGAAGATCCCGCCTGGATTATTGTCATAGTAATAGGCAAACCTCGGATCTGACGCGTCAAGAACATTTGCGATGTCCCCGCAGGCGCGGATATTATTGGTTGTGTTCAACTGGCGCCGGTCGCTTTCATAAAGAGGATTGGACTTGTCCGCAGCGTCAAGGAAATTGTCAAAAGCGGCATCGGTTTTAAGGAAATTGTCCTCCGAAAGCAGGCTTTCTATCTTTGACTTATTAGCGCTGAAGTCTCTCATCAATACCTTAATATAAAGCGTGTTGGCGAATTGGAGCCATCCGTCGATGTCTCCGCCGAAGACCATGTCGGCTGCTGAGGACGGATTGTTTGCCTCATCTGTTTTCGCTTTGCTTGCCAGACCACGTACTTCCTCAAGGATGGACATGATGTTTTTATGAGTGTCCTCTCCGGAATCAAAATGAGGGTTTGTCGTCTCGGTAAGGTAACCTTCTGTGTAAGCCACCTTGTCATACAAACTTGTGAGAAGGTAAAGTTCATAGGCAAGCATGGTTTTGGCCTCCATCACATAATTCGTGTTACCTTCCTCGGCCTCTCCCTTTTCTATGATTTCCTTCAAGGTCGGCATTATGGATCCGTAAATGTAACTCCATGGACTATTGAACGAACTGTTGGTCACATCGTATGTCATGTAAGTATAGTACTGGTTGGTCGTGCTGCATTGATTGACATACTGAGCCCAGAAATAGCCGTACAGGTTTATGTCATATCCCACTTTGACCGCTGTGTAGAGTTGTGCGGAAGGCAGAAGGCTTTTGATCTTCGCCTCAGCCACATAGTTCGGATTTGTATTAATGTCCAACCAGCTCTTGCAACCGACCATTGAAAGGAAGGTCAGCATGATGGCAAAATATGTAAAAATCTTTTTCATAATCAATTCCAGTTAAATCATTAGAACACAATCTTGACACTCCCGCCGATGGTCCTGGTTGAAGGTGCGGAATAATATTCTCCATACTGCGATGTAAGGTCATTGCCGTAGTTGGTGTTGTCAGGGTCGATCAACCCCTGCTTAGGGGTCCACATCAAGAGGTTTCGCCCTACAAGTGACACATTGACTGTCGAGAGCCAGCTTACTTTCTTGAACCATTTTTCAGGAAGGGTATAAGAAACGTTGAGCTCACGGAGCTTGAGATATGTCTTGTCAAGCAAATTCTCGCGGTACATCGAATAGTTGTAGTTTGAGTACCAGGCTCCATTGATGTTGTAGTAAGAGTTGCAAGGTCTGTCATTTTCGGCAAACACAGGATTGCCGGATGCGTCCGTTCCAGTCTGAACCACAGAGTTAGGCCAGATCCATGGGTCTCTCAGGTTGTACATTGTCTCCTCAGCGTTACCATTGAACAGCACGATTCCCTTAGTGGCTGAATACATCAGACCGCCATGGCGGTAATCAAAGTTGAATCCGAGAGAGAGTCTCTTGTAGCGGATAGAGTTGTTCAAACCCATTGTGTAATCCTCCTCTGCCTTGCCAATGGTCTCGTAAGTCGTGTTGTCATAAGTCGGGAGGCCTGTGACGCTGTTGACGATTGTCATGCCGTAATACGGGCTGCTGGTGTCCTCGACAGTCTTGGTCTTATAATCAACCCAGGTTGTGAGGGATTCTCCGACTCTGGCTTTGAGCTGTGGCCCTTTTGACAAGCCGTAGATTGTATATTCCTTTACATCATCCCAAAGTTCCTTCACCTTGTTGTCGTTCTTTGAGAAGGTGTAGCCGATTGACCACTCCCAATCCTTTGTCCTGACAGGGACAACTCCGACAGAGAGCTCTATACCGCGGTTCTGGATCTTTCCGATGTTGCGTACGGCTGAAGTATGGCCTGACTCCGGAGCCAGGGTGGCGGAAATGATCTGGTTTGTAGTCACTTTGTTATAGAGGGCAAGGTCAAAATTCAAACGGTTGTCGAAGAAACGGGCGTCGATGCCTATCTCGGCCTCTGTCGAGATCTCCGGTTTCAGATCAGTTGAAGGAACGCGGCTGCTCTTGACCAGACCGGAGAAGCTGTTGAGAGGGAATGTAAGGTTCCCAAATCCACCGGTAGCGGAGCCGAGGAGATAATAGGCTGAGGTGTAATACGTCGGCGCGTCGTTACCTGTCTGGCCGTACCCTCCGCGAATCTTGAGGAAGCTGACCACGTCATTCTTCAAGGCCGGAATGAGTTCAGTAAGGATGACGGATCCGTTCACTCCATAATAGAAGAATGAGTTATCGTTGATAGGAAGTGTGGATGACCAGTCATTACGGGCTGACAGAGTAACATAAACGGCATTTCTCCAACCAAGGTCAGCCTGGGCATACAGACCCATGAGACGACGTTTGGAGAGGGACGATGACGCGGTAGGAGTCGCGCCGCTTGTGTTCAGGAAACTGGCCCAGCCCTCAATGGCGACTCCCGACAACGCCCCCGCGATGACAGAGGCTGACCGTTGGTTCACATTCAAGCCGGCGACACCATGGACCGACCAGTCTGTGCCGATTGTGTAATCAGCGTTAAGAAGGAAGTTTGCATCGACCTGTGAAGATCTTTGTGCGCTCTCGTCATAAGAGCCGTTTTCAGTTGACGCTCCTTCGTTATCAGCATAGGAACCAGGGTTGAATGTCCAAATGTCGTTGTAAGTCTTCTGCTTATAGTTTGTTATGTCCAAACCGCCCCTTGCGATGAACTGCAGACCCTTCATGAGCTGAACGCCAAACTCCACATTCCCGAAAATACGGTCGTCCTGATACGTGGAGTAATTGTGGTCAAGAGTCCACCAAGGGTTCTGAGCGTACGGAGTATAGAAGTTGTCCGCATTGTTGTAGATGCTCTTGTAGTCTTTCAAATCGGCGTAATCAACATTTACCGGATACTGAAGAATATCCTGATAGATGGTCGAACCGCTTCCACCCTGGCCCGTCATGTTGTTTCGTACGTCCTTGCGAATATAGTTGATGCTATAATTCAGCCATGCGAGGCCATCCTTGATCTTTGAGTTGCCTCGGAATGAGAAGTTATGCCTCTTGTAATAGTCATTGTGGCCTGGAAGTATTCCGTCAGAATAGATATTTCCATAAGAAGCCACGAATCCTGTGGTTTTGCTTCCTCCCTTGACACTCACGGTGTTGTTTGTCTCAAAACCAGAGGTGTAGAAATTCTTCAGCGAGTTCTTCTTATAGGAGAAATCTGTGTAGGAAGGATCAGCATCGTTGTACCAATGCGCTCCCGGCCTCCACTCGACGACCCTTCCATCGAGAAGATTACCCCATGAGCCGTTCTCTGTAGGGGAATAATTTCCAAAGACATCACCATCGTACGAATAGAACCATCCCTGACCGAACTTGTTCTGGATCTGAGGGATTCTCAGCACATTGCTGACTTGGAAAGATCCATCGTAGGTCACGGTGACATCCTCGTTCAGAGAGCCGCGCTTTGTTGTGATGAGAATAGCGCCGTTGCCTGCGCGTGAACCATACAATGCGGTAGCGGACGCGCCTTTGAGCACTGTGATTGACTCGATGTCTTCCGGGTTGATGTCGGCCGCCTGGCTGCCGAAGTCGATAGAGTTGTTCAACTGCTGGTCACCCATGGTTCCGTTTGAGACAGGCACTCCATCAACGACATACAGCGGAGAGTTGCTCGAAAGGGAAGAATAACCTCTGACGATGACTTTCTGAGATGTTCCCGTGGCTCCTGCGGAAGAAATCTGCATGCCCGCTACCTTGCCGGCCAGCCCGGAGAGGGCATCGGCGGAACGGCCTTTCGTCAATTCATCTGAACGCACGGTCGTTGACGCGTACCCGAGTGTCTTCTCCTGGCGGGTCATACCGGTGGCGGTCACAACCACCTCGTCAAGTCCCAAGGCATCGGTTTGCAGCTTCACGTTTATCACGGAATTCTGCCCGATAGGCACAATGGCGTCTTTCATGCCGAAGAACGTGACTTTCAAAGTCGTCCCTTTATGGACGTTCAAGGAATATTTCCCTTCAGAATCAGTGACTGTGCCGATGCTTGTACCATCCACAAACACAGCCGCTCCAGGAATAGGATAGCCATCCTCCGCGCCTGTCACCGTACCCGTGATAGTCCGGGTCTGTGCCATTGCCGCACCTATGCTGACAAGCAGGCACAGCGCGATTGTTAACATTTTTTTACTCATAAGCCTAAAATTAATTTAGTAAAACCTGACTTATCTTCTATGGTTGTTGAATTGCGTGTCCGCTTTATTAAAGTTTAATCATCGTTGCTTATAAACTGTTATTGTGCTAAACATTGCAATTGACATAAATGACATAAATACTGCATCCTCAGCCTTTCTGCGGTCAAAAATATGTAATTAAAATTTAAATTCAAATAGTTTTGGATTATTTTAATTGCCTGACTACCAAGTCGTGTTAATCGTTTTTAGCTATATTTTTTAATGTAATCTAATTCCCTTTAGTAACGATTGTTAATTATAGTTCTAACGTTAATTGCAATGTTTAACAAAATTGCCTTGAAATTATTTTTTTCTTAAATCTCGTTTTTACTTGTCCAAAAACAGGCCAATCAATCTGCCGGTTTCAGCGGAACCCATTGTGGTTTCTATCAAGATTTTGTCTACATTTGTGTCATGGAAAGCAAACGATTTCTGGAGTGCTGCTGCACAGATGCCCTTGAGGCTGTGGAAGCTATGAAAGGTGGCGCCGGGAGGATCGAACTCTGCGAGGATCTGCCTTGCGGGGGAGTCACGCCGGGCCGAGGCAATATCGAAGCGACCTTAAGGTCTGTGAATATACCCGTGAACGTGCTGATAAGAGCGCGTGCCGGGGACTTTGTCTATAATGATGACGAGATAAGGGCGATGACCGCGTCAGTGAGGATGTGCCGTGAGCTTGGCGTGAACGGGGTTGTTGTCGGAGCTTTGAGAAAAGACGGAAGCGTTGACACAGAGGTGGCCGGTCGATTAATCGCTGCTGCGGAAGGTCTTCATGTCACATTCCATCGGGCTTTTGACGAGTGCGCTGATCCGTTCAAGGCTTTGGAGGACGTCATCTCGCTTGGTTGCGACAGGCTTCTCACAGCCGGCCACGCCTCGAATGTCAATGGCGGCGAACGGACACTCAGGGAATTGAGCGAGAGGGCCGGCGGAAGGATCGTCATCTTGGCCGGCTCCGGTGTGAGGCCAGGGAACATCGCCCGGCTTGAGGCGTCAACAGGTTGCAGGGAGTTCCACTCCTCCTCCCACGGCCCGGACGGCAGGACTTCCAGCGAGGTTGTTTCGGCTATGGTTGATTGGTAGGGGGGCGAATAAGGTCGAACCGACCTTATGGATAAGTAAAGGATCTATGAATATGTCTGATAAACAAATGAACACAATGCAGGGTGATGCCTCCCTGTGGCGGATCTTTCTTGTTTTCGCCAAACTCGGAGCGTTTACCATCGGTGGCGGCTACGCCATGATCCCCCTGATTCGGGACGAGATGCTCAAAAGGAACTGGATGACCGATGAGGAACTTCCGGACATTATTGCGATGGCGCAGTCCGCTCCCGGAATCATAGCCGTGAACGTGTCGATCTTCGTGGGCAACAAGCTTCACGGTGTGAAGGGCGGTGTCGTGGCGGCTGTCGGAACAGTGCTTCCTTCTTTTGTCACAATTTTGCTCATCGCCATGATATTCACTAATTTTCGTGACAACCCGGTGGTGGAGCGCGTCTTCAAGGGAATCCGTCCTGTCGTTGTGTCGCTTATCGCCGTCCCGATGATCGACATGGCCCGCAGGAACAACAAGACATGGTGGGCGTGGATGATCTCCGCTGTGACGCTCTTCCTTGTGTCGTTTCTGAGTTTTTCTCCGGTCTACATTCTTCTGGTGCTGATCGTCGTGTCCGCAAGTGTGGCGGCCATCAGGAACAAAAAGGAGGCTGGCAATGACTGAAGTGACTATCATCGCACAGCTTTTCTTGACTTTCTTTGTGATAGGGCTCTTCACCTTCGGTGGAGGTTACGCGATGCTGTCTTTCATCCAGACCCAGGTCGTGGTGGCCCACGGGTGGCTGTCCGAGAGCGCGTTCACCGACATTGTGGCCATCTCGCAGATGACCCCCGGGCCGGTTGGAATAAACTGTGCCACTTACGTCGGCTATGAGGTCCTTCATCAGGCCGGAGCAAGCCACATTGTCGGGATCATCGGTTCGCTGTCAGCGACATCCGCTGTCATCCTTCCTTCGTTCATGATCATGCTCGCCTTGGTCAAATTTTACATGAGGTTCAAGGACAGCAGAGTCTTCGCCGGAGTTCTGGCCACCCTGAGGCCTGCGGTCATCGGGCTGATCGGAGCGGCGGCGTTGACTCTCATGTTCTCTGTCGATTGGAACGGAATCACGCCGAGGATAAGCATCGTCAAGGAAAACTTCCCGGACCTGACAAGCTGGGGACTGTTCGCGGCCGCGGTGGTGGCCTCATTGGTCTTTAAGGCCGGTCCTATAAAAATAATTGTCGCCGGAGGGCTTCTTGGGGTCCTTTTGTATTGACAGCCGGCCATTTATTCGTATCTTTACGACTTGGAATAATCATTAAACATTTAGATATTCAGACATGAAAAAGATTACCAGCAGAATCATCGTCACTTTTGCGCTTCTCCTTGCCGTTTGCTCTCTCGGGGCGAAGGGGACAGAGACCATGATCAATGTCATCCCTTATCCTCAGAATGTGGAGGTCGGCAAGGGACATTTCAAGGGAGCGGGAGCCAATTTCAATTGTGACCAGGCAGTCGACGCCAAAAGTCAGGAGTTGATCAGGAAGTTCGCGGACAAGATCACCTTTGTCAGTGGAAGGGTCTGCTCCTATGCCACGCCTGTCGGCCTTGCTGACGGCCACTCCAAGGTGAAGGGTTTCCTGTTCCTCAAGGACACAGCCCTTGCGGATGAGGAGTATTCAATCGACATCACAAAGTCATGTTGCACTGTCCGCGCCTCTTCCTTCAACGGATTTCTCTATGCCATACAGACATTGAAGCAGTTGACCAGTGTCAAGATATTCAGTGATGTCCAGGATCCATCGGAGAAATTCATCTTCCCTTGCGTGAGGATTCAGGACAGGCCTCGGTTCGGCTATCGCGGAATGCATCTTGACTGCTCAAGGCATTTCTTCTCTGTCGATGAGGTCAAGAAGTACCTTGATGTGATGGCTCTGTACAAGCTGAACCGCTTCCACTGGCATCTGACAGACGATCAGGGTTGGAGAGTCGAGATCAAGAAGTACCCCAAACTCACCGAGGTTGGGGCTTTCAGGAACGGAACGGTCATCAAGAAGGACTGGGGGTCCAACGATGGCATCCGCTACGGCGGCTACTACACCCAGGATCAGATGAGGGACATTGTCGCCTACGCTGACAAACTCGGCATCATCGTGATCCCTGAGATTGATCTTCCGGGACACATGATGGGCGCTCTTGCCGCCTATCCTGAGCTCGGATGCACCGGCGGCCCTTACGAGGTCTGGACTACTTGGGGAGTGTCCGATCAGGTGCTGTGCCCAGGCAAGGAAGGTATGTTCACTCTGCTTGAGGATGTCTTCACTGAGCTGATGGACATCTTCCCTTCAGAGTACATCCACATCGGAGGAGATGAATGTCCAAAGACAGAATGGGAAAAATGTCCGGCATGCCAGGCCCGGATCAAGGCTCTGGGCATTAAGGCTGACGCTCATCACACTGCCGAGCAGTTCCTTCAGAGTTATGTCACCGCCCGCGTCCAGAAGTTCCTCAATGAGCATGGCCGCAAGATCATCGGCTGGGATGAGGTTCTCGAGGGTGAACTTGCAAAAGGTGCGACCGTGATGTCATGGCGCGGTACAGACGGTGGCATCAAGGCGTCTGCAATGGGCTTTGATGTCATCATGACTCCTAACACTTACTGCTACTTCGACTACTATCAGTCAGAGAACGAGGATAAAGAACCTTTTGGCATCGGAGGATATTTGCCATGGGAGAAAGTCTATGGCTATGAACCGCTCGATGGGCTGAATGACAGCCAGCAGAGACACATTCTCGGTGTCCAGGCAAACCTCTGGACGGAATATATCGCTACCCCGGAGCACCTGGAGTACATGCTGCTCCCAAGAATGTCCGCTCTCAGTGAGGTTCAGTGGTGCAAGCCGGAGAACAAGAACCCGGAAAGGTTCAAAGCTGCCATGGAGGCAGAATCATTCAAGATTTTTGACATCTTGGGGTATAATTACCGTAAGTTCTAATATTGAGCAATCCTTAAACGCTTATTTTTGAATATGCGAAAGAATATTTTTGCCATTATTCTCTGCTTGGCCACATCCGCCTTTGTATTTGGTTGTGGCAATGGAGCCAAGAAGGCGGCGGCGGAAGCAGAGGCTGCGGCAGAGAAAGCCCGCCAAGACTCAATCGCTGCCGCTGAGCTGGCGGCTAAGGAAAAGACAGCTATGGAAATAATCGCTACACTGCCGGAGGAACCGGTGTTCGACATTGAGACAAATCTTGGTACGATAAAGATAAAACTTTACAGCAAGACCCCTAAACACCGCGAGAACTTCGAGAAATTGGCTCTCACTGGCTATTATGACGGTCTTCTCTTCCACAGAGTCATCAACGGGTTCATGATCCAGGGTGGAGATCCTTTGACCCGCGACACTTCCGCCGCGGCCGTTGCCAAGTACGGCCAGGGCGGTCCTGGCTACACGATTCCGGCCGAATTTGTCCCAGGCTATACCCATAAGAAGGGCGCTTTGGCCGCGGCACGCCGTGGTGATGTGGCAAATCCGATGAAGGAGTCTTCCGGCTCCCAGTTCTACATCGTCCAGGACGCGGATGCATGCGCGCAGCTTGACGGAGCCTACACAGTCTTCGGAGAGACTGTCAGCGGACTTGACATCATTGACAGGATCGCCCAGGTCGCCACTGACCAAAGGGACAGGCCTTTGGTTGATGTCCGGATAAAGGCTGTCAAACTTGATGAGACTTGCTTGCCGAAGGCCAATCCGGAAGGTGATTCCGCCTCCGGGACGCAAAATGAAGGAAAATAGCAAGAGGTAAAAACAAGATAAAACGTTTTTCCGACTTTTAGATTAGAAAAACTGAAATAATGGACAAAATAATAATGTCTATGATTGCTTGTTTTATAAAAAAGATATACCTTTGCAACGAATAGTTTTTTCATAGGTTAAGTTTTAGGTTAGAATTGCGAACGGGGTCTGCTGAGACAGCAAACCCCGTTCATCTTTTATATAGTTAAGTAGTAGATTATTAAGCTGTTACCCCCCCCATGGCGCTATTTTTCAACTATTTCAGGTTTGTTTTTCCCGTTTTTTACCTTTGTGGATGAAGGAAATTGATGAATATTATTCATCAAAATCGAATATATTTTGTCATCATGATGAAATGAAAGCCCTCCCTGGTCTTCAAGTCCAGGGAGGGCTTTCATTTCAGTTTACATGTGTCCGCCTTACTTCTTTAGAGAAGGTGTGGAATCCGGGGTGAAGTCGTTGGTGGAGTTGTTGGTGTCGATGAGCTTGCCGTCTTCGCCTCTCTTGCGGAGAACTGACTTGCCGTAGCGCTCAGGATCCTTGTCGATCTTGCCGCAGTGTGTCCAGCCGGCGTCTATTGACTCGTCCCAGCTGGTGTACTGGAAGTTCTCTTCCACCGCGCAGTTCACGCCGTCCAGAACCCAGGTGTTAGGAATCTTGTAGGCCTTGGAGATGCTCATCTCGAAGTCTCCCGCGAGGGAATGGTTGATGTATTTGCCCTCCCACTTATAGTCAGCGAGGTAAGATTCCCTCGTGACACCGTAAGGTGGCATCGAGATGATGTAGCCCTTGTATCCCATGTTATGGAGAACCCAGACAGAAAGTGAGTAGGTGAACCAGATGTCAAGATTGTCCACATCAGGATTGTCGACATCCTGATTGGATGCGGATGCGGACTTGTCGTACCATTCGAAGTCAGCGTCGCTCAGATCGAATGAGTTCGGATTGGTCGCCAGATGGTTCTGCGCGTTGTTGGCGATTACCAGGGATTTTCCCGGATCCACAGGGACATCGTGACCATTGCCAGGAATTACATAGACGGTACCCACACCGCAGGCTTCCTTTTTGATAGGATCCAGGAACTCAAACGGTGTTTTGGTGGAAGATGGGTATTTGGCCTCTGAGATCATAAGACCATCGAGATAGAGGAGTTCATCGGAATTGTTCGTGATCTTGAAATACTGGTCTCCGTGGAACTTGTCCGGCTTCCCGGTTGTAGGGAGGGCGTTGCTGGTGAAGAACACTTCCTCGATAAGCACTTCTCCGGGCTCGATGTCTCTCCAGCTTTGCTCAAGTGTAACCTTCTCCAGTTCCGCTCCGGCTGTCGTCTTGAGGACAATGTCAGCGGTGCGGTAAGCGTCAGTCCTGTTGGTGTCCAGCTGAAGCACCACGCTGTCCTTTCTGGTCTCGGCGACCGTGATCCAATCAGGAGTCTCGGCGACTTCATACACGTAGCCTTGAACGGCAGGGAAAGCGACTCTGCCTCCTCTTCCTCTGGCGGACAGCTTTGAAGCTCCCGGCTGCTCCGGCGGCACGGGACCGTTCTGGGTGATCTTGAAGGATTTCAGTCCGAAGGCGGTGTCGAATGTCAGCGTAGAGGTCCTCGGGGTGGCGTCCTCGTAAGGCTCGACCGTGACGGTGACCTCCGTGTCGGAACTCCCGCTGAGGGCTGAGACCGTGTACCAAGTGTCGGTCTGCGGCACCTGCGCCGTCCAGTCCCTGTTGGCGGAAATGAACACGGTCTGTGTGCCTCCGTTGGCGTCAAACTTCAACTCATCGGTTGACAGGGTGAAGATCGGATCTTCGTCCTTGCAGGCCGCAAGCGCGAGCGCTGCTGAAAGAATCAAAAGTAACTTTTTCATAATCTGTTAGTTGTTAACAATAATCATATAATTTTCGTTTACTAAAACGCCAGTCCTATGGCCGCGGTCAGATACTCTGCCTGACCAAATCCGTCAATGGATCTGAACGTGAATGCGGGTCTGAAGAAAACAGCGGTATTCTGTCCAGCCTTGCGTTGGATCCCTATGTCCAGTCCGGCTGTTGTCCGCCCGGATGAAATCATCGAATGAAAATGTCCGTAATGCTCCAGAATCCTCTCTTCGGTATACTCTGCCGGAATCGAAAGCGCACCGACCGGACCGAGAGTGCGGTGCAGCCTCGCAATGACACTGAACAGCCAATCCTTGTGAGATCTCCTCAATCCCATTTTCAAACCGGCGTCCGCAAAGCTGAATGTCATCTCCCTTTTCGGGAATATGTACTCAGCGGAAAACCTGTAATATTCAAAGACAGGCTCGGCGCTGATCGTTCCCGCCGCGGAAGGAACCTCGATGGCTCCCTTCAGGTTCGCTGACAGAGCCCTGTTCCTGTACATCGTCAATGAACCCAGCACCGCATATTCCTTGTTCTTGCCGGTGTCGATGATGTTCTCGGTGCTTTGCCTCAGCTCATAGTCTATTCCTGCGAGGACAGTCCATTTCACGGCACCGCTCAGCCGTTTGTAACCTACGAGGCCATCCACTTTCTGAATCCACAGATCAGTGATCGGCACCTCGTTGTTGGCGACCAACAGACACTCTATGTCCAGGCTGTTGTAGGACAGCGACCCTGTCCAACCATCGGGATGTCCCGGCGTGACCGTCGCGGAGACTTCCCAACCGTGGCCGTTGTACCTGCTTGAAGTGAAGTCTCCGGAGCCATCGAATCTGGCGAAACGGCTTCCAAGGCCCGTGAAATGCAGTTCCGATGTGTTCGCTCCGAGCGGATCATAGAAACTTACATCCTGCGACTGCTTGTAAACCCTGAATGCGGCGTTAAGGTCAAAGACATAGCCTTTGGCGGCGATTCCGCCGGTCAACGCGGCGTTCAGGTCGGATGTGACCGATCTTGGCCGCGGATCCACCTGCCGGAACTCGTGCAGCGCCCTGTAGCCACCGTAAACCCCGATGTGCGCTTTCCCGATCAGCCGTGACCAAGCTCCGTAGAATGAATATTGCTCCTTCTGGAGATCGCCTCCGACCGTGTCCACCATCACATCCGGGTAAAGCAGTTCAAAATCAGAGGTCGAGTTCCAAAGGACATTCCTTTTCACCCCTCTTGAATATTCCGCCCCGGCCCGGACCGCCGAATGACTGCGCAACCGGATCAAAGAATTGACCTTGACGGAGCCTTGGTCCAACCCGTCCCCCTCCTGCGGCAGCAGAGCGTCATCCTCGCGGCGGAAGTCATAGACCGCCTTGATTTCTGAATATGTCGGGATGTCCCACAGCAGGAAGCTGCCGGCGTTGTGCCCTGCGATCTCGCTCCGCCCCAAGGCGCGGACAGGGGACAGATACCTCTCCGACACCGAATTGACATCGTATTTTTCTTGTCCACGGGCCGGCGTCACGGCTGTCAGGACTGTGAATATCATGCAGATGAACCTGTTCATTTCAGTACTGTCAATTCAAGGTCCAATGTCTCTTTGTCGTTCAGCAAGGTCACGGAGGTCATCGGCGAGTTGTAACCCGCGAAACGGACCTTCTTGCGCTGGCCGTCACTGAACACTGCCTTCCCGTCGAAGGAGATCATGTATATCCCTTTCCTGAGCTTGACCGTGGCTGTCCCGACCTGGAACGTAGGGATCTCATACTCCTGCCTTGTGTTGAGGTCACGGATGAACGACCCGTCAAGAGTGTTGTCCACCTCGACCCTCTCGATTCCGGCGCTGACGGAAGGGCAGGTCACGTTCATTGTCACGATAGTGAAGACATTCTGTCCCGGGTCTTTCTCGCATCCGCAGAGAAAGAGTGAAAAGGCGAAGAGAATATCCCGTATGATTTTATGTTCAAGCATATTCGTTAAAGTTTGAAGTTCAGTTCCATTCCAAAGTACGGCAGGACGGAGCGGCGCACGAGGATGCCCATATTCGTCCTGTAGTCAGGCGAGACATCCAGAATCTTGTTCACGAACAAGGCGCAGGCGATCTTGTCGTGGTAGATCTTCTTTGTCGCCTTGAGGTTGATGTTCATACTGAACGGGATTCTGAAATATATTGACATCGAAGGTGTGTATTCCCTGATCATCTGGGCCAGAATGCCGTTGGCGGCGGACTCGTCAGTGAACGGGTGGCTCTCCAGATTCTTGTCTATGTAGGACAGGGGGCGCGCGTCTTTGGCCATGTTCTGGCTTCCGCTGAACCATTGGCACTGGAATGAGGTCGAGAAGATCATTCCGAGCCTTGGAATCTGGGTGTCGAACATGAAGTTCGTGTTGAACACTTCCTTCAGGAATCCGTCCGTGTCCTTGTAGTAACCGACGTAAGGGTATGTCTTGCCGGCCACGACCACTGACGGTCTGTAATACGTAGGCTGGCTGTTGCTGTACCTTGTCCTGAACCATGCCCCGCTGACGGTCACCTTTGTGCCGATGGGGCGGATCCTTGGCGTGGAGAGAGTGAACTCGACACCTTCCTTCAGGGTGCGGCTGCCGTTGGTGTTGAATGAATATCCCACCAGAAGCGTGTCCGGAACCCAAGGAGTCGTCTCGGTGGAAGGTGGCCCGGCCAGCGTGCCCTTGTCGATCGCCTCTTCCTGGTAGTCCTTGTAAACCAGGCGGGTGTACTCACTGCCGTACCTGAATCCGGATGTCATGTCCTCCCTGAAATAGTCGATGTTGAACGAGAATTCGCGCCCGGCCTGCAAATCGGCGGCGATCTCCCATTTGAAATTCCTCGCCGCCTTGAGATCGAAGTTCGTCGGGTCGATCTTCATCACATAGACATTGATCCTCCGCAGATTCTCTTCGACCGGCCAGTAGTTCATCTGGGTGATGTCGTAGTAGATCGGATCCGGATAAAGCTGGTCCATTGTCGGAAACTTTGTGTGCCAGCCCGCTCCGCCGGACAGTCCGGCCTTCACATCCTTTCCGAAAGCCTTCTCCAACCTGAGATTCAACCTCGGATCAAAGTATGGCTTGAGATTGACTGAATATTCCTTGCCGGCTCCCGCCATCGCGGCTACCCTCAATCCCGCGAGCCACTCAGCCTTGAATCCGTTCCCGAAGGCCAGGACGGAATTGTCTTCGATGAAGGCTGACATCTGGTACGTCGCAGGGATCGTGGAATAATTTCTCGGGCGGACGTTCATGTCCACGGAGAACGGTCTTTCCGGGTCGAACACAGTACCTTTGCCGAAGTTCTTGTTGACATTCCACTGGGCGCCGGCCTTGAGTGTGTTTGTCGTGTTCCCGAAATCCTTGCGGAACTTCGCCGTACCGTTGAGGTAGGCGTAGAACGGTTTGCCGTCAACCTTAAGCGTAGCCTCGTATTTGTAGGGCACTGTCGTGACATCGAACTCACCTTCCTCCAGACTTGTCGAAAGAGGCATCGGTGAACTATATTCAACGAATTTCCATCTGCTGATCAAGTCCTTCTCGTAGGTCAGGGAACCGGTGATGTCAAGGCTTTGGAAGAACGATTCCAGGCTTTTGCTTCGGGCGGTATATTCCCCGCCCAGCGCGAAACGACTGTAATTGGACTTGTAGGTCTCTATCGGGCCGCAGTCGCCGAAGTCGAGATTCTTGTCGGATTTCTGGTTGTCGAACGAACCGGTGTAGTCAAGGCTGCCGCTGATGCTTCTGACAAGATCTCCGGTCCAGGTTTTCCCGACCCTGTAGCTTCCGGTAAGCCGCTGGTAATTCTGTCTCGTGTTGCGGGGATCGGCTCCGGAGTCCAGAAAGTTGCCGCTGATGTTCATAGTCAGCTTGTCTGTCTTTCCCCATTCCATGTCCTTGCCGACGTAGAAGAGCTTGCTCTTCATGTCTGCCTTGAAACGGGCCCTTGTGCCGTTGCCGCCCTTGCGGCGCTTGATGTTGACAAGTCCGCTGGTCAGGTCTCCATATTCAACGGAAGGGATTCCCCTGATGATTTCGACTGATTCCACGTCCTCGGTGTTGATGGTCCTCATGTCCACTCCCGCGTTGACGAACGAAGATCCGTAGTTGCTGTAGGCAGGTGTTGACTGCATGTTCGCGTCATTGTTGACAGGGACACCGTCGATCAGGAAGCGGGTCCCGAGGGAGGATGTGTTGTAATTGCCTCCTGAGGCCGGGACTGCCCTCAGGTCGATGGCCTTCGGGGTGGAGAACGATGGATCCACGGCGCGTCCTCCTGGCAGCAATTCCAAAAGGTCCGCGAAACTGGATGGCTGGATGTGTGCGATGGCGTCCTGTCCGATTCTTGACGAGCTTGTCAGTCCATGGCTTTCCGTTGCGGTCACAACAACCTCGTTGATTGCGAACGTGTCGGTTTTCAGCGGGTATCTTCCGTCTTTCCTTACGGCTGTTGTCAGCGTCTTGTAACCAAGGCAGGTGATCTGCAGTACTCCTCCTGAGGCTTTGAGCCGGAACCGTCCCAGTGAGTCCGTGACGTCCCATGCCGTCCGGTTGCCTTTCAGGCTGACCGCCGCTCCCGCCACCGGTGATCCGTCAACTCCATCGACCACTACGCCTGAGATTCCGTTCGCCTGCCCGTCGGCGGCCACCTCGGCGCGGGTCTGCGCGAATGTCCCGGCCGACAGTGCCGCCGACAGTGCAATGGTGAACAGCAGTAGATGTAACTTTACTCTAAACACTTTTCTGTAGGATAAGAGGCTTTTTGCAATCATTGAGCGGCCTCTTTTTCGGCTGCAAAAATATTCCCGATCGAGAGTTTCGGCAATGCCAATTAATAGTGGCTCGAGGCATTCACTCTAACAAGATGTTGTTATACGGTGTGAGTTAATGGATTTATTATCAATCTTATATATAATTCCCTTAAGAAGATTTATTCAGAAGAGGATAATCCTTTTTACTGACAATTGGGTATTTTTCCTCCACGGCTACCAATCTTTAGTGATTGCATATAATTCTCAAAATGAATATTTTTGTAGCGATTTTGGATAATAGTGTATTGAAGGGATAATCCTTACTGTATTCGCATGAAACTGTCAGAACTAAAGACCGGAGAGGTGGGCGTGATCGCCAAGGTGAACGGCTACGGAGGCTTCCGGAAAAGGCTTATCGAGATGGGCTTCATCACCGGGAAGCGTGTCGCTGTCGTGCTCAATGCCCCGCTTAAGGATCCTATTGAATATGAAATTCTTGGCTACAAGGTTTCGCTGAGGCGCTCCGAGGCCGCGCTTATTGATGTCATTAGCGAGGAGGAGGCTAAGGCTTCCGTTGAATCCAAGCATGATTATTCTTCAATCTACGATGATGACTGTGATGAGATAGCGGCTCTAAATCTTGAGATGGAGCGGCTCGCCAATGAACGTCACCATGTGATACGAGTTGCCTTGGTCGGAAATCCGAATTGTGGCAAGACTTCGCTTTTCAACATCGCCTCTGGCAGCCATGAGCATGTCGGTAACTACAGTGGTGTGACAGTCGATGCGAAGGAAGGCCGTTTCGAGTACAAGGGCTACAAGTTTGTTTTGGTTGACCTCCCAGGAACATATTCTTTGTCAGCTTATAGTCCGGAGGAACTCTATGTCCGTAAGAATTTGATAGACAATGTTCCCGATGTCGTTGTCAACGTTGTCGATGCTTCTAACATAGAAAGAAATCTGTATCTTACGACTCAGATCATTGACATGAATCTTCGTGTCGTGATGGCTCTGAACATGTACGATGAGCTTCAGGCAAAGGGCGACAAACTTGACATCAAGCAACTTGGCTATCTTTTGGGTATGCCGGTCTGTCCTACCGTAAGTCGTGACGGCACTGGAATCCCGGAACTTTTGGACACCGTCATCAAGATTTACGAAAAACATAATGATAGACTTGCCCGCCACATCCACATCAACCATGGCCCAGAGCTAGAAAAGAGCATCGACCGCATAAAAGCCTTGATCCAGAAGAATCAAGACATCCGTGGGAAGTACTCCACGCGCTATCTTGCCATCAAGTGCCTGGAAAATGACAAGCAGATTGAGGAGGTCATCAGTTCTCTTCACAATGCGGATGAAATCTCCAAAGCATGTGCGGAGGAATCAGCCCGTATAGAGAACCTGCTTCACACCAACCCTGAGTCTGCCATTGTCGATGCAAAATATTCATTCATCCATGGGGCCCTTGCTGAGACCTACACCCACCATGTGGATCCCAAGCCTAAGAAGACCATCACTGACAAGATTGATGCGGTTGTAACCAACAAATGGGCTGCGTTTCCGATCTTCATCCTCCTGCTGTACATTATTTTTCAGGCCACTTTCACACTTGGCAACTATCCGATGAACTGGATTGACTGGCTTGTGGCGCGGCTCGGGGATTTTGTGGCGGATTTCATGAAGGACGGCTGGCTTAAGGACCTTCTGGTGGACGGAGTGATCGCCGGTGTCGGAAGCGTTCTTGTGTTCTTGCCCAACATTTTGATTTTGTACTTCTTCCTCTCGATAATGGAGGATTCTGGGTACATGGCCAGAGCCGCGTTCATTGTGGACAAGCTGATGCACAGGATCGGCCTTCACGGCAAGTCATTTATCCCGATGGTGATGGGCTTCGGCTGCAACGTGCCGGCGATCATGGCTACAAGGGCCATAGAGAGCCGCAAGAGCCGCCTCATCACGATCGCGATAATCCCGTTCATGTCATGCGCCGGCCGGCTGCCGATCTTTGTCCTTCTGACAGGAGCCTTCTTCCCGCGCCATTCAGCGCTTGCCCTTTTAGGAATATACTTCCTCGGGGTCCTGTTGGCTATCCTGTCCGCCGTTGTCCTGAGCCGTTTCATCAAGGAGGATGACCTTCCGTTCGTGATGGAGCTTCCGCCTTACCGCGTACCGACCGGCAAGGCCATCTGGAGGCACACGTGGGAGAAAGGCCGGCAATATCTCGAGAAGATGGCCACAACGATCCTGATCGGTTCCGTTGTGATCTGGTGCCTGGGCTATTTCCCGCGCTCGGACAAAGGAGCCGAGTACCAGCAGGAGCATTCCTACATAGGCCAGATCGGCAAGGCTGTCTCTCCGGCTCTGGATCCGCTCGGATTCAGTTGGAAGATGGACATCGGCCTTCTGACAGGTGTGGTTGCCAAGGAGCTGGTCGTTAGTACGTTGGGTGTGATGTACGCATCGGATGAGCCTGAGGTCTCCAATGCGGTGGAAGCCTCGGACACGGACGCTTTGGCCGCAGACACACAACTTCAGGGCACGCTTGCCCGCTCTGTGAGTTTGCCTGCCGCGGTCGCCTACATGATATTCATTCTGCTTTATTTCCCTTGCATCGCGACCTTTGTGGCGATCAAGAATGAGACAGGCAAATGGAGATGGGCCATGGCTGTCTGCGCCTACACGATGATTGTCGCGTGGATCGCCGCATTCATCGGCTTCCACATAACCGCATTGTTGATTTAACTGTTACATGCATTCACGAATATGAAAAAATACACCACTGAGATGACTGTGTCGGACCTGATTGATTCAGACTACAGCCTGCTTCAGGTTATCTCAAGAATGTCCCTCGACCTCAGGCTCGCCGGTTTGCCTGTGTCCGAGGCTTGCGGCAGATGCGGCATTGATCCGGAAACCTTCATCCTGGTCTGCAATGTGTATTCATTCCCGGATTATGTTCCTTCTCAGGCGGATCTCTCGCGCGGGAGCATAACGAACATCATCGACTACCTACGCGGCTCTCATCTGTACTATATGGGTCATGCCCTTGGCCGGCTGGAGAATTTGTTCGACAGGTTGGTGGCGCCTTTTGATGAGAGGCAAAAGAAGGTGGTCCTGAAATTCTTTAATGACTACAAGGCTGAGCTTGGCAAACATTTCGCCTATGAGGAGGAGGTTGTTTTCCCTTACATAGAGGCCCTGCAGAAGAACAGGGTGATGGGCCCGGGATATTCGATTGAGCAGTTTGAGGAGCACCACGAGAACGTTGAGGAGAAGCTTGAGGACATGAAGAACATTGTGATGAAGTACCTTCCGGCGGAATGTTCTAATGAATTGAGAATCATGGTATTGTTGTTGATTTATCATCTCCGTGACGATCTTCTCCGCCACACCTACGTGGAGAATAACGTACTTGTTCCGATTGTAGGCAGACTTGAGCGTGATGGTGAATAGGAAGAAAGTAGTACTCATGGTTCCCTCGGGCATTGTCGCCCGAGGGTTGGAGAGCATTCTCTCAGAACAAGGTGATTTTCAAGTTCTTGACAATCTGGTGGATTGTTCGAGAACCAGCGAGGCGAGACTTCGCGCTCTGGCTCCCGACATCGTCATCCTTGACCCTTCGGTACTTGACTACCAGAGCCGTAAGGAGGGTCGGCTGGCCATCGCGGAGTTATGTGACGCGTCCGTGGCCGCCCTCGAAGGACCGACAATGACCGAGGATGTCCTGAGGCAGTATGACGGCTCGGTTTCCTTGTATGACGATCCCGCCGTGATAATCAGGAAACTTCGCGCGGCTCTGGACTCCAGGCAGCCTGAACCGCCTTCGGACGGCATCGAGTTGTCTTCACGGGAGAACGAGTTGTCTTCAAGAGAGAAGGAGATTCTGGTTTGTGTGGCGCAGGGCATGCTGAACAAGGAGATAGCCGACAAGTTCAACCTGTCGATTTACACTGTCATAACGCACCGCAAGAACATAACCCGCAAGACCGGCATCAAGACTGTCGCCGGCCTTACCGTCTACGCGATTCTCAACAATCTCATTGACATCAATTCCGTTCAGCAAGATTGATTTCCGCGATGACAGGGTAGTGGTCTGAGTAATGGACGCGGGGTACGGAATGTGATACGGCACTGAAATGCGACGGGTAAAGAATGTAGTCGATCCGAACGAGCGGCCAAAGGAAAGAATATGTCGCCCCGAATCCTTTGCCCGCTTCCACAAATGTGTCGTCTCTTCCTTTCTTGAGCCGGTTGTAGGTGTAGGACATGGGGTTGTCGTTGAAGTCTCCGGCCACGATGGCCTCAAGAGTACAGTTTTCTATGTCGGACATCACCTTGTCCACCTGCTTAGGCCTGCGCCTTATGGACTTCTTCATCTTCTCCTCGGTCTCCAGCATCATCTTCCCGTTCTTGTCTTCCAGATATTTCTTTATTCTGGACGGCGAGATGTTGTAGCTTTCAAAATGACAGTTGTAGACACGCAAAGCCTTCCCGTCACCGACCCTGAGATCTGTGTAGATAGCAAGATTTGAGCTCTTCTCAAACATCAGTTTCCCTTTGTTTATTATCGGGAACCTGCTGAGAGTGACATTCCCGTAGCTTCCTTTATCGGTCACAAACATGAAGTAACCCACGTGATAGCCTGGAAAACGTTTTTTGAAATAACGTGCAACATCATATTCCCCAGGAAGGTTGACTTCTTGAATGCAGACGATGTCAGCGTTGCTTTCGAGGATGAGTCTCACGACCGAATCCGCGCAGGCTGACTTTCCGCCCTCTTCCTTGAACCTCGGTTCTTTCCCTAAGGCAAAGAGCCCGACGTTGTACGTCAGGATTTTGACGGTGTTCTCTCCGCGAGGCTCGGCTCCTGACGAAAATTGATAGTATCTTCCTATCAGGACCAAGGAAGGAAGCAAGGCCAGCAGCGGAATCAGAAAAGAACTTGATCCCTTCCGTACGGCCAGAATCAGAAAAATCACGTTGAGCAGAGCTATCGGAACGAACAGCAGGCCTAAGACTGTCATGTACCATGCCTTGGCCGGATTCACAACCATCGAGGCGTAGGAGAGCATGAGCAGGAATGCAGACAACAGCATCAGCATCCTTGACAGAATGCCACCGGAAGAGGCTTGGTGAGAATAATCCCTGCGCATCACCGAAAGGATCTACAATGTTATCTTCGCCAGAGTCTGCCTGATTTCTTCCAATAAAGCAGCAGCAAGAATCCAAACAACATTCCTCCCAGATGAGCGAAATGAGCCACACCATCCATTGTCCCTGTCACGCCGGTGAACAGTTCAATGACAATGAAAATCAAGACGAACCATTTGGCTTTTAATGAAATAGGTGGAAATATAAGCGTCCAGACATCGTTAGGGTAGAGCATGGCATAACCTATCTGGATTCCGTAGATCGCACCTGAGGCGCCGAGAGTCGGGGTGCGCAACAGGTTGATCTGGCTCTCTGTGAGGATTCCGGGATTTGCCGAGGCCATGGCCCCCATCTGGAAATATTCGACAATGGTGTGAGTCAGGACGGCTCCGAGTCCCGCGACAAAATAGAAGACCAGATACCTCCTGGATCCTATGGTTCTTTCCAGCGCCGAACCGAACATCCAAAGGCAGAACATGTTGAAAAACAAGTGCCAGAAGCCTCCATGCATGAACATGTAGGTGACAGGCTGCCAGATGTGGAAGAACGGTGATTTCGGGTAAAACATCGCGAAGGTGCTGACCATGAAGTTCTGATTGATCAAAGTCGCGATGAACATCACTATGTTTATGAGTATGATGTTCCTTGTCACCGGCGGCATGTCGCTGAAAAAGCCGAATATGCCCGATTGTCTGTTGTTGTAGTAATATGCCATAATATTCAATTTGGTTTAACTCCGCAGTGGCTTTAGGGCCATGCCGCTTCCTAAAATAACTTTTCCACTTGGGCGGCGGTCATGATCGCCATGATCCTTTTCCCGTTGCCTGTCAATTCAGGGTTTCCGCCGGAGAGCAAGGTGTCCAGCAGATGCCTTGCCTCCATTGGGGATGTCAGAGGGTCGCAGCTAGATGCCCCAAGCAGAGCGATTTTCTCCGCCATGGAGGCTTCCATCACTCCCGGCAATGATGAACTGTCGTCCGAGAGGATCAGCAGCAGGTCGGAGACCATTGTCTGGATCTTGCCGGCCTCGCATGAATATCCTTCCGGAACCCCGTTGACAACAACAGTGTCCGTTCCGAACGGAGAGATGTCGAATCCAAGCCTTGCGAGCAGCCCGGCTTTTTCGTCGAGGATGGCTCTGTTCGCCGCGCCTATCTCGACTTTTACAGGAAACATGTTCGCTTGGGTGACGTGCCCGTTCTTTGTGAGAGCGGCCAACGCTCTGTCATAGAGTATCCTTTCGCGTGCCCTTCTGACATTTACTATCATCAGGCCGTCTCTTGCCGGGGCGATTATGTATTTGCCTCCGAGAATGATGGTCTGCGTGGCCGGCAGCGTCTTCTCTTCGAAAAGTTTGCCATAGTCTACCCTCTGGTTCACGTACTGTACTGGACTTTCACCAACAGGATTGTTCAATCCCCTTTTAATCGGCTTCAGGCCTTCAGTCCCGGCCGAGGAGCCTGTCGAAGTCGCAGGAGAGGTCGCCTCAAATGGGTTGTATCCGCTGTCCACGGCTACTTGAGGGATGCTTTCTGGTTGGTATTCGGTAAAATGCGCGCCTAGGATCGGCATGTCGTTGGCCTCCGGATTGCTGAAATCAATTCCGCCGGCGAATGAGTTCTTTCCCAGCGTCTCCTTTACCGAAGCGTAGACAACCTGAAAGATGAACGAGTCGTCCTCAAACTTGACCTCCGACTTTGTCGGGCTGATGTTCACGTCCACGCTGTGCGGATCCACCTCCAGGTAGATGAAATATGACGGGGTCACTCCGTCAGCGACCATCCCCTCGTAAGCCTTCATGACGGCCTTGTGCAGGTACGGACTCCGGAAATACCTTCCGTTGACAAAGAAGAACTGGTTGCCCAACGTCTTCTTCGCGGTATCCGGTCTGCCGACAAATCCCCTCAATCTTACGACGGAAGTGTCCGCACTGACATCCACCACATCTCCGGCAACAGATGCTCCTAGTAGATCCATTATCCTGTATTTCAGCGATTTCGCTGGTTTTAGAACGAACACGTCCTTGCCGTTGTGATTGAGAGTGAATCCTATTTCAGGCCTTGTCAGCGCCACCTTTGTGAACTCCTCGACAATGTGCTTGAACTCCACGTTGTCCGACTTAAGGAACTTCCTTCTGGCCGGCACGTTGTAAAAGAGGTTGCGAACCGCTATGTTGGTTCCTTTCGGCGTGGCCACCTCGGTTGTCGAATTGTGGACCGAAGCCGCGAACTCAACTTGACAGCCGACCTCCTCAGCCTCGGTGCGGGTCTTGAGCGTCACCTCGGCAACGGCCGCGATCGAGGCCAGGGCCTCGCCCCTGAACCCGAAGGTCGTGATGTCATCCAGATCCTCTGCGGTCGCTATCTTGGATGTGGCGTGCCTCTCGAAACAGAGCACGGCATCGTCCGGACTCATCCCTTTGCCATTGTCGATGACTTGTATTAGTGTCCGTCCGGAGTCCTTGACTATCACCGAGACCAGGTCCGCTCCGGCGTCCACGGCATTTTCAACAAGTTCCTTCACCACGGAAGCAGGTCTCTGCACGACCTCTCCCGCGGCGATCATGTTCGCTATGTTTCCAGGCAGTATCCTGAGCTCCATCCTACAGCAGTGAATAGAATTTCGTGAAATAAATCAGTACCGTCGCAAGCAGGATCAATCCAACTATCCCGATGATTTTCTGAGCCTTGGTGGCCACGGTGGTCCTCCTCGCGTAATTGCCCTCACGCAGCGAGCCGCGGATGTAGGACCCGGGTACGTATTCACCCTTCTCCTTCTCTTTGTCAAAAGTGCCGTCAACCTTTCCGAACTTCTGCCGGCGCTCCTCCTCATCCTTGTCATAGTAGATCGGCCTGTAGTTGAATCTTCTGTGCTCCTGTTCGCCAGGAAAAGTAAAAAAGCCCATAATCTTTCAAATTACCTTAATCTTAACAAAGATAGTCAAAATCTCAGAATATAGTCTTAATCTTTTTCCGTTATCTTTCTCGGTAACTACCCAGATGCTCTGTTGACCGCATAAGCCGGCCGTGCATCCTGACCGTGCATCCCGGCCGTGCATCCTGACCGTCAGAGCAGATCCAGCCAATGATGTTACGTCAAAGGTGGCGATGACCCTAAACATCTCGGAGAGGTTCTGTCCGTTATTGGCCGCCGATGGCGGGAGCGATCTAGGCTCAGACTTCCAGGTGTGTCAAGCCATTCACACCTGGAGTGGCGTTCGGTTGTCTTTCAAAGCGATGGGTTCCCAGGCGTGCGGTTTTTCTCACACCAGGGAGAGCGCGGGGCCCACAGGAGGCCCTGTGACGGTGGTCAAGACTTCCAGGTGTGTCAAGCCATTCACACCTGGAGAGGCGTTTGGTTGTCTTTCAAAGCGATGGGTTCCCAGGCGTGCGGTTTTTCTCACACCAGGGAGAGCGCGGGGCCCACAGGAGGCCCTGTGACGGTGGTCAAGACTTCCAGGTGTGTCAAGCCATTCACGCCTGGAGAGGCGTTCGGTTGTCTTTCAAGGCGATGGGTTCCCAGGCGTGCGGTTTTTCTCACACCAGGGAGAGCGCGGGACCCACAGGAGGCCCTGTGACGGTGGTCAAGACTTCCAGGTGTGTCAAGCCATTCACACCTGGAGAGGCATTCGGTTGTCTTTCAATTTGTTGCATTTACAGGTGTTCTGCAATGTCACTGAAAAAAGAGGCTCCGATTCTTTAACAGTGCCTCGTGCTAATAATGCCCTGCGCTCCAACAGCTAGAGGTCAGGGTATAGGAATTTGGTTAGCTGCGCTTATATTGTTATTTTCAGACATCGTCAAGGAGCGCGAGCCAATAAAATCTTGCTGAAAAAATAAAAAAAAGTCTTAAAAAAGTTTGGAGGGAAAGAAAAAAGTGCTACCTTTGCAGCCCGTTTCGGAAGTAACGGAAGTTCATTGAAAATATTGAAAGATTAGTACAAC
>DJOW01000040.1 GCA_002437305.1 Bacteroidales bacterium UBA6428
GGTCGGACTCCTTTTTTTTTGTGTTCGCCGCCGCTATACGCCGCCGCTATAAGTCACCGCTGTACGTCACCGCTGCACGTCACCACCCCACGACACCACCAGTGTTCTCCGTAACCGTCTCCCTTCCCTATGTACCTTTAGAAATCCTTGTTCACCGTCTCAACGTATCCTCTTGGGCGGATATGTCTTATTCATTCACCCCGTGCGCATAGTTCCAGTTCCTGCTCACGGATCGTTCTCTGATGTCTTCTCGTGCGTGTGGGGTGTAATCCCCACTCACGAAGTTTTTTTGTCCTCTTTTTATCGATTATATTCCACTTTGGACTGTTTATTCTCTGTTTGCAACTCTTTGTATAATAATGTTTTCATAATTCTGTTTAACTTATCTTGTCCACTTTTTCTCCACTATAGCCCATTCCATTTTAAAAGGTTTTATAAATTTGTCTTTTCAAAGTGCGAGATAAGAATCACTTTGTTTTAGTAAATTTAATTTATAATGTATGCGTAGACTTTTAGTGTTCTTTATGCTGTTGGCAGGCTTTTGCGCCAATGCCCAGCAGCGATCTGTCCAAGGGACAGTCAAAGATCAGAATGGTCAGCCAGTTGTCGGTTTGACTGTCCTTGAACGGGGAACCAACAACGGTGTCTCTACAGATTCCAACGGTCATTACACAATCTCCGTGGCTTCTTCGGAATCTGTTCTTGACTTCTCCTCACTTGGCTACTCTTCCGTGACTGAAAAAGTCGGCGAAAGAAGAGTGGTTAATGTCACAGTCAATGAGGAGGCTCTTGCCTTGGATGCTGTCGTGGCCATCGGTTACGGTTCAGTGAAAAAGAAGGATTTGACCACGGCTGTCTCGACCGTCGACACTGATGACATCAGGCTTCGCCCTGTCCCTACAGTCTCCGGCTTTATCCAGGGAAAGGTCGCTGGTGTGACAGTACAACAGACTTCCGGTACCCCTGGCTCAGGAATGACCGTCAGAATCCGTGGTAACTCCTCAATCACATCGGGCAATGACCCTCTCTATGTCGTGGATGGAGTTCCTGTCGGAACAGGCAATGGTTCCATAACCTACCTGTCTCCGAATGACATCGAGACGATGCAGATCCTCAAGGACGCCTCATCAGCGGCAATCTATGGATCAAGGGCCGCCAACGGTGTGGTTCTCATCACAACCAAGAAAGGCTCTAAGGATGTCGGCCCACAGATCAACTTCACGTCCTATGTGGGTCTGGGCAAGGTCGCCAAGACATTCGATGTCCTGAACGTGGCTCAGTACAAGGAACTCATGGATGAGATCGGGGCTGTAAAGCTGCCTGACGGGCTTAAGGATGAGACGGATTGGTTCAAGGAAACCTACAGGACCGCGGTCTCTCAGAACTACCAGCTGTCCGTCTCCAACGCCAATGACAAGTCCAAGTACTACATTGGTGCCGGCTATGTTGACCAGGAGGGTATCATCCGCACAAGTTACTATAAGAGGTATAACTTCAGGGCCAGCATGGACTCTGACATATTCAAATGGATCAATGTCGGAGCTGACGTCACATTCTCACATTGGAAAAAGAACGGCATCATCTCCGGTACCGGCTCAAACAGGGCTGGTGTAGTGATGTCTGTCATCAACACTCCGACTTACGCGAAGGTTTGGAGCGAGGAGAACCCAGACTGGTACTGGACACAGTTCTACGGAGCGAATGTCACCACCCCGGCGGAGAACATCGCACGTCAGGAGAACTTCTACGACCAGAACGACAGGCTCATCCTCACCGGACACGCCACGATCAAGTTCAGCAAGAACCTGAACTTCAAATCGACCGCCACCATGGACAGGACATGGACGTTCAACTACCAGTTCCTTGATCCTATCAAGACCGCTGAGGGACGTACCCAGCACGGCAAGGCGGAGACCACGAGAGCCGACAACAGGGTCATCGTTCTCGATAATATTCTTACCTACAAAAACACTTTGGCCGGCAAGCACAACATCGAGGCCATGGCCGGTACCTCAGCGACACTTTCGCATTGGGAGAACCTGACCGGCTCAAGGCAGTACTTCTCCACAGAGTACGACAACATCCTCTACGGTCTGAACGGGGGCAACTCTTCCGGCCTCAGGGGCAATTCCCAGGGCTTGTCCGAATGGAGCATTATGTCCTACCTCGGCAGAATCTCCTACAACTACGACAGCAAGTATTACCTTACGGCGAATATTCGTGCTGACGGTTCGTCAAAACTGGCTCCGGGACACAGGTGGGGTTATTTCCCTTCAGTTTCCGCGGCATGGCGTGTCTCAGGAGAGAGCTTCATGCAGGACATTGATTGGATCAACGACCTGAAGATCCGCGCCGGTTGGGGACAGCAGGGCAACCAGGGTGGTCTTGGCGACCATGCCTGGGTGCAGAAATACAAGACAGTGTACTACGATTGGACAAAGTCAGAGAACGCGCAGGCGACTCCTTCCCTTGGAGATAAGAGCAACATAGGAAACAGGGATCTGACGTGGGAGACGACCACACAGACCAATGTGGGTGTCGACCTCTCGGTCCTGGACAGCAGACTGAACTTCACCTTGGACGGCTACTACAAGTACACCACCAACCTTCTGATGAGCGTTCCGCTTCCGTCGCCATATTCAAACATAACGAGGAACGAGGGCGAGATGTCCAACTGGGGACTTGAGTTCGCGGTCTCCTCCGTCAACATCGACAGGAACGGATTCCGTTGGAACACAGACTTCAACATCTCGATGAACCGCAACAAACTGGAGAAACTAACCCTCCAGCAGGTCTACAACTACATCAAGCCTTCTGACATCCAGAGTGAATATGTCGTCAGGATGACTCCTGGCATGCCGTTGTCCCAGTTCTGGGGCTACAAGGCCAATGGAGTTGACCCTGAGACGGGTCTGATGATCTACGAGGATCTTGACGGAAACGGAAAGATCTCGGATTCCGACAAGACCTGGATCGGAGACCCTAACCCTGACTTCACTTTCGGTATGACCAACAACTTCAGCTACAAGGGATTCAACCTGAGTTTCCTCGTCACCGGCTCTGTCGGCAATGACATCTACAACGCCTCAAGGGTTGACATGGAGGGTATGGTGAACGGCTACAACCAGACCACTGCCGTCCTTCGCCGTTGGAAGATTCCTGGACAGATCACCGACATTCCCAAGTCGGGCGAGATGTACAACGTCAAGGTCTCTTCCCGCTGGATCGAGAACGGCTCTTACCTGAAGGTTAAGAACATCACTCTGTCCTACGATTTCACCGGCCCTAAGCTCAAGCGCCTAAACATCACAAGGATACGTCCTTACGTGACACTTGACAACATGATCACGTTCACCAAGTACTCCGGCTATGACCCTGAGATGAGCCAGTGGGCCAACGCGATCCACTTCGGAATCGACTGGGGCACTTACCCTTGTGTCAAGACTGTTACTTTCGGTGTTAACGTTGATTTCTAAAAGATGATGAGTATGAAAAAGTCATTAATTATATTCTCTTTCCTCGCTCTGGTCCCGCTCGCTTCATGCGAACTTGACATCTATCCTGTCACAGGCTACAACGAGGGTAATGTTTTTGTCCCGAAAGACACCACGACTTCGCAGTACACCACCGCAGCGCAGATGGAGAATCTTGTCAAAGGATTCTATAGCGGTGTGCTTAAGAACGACAGGATGCAGAGGCTTCAGTTCATGGACTGGCTCGTGTATTCAGAAGTCCGCGCGGACAACGCCTACAACGGCTCTCCGAGCACTGCGGAACTTGTCGGGATCGAATCCAACAAGATTGACGGATCGAATCAGAATGTCACCAGAGATTGGAGTGATTTCCAGCTTGCGATAAATGCAGCCAACCAGGTAATCTGCAACATTGACCGCATCCAGAAACTGGATCCGTCCATGACTCAGGAGCAGCATGACAACTGGCTTGCCCAGGCGGACATCATAAAGGCTTTCTATGTGTTCAGAGGCACGCAGCTTTACAACACTATTCCTGTCATCAACTCCATCCCTGACCCTATCACCGCCGAGAATGTAGAGGAAGTCTATCCTTCCTACTATCCGTCTCGTCCAGCGAGGGAGGACATATACGCCCAAATTGTGGAGATGCTTGAGTTCGCTGCCCAGAATGCACCGGATCTCAGCGCGGAGGACAAGTTCGTCCTTTCCAAGACATTCGCCAAGGGAATTCTGGCCCATGTCTATGCCGAGAAATCGAATATTCAAGACTGGGGCAAGGTAGCCCAGTGGTGTGAGGCAGTTGAGAAGGACATGAATGTCAATTCTAGCAGCGCTGAGGCATTGAGAGCCTCCCTGTGTGACAACTACAAGGACTTGTGGTCTTATGATGTGTCAGCCAAGACAGCCGCCAAGAACACAAAGGAGTCCATCTTTGAGGTGACGTTCACGGCATCATCAGGCAACTGGCTTCACATGATGTTCCATAGGAATCAGTTCTCTCCTAACGACAGCTACACATGGTCTAAGTGGATCACGCCATCCAGGAACCTGGTTGACGCCTATGACGCAGAAGGCGACACTGAAAGGAAGAATGTCAGCATTCTTTGGGATGCCTGCAGCTGGAGCCTTTACTATCCTGAGGCTAATTATGCGTTCATGGGCAAGATGGAGACCTCTGCCACAAGCATCATTCTCATGCGCCTAGCGGAGATCTACCTGCTTCACGCGGAGGCTCTCGCGATGAACGGTGACAGCGCAGGGGCTTTGAAATATGTCAACGCTGTACGTCTGCGAGCCAAACTGCCTGTTGTCAGCGGACTCTCAGGAGACCAGCTGATTGACAAGATTCTTGACGAGCGTCGTCTCGAACTGGCTTTCGAGGGCTTCAGGTTCTTCGACCTTGCCCGCCACGACAAGATCATCGATGTCCACAATAATGTCTGGAAGAATGATTCCTACTACCTTACAAGGGATCCGCTTGATCAGTACAGCATTTTCCTTCCTGTGCCGACAACGGTGCTTGACAAAAACCCTAACATCGAGCAGAATCAGGGCTATTAATGTGCGGAAAAGTCATGCGTTACGATAAACTGTTGTTCTTCTTCACGCTGTTCCTTTGCTCCTGCTGCGGCAAGGCTTCTGGAAACACCGAAGGGGGAGAAGTCACCCCTCCGGCTCCGGAACCAAGCCAAGCGGTAGTGACGGCCTATGTCACAACCGCTGACAAAACCCTTCTTTTCAAGTCTGAGGAACTGGAGCTTCGCAAGCCGGGAACAATGGCGGTTAATCTTGTCACTCTTGATTCAACTGTGACCTTCCAGACCGTTGACGGCTTCGGCCCTGCCTTGACTGGCAGCACCTGCTACAATCTGCGGGCTGTGATGGAGCCATCTGCCCGGACCGCTCTCCTGAAAGAGCTTTTCGATCCCAAAGAAGGGCTTGGATTCAGCATGGTGAGGGTCACCATCGGCTCATCGGACTTCGGTCTTGACGAGTACACCTGGTGCGACAAGAAAGGTATGGAGAATTTCGCGGCCCATGAATATGATGTCCGTGATCTTTTCCCTGTCCTTAAGGAGGTCCTGGCGATCAATCCTGATGTCAAGATAATCGCCACGCCTTGGACAGCGCCCCGCTGGATGAAAAGAGGAGTCAACAACGACAGCGACTACTATTCATGGACAAGCGGAAGGCTGAAGCCGGAATGCTATCAGGACTATGCAGAGTATTTCGTGCGTTGGATTCGGGTGATGAAGTCCCAAGGGTTTGACATCTATGCCGTGACGCTCCAGAACGAGCCTTTGAACAAGGGTAACTCGATGTCAATGTACATGCCTTGGCAAGAGCAACTTGAGTTCATAAAGACGGCTGTCGGCCCGGCATTCGGGAAGGCCGGTCTGAACACAAAGATCCTTGTATATGACCATAACTACAACTACGACGGCATCGCTGACCAACAAGGCTATCCGATGAATATCCTTGCCGATACAGAGGCCGCCAGGTATGTGGCAGGATCCGCATGGCACAATTACTATGGAAATCCTAAGGAACTAGACAAAATGGTCAGCAGGTTCCCTGATAAGGAGATCTATTTCACAGAGGCTTCGATCGGAGGTTGGGCACCAGATTTTGCGAAGTGTCTTATGACTGACTTCGACAACATCTTCATCCAGACCCTCTCAAGGGAGAACAAAGGGGTGACTCTTTGGAACCTGGTTTTGGATGAGAATTATGGTCCCAAGCGTCCGGGTGGCTGCCAGAATTGCTATGGTGTGATTATGATTGACTCAAAGACCGGTAAGGTGACCGACCGTAAGACCCAGTATTACAACCTTGCGCACGCTTCCAAGGTGATTCGCCCCGGAGCACGCAGGATCGCGACAAAGGGGAATCTCAAGTCTGGTGTCTCATGTCTGGCGTTCCTAAACCCTGACCATTCCTACGGAATAATCATCGAGAACAATTTGTCTGAAAGCCACTCGTTCACTTTTTCCGACTCGGGGCATTCCGTAAAGTTCACGGCACCTGCAAAGTCAATAGCCTCTATAAAATGGAATAACTAAGATAATGATAATGAACATGAAATACATTGTAAAACAATCTTTGGCCGTCCTTGCGATGGCTATGGCCTTCACCTCCTGCTACAGGGAACCAAAGCTGAAGGTCACCGACAAAGGCCCGGAGATGACCTGTGAGATCGCCCAGTCTGCCAACATGGGGGAGAACCTTCCGTTCAAGGTGACGCTGAAGGACAACATCGCACTTTCCACGCTGCAACTGCATCTTTTCTTTGACGGAACGGAAGTGAGCAAAAAAGTCATCAGGACAAAGGAGAGCGGAGTCTTTGAGGGCACTCTTGAGATACCTTATTACGCTGACATCTCAGACGGAACCGCGGACCTTACTGTCACCGCCCAGAATATTGAGTTCGGACTGACAGAGGAGAAGAGGACCTTGAGCGTCACACGTCCTGATTTTGAATATCTGACCTTGACCACATCCGATGGTAAGGAGGTTCGGATGAATAAGATAGGGGAGTATGAATACTCCTGCACCTCAGAGTTTCCAAGGGAACTTAAGGCCAAGATAGTCTCCGCTCCGTTCGGCTCGACCGGAGAACGTCTGACTTTCGGATTTGACGGGAAAAGCATAGTCGTAGGTGGTGATGACTATATTCCTTTTACCTATGGCTATGCAGGAGAATATACAGTCAAGTTCAACACAAAGACATTTGTGGGATCACCTTTCGTGACAATGGAAGTCAATGGAGAGATTCCTGCGGTTATGGACAAGGCTGAAGAGATCCCTGCGGGAAGCTATGGTGTGAACATCCCTCTCAAGCAGGGCGAGACCCTTTCTATAATGGGATTCGATTTGGCAGACTGGACAATTGATTCCGACTATCTTGAGGCAATAGACATCAATAAGGGACAATTCAAGTTCCTTCCTGTCACAGGACAGTACAGGATCGTTCTACAGACCTCCAACAAATTCATCAGGATCAACCCTATGAAGCCTGGTGCTCTGACAGGAGCCGATTACTTCCCGGTTCTGAACGATGATTTCACAGGTGGTCTTTGGGCAATTGGTGACGACACCATTGGCAAGCCAGAAGCTTCGGGCCACGGCTGGGATCCGGAAGTCGGTGGACTTTGCTGTTCTCCTATCAAGCCTAAGGTCTTCCAACTTACTCTTGTGGCCGGACACGGACTTGGCACAAAGACGGGAAGCAACTTCAAGTTCTTCTTCCAGAGGAGTTGGGGCGGTGAGCTCAAGGGTGCTTCCTATTCCGAGGTCAGTCTTCCTGCGGAATTTGGAATAAACACTGACGGTAACATCGGTGTCGTTACAGATCTTAAGGAGGGCGATCGCTATCGCTTCACTGTTGACTTCAGCTCGGCCAAGAAGACTTCCGGTTCGGCTGAGGGAGTGAAACTTGTCGGGGTGAAACTGTAAAACGGATTCAGACAGAATAATATTCAAAGCTATGATTAAGAAACTAATATACCTTACATGTCTTGGCCTCGGCCTTCTCAGCCTTGGCTCATGCGACGACAAGGTCGCCAAGGGAGACACCTATCTAGATTTACTTGATGATCAGGGACATAGAGCTTCCACTGTGGAATTTGCCAGAGGAGAGGGGGAGCGCACTCTTGACATGACCTCAAACACAGACTGGACCATCACTGTGCCTTACGAGGCGCAGTCATGGTTGGATGTGACTCCCACGACCTCGTCCAATGACCAGAAAGTGACGATAAATGTTTCCGCCAATGATGGTTATGAGCGTTCCGCTGTGTTGAAGCTCAAGGTTTCCGGCAAGGCCGGTGCGTTGATGGTGACAGTTAAGCAGGACGGTGACATGCTGCCTGCGGAACCGCTGCCTGACAACCTTAAGGATGACTGCATACTTGATGTGCAGTTCAATCAGGATGGTACCGCCGTGGATGTGTCCGGCAAGGGCGTGGATGTCAAGACTGTGCCTGGAGCCGGTCTAGTCACCTACGAGAGCAGAGCCACGAGATCCTATGTGGCGCATTTCAACCATGAGCCTGGATCTGGGTTCACAAGCGGCTATTACCGTGTTGATTACGCAGAGGATTCCGACCTTTGGAAGAAACTGGCCGATGGCCATTCATTAGAGATCCTCGTCAGGTATGATGCTGACTATGAGTCATGGGGCGGTGAGATAAAACCGTTCAGCGCCATGGAAGCCGGTGGCACCGGATTCCTTATCTCGAAGAAGGAGAAAGGTCAGGAACTTACGTTCCTCCCAAACGTCAGCGAGAACGGCAAGAGCACATGGAGATGGGCGACAAGCCAAACAAAACCGGCATTCGGCCGCTACTATCACCTTGTCGGAGTCTGGAACAAAGAGGAGAAGAAGGCCTATGTCTATCTGGACGGTGTGCTTAAGAACACGGTTGACGCTCCTGGCAATCTTAATATTCCGGGCAATGCCAAGGCGCGCTGGATCTGCATTGGCGGAGACGCCGGCCCTAATGGCGCGCAGGCCGCATGGAAAGGGGACATCGCAATCGCCAGAATATTCGATTCTCCTCTGACTCAGGCTAAGGTGACAGCGTTGTATGACCGCGTCAAAGGCTACAGCCTCCCGGTCTCGACAATCAATGTTGACAATGTTGTGCTTCCTTCCGGAATAGAGGTCAAGGCCGGGGCGAAATATCCTATCCTGGGAACTGGATTCAGCAGTGGTGATGTCATCTCATTCCAGTCTGTGACCGGGAAATATGTCCAGACCGCAGAGTGTGAAGTCTCCGCTGACAAGGCGGTCGTCACCCTTCCTTCGGACATCGTGACGGGTTCCTACAAGGTTGTCCTTAAGCGCGGAGGGGCGTTCTACGCGCTCGGTGTGGCGGATCTGACCGTCACCGACAATCCTGCGGCGTTGAAGGTCCCTGATGTGGTCGCGCACAGGGGATTCCACAAGAGCGCTCCTGAAAACTCCATAGCCGCTGTCAAGGCCGCGAAGGATCTGGGCGTCTTCGGTGCTGAGATTGATGTCTGGAGAACGACGGACGGTCGTCTTGTTGTCAACCATGACGCCAAGATCAACAACATTGTGATCCAGAACAGCGCTTACGACAAACTGAAGGATGTCAAACTGTCCAATGGTGAGAGCCTCCCTACTTTGGAGGCCATGCTTGACTGCATCGGCAAGGATTCGAAGACCAAGCTAATCATTGAGATAAAGACGCATAACTCTCAGGAGAAACAGCAGGCCGCGGCCACCGATGTGGTGTCCTTGGTCAAGTCCAAAGGAATGGACAAGGTTGTGGAGTACATCGCTTTTGACTATGAGACCTGCAAGGGTCTCGCCGCGGCGGACAAATCCGCGACTGTCGGCTATCTCAACGGGGACAAATCCCCGGCGGAGGCCGCTGCGGACGGAATCAAATGCGTTGACTATCAATTGAAAGTGTTTAATTCCAATCCGACATGGATCAAGGAGGCCCAGGACAAGGGCATCATTGTCAATGTCTGGACAGTCAACTCCGACTCGGACATCATCTCGGCTGTGGCCAAGGGAGTTGACCGGATCACGACCGACAATCCCGACAGAATCGCTGAACTTGCAGGTTTGTTGCTAAACTAAAATCACGTTCGCCTTTTCTGTTCTATTTTTATCGGATCTGATAATCCACCGATGGCAGGCCGGAAGTTCTTTCCGACCTGCCTTTTTTTTGCTAAATTTGCCGGCGGTAACCCATAATTGAATTTCAGTGTTATGAATAGAAGGACCGCTGTCTCTCTTTTATTGGCTGTCTCATCATTGCTTCTGTCCTGCTCCGGCAGTCCTGACACCGTGGCTTTCCTGGATAAAGAGCTTGGACTGAGGGAGACCTACCGGAAGGCCTTTCTTGACAAGGTCGCCGCGTTGAAGAACATGCGTACCGAGGGAATGCCATTCGCGGAGGAGTACAGGCTGAACGCATTGATCGCGGAGGAATATTCCTCATTCAGTTTTGACTCCACCATGACGTACCTTGAAAGGAACCATGCTCTTGCCACGGAGAACGGTGATGATGTCCTGCTCGCGGAAACTGATCTTCTTAAGGTCAATGAATATATCAGGGCCGGCTATCACGTTGAGGCATCCAATCTGCTTGCCGCGATACGTCCGGATATGGTCAAACCCGAACAGAAGCGTTTGTGGTTTTCTGTCAGGCATTCCCTGGCCGGAGAGATGATGTCATATTCGGGAGGCCAGGATCTGTATGAGGTCAAGTTTGCCGAGAGGAACGAGATGCGGGACTCTCTGATGCGGTACGTTGAGCCGGATTCTTTTGAGTGGTACTTTCTCAACATGGAAGCGGCTCTGTCCGCCAAGGATTCTGTATCGGTCAGGGTGCTGACTGAGAAGATGCTTCAGTGTACTGAGGAATGGTCCTCTGATTACGCCGCCGCCTGTTGGTTCTATGCGGAGGGAATATCTCCGAAAGATCGGAAGCAAAAACTGGAATGGCTCTGCAGATCCGCTATTTCCGATGTCAGGTGCGCCAAGAGGGACTATGCGGCCTTGAATGACGTGGCACGCATGCTTTTTCAGGACGGAGACATCAACAGGGCGTTCAGGTATGTCGCTGACTATAGCCTTCCGGATGCGCTGGCCTTCAACGGGAAATTGAGGCCGTGGCAGATCTCATGCTTCTTTCCGATGATAGAGCGTGCCTATGAAGCCAAGCAGGTACGGCAGTGGCATGTGATTCTGGCCTCGGTCATATTCGTGAGCCTTCTCATGCTGGTGCTTGCCTTTCTGCTTGCCGCGTTGCTCCGGCATCATAAGGCGTTGCAAAAGACTAATGAGCGGCTTAAGACACTTAATCTTAGATTGGAGGAGTCAGACAAGGTCAAGGAGGAGTACATTGCCTTGTTTCTAGAAAAGGTCTCTGACAACATCAACAAGAACCGCAAGAACCAGAATCATTTGCTGAAATACCTCCGCAGGGGCGACTACAAGTATCTGATTGATGAGATAGAGTCCAAACCTCCGGTCGATGATGACATCCGGCAGTTCTACAAGATGTTTGACGAGGCGTTTCTCAACCTTTATCCTGATTTCGTGGATCAGGTTAATTCCTTGCTTGTTGAGAATGAGAGGATAACCTTGAAGGATGGTGACAGTCTCACGCCCGAACTCAGAATCTGTGCTTTGATCAGGCTCGGTGTGACAGACTCCGGAAAGATGGCCTCGTTGCTCCACTACTCCGCCAACACCGTCTACAACTACCGCGCGAGAATCCGCAACAAGGCCGTCGGCCCGCGGGACAAATTCGAGGATGCCGTCAAGCACCTGTCAATGCTGGATGCAGAAGATGTGTGCTGACGGCCGGTCAGTCGAGGGTGTCCTTGATGTTGTACTTGTTCCTCTCCGGGGAATCGCGGGAAACCATCTCGCAGATGAACCCGGCGAGGAACAACATCACGCCGAGGATGACTGCAAGGATGGCAAGGTAGAAAAGTGGCTGATCGGTGACAGCCCTGAAATGTACTCCTTGCGCCTGGTGGATGAGTTTGGCTACGATTATCCAAATCGTCATCACAAAACCCACAAGAAACATCAGCAGGCCTGAGAATCCGAAAAAATGCATCGGCTTCTTGCCGAATGTGCTCAGGAACCAAAGTGAAAGCAGGTCAAGAAAACCGTTGACGAACCGCTCAAGGCCGAACTTGCTCTTTCCGTACTTTCTTTTCTGATGGTGGACCGGCTTCTCGGTGATCTTGCCGAAGCCGGCGTTCTTCGCAAGGTATGGAATATACCTGTGCATCTCGCCATACACCTCTATGCTCTTGACAACCTCGTTCTTGTAGGCCTTCAGGCCGCAGTTCATGTCATGGAGCCTGATTCCTGTTATCCAACGAGCGGTCGCGTTGTACAATTTCGAAGGAAGGTTCTTGGTCAGTTTGTTGTCCTGACGATGCTGCTTCCAGCCGGAGACCACATCGTAGCCCTCCTCGGTGACCATCCTGTACATCTCCGGAATCTCCTCCGGAGAGTCCTGCAGGTCCGCGTCCATCGTGACGACAACCCGCCCCTCGGCCTTGGCGAATCCTTCGTAGAGGGCGGCTGACTTGCCGTAGTTGCGGCGGAAGGATATTCCTTTGATCCGCTCATCGCCTTTGGCCAGCTCCCGGATCTCCGCCCACGAACCGTCGGTGCTGCCGTCGTCGATGAAGAGAACTTCATATTCATACCCATTGGCGTTCATCACGCTTCTGATCCATGACAGAAGCTCGGGGAGAGACTCTTCTTCGTTGAGAAGAGGAATTATTATCGAGAGGTCTTTTGAATATTCCATGAGAATCAGATGCTGTTGTCGTTGTTTTTGTCATCCTGTGGCCGCTCTCCGAACTGGTCCACCGGGAAAAGCCTTCTGGCAAAGGTTGTTGAAAGGACCCAGCCCCAAAGGCAGCAGTAAACCAAAGAGAAGATGAAGGTGATCGCCGGAAGTTTGGACAACATTCTCTCCATCGCCGCCATTGAGTTGGAATCCATCAGATTCTGGTAGGAACTCTGGACTTCCTGAATGACCTGTGTCATGGTCTCCGGACTGATGACAAGCATTTGAAGCAATGAAAAACCGGCAACCAGGATGGACGAGAAAAAAGCCAGCTTCAGGCCATAGTGCTGCAACCGCGTGTAGTCAACCTCATAGGAATTGAAGAAGCGAAGCATCAACAGGCGGAACACGTAGATGCATGCAACGATCTTCACGATCTTGATCAGAAACAAAAAGAAACTGCCTAAGAACCCGTTTATTCCGATTGCCAATGCCAATGTCGGCAGGTAGTCGAGAATGATTGTGGCGGCGGCCATTGCAAGACCCGCCAACGCGGCGCTGTTCCAGGACGTGCTGGATGAAAACTCTTTCTTCATTGTTCTATAAACATTATTTGACCGTTTCGCGGCGATTTGATCTTACCGCCTTCTAAATATTTATGCAAAAATAGCAAAATATTTCGTATCTTTGCCCCTTGGCTAATAATATGGCTGGCCAAGTTCAAGTACTTGGTCTGTAAATACTGGTCAGACCAATTTATTTTAGTTTTTGTTATGATTGACATCACATTTCCTGACGGTAGTGTCAGGGCCTTCGAGAAAGGCGTAACAGGTTATGAGATAGCCAAGAGCATCAGTCCCAGGCTGGCGGAGGAAGTCTTGGCGGTGGCTGTGAAGCCCGCGACGGACACGACAGTCGGCAAGGGAGTCACCTACGACCTGAACCGTCCGATCGAGGAAGACAGTTCGATCGTTCTTCTGAAGTGGGACGACGATGAGGGAAAGAGAGTTTTTTGGCACTCCTCGTCGCACTTGATGGCGGAGGCCCTTGAGGACATATTCCCGGGCGTGAAGTTCGGCATCGGACCGGCCATCGAGAACGGCTTCTACTATGACGTGGATCTCGGCGGCCGTCAGATCACCGACGCTGATTTCCCGAAGATCGAGAAGAGGATGCTTGAACTGGCCCGCGAGAAGCAGGACTTTGTCCGTCAGGACGTGTCCAAGGCCGATGCCCTCAAGCATTTCGAGCAGACTGGGGACAAATATAAATGCGAACTCATCAATGATCTCGCGGACGGCACGATCACCTATTACACCAACGGCCATTTCACGGATCTCTGCCGCGGACCTCACCTTCGCAACACAGAGGTCATCAAGGCTGTCAAGCTGACCGCCATAGCCGGAGCCTATTGGCGTGGGGACGAGAAGAGGGAACAACTCACCAGAATCTATGGCATTTCCTTCCCTAAGAAGTCGATGCTTGACGAGTATCTTGTTCTCCTGGAAGAGGCCAAGAAGCGCGACCACAGAAAACTCGGCAAGGAAATGGAACTCTTCACGTTCTCCTCACGCGTGGGTCTCGGGCTGCCTCTGTGGCTTCCAAGGGGCGCCGTGATGAGATACGAGCTTGAGAAATTCCTCCGCAAGAAGCAGAATGAGTATGGCTATCTGCCGGTTGTCACCCCTCATATAGGAAGCAAGGAACTCTATGTGACCTCGGGCCACTACGCCAAGTACGGCAAGGATTCCTTCCAGCCGATCCACACGCCTCAGGAGGGTGAGGAGTACATGCTCAAACCGATGAACTGTCCTCATCACTGTGAGATATTCCGTTCTGAGCCAAGGTCATACAAGGATTTGCCTTTGAGACTTGCCGAGTTCGGGACAGTCTACCGTTATGAGCAGAGCGGCGAGCTTCACGGCCTTACCAGGGTTCGTTCCTTCACACAGGATGACGCGCACATGTTCGTTACCCCGGACCAGCTCAAGGGCGAGTTCGAGAAGGTCATCGACTTGATCCTCTATGTGTTCAGGATCTTCAAGTTCGACAAGTACACGGCGCAGGTTTCCCTCAGGGATCCGGACAACAGGTCCAAGTACATCGGAAGCGACGAGAACTGGGAGAAGGCCGAGAACGCCATCATCGAGGCGGCGAATGAGAAGGGCCTCAAGACTGTCGTTGAATATGGCGAGGCGGCCTTCTACGGCCCTAAGCTCGATTTCATGGTAAAGGACGCCATCGGAAGGAAGTGGCAGCTCGGCACCATCCAGGTGGACTACAATCTGCCGGAGAGGTTCCAACTTGAATATACCGACGCTGACGGAAGCAAGAAACGTCCGATAATGATCCACCGCGCTCCTTTCGGATCAATCGAAAGATTCACCGCGGTACTGCTTGAGCACACGAGTGGCCATCTTCCTCTTTGGCTCAGCCCTGATCAGATCAAGGTGCTCCCAGTCAGCGAGAAATACGCTGAATATGCAAAAAAAGTTTGCGGTTTGCTGAATAATTCCGATATTCGCGCTTCTGTAGATGACAGGAATGAGACTCTTGGAAAGAGAATCCGTGAGATTTCCCTGCTCAGGGTTCCTGTCCTGGTCATCGTAGGAGAAAAAGAAGTGGCGGACGGTACCGTTTCCGTGAGAAGGGATGGTGCTGATGCCGGCACAATGAAGGTCGAAGACTTCATCGCCTGGTTCAAGGCCGAGGTGGCCAAGGAACTTGCATAGTGAGGTGTCTGCGACAAAAGTTATTTAATAATATTATAGGAGAGTTTTAAACAGAGCAGAATGCCTTACAAGCCGAAACCACACTACGGTGGCCCTAGACCAGCCACCGCGTTCAGACCAAGCGCCGGACCGAAACCCGCAGGGGGGCGCGGTCCACGTCCGTTCGTCCGTCAGAAGGCTGACGATGAACTGAACATCAACGAGGAGATCACCGCACCTCAGGTGCGGCTCGTGGGAGACAACATCGCCGAACCGGGAATCTATCCTATTTCCAAGGCCTTGAAGATGGCGGATGAGCTTGAGCTTGATCTTGTTGAGATCAGCGCTAAGGCTGAGCCTCCTGTCTGCAAGATCCTTGACTACCAGAAGTACCTCTACCAGCAGAGGAAGAAGGCCAAGGAGATGAAGCAGAACGCCTCCAAGATTGTCATCAAAGAGATCCGCTTCGGTCCGAACACCGATGAGCATGATTTCCAGTTTAAGCTCAAGCACGCTCAGGAGTTCCTTGAGGAAGGCTCAAAGGTAAAGGCGACAATATTCTTCCGCGGCCGTTCGATCATGTTCGCCGAGCAGGGAGAGAAGCAGTTGTTGCGCTTCGCCGTCGAGCTCGAGGAATATGGACGCGCGGAGAACATGCCTACCCTCGAGGGGAAGAGGATGACCATGATGATCGCCCCGATAAAGAAAAAGTGATCCGCTGGGTGCGGAGAACAATATTAACGTTTAATTTTTAAGACAATGGCAAAGCTTAAGACCAACTCCGGTGCCAAAAAGCGCTTCGCGCTTACCGGATCGGGAAAAATCAAGAGGAAGCACGCTTACCACAGCCACATCCTCACCAAGAAGACCAAGAAGCGCAAGAGAAATCTTGATCACTTCGCTATCCTCCACAAGGATGATGTGAAGAGAGTAAAAGAGCTTCTGGTCCTGTAAGTTTTTATGTTTAACTTGGAACGCAGTAGAAAAGCATCGCCGAAGGGCGGTCACTGCCTCCGGAAAAAGATCAATTTATGCCAAGATCAGTAAATTCAGTAGCCTCAAGGGCCCGCCGCAAGAAGATTCTCAAGAGAACCCGCGGTAATTTCCTCTCCAGAAAGAATGTCTGGACTGTAGCGAAGAACACCTACGAGAAAGGTCTCACCTACGCCTATCGTGACCGCAAGGCCAAGAAGCGTAACTTCCGCGCTCTCTGGATCCAGAGAATCAACGCCGCCGCGCGTCAGTACGGCATCTCTTACTCTCAGTTCATGGGCAAGCTCGCCAAGCAGAACATCGGTCTCAACCGCAAGGTTCTCGCCGACCTCGCGATGAACAACCCGCAGGCGTTCGAGGCGATCGTAAATTCTGTAAAATAGTGTCTGGGAAGTGGGCTTGAGGGAAACATACCACAACAAATGGGTGAGGATGGGCTTCTGGTCCGTTCTCTATGTGCTGTGGGTTGTCTGGCTCGGGAATTATTGGTGGCTCTTCGGTCTTGTCGTAATCTTTGACCACCACATCACCCGCAAGGTGAAGTGGATGTTCTGGAAGAAGGAGTATAAGGAAGGAGAGAAGCGCAATGTCTGGCTCGACTGGCTCGATGCCATCATATTCGCTGTCATCGTCGTGACTTTCATCAACATTTTCTTTTTCCAGGCCTTCAAGATTCCTTCGTCATCAATGGAGAGTTCCCTTTTCACGGGAGACCATCTTTTTGTCAGCAAACTGACTTTCGGGCCAAAGGTTCCCCAGACACCGATTTCAATTCCCTTCACGCACAATGTGATATTCGGAAAAGAGTCATATTCGACCCTTATTCAGAATGATTACCACCGCCTCAGAGGGTTCAGGAAAGTAAGAAGAGGTGACTATGTTGTGTTTAATTTTCCGGATGGTGACACGGTATTGTCCCGTTTCCCGTCCGAGGATTACCACACATGGGTTCGGAATGTAGGAAAAGAATACGCCATTAAGGCCGGTGGCCCGATAAAGGTCCGCCCTGTCGACAAGAAAGACCATTACGTCAAAAGATGCGTGGCCGTTCCCGGAGACACCTTGTCTGTCATTGACGGACTTGTCTACACCAATGGTGTGAAGCAGGAGGTCTACCCGGGAATACAATTGACCTACTCGGTCCTCACCACGGGAGCAAAGATCAATTCAAGGATTCTGGAGAACATGGGTCTCAATCTTGGGGAACTTTATTTCGATGAAAGTCTGCCGGGCTACCCGGCCATGCCCCTGACTGAGGCCATGCTTGATGAGGTGGGCAAAATCTCCTCGGTAGTGAGTGTGGAACCCAATCTGGACGTTTACCCTCCGGACTATCCGGATTCCTATCTGAATCTGTTTCCGTTCACGGAGGATTCAGGTTGGACCCGTGACTATTATGGGCCGGTTTGGATTCCGAAGAAAGGTGTGACCATTACGCTCACAGAGGATAATCTGCCTCTTTACGAGAGGATAATCTCCGCCTATGAGGGACATGAGCTGAGGAAAGGTGCTGACGGAAAAATATTCATTGACGGGAAGGAGGCTGCAAGCTACACTTTCGCGATGGACTACTATTTCATGATGGGGGACAACAGGCATAATTCCCTGGACTCGAGGTACTGGGGATTCGTTCCTGAGGATCACATAGTCGGAAGGCCGGCCTTGATTTGGCTCTCGACTGATGCGAACCGAAAGTTCCCTAACAACATACGGTGGCGCAGATTCTTTAAATTTGTCTGAATTATTTGCTATTCTGAAAATTTAGAGCGAAATTTGCAGCCCTGCAATTTATTTTGAATCAATAAAAAGAGTATAATATTATGGCAAAAGTTTGTCAAATCACAGGACGAAAGAGAATGATCGGCAACAATGTCGCTCATTCAAAGCTTCGCACCAAGCGCGAGTTCGCCCTCAACCTCAAGACCAAGAAGTTCTGGTCTGAGGCTGAGCAGAGGTTCATCACACTGAAGGTTTCCTGCAAGGGAATGAGAACCATTGAGAAGAAAGGCCTTGACGCCGCTCTTGCGGAGGCTCAGGCAAAAGGATATGTCGGCCTTGTTTAAAATCTATTGAGTTATGGCAAAGAAAGCAAAAGGTAACAGGGTGCAGGTCATCCTTGAATGCACTGAGCAGAAGGCAAGCGGTGTGCCTGGAATCTCAAGGTACATCACAACAAAGAACAAGAAGAACTCGCCTGACCGTCTGGAGCGTAGGAAGTACAATCCTTACCTTCACAAGGTGACTGTTCATCGTGAAATCAAGTAATTTTGGAGATATAGACTATGGCAAAGAAAGCAGTCGCTACATTCGCGGCCAAAGCTGGCGCAAAGAGCATGGTGAAGTGCATCCGCATGGACAAGTCACCAAAGACCGGAGCTTACATCTTCACCGAGCTTCTTGTTGAGGCTGAGAAGACCAAGGACTTCTTCGCGGACAAAAAATAGATTCCGTGAACATGATACCAAGAGCGCAGACGGATTCCGCCTGCGCTCTTGTTTTGCGAAATAAATTTCATATTACTCTCGGTTTTCACTAATTTGCCTGTCGGCGAATTTAGGATGCACCTCGGTAATATCGAAATAAATTTCATATTACTCTCGGTTTTCACTAAATTTGTAAGTTTACAAAAGATAACGTTATGGGATTGTTTGACAGAGGGGTCAAAAAGACAAAGGAGGGCTTTTTCCAAAGGCTTTCAAGGTCGATAATCGGCAAGTCCAAGGTGGACGACAGCGTTCTCGACGCCATCGAGGAGGCTCTTGTAGCTTCCGATATGGGTGTTGACACCACTCTTAAGATCGTTGACAGCCTGGAGGAGAGGGTCGGCAAGGATAAATACATGTCCTTTGATGAGTTGGTGGGAATGCTCCGTGATGAGATAGGCGCGTTGCTGGATGTTGAGGGCGAGGAGCCGCCCAAGGAACCCTTTGACCTTTCAAAGAAACCTCTTGTGGTTATGGTTGTCGGTGTTAACGGAGTCGGAAAAACCACGACAATAGGTAAACTTGCCGCCCGTTACAAGGCGATGGGAAAGAAAGTTATGATCGGTGCCGCCGACACGTTCCGAGCTGCGGCTGTGGACCAGCTTCAGATCTGGGCCGATCGGGCCGGCGTGGAGATCGTGAAGCAGGGCATGGGTGCGGATCCGGCATCTGTCGCTTTTGACACGGTCAATTCCGCGGTCGCCAAGGGATCTGACGTGGTCCTGATTGACACAGCTGGCCGGCTCCACAACCGGATCGACCTGATGAATGAATTGACAAAGATACGCAATGTGATGCGCAAAGTCATCCCGGACGCGCCGCATGAGGTCCTTCTTGTTCTTGACGCCTCGACCGGACAGAATGCCTATCAACAAGCCAAGGAATTTTCCCGCGCGACGGACATCACCGCGCTTGCGGTCACCAAACTTGACGGCACAGCCAAGGGAGGGGTGGTCATCGGAATCGTTGACCAGTTGAAGGTCCCGGTAAAGTTCATCGGAATAGGTGAGGGAATCGATGACCTGAGGGTCTTTGACAAGAGGGAGTTTGTGGAATCCCTGTTCTCAAAAGAGGATATTGACAAATAAAATCATCATCATATGAAGCTTTCTTACAATTGGCTAAAGGATTATCTTGAATCCGACCTTACCCCGCAGCAGATCGCGGACGCCATGACATCCATAGGAATCGAGGTGGACGGCGTCGAGGAGCGGGAGGAAATTCCTGGCGGGCTTGCCGGAGTGGTTGTCGCTGAGGTGCTTGAGTGCGAGGCGCATCCTGATTCCGACCATCTTCATGTCACAAAGGTGAACGATGGCGCTGGCGAGCCTCTGACCGTTGTCTGCGGCGCCCCGAATGTGGCGGCTGGCCAGAAAGTGCTCTTCGCCCGCATCGGAGCTGTACTTCCCGGAGACTTCAAGATCAAAAAGTCCAAGATCCGTGGCGTGGAATCCTTCGGAATGATCTGCGCGGAGGATGAACTTGGAATCGGCAACGACCATTCCGGCATCAAGGTCCTTCCGTCCGACGCGCCTGTCGGGACGCCGGCCAAGGAATATCTTCATCTTAAGACCGAGGCCGTCATTGAATATGAGATCACGGCCAACAGGGTGGACGCGGCCTCGCACATCGGAGTGGCCCGCGACCTTTATGCCTGGATGACGCTCAATAATATTCCTTGCTCTTTCAAGTATCCTTCGGTGGACGCCTGGAAGCCGGGTGAGGGCAAAGGCGTCCCTGTAGAGGTCCTTGACCCGACCGCCGCCCCGCGCTATTGCGGGATCACCATTAAAGGCGTGAAGGTCGGTCCTTCTCCGGAATGGCTTCAAAAGAAGCTTATGTCCCTCGGCCTCAAGCCTATTGACAATGTTGTGGACGTGTCCAACTTCATTCTTTTTGAGCTTGGACAGCCTCTTCATACTTTCGATGCCGACAAGATTTCGGGCGGCAAGGTCATCGTGAGAAGAGCCGTCGAGGGTGAAAGGATAGTGACCTTGGACGGTGCCGAGAGGAAACTTTCCCCGGAAGACATCGTGATCGCCGACGCTGACGGCCCGATGTGCATCGCCGGAGTGTTCGGAGGCGCGGATTCCGGGGTGAAACCAGAGACGGTCAATGTCTTTGTCGAGAGTGCCTACTTCGATCCGGGATCGATCCGCAAGACATCCAAGAGACATGGACTCCAGACCGACGCGTCCTTCCGTTACGAAAGGGGAGCCGACCCCGGAATCAATGAATATGCCGCCAAGCGTGCCGCTCTTCTGATCCAGGAGGTGGCCGGTGGAGAGATAGCTGGAGGAATCGAGGAGTTTTACCCTGTGAAGATCGGGAAGAAGGTCATTGACCTTGACTACGACCGCATCGAGAAATTCATAGGCAAGAAGATCGGCCACGACACGATCGAGAAGATTCTTACTGCCCTTGCCTACGAGTTCGTCGAGAAGCGCGATGGCGGTGCCAAAGTCGCTGCTCCAACCTATATGATCGATGTCACAAGGGAGTGTGACGTGGTCGAGGAGATTCTCAGAATCTATGGCTACAACAACATCGACCTGCCGCAGCACATGAAGATGTCCGTGAACGCGACTCCTTCACCGGAGCCCGAGGCGATCCGTAACGGAATATCCAATTTCTTGGCCGCCAATGGTTTCGTTGAGATAATGAATAACTCCCTCACAAAGAGTGCTTACTATAAGGGACTTACGACCTATCCCGAGGAAAGGAGCGTTACAATCGTCAACCCTCTGAGCTCCGATCTGAACGTCATGAGGCAAACCCTCATATTCAGCGGTCTTGAGGTCATCGCCTACAACCTGAACCGTCAGATCTCATCTATGAGGCTCTTTGAATATGGCTCCGTCTACAGCCGTGATCCGGAAAAGGACGGCAGGACACTGTCTTCCTACGAGGAGCATCCCGCGTTCTCGATGTTCGTCACCGGAACTCCGGAGAAGTCCTGGAACAGCCAGCCTGGAAAGAGCAGTTTCTTTGAGTTGAAAGGCTACCTGGATCTTCTCCTGAGGCGTTTCGGCGCGGATCTTTACCAGATGGAGGCCACGGCGGCTCCCGCTGACATATTCAGTGAAGGTTTGGCCTATGCCCTTCCTGGGCAGCGTCTGCCGCTCGCGGTCATCGGAACCGTAGCTCCGGCTGTCGCGAAGAAGTTCGGTGTCCGCCAGCCTGTGTTCGCCGCCGAGATCAACTGGAACACCCTTTTCCAACTGGTCAAGAGAGACAAGGTCGCCTTCAGGGAATTGCCAAGATTCCCCGAGGTCAGAAGGGATCTGGCCCTGTTGCTCGACGAGAGTGTAAGTTATGCCGATCTCTACAAGAGCTCATTCAAGGCAGGAAAGAAGCTTCTAAGGCAGGTGACATTGTTCGATGTCTACCGTGGAGACAAGATTCCTGCCGGAAAGAAACAGTACGCGCTCGGATTCGTGCTCCAGGACCAGGAGAAGACTTTGACTGACGAGGATGTGGAGAGAGTAATGAAAAAGATCCTCTCTACGTTCCAGAATGAGTACGGGGCGACATTAAGGTAGATCTATGAGATGGTTTCTCGGCATAGCGGTTCCTTCCGTGGCCTTGCTTCTGGCTTTCGTCTCATGTGAGCGCAGGGCCAGGGTGATCCCGGTGCGCAAGATGGAGAAAATCTATCGTGAGATGTTCATCGCGGACCAGTGGCTGGAGGAGAATCCGGACAAGAGGACCATGGCGGACACGACATGGTTTTACGAGCCGATATTCGAGAAGTATGGTTTTTCGTCGAGGGACTACCAAACGAGTGTTGAGCACTACCTCAACGATCCAAAGCGTTACGCTGAGATGCTCGGTCGTGTGGTGGACGGACTGAATGCGGAGAGGAATGTCCTGAACAAAAAACTTACGCTCGAGAGCAGGCTCAGGCGCGAGGCTGACTCTCTCGCCCGGGCGCGGCTTGCGGCGTCTGTCAGGCCGTTCCCTTCTTTCCCGGAGATCTTAGGCTCTTCTTCCATGACAGACAGGATCTGCGTCGAACTTGATTCAAATGGGGTCTATTGCCCGGTGCCTGTTGTCGAGGACACTGTCTTTCTTGGTCCGGAGCTTATCATCAGGGACACGGCGTCCGCACATGTGGGAGACACTCTTGCCAAGGCCCATAAAATTCAAGATCATGTTACTTTCCATCGCCTTTCAGAGGAGGAGATAAAATTGCCGGATAAGACTTTGAGGAAGTTACCAATCGTCAAATGAACAGAATAGCAGCTGAATATATTTTTACCCTTACCTGTCCCGAACCGATAAGAAACGGTTATGTGGAATATGACGACAAGGGGACAGTGACCGCCATCGGTGAGTGCGGCGATCCGGAGAAGGAGGAGCATTTTGTCAAGGGGGCTGTGGTGCCGGGCTTTGTCAACGCTCATTGCCATCTGGAATTGTCTTATTTGTGGAAGTCCTTCCGCAAGGGTACCGGCATGGCTGGTTTCATAGACCAGATCAATGCCATGCGTGACAGCAAAAGCCTTGAGGAAAAACTTCATGACATAAGGCACTGGATGAACATTATGTGGGACCGTGGCGTCTCCGCAATGGCTGACATCAGTAATTGCTCGGACACATTCGCTGTCAAGAGGGATTCTCCGATGTACACGAGGACCTTTCTGGAAGTCTTCGGAACCGAGCCTGAGGATTGCGGTACTGTCATGGAGTCTGTCATGAAACTTAAGGCTGAAGCCGAGCGTTATGGTCTTGACGCCGCCCCGACACCTCACTCTTGCTACACGATGAGTCCGGAGCTGGTCACGGCCGCGTCCGCCGAAGGCTTGAAGTCCGGTTTCCTGTCATACCATTCGGAGGAGACCGAGGAAGAGGAGGACATGATCAAGTACGGTCGTGGCGCCATGTGGGAAAACCGCAAGGCGGCGGGGATGAGCGTCCCTCCGGTCACAGGGAAATCCTCCCTGCTTTATTTCATCGACAGGCTTGAGAAGGTTCACCCGGCTCCCTTTGACGAGCACATTCTGCTTGTCCATGAGGTCTGCATGGACCAGGAGGGAATAGATGCGGTGAAAGAGACTTTGAGACATCCATTTGTGGCGCTTTGCCCGTTATCGAACATATTCATTCAAAACACATTGCCTCCTGTGCCGCTGATGCGCCGCAACGGACTTAAGATCACAGTCGGCACGGATTCTCTTTCCAGCAACGATGACCTTGACATGGTAAGGGAGCTGTACTGCCTCCAGAGCGCTTTCCATGAGATCGGACTAGGAGAGATGCTTGTGTGGGCCAGCCGCAACGGTGCGGAGTTCCTTGCCAAGGACAATCAGTACGGCACACTCGAAACAGGGAAAAGACCCGGGCTCGTCCGTTTGGACAACCTGGACGGCGATTGCCGCTTGACTCCGGAAAGTAAATCATCCAGAATAATATAGCTATGATGCGGGAAGATCTTGTCTTTGGTCCGATACACTCCAGAAGGCTTGGGGCGTCATTAGGAATCAATCTGCTTCCGGTCAATGGAAAATTGTGCAATTTCGATTGCATCTATTGCGAGTGTGGCTGGAACAAGGATGGAAGAGGTGACCGCAGACTTCCGACGGCGGAGGAACTTCATGCGGCGTTGGAGTCCAAACTCATAGAGTGTAGGGATCATGACACCCGGATTGATTCCATCACCTTCTCCGGTGACGGTGAGCCTACCCTGAATCCTGGTTTTCCAAAGATCATTGACATTACTTTGGCATTGAGGGACAGGTATTTCCCTAGTGCCGTAGTGTCGGTTTTGTCCAATGCCACGAGGATTTGCCGCGAGGATGTGTTCGAGGCCTTGCGGAAGGTGGACAATCCGATTTTGAAGCTTGACGCTCCGACGGATGAGGCTGCCGGAAGAATCAACCAGCCTCAGGGTGACTACCATGTTGAGGACATAGTCAAGGACCTTATGAGGTTCAACGGCGATTTTGTGCTTCAGACAATGTTCCTTAAGGCATCGTCCTTTGATTCTTCCTCTCCAGAGATCCTTGACGGGTGGATGGGAATAGTAAGAAGACTCCGGCCAAGGGAAGTGATGGTCTACACCCTTGACAGAGAGGCTCCCGCCGAGAATCTTGAAAAGTTCTCCTCCGAAGAGATGATGGAACTTGTAAAACCTTTGATTGACGAGGGTTTCAATGTCCAGATAAGAGGATGACCTTCAGCCTCGGTATTAAGGATGATAAAATGCTTTGAAAATAATATGGAATCTTTGTTCGCAAATTATGGTTACGCTCCGGATAAGGAGCGGATCAGCAAAAGGTTGGACGCTATTGCCGCCAACATTGACAATGTGACTTCCCCGGAAGTCCTCAGGAATTGCCTGTCGTTGATGGATCTCACGACGCTGCGTGCCGAGGACACTCCGGACACGGTGAGAAAACTGGTCGGGAAGGTCAACTCCTTCATGAAGGATTTTCCTGAATATCCCCTCCCGGCCTCCGTCTGTGTTTTCCCGAATTTCGCCTCTGTTGTAAGGGAAAGCCTTGAAAGCAACGATGTTCACGTGACATCGGTGGCAGGCTGCTTCCCCACTTCGCAGAGTTTCCTGGATGTTAAGGTCAGGGAATGCGTTTTGGCTGTTGAGGCCGGGGCTGACGAGATCGACATTGTGCTCGCGCTGAATGCGTTCTTGGCTGGCGATCTGGACTCCGCGCGAAAGGAAATCAGGGTCATCCGTGCCGCGGTGGACGAGACAGCCGCCAAACTTGGCCGCAAGGCCATTCTGAAAGTCATCCTGGAGACCGGCCTGCTTGTGACTCCAGAGAACATAGCCGACGCGTCGTTCCTTGCAATGGAGGAGGGAGCTGACTTCATCAAGACATCAACCGGCAAGGTGACAGTGAACGCCACACCAATGGCTGCCTTCATCATGTGCGAGAGCATCAGGGCTTTCTATGATAAGACTGGACGGAAGGTTGGCTTCAAGGCTGCCGGCGGCATTTCCACAGCCAAGGACGCCGTTTGCTACCACTCGATTGTAAAATCCATTCTTGGGAATGAGTGGACAGGCAAGGATTTGTTCCGTTTTGGTGTGAGCCGCCTGGCAAATTCGCTGATGTCTTCGATCGAACAGAAGACCGTGGTCTATTTCTAGGCTACAAACCTGTCACTCCGGTACGCTCTTTATCGCTGTCATCCTTGACGATGTGCCTGTCCGGGATGGCGGCGGCTGTTTTTACGAGATATTCCCGAAGGTCGTTCCAGTTGTGGAAAGTGCCGTCCAATGTCTTTACAGCCGGAATGTGTGTTTCCTTCTCGTTGTAGACAAGTTTGACAATCACATTGCCTTTTTTGTTCAGGAAGAAGATCATCTGGAGGTTGGAGCCCATCGGTATCATCTGGAAGTCAAACCAATGATCGTGGACACGGGAGGAGGTCCAACGTTTCTCCATTCCTGCGATTCCGATTGTGCCGATCAGCGGAAGAAGACCGACGTCGTGCCCGAACCTGAGGTCGGCGGCCCTGTCGCTGCCTGATTCAAGGGCTTTGTCAGCCTTGGCGACTATGTCCTCGATCAGCGGCTTCGCGATGGAGGAGACGTAATCACCCTCCTCGGCCGAGATGCCGAAGCTATAGTAGAATCTGTCGTTTCTTGCGATCCACAGTCCTTCAAGCTCTTCGATTGTGAAATGTTTGAATATGTCAGGGTGTGTCAGGGTGTTCGGGCTGATGCTTCCTGCGTTGAACACGTCAACCATGAACTCCTTAGGGTCAGGTGCGAGTCCAACTGCCTTGGCCGGGTCGGAAAACACCGCCTCGAAGAACCTCTCATAGGAGACGAGGCTGTCCAGAAGGTGTCTTCCCAGCGCCTTCGAGCCTTTTGAGACCGGTTTCGTGTCAAGATTCATGCAGATGTAATCAAGGTATTTAGGTCCTGTGACGTAATGGAATTTGAGTTTTCCGTTCCTTTCCGCAAGTGTGGATGTGAAATTAGCCATGCTGACCAGGCATCTTGGCCAGTAGCTGGAGACACATTCCACTTCCGCGCGTTTGCCGTTGAGCGCTTGGGGATAGTTCGTGAACATCCTTCCCGCGATTGCCCTATGCTCACCGGCCCCTCTCTCGGTAAGCATCCCGAACATCCCTCGATGCTCCGCGCGGATCGTGTCAATCTGCTTTTTCAGCAGGATTCCCTCCTCGGTCAGCAGCCCGGCCTTTTGCGCGGACGCAAGTGTCTCAACCGCTCCCTTGAACAGATCCCCGCTTGTGTGGTAGCGTGATCCGTGCCTTCCATAGTGGCTGATGTAAAATGGCTTATAACCTTTGGGAGCTTTGGTGAAGGTTGCGGGAGCATATTCATAATAGTGGTAGACTCCTCCTGCCCTCTCAGGATTCTCTTCGATGAGACTTTTGTACGGCTGCGCCTTAAGAGAAAAGCTCAAAGCACTGAACAGCAGAATTATAGATGCCGAGCATGCGGCTGATTTTTTGAATATGCCCATGTTTTTCCGAATTTTTGACTTCGCAAAGATAAAAAATCACCCTTGAATTGCCAAGAAAGCCCGCTTTCGGAAATATTCGTTGAATATTTCAACCCACGGATAGCCCTGCCTACCTTTGCACCGTAACTAAAAACCTACTGAACAATGAAATGGTTCTTCAAAATGATGCTGCCGGCTCTGGTGCTGGTGTCTTGCAGCAAGGAGGGTGTGTCTCTGGTGGAGGCTGATCCTGTCAGCACAAAGGAAAACGTCGAAGTGGTCGAACACGGCAAGATGGAACTTGGACAAAAACTCCGGAATCCGTACTCGGTGACCACGATAGGAGAGGCGATCTCCGCTCTTTATCCGACCAGGGGGGCGGTTGAGGTTCCGGTGTCGGATTACTATGTAAGGTTTCTCCCGGCAAGTTCCGACGAGTACGACAGGCTTATGGACTTGGGAGTGGAGCTGTTTGACTATCCGATGGACAGGGAGATCGTAAGAAGCGGTGACTATTACCATGACCCGGAGATCCCTGACGGCAGGATCACCTGGCAGTACGCTGTGGTGCCTCCGGACTTCAAGTTTCCGCAGGGAATCCGCTATGAGGTTCTCGATGAGTGCTTTATCCCGGACGCTAGTGTGCCTGCAAGGAGCTTTGGGGATTTTGACTGGAACGCTGTGGAGAGGACGGCATTCGAGATTTCAGGAAACGGAGGCATGCTCGAGCCTGAGACGCGGGCCAAAGTAAAGCCATCAGGAAAGATCTCGATCGTGGACGACAAGAAAAGGAGCAAGAAAACGGTCGGTGTCTCTGGTGTGAAGATGGTTGCGAATGTCTTTGTGAAGATAGCAACCACATACACAGACGCTGACGGCAACTACCAGTTCTCCCGGAAGTTCTCGTCCAGGCCTCGCTACAGGATCTGCTTCAAGAACTCGGTCGGATTCTCTATCGGATTCAACTTGATTTTGATCCCTGCCTCCATCTCCAATCTTGGCAAAGGTTCGCCTTCCGGCATTGACTATGTTGTGGACAAGAACTCAGACGCCACACTGTTCCGCAGATGCGTGGTCAACAATGCCGCCTACGACTTCTACAAGAAGTGCCAGACATCGGGCGTTGCGATGCCTCCAAAGAATCTCCGTTTCTGGATCCTGAACATCATGAAACCTTCATGTACCTTGATGATGCACCATGGGGCTTTCATGGATAACAAGCTTGTGAGCAAGTATCTTGGCAAGTATTCAGTGCTTGTGCGCCTTTTCTCCCCGGACATCATGATCGGGTCCAAGGACAAGAACGGCAACTATGCCGAGCTGTACTCCACGACGACCCACGAGATGGCTCACGCATCGCATTTCAGCAGGGTAGGCACGGATTACTGGGGGGCTTACGCGACCTACATCTTGACTTCGTTCATCAATTCCGGGATGACTTATGGAACCGGAAAAGGGGAGTACGCCGGGTACTGCGAGGTCGGTGAGATGTGGGCCTATTACATGGAGAACGCATTGTACAAGGAGCGCTATGGGAGCAACCCGGGCTATGGCTACAGTTATTGGTTCAAGCCTCAGATTTTCTCGGAGCTGGAGGCAGGCGGCGTCAGCCGCTCTGACATCAGTGATTGTCTTGGCTACTACACCAACGACATCAAGTCGCTGAAAGCGTCGCTTCTGGAGAACAGGGCTGACAAGACAACTTTGATCAACAACGTCTTCAAGAAGCATGGGCGGTAGCCCATGGCTGAGAAAGCGGATTGCGAGGGGGAATGACGGGGAGCTGAACCTGTTGTTCCTCTTTTGATTTTTTTTTAAAATAATGATTATTGGTTTTAAAATGATTTGTCGGTTACGAGTGTCGGGATTCGGAAATGCAATAAGTTTTGATTTGTAAGTGTGGCTATATTGGATAGTTGTTATGTTTAAGTGAGAGTGCGGACCGTTGATTTGCGATTGGCAAAAAATATTTCAATATTTGCGGAAATTTCATGGTTGATCCCCTGACAGATTGCCTTGGAACATGGTTTATGAGCAAGAATGTCGGCCTGGAAGGCCATACATTTTTCTTGGAACCGGAAGTAAATGCAGTTGTATAGTATTAGTATAAATGAAGTATTGATGAAAAAAATCAGATTTTTTCTTTTGGTGACCGCACTGTTCGTTGCCGTCACCAGCTCGGCGCAGAACATCACTGTGTCCGGTGTCGTTACCGATGCTTCAACGGGTGAACCTATTCCTTTTGCGTTCTGCCAAGTCAAGGGCTCCACAAAGGGAAGCAGCGGAGACGCCGATGGACATTATTCAATCTCCGTGCCAAATGACGGTACGCTCATTTTCTCATCAATGGGATATGAGCAGAAGGAAGTGGCGGTCAAAGGCAAGACCACGATCAATGTGGCCTTGACTCCTGACTCCCAGTTATTGGAAGGAGTGGTCGTCACCGGTATGCAGAAGATGGACCGCCGCCTGTTCACAGGTTCCACCGCCAAGTTGGACGCGGAGACGGCAAAGATAGACGGACTTTCCGATGTCAGCCGCTCCCTTGAGGGACGTGTCGCCGGTGTTTCGGTCCAGAATGTTTCGGGTACTTTCGGTACGGCTCCAAAGATCCGTGTCCGTGGCGCCACTTCCATCTATGGTTCATCAAAGCCGCTTTGGGTTGTCGATGGCGTGATCATGGAGGATGTCGTGGATGTCAGCGCCGACCAGCTGTCCTCAGGAGACGCGTCAACGCTTATCTCCTCGGCTATCGCCGGGCTCAACTCCGATGACATCGAGTCGTTCGACATCCTCAAGGATGGTTCCGCGACATCTATCTACGGCGCGAGGGCCATGGCCGGCGTGATTGTCGTGACGACCAAGAAAGGCCGCGCGGGATCGTTCAGGCTGAACTACACCGGAGAGTACACGACAAGGCTAAAGCCGTCCTACGGCACGTTCAACATAATGAACTCGCAGGACCAGATGGAGATCTACCAGGAACTCCAGCAGAAAGGCTACCTCAACTACGCGTCTTTGGCCAACGCCTCCGACAGCGGAGTCTATGGCAAGATGTATCAGTTGATCGGCCAGTATGACAAGACCTCGGGCAGGTTCGGCCTGGCCAACACGGACGCGGCGAAGGCCGAGTACCTCCGTGCCGCCGAGTACAGGAACACCGACTGGTTCGGCACTCTCTTCAGCAACGCTTTGCAGAGCAACCACTCGCTGAGCGCCTCCGGTGGCTCCGAGAACGCCACCTATTACGCGTCGCTCTCCGTGATGCAGGATCCGGGGTGGACGAAGCAGAGTTCCGTTTCCCGTTACACCGGGAACCTCAACACGACTTTCAAGTTCCACGACATATTCTCGTTCAATCTCATCAGCAACGCCTCTTTCCGTAAGCAGCGCGCGCCGGGAACCCTCGGCCAGACCATGGACGTGGTCTCCGGTGAGGTGAAGCGTGACTTTGACATCAACCCTTACTCTTACGCGCTCAACACCTCCCGCGCGCTTGACGCCAATGAGTACTACACGAGAAACTACGCTCCGTTCAACATCCTTCACGAGTTGGACAACAACTACATAGATCTTGGAGTCACTGATGTGCGTATCCAGGGCGAGCTGAAGGCCAAGCCTGTCAAGCAGCTGGAGCTGAGTGCCCTTGGCGCTGTCAAGTACACGTCTTCCTCCCAGGAGCACAACATCCTTGACGATTCAAACCAGGCGCTTGCCTACCGTGCCATGGACACTGCCACCATCCGTGACAACAACCCGTACCTCTACACGGATCCGGACAATCCATATTCGTTGCCTATTTCTGTCCTGCCAAGTGGCGGTATCTATGAGAGGACCGACAACTCATTGCTCGGTTGGGACTTCCGCGCCACGGCAAACTACAGCGAGACGTTCGCGCAGAAGCACATTGTCAATCTCTTCGGCGGTACCGAGATCAACAGCACGGAGCGCCACGGGACATGGTTCCGTGCCTGGGGCATCCAGTATGGCATGGGTGAGACACCGAACTATAATTATAATGTGTTCAAGAAGGGCAACGAGGAGAACAGTGACTACTATTCAATGACCAACACCCATGTACGCTCCGCCGCGTTCTTCGCCAACGGGACATATTCCTACATGGGTCGCTACACCCTTAACGGAACCATCCGCTATGAGGGTACCAACAAGCTCGGCAAGAGCCGCCAGGCACGCTGGCTTCCTACATGGAACATCTCCGGTGCGTGGAATCTCCACGAGGAGGAGTGGATGAGGCCGGTCAGCGCGATCTCGCATCTTTCGCTGAAGGCTTCCTATTCCCTTACAGCGGACAGAGGTCCTTCCGATGTCACGAACTCAGCTGTTGTGATTTCCTCGAAGAATCCTTGGAGGCCTTTTACATCAGTAAAGGAATCAATGCTTTACATCGCCGACCTTGCGAACACGGACCTTACCTACGAGAAGAAGAAGGAGCTGAACCTCGGGCTGGAGACCGGTTTCATCGACAACCGCATCAACTTCACCTTCGACTGGTTCACCCGCGACAACTATGACCTTATCGGCGTCGTCAACACCCAGGGTCTCGGAGGACAGGTCGAGAAGATGGGAAACATCGCGTCCATGAAGTCCGGAGGTGTCGAGCTTTCCCTCACCACCAAGAACATTGTCAAGAAGAACTTCACGTGGACCACCAACTTCATCTACTCCCACTCGAAGAACAAGGTTACCGACCTGAAGACAACGATGCGCGCCATCGACCTTATCACCGGCAACGGTTTCGCTCAGGAGGGTTATCCTGTAAGGGGAATATTCTCTATTCCGTTCACGGGTCTTAACTCCGAGGGCCTTCCTACATTCGTCAACCAGAGCGGCGAGACCACGGTCAGTGACATTGATTTCCAGTACTCTGACGCGGAAGGCCTCTCGAAGTGGCTCAAGTACTCAGGCAACGCCGACCCTACGGATGTCGGATCGCTCGGCAACATATTCGAGTTCTATGGCTTCCGCTTCAATGTGTTCATGACCTACTCATTCGGAAACGTGATCCGTCTTGATCCTGTGTTCAGCAACACCTACAATGATCTGGATTCCATGCCTAAGGAGTTCGCCAATCGTTGGACTGTGCCGGGGGACGAGAACTCCACCAATGTCCCTGTGATCGCGAGTGTATGGCAGAACAGGCAGGACACGAACCTCAGCAGGGCCTACAGCGCCTACAACTACTCGACCGAGCGTATCGCAAGGGGAGACTTCATCCGTATGAAGGAGATCTCTCTCTCCTATGATTTCCCGAAGAAATGGATAGAAGGGATCAAACTTAATTCTCTGTCTCTCAAGGTTCAGGCAACCAACCTGTTCCTCATCTACGCTGACAGCAAGCTGAACGGTCAGGATCCTGAGTTCTTCAACACCGGCGGTGTCGCCGTTCCTGTGCCTAAGCAGTTCACTTTCACTTTGAAAATTGGTCTTTAATCTTGGGAAATATGTATATGAAAAACAAATATTCCATAATCGCTATGGCCATGATGGCCTTCGGCGCTGTTTCCTGTGATGGCTTTCTGGATGTGATGCCTGACAACAGGACAGAGCTTGACACGCAGGAGAAGATCCGCTCGTTGCTTGTCTCCGCCTATCCGAATACGGATTACCTGCTACTGAGCGAGTTCTCTTCGGACAATGTCGATGATTTCGGGCCGGAGAATCCTTACACCGACTATTTTATCGATGAGGTCTATGCCTGGAAGGATGTCACTGACACCGACAATGAGGATCCCGAGAACCTTTGGCAGTCTTCGTATTCCGCCATCGCGGCGGCAAACCAGGCCATCGAGGCAATCGGGGAAATAGCAGGCCCTGATGCGGAAGGCTATGAGCCGGAGTTTGCCGAGGCCCTTCTTTGCCGTGCGTACAATCACTTCGTGCTTGTCAGCATGTTCTGCCAAGCCTACACTGAGGGTACCGCTGACCAGAAACTCGGAGTCACCTACATGAGTACTCCGGAGCAGGGACTTGATCCTAAGTACGAGAGAGAGACTCTGGCTCAGATCTACGACAAGATAGACAAGGATCTGCAGAAGGCTCTTCCGTTGGTGAGTGACAGTTATTATTCGGTGCCTAAGTACCATTTCAACCAGAAAGCCGCCTACGCTTTCGCGACCCGCTTCTATCTGTTCTACGAGAAGCCTGAGGAGGCTGTCAAGTACGCTGACGCCTGCCTTGGCGGCGCTCCTGCCACGATGCTCCGCGACTGGAGGGCACAGGCAAAGATGACTCAGGATGTTGATGTGATCGCCAATCACTATATTGACGCCAGTCTGTCCGCCAACCTGCTTTTGATGACAGCGTATTCCAAGTTGGGGCTTTCCTTCGGCCCGTATTACACTTACTCAAAATATGCCTCCGGTAACTATCTGGCCTCAAATGAGACCGGGATCGCCCTGGCGACCCTTTTGGGTAAGAGCAACAGGTCGTTCTTCGCGATGCCGATGAAGATTTACTCGGCCACAAACCTGGACAAGACGATTTTCTGGAAGCTGCCTTATCTGTTCGAGTACACTGATCCTGTCGCCCAGATTGGCTTCTATAGGACTGTCTACCCGGCTTTCACCGCCGATGAGGTACTTCTGGAGAGGGCCGAGGCCAAGATTCTCCTCAAGGAATATGACTCCGCCGTGGCTGACATGAACATCTGGCTGTCGAACATCTCAAAGACGGACTGGAACCTCAGCGCCGAGGAGATCAACAACCTTCTCAAGGACGTGCCTTACTCCACTGCCCTTGCCTCCACGGTGAAGAAGAAGCTTAACGCTCCGTTCCTTCAGAGCCCTACGGAGCTTCAGGAAAACCTCATACACTTCTGCCTCCTTCTCAAGAGGGTCGACTCTTATGCATTGGGTCTGAGGTGGTTTGATGTAAAGCGTTACGGCATTGAAATCCAGAGGCGCATCATGGGAGCGGACGGCAACCCTTTGACCGCGGGTGATGTGCTCAATGTGGATGATGAGAGACGAGCCCTTCAGATCCCTAAGAAGGTCGTTGACGCCGGTTACACCCCGAATCCTAGAAATTAGACTCTAAATTTACGTGAACATGAAAAAGATCATAATATATCTTTCACTCGCTGCCCTTTCTGTACTGCCTTTCTCGGCGTGCCAGAAGGATGACCTCAGCCCGGATAGCGTGATCAAGGTTGGGACAGCGCAAGAGACAGAGTTGGACAAGTGGCTGAATGACAATTATGTCAAGCCTTATAACATTGATTTCAAGTACCGCTTCGAGTTGAACGAGTCGGATTTGAACTACTACACGGTTCCCGCAGACTATGACGAGTCTGTCATCATGGCGCATCTGGTGAAGTATCTGTGCATCGACACTTATGATGAGGTGGCCGGCATCGATTTCACCAGGGGCTACTTTCCTAAGATGTTTTTTCTCATAGGCGAGTTTGAGTACAGGAACAACGGAACCTTCATCCTCGGAACCGCTGAGGGAGGTAAGAAGATCCTCCTTTCCGGAGTGAATTATCTGAGTTACATGCTCAAGCAGGGACCAGAGGCTCTCAACGAGTATTACATCAAGACAATCCACCATGAGTTCACCCACATCCTCAATCAGACCAAGGATTATCCGACAGATTTCGCCCAGATAACCGGAACCGGTTATGTCGCGGACAGCTGGAGTGAGGAGCCTTATGACACAGAGTATCTTAAGAACGGCTTCATCAGTGCCTACGCACAGCATTCTGACGAGGAGGATTTCGCTGAGATGATGTCAATCTATGTGACGAACACCCAGGAGTATTGGGATGCGCAGCTCGAGGAGGCCGGCAGTGAAGCCTCACAGTTGATCAGCGCCAAGCTTCAGATTGTCAAGGATTACATGAAGAATTCATGGTCGATAGACATTGACAGGCTCCGCGCTGTCATCATCCGTCGACAGAACGATGTGGTGCAAGGCAAGGTTGACCTCAATGATTTAACGGTAAGATAAAACAGGTGATCAGATTATGAAACTTAATAGAATATTTGCATTCGTGGCTGCCGGAATCTCATTGCTTTCCGCGCAATCCTGCCTCAAGGATCAGGCGGACATTTTCCCGGAGTCATCATCCGAGCGTCTTCAGGCCTTCCTTGACCAGGCCGGAAAGACTCTGGTCTCAGCTGAGAAGGGTTGGATCATGGAATATTATCCTGGCTCCAACCAGTCAAGAGGCGGCTACGCCTATCACCTTGTGTTTTCCGAATCCGAGGTGACCGCGACCTGCGAGTTGGATCCGGAGAATTCCTACAAGAGCGTCTACAAGCTGACGACCGACAACGGCGCCGTGCTTTCTTTCGACTCCTACAACAGCGCTCTTCACTACTTCGCCACTCCTTCCTCGAGCGAGTATCAGGCCAAGGGCGGTGACTTTGAGTTCACCATCACCAGCGTCAGCCCGGAGAAGATAGGACTTCGTGGCAAGCGTTCCGGCAATCATTA
>DJOW01000018.1 GCA_002437305.1 Bacteroidales bacterium UBA6428
GTCTACTTTTTCGAGAGCAGCACGAACTTATTTAGTTGAATATCAATTAATTTTCACTTAAGTAGGGACGACTCGTTAGATTTTTAGATGCAGAAAAGTCCTAAATAATGTTTGTAAACACTAAAGAAGGAGCGTGTTTTAGGGCTGCATCGGTCAATATTTGATTCTGAAATAGTCAAGGAGTTTCTTATAATAGTCCTGTGCGGTCAGGCAGGTGTCTGTCAGATAACCGGGTAACCGGGGACCCTTTTCCATTCGTGCAGACCACGGTAGTAGAACATCTTCAGTTCATCCGTGATAATGAAAGGAACAATGTCGTGATTCAGACATTCCTTGAACATTATCAGGCGCCCGACTCTTCCGTTGCCGTCCTGAAAGGGGTGTATTGATTCGAAACGCTGATGGAAATCAAGTATATCCTCTAAACGCATCGGCTTTTTGTCTCTATACTCTTTCAGCAATGCACGCAGTTCATGTCCCACATTCTTCGGTGAGGTCGTTTCCATCCCACCGACCTCGTTTGGTATCCGTTTGTACTCACCGACCGCAAACCAGGATTTGGAAGCATCTGAAGTTCCGCTTTTCAGCAACATGTGAAGCTGTTTTATCATGCTTTCAGTCAGCGGTTCTTTCGCATGGTCAATTATATAGTCAATGCAGCGGAAATGGTTGGTGGTTTCGATGATGTCATCCACTTTCACCGCATTATCCGTGATTCCTATTGTATTGGTCTCGAATATATAGCGTGTCTGTTCTTCTGTCAACCGGCTGCCTTCAATATGATTTGAATTGTAAGTCAAATCAATCTGGGTACGGTGATATATTCCGCCTTTGATCCCGGCCTCTTTTTGCTCGCGTAATGTCTTCAAAAGAGGTGAAATTCTGATCTTAGCATTCTTGCGCTGTAGGAGCGGGGCCTCGGCCGGTATATTCCATGTTTTGTGACCTTTGCAGTGCAATAAAGTTAGTACGTATATAATGTTGCCCGAAGTCATTTTGGAGGGGAATGGCTTGATATTCGTGCATATTCATTAATTTTGCATTGATTTGATGAAAACCTTCTCGGCAAGAGTCTGCCAGCTGAGGCGAATATGGCGTCACGAAAGCGAGAATGAGGGAATATACTATGGACAGAAGAATGATACAGGACGCGACATTCCCGAAATGTCCCATCCGCAACATACTCTTTCGCGCCTAGACTCGCTCATCGGCTGGGCGATCGGGAACTTTGACACCATTCTGGCGGACCGGAAAAGCGGTGCCCGGTGATCAGAGGATGAATTTCTTATCAGAAACTCAGTGTGGCAATATTATGTACAGCAAGAATATAATCAAGACAAGACGTTACGAATCGCCATGCGGCACTTTGCTGCTGGGTTCATTTGATGGCAGACTCTGCTTGTGCGACTGGCAGGTGGAGAAGCGCCGGGATCATGTGGACAGGCGGCTGAAACGTGCGTTGCAGGCGGAATTTGAGAATGGCACGTCAGACGTGATTGAAAAAGCGGTTGCGCAGCTTGACGAGTACTTTGTCGGGAAGCGCAAGGAGTTTGATGTCCCATTGCTATTCGTGGGAACGGATTTTCAGAAAAAGGTATGGAACGAACTGCTGAATATTCCTTATGGTCAGACGGTTTCATACGGAGAGATGGCGCGGTGTATCGGTTTGCCGCAATCTGTCCGGGCAGTGGCAAACGCCAACGGTGCCAACGCCATTTCGATTTTTGCCCCTTGCCATAGGGTGATAGGCGGTGACGGTTCGCTGACGGGGTATGGCGGTGGACTTGCGGCCAAGAAAACGCTGCTGGAGTTGGAATCAGGCTTGTCAAGGCTGGATTCTCCATTTCCGCTTGCGGACGAGTAGCGCAAAAGTTGGCAATATCGCTCTTGTCGATGGTGAAAAAGCATGTGACGGGAGCATATTCGCCATAAATTGCCGCCTATGCGCTTTGAGAATATTGTTCTAAATCATTAACTGAAATGGTGATTGCATCCAGCAGCGTAGTCCTCATTGTAATCCGTACCAGAGACGCGGAACTCTGATGTGGAAAGATCTACGCAGGACTCGGGCAGGATTTGAATAAGCTTTTGGATTGGTGTTGCCTTCGGTATAGGTTCCGTCAATCAATCAATAAATAAATGAGGTCACTGTGTCTGACCAATTATCCAGGAGTCGATTGTTCGGGTTTGGGTAGAGATGTTCACTCCGACCTTGACAAGTCTTCCGCCGGTCGCTGTTCTTGAACTGCCGCTTGCCGGCCTAATGCCGGACGCTGAGCTTGTCGAAGCGAACGGCTTAGTGGCAGGCTCAGTGACTGATGCTGCTTCATGGTTTTCCGAACCTTCAAACCTGTACGGAATCAGATACCCCTTCTCGTCAATCTGCTTGAGGGCCTCTTCTGCAGAGCCATCCACCTTAAACTCAAAGACATAGATTCTGTCCTTGGTCCTGCAGACAGCGTCAGCCCGGCCGATCGCGGACTTCACCTCGGTCTGGGTGTAGTACCCAAGCAGCGAGAAGATCAGGTAGATGATCGTCTGGAAATGCTTCTCGGACTTGTTCTCCAGATCGTACGGGATACCGGCAAGGAAGGACTGCATGCGCTCAAGCGCTTCATTGATGTCATTGTTTTTCAATGCCCTGTTGAACTGGAGCACGAACGAGGCACTCATTCCTTCAGAGCCTCTGTAACTATTCAAAAGTCCTTTTAGAAATCCTTCTCTGACCTCCCGGTTCGGATAGCCCAAAGTATAGGATTCGTCTTCGGCGTTGTATCCCTTAATCGTCAGGTAACCTGTCTGATAGAGAAGCGGCAGGATGCTGCCGGAAAACTCCGGTGAGACATCAAAGTCGCTTCTCGCGATTTCGTTCATCCTGTCCAGAAGGTTCTCTGAAATGGGATTCTCCCTCATGCGCTCAATCAGGAACGTTGGAGTGGCCGTGTCGAACCAATAGCTGCCGAACATTTTGTCAGACAGTGAATTGAGCAGACTGAACGGGTTGTAGATGTCCTCGGATCTGGCGCAGAAATGGTAACCGTCGTAGTTGCTCTTCAGCTTCTCCAAGGCCGCGTCAAAAGAAATTTCCAGCTCGTCCGCCATCTCCTGCACGGGAATATTCATCTGTGATTGAAGCTCCTCCTGCGAAATTCCGCAGATCGCTGAATATCTCGGCATCATCGAGATGTTCTTCAAGTTGTTGAGCTCGCTGAATATGCTGAGCTGCGCGAACTTGGTGATTCCCGTGATGAACACGAACCTAAGGTACGGATCCAGACTCTTGATCGGGCTGTAGAAGTTCCTCATGATCTGGCGCATAGGTACCAGCCGCTCCTTGTCGTTCATCACGTCCAGCAGAGGAGCGTCATATTCATCAATGATTATGACGGCTTTCTCTCCGGTCTGCTCCACCGCCCTGTGGACAAGTCCTTCGAAACGTTGGTTGACACCAATCTCACAATCTCCTTTGCCGTAGAGCTTTTCGTATTTCAGCAATTTAATGTTCAGTTCGCTGAGCAGCTCCTCCTCGCTGCAATGTTTCGCTGTGGACATGTCAAAGTGAAAGACCGGATGCTTAGTCCATTCTTTCTTCAGTTCTCCGGCTTTCAGACCTTTGAACAGATCCTTGTCACCCTCGAAGTAACTATGGAATGTGGATGACAGCAATGATTTGCCGAATCGCCGCGGTCTGCTAAGAAATACATACGAATAGTTTGTCGCCAAGTCATGCACAAACCCCGTCTTGTCGATGTAAAGATAACCACCCTCGATAATCTTATCGAACGTTTGCACCCCGATCGGGTATTTGATCCTTTTCTCCTCCATAGCCCTTTGTCAATTAATGTTTGGCACTGAATCTTGATTCCGCAATGAGGGAGCCCCTGCGCATCAATGTCAGCAAGGCAAAGATAATGAATATTTTCCAATACATGCCAATCCCGTTCTCGCTTGTGATTCTTGATGCGATACCTCTCTGCCTCAGCGGGTGCAAATACCCGTCTCTTGCACCCGAAACCCTTTTCGTTGACATAGTGGGGTGCAAACCACCATATTCCGCACCCCGACCATCGTAAATATCCTGATTCGGGTGCACGAATCGCCATTCTGCCCCCGAAACAAGCTATCCAGAATCAAGCACGTACCTGACTTTGACAATGATTCACCCTCGCGTGCGCGCGTCACGCGCAAGGATTTCAACCAATGGCCTGATAGCCTCCTGTTGGGGTGTCGTGTATAGAGTCTCGCTGTGCAGCTGATCGTTCGGGAGTTTGATTCTCAGGGGATTGTCGCGGTCTTGGCGATTGACATCAGCGTGAGTGAAAGGCTTGGTTCCGCGCACGGCAGACATGTTAATGAGGGTCCGTGCGTGTGAGACTGGCTTTGGCTCACGGGCCGTTGTGTAGGGATATGAAACAAGCTGGCCGAAGGGGGTGCCACGGCCAGCTTGAGTTTGGATATTCATAAAAATTACTTCTTTTCCACGTAGGCGCAGGTGACGTCCCAGAGGGAGAAGTCGTTTTTGTACTTGACCTCAAGTTCCTGCTCGACACCGTTCTTCCAGAGATGGGCGTGGTAGATCGGGTTGTAATCAGCATCGTAGCCAGCGCTCTCGTTGCCGGCCACATAGATGTCATTGCCGTCCACCGCCAGGCCAACGCCTTGGCAGAGTTTCATGTCAGCGGCCACCTTCTGAGCGCCCTTGGAGGTCCAGATGTAAGGGCAGATGTCCTTTGCCGCGTTGGTCTCGGTCATATTGCCTTCGATGATATATTCCCCGTCCTTGACATAGAGGCCAGTGACTTCTGTTCCCACGTAGTCCGTGAAATCTTGGGCCACACCGTCAATCCAGAGAACGCCTTTCCATCTTCCGCCAGACTCTTTCTCGGTTCCCGCGGCATAGACCTTGCCACCGTCGATGCAGACAGCGTTTACCTTCGCCACTGTTTTCCCGCTGGTAAGACTCTGTGCGACACCGTTTTTCCAGATTGTGGCCACTCCGCCCTGCTTGTTGTCGGCTGGCTGGACATAACCTCCGACATAGACATCCTTTCCGTCTGAGCAGATGCAGTACGCCACGGCATCCGTAGAGCCGTCAGTCAGGTACTGGGGCTTGCCGTCCGTCCAAAGGATGACGCGCCTGTCATAAACCGGTGTGTCAAATCCGGCGGCATAGACCTTGCCGTCAGAGACTGTCACCGCAATCGGCGATGTGGCGTATTTCCCGTCGCTGATGACGGTCTTCTCCGCCTTGTCCTCCTCACCGGCCTTGAATTTCCAGATCACACCGACATTCAGATGGTAAGGATCGTAGAAACCATCGTCCACAAGATCACCGGTCGCCTCGCAGCCAACGATGTAGATTGTCTCACCGTCAGCATAGACCCCGTTGCAGAAAGCGTCATGGCTTCCGTCTGAAAGCAGGTGTCTCTTGCCGTTCTTCCAGATTGTGGCGTAGTAGTAACCCTTTCCAGGAACAGCCTCCTGGCCGATTGCATAGATCACGGCTTCTTTTTGTGTCACGGTGACAACGCATGCCGCTGTCAATCCTCCGTCTTCAGTGGTTACGGTGACTTTGGCAGTGCCGCTTCCGATGGCTGTGACATTCCCATCCTGATCAACGGTGGCAACGGATTCGTTGTCGGATTTCCAACTTATATTCTTGTTGGAGGCGTTGTCCGGATCGACAGTGGCTGTCAAGGTTTTTGTCTCGCCAACGCTGAGGCTCAATTCAGTTTCGCTCAACCTCACACTTTCGGCTTTGATCGCTTTAGCCAAAACTGTGACATCGCAATTCCCTGACTTGCCATCAACGGTGGCCGTTATGGTGGCGGAACCTGGTTTGACAGCGGTCACAACACCTTTTTCATCAACGGACGCTACCTCCTGGTTGGAAGATTTCCATGTCAGCGTTCTGTCGGCAGCCCCGGCAGGGGCGATCGAGGCCTTGATGGTTTTGGTCTCACCCTCAACTATTTCCATCTTGTCCGGAGACAAGGTAATGTCGGAAACAGTAACTTCGTCTGACTTCTTGCATGAAGCAAGAACCGCGATTGCCAGCACGGGCAAAACCACGGTGGATAACAATTTTTTGAAACTCATAATTCAGTTCGCTTGTTTGTTCATATAAGGTTCGAAGGTAGGCAATTATTCTCATATATTAAACTAATGCGGCCTTTTTAAATGCCTTTATCGTTTTATGAATCATAACCTTTGCGGAAGATCACAAGTGAGGCCGCCATACATGCCGACCGCCTCGTCAATCTCATGCTTTGCCAAGGCCGATGTCCCGATGACCAAGCTGTCTGTTAGCACGTGATTCGTACAGCTTTCAGCTACTTGCTGTTTGAGTTTCAGATAGTTGTAGTTGAAAGTGTGCGGATTGTCGCTGATTGGGATGTCGCCGAAATCAACAGACTTTGAAACTCGTTCAAGGTAGGATTCATATCTTAGGCAGGAGATAGTGTTCCTGCAAAATATTCCCTACATGCGTACAGTTCTGAATGATGAAATCAACAATATCCAGATAGCCATGTCCTGTAGTCGCATTAGCTCCGTCATTCAGACCTGATAAAGTCATTGCAGAAGCAAGATGAATCCGTTTCCCATCTTTGCTTCTGTCGAAACGTTCTGAAAGCAAAGTGTGATGTTTTTCGCCTGTGGCGATCAGCTCGCCTCATTTCTTTTGATTTCCCTAAGGAAGAGTCGCAAGCCATGAACGGGGCGACTTTTTCATGCGGGAAGAGGAAATAGAAAAACAGAATGAGAAGGCGATGAGGGCAATAATGCAATAAAGTGCCACCATCGTGATTAAAAAACACAATGACGGGAGCATTATCGCCATGAAATGCTCTTGCCGTGGCATCCGAATATCACCCTTTCATCGCCTCCCTTGAGAAGTACAAGACTGCGAAGAACTGGAGCAAATGGAAGACCAAATTCAAACCATTGACGGAGAACTCCGGGAAGGCGTTATAACCTTTTTACCAGGTTCGATGAATAATCACTGGTCAAACAGTTCGGTGGCTTGGCGGAAGAGTTCGTCGATGGCTTCTTTGTCGCTGTGCGTTTTCTCTTGAACTGGCTTTTTTTGTGGCTGATTTGCTTTAGGAACCTTTACGTCAGGCTCTTCGGCATTCCCTTGCGGGGCTGAGAGCGCTGGAAGTAGGCTGTCTTTGTCAGCGTGATTCGACATGGTGTCAATCTCAGTGCCAAGGCTGGCAGGTGCGCTGGCTAGGCGTTTCAAAGGTTGGAAGAGAATGGCGACTGCACTGATGATAAGAAGGACGATGACCAAGATCCCCCAAAGGGCTTTAGGCCGGCTTTTGATCGCCTCCTTGACTTCCAACGCGCTCTGAAAACGCCTCTTGGGGTCTCTTTGGCAACACTTTCTGACTACCTTGCCAAAATTAGGACTCAGCCGGTCAATGACACAACCAAGAGAGAATATGTCCGAGCGGAAATCCACACTGCCTCCGGAGATGAGCTCAGGAGAAGCATAGACCTGAGTCCCGGCTGAGCCTTTCAGAACGGAATGCGAATCTGAGTCGGAAAGACCGAAGTCAATCAGTTTGACATTGTTGCCGTTGTAGGTCAGCATGATGTTGGACGGTTTTAGGTCCCGGTGTACAATCTGCTTGGAGTGCATGTAGGACAATGCGTCGCAAAGCTCGCTGATGATCTTGGTGGCAAGCGTCTTGCCGATTGCTCCTCGGGGGAAGATACTGTCGAGTGAGCACCCGTCGATCCATTCCATCTCGATGCAGTTGCCCAGCGAAGGAATATTCACGAAATCATAGTACTCGCAGATGTACGGATTGTCCAGTGAATACCCTATCTCGAATTCTTTCCGCAGCAGACGTTCATAGACCGGATCACCGACATATTCACTTTTGAGTGTCTTATAGACTCGGAACCGCCCTTCCTTATCGGCACGCCAAATCTCACAGTAGCTTTCAGGGCTGCTGCTGATCAGCTCAAACATTCCTTGTCTGCGGGATTGAGCCATGGAAGGTGTCTCGAAAAATCCGGATGCTTCGTCCATGATTCGTTTGAATGGTCAAACTCACCTGTTGTGTTTCGCGATGGTGAAGTTTGAATGTTCAAATATAACTATTTTTGTGCAAAATTTGTAGGATAAGTTGATGCTGATGAGGAATATTCCCGGACATATTCTTTTGTGCCTTGTTCTGGCACTCCGTTTTTGCGTGGTTGTCTCTGCTTTTCCGCAACGGGACGGCTATGACAAGGCATTGGACAAATATTCTCTCATCTGTGACCGTTGTGTAGAGTTGAGGATGAAGGCCGAGTCAGGGCACGGCGTGCAAATGGATGAACTTAAGAGCCTTTTAGCGGAACTCTCATCGCTTCGGAAAACCTTGTCGGGAGCTTCCGGAAAGATGACGGTGGCGCAGGCTTCCAGGTTCGAGGCGATTAAGGAAAGGTATCTTCAAGGGATGAAGTCGGTGGGGAAGAAGCCGGGACGTCCGGTGTTTAGCCCGGTGAAGAGGATTGATCCAGTCACTGAGCCTGTCGAAGTGACTTCGCGGAAGGCTGGGCCTGAGGTGCTTCTACGGGATCCGCAGGCGCTTCGACAGGCTCGGCGACAGGGAGCGGAGTCTCAGCGATTGATTGCTCAGCGGCAACTCTCGTCCAACGCAAAATATTCAAAATCATCAAAATTTGCCTTTCTGACCGATGTTGGAATATTCCCGACACCGTCCTACGGTGCGATGGCAGCCTTGACTTGGAATGGCTTCGGAGCCTACGTCAACTATAGAAGCAATTTCAGGGAGAATGAATATTCCTACACCTGCACTAGCGATGGTGTCACTGAATATGGCCGCATCTGGGCGACGGGCAATTATCGTGAGAGCAGGACAATCGCTACAGCCGGGCTTGTGCTCTTCCCATCTCGCCGTTTCGGCTTTTTTGCTGGAGCGGGATTGACTTCATACAGGCTTTGCTGGGAGGATGCCTCCAGAGAGTGGGTCAATGTTGAGGACAAGTCGTTTAAGAATCCCGCAGTGGATGCGGGACTGTTTGTGAGTCTCAACTCTCTGATTCTTTCGCTTGGTGTGAACTCCGACTTTCTCGGTCACGCGGATCTTCAATTAGGTGTAGGACTCTGTTTCTGAGATGTCAAGGAACTAAAGAGTCTTAAGGTGGGTGAGCCCGCCTTGCTTTCCGGCCATGTAGGGGCGTGTGACTTCTTTTCCTCTCATGATTCTTGAAATGTAAAGAGGTTCGCCTTTTATGAAGCTTGACGCTTCGAAGCGGTCATCCACTTTGAGTTTGGAGTTGATTGATGATCTGACTTCGAACTGATCGCCGCCCAGATACTCGAGCGTCACCACTCTGTTCGGGTTCCATCCGATCTCGACAATTGATCCGGGCTTCAAGTCTCTCGCATTTATGAACTCAGAGGTGAAGAACATTGACTGTGTGGCCTCGGAGCATTTAAGATCCTCACAGAAAGTCTTGTAGTCTTTTTGGCCGATGTATCTGGAGAGAATGTCGAGAGTTGACTGACGGGGAACCGAGGTCATGTTGACATAGCCCCAGATCCGTTTAAGTGTGGATGCTGAAATCCTTTCGCTTGTTTCGTTCCAAATCTCCATGGACAGCGAGTGAAAATCATTCGAAGTCTTGACGCTCTTGTGGAATTTCATTTCCACAAGAGACATCAAGTAATTAATCTCCGGAATCTGTTGCCTGCCCATTACAAATTGTCAGTTTACTTCGTGCCGAAGATCCTGTCGCCGGCATCGCCGAGTCCAGGGACAATGTAGGCGTCTTTGTTCAAGCGCTCGTCAATCGCTGCCACGAATATGTCAACATCAGGGTGTTCTTTCTGTACCCGTGCGATTCCTTCCGGCGCGGCCACAAGGCACATAAGCCTGATGTTGTTGCATCCGCGCTCTTTCAGCATTGCAAGCGCGTCGCAGGAACTGCCACCGGTCGCAAGCATCGGGTCGGTCACGATGACAAGTCGCTTGTTGATGTCCTCGGGAAGTTTGCAGTAATAAACCACAGGTGTGTGTGTCTTCTCGTCACGGTAAAGCCCTATGTGTCCGACTTTGGCCACTGGGACAAGCGTCTGGAGTCCGTCAACCATGCCTATTCCGGCGCGCAGGATCGGGACGATCGCAAGCTTGCGGCCAGAAACCTTCTTGGCTGTCATCCTGCAGATTGGAGTCTCTATTTCGATGTCATCGAGAGGGAGGTCTCTTGTGATCTCGTATCCCATCAGAAGGGAAATCTCTTTTAGCAATTCTCGGAAATCCTTGGATCCGGTCTCTTTTTTCCTCATGATGGTCAGCTTGTGCTGAATCATGGGATGGTCAATAACGTGCACTGTGCTCATTGGATGAATTTTCAGTAAAGTTACGACTTTTTTCCAAGAGTTGCATTGTTTTCCACCATGTTTGTGCGATCCCTCTTGCGCGGTGCTGAAACCAGGAAGTCGGGAGGCAAAAAGTCCCTGAAAAAGCTTATCTTTGCATCCGGTTAGCATTGTTAGTGTAATGTGGTTGTCTTTAGCGTTCCTTTCGGCAGTCCTGCTTGGATTCTACGACTCCTTCAAAAAGGTGTCATTAGGCGGCAATGCCGTCATTCCGGTGCTGTTTCTGAACACATTGTTCTGCTCCCTCATCTTCATTCCTTTCATAGTCTTGTCATATTGTACGGATGCCCTTGACGGAAGCATCCTCAGGGTCGGTGAATATGGCGGATGGGCGACCCAGAAATGGATCCTGCTGAAGAGCGTCATAGTCCTCAGTTCATGGACGTTGGGCTACTACGGAATGAAACATCTTCCGCTGACGATTGTGGGCCCGATCAACGCCACCCGTCCTGTGATGGTCCTGTTGGGCGCCATGCTGATCTTCGGCGAGAGACTAAACTGGCTCCAGTGGACCGGTGTGCTGCTGGCTGTGGTGTCTTTTTTCTTGCTGAGCCGTAGCGGAAAGAAGGAAGGAATAGACTTTGAGCACAATGTCTGGATCTATGCCGTTGTGGGATCAGCATTGTTGGGTGCTGTAAGCGGCCTCTATGACAAGTTCCTGATGGATCCGAACGGCTTGGCCTTGGACAAGATGGCCGTCCAGAGTTGGTACAACATCTATCAATGCGCCATGATGGGCGCCATGTTGGTTCTCTTCTGGTACCCGAACCGCAGGAACACGACCCCTTTCCAGTGGAGATGGTCAATCATCTTCATCTCGATATTCCTGAGTGTCGCCGACTTTATCTATCTTTATGCCTTGAGCCTTCCTGGTTCAATGATCTCCATTGTCTCAATGATCCGCCGCGGCAGTGTCATTGTCAGCTTCCTCTTCGCGGCCATTGTCTTTAAAGAGAAAAACCTCCGCAGCAAAGCCATCGACCTAGCCTTGGTCCTACTCGGCATGGTCTTCCTCTACCTTGGCTCCAGATGACTGTTAGAGAACAGTTTCAAGGCACTTTGAAGCAAAGAAATTTCCCCCTTGCCGCAATTTTTGTAACGTGAAAAATTCGGCAAGGGGAAATTTCTTGCGCCTCGGAGCCCCATCCTATTCATCACTGATGTGATACATTACTGATAAGTTTGGCACTTTGAGGCAGTCTGATTTTGATAGTTATATATTCAAAAATCCGCCCCGGCAAGGGACGGATTCTTTATGAATATGTTGGTGAGACTGACTATTTGCTTTGCTCGATGGCAGCCTGAGCCGCCGCGAGTCTGGCGATAGGCACACGGAACGGTGAGCAGGAAACGTAGTCAACACCGATCTTGTTGAAGAAACGGATTGACGCAGGGTCTCCACCGTGCTCTCCGCAGACACCGCACTTAAGGTCAGGTCTCTTGGAACGTCCGGCCTGGATTCCGAACTCAACCAGCTTGCCGACGCTCTTGGTGTCGATTGTCTGGAACGGATCGGCGTCGAGGATCTTGTTGCCAAGGTACTCGCCCATGAAGGTGCCCACGTCATCGCGGGAGAAGCCGAATGTCATCTGGGTGAGGTCATTGGTTCCGAACGAGAAGAATTCTGCGGCGCGGGCCATCCTGTCGGCAGTGAGGGCTGCGCGAGGGATCTCGATCATGGTTCCGAAATTGTAAAGGATGAACTGGCGTGTCGTGCCCTCAACCTCAGCCTTCACCTTGTCGCAGATCGCTCTCTGGAAGCTGAGCTCACGCGCGGAGATCGTAACAGGAATCATGATCTCAGGGTGAGGATTGTAACCTTCCTGCTGAAGCTCGGCGGTGGCGGTGAAGATTGCCCTGTACTGGGTCTCGGCGATGAGAGGATAGGACATGTGAAGACGGACTCCGCGGTGGCCCATCATAGGGTTCACCTCATGAAGGGCCTCGCCACGCTTCTCGATGTCCTCTACAGTGACACCCAGCTCTTTGGCAAGTTCTTTCTCCTTCTCCTCTGTTTTCGGAACGAACTCATGGAGAGGCGGGTCAAGAAGGCGGAAGACAACCGGCTTGCCGTCCATGATCTTCATGGTGCTCTTCGCTGAGGCCTTGATGTAAGGCTCAAGCTCGGCGAGGGCTTCCTTTCTTTCCTCATCGGTGTTGCAGAGGATCATCTTGCGGAGTTTCGCGAGTGGCTGCTCGGAGTTCGCCCCGTAGAACATGTGCTCGATACGGAACAGTCCGATTCCTTCGGCGCCGAAGCTGAGAGCCTTCTGAGCGTCCTCAGGGGTGTCGGCGTTTGTCCTTACACCGAGCTTGCGGAATTTGTCAACGATTGACATGAACTTTATGAACATAGGGTTCTCCGATGCGTCCATCGTGTCGATCTTCTCACCGTAGACCAGTCCTTTGGTTCCGTTGAGACTCATCCAGTCGCCTTCCTTCATGGTGACATTGCCGAATGAAACGGTCTTTGCCTCGAAGTTGATCTTCATGGACTCGCAGCCTACTATGCAGCACTTGCCCCATCCACGTGCCACAAGGGCGGCGTGCGAGGTCATGCCTCCACGCGTGGTGAGGATTCCGGCTGCGGCGCGCATGCCCTCAATGTCCTCCGGAGAGGTCTCCTCACGGATGAGGATTGTCTTCAAGCCTTTGTCGTTGGCTTCCATGGCCGCCTCCGAAGTGAACACGATCTGACCTACGGCTCCTCCCGGGGAAGCCGGGAGACCGATCGCAAGGACTTTGGACTTCTTCTCGGACGCCGGGTCGAGGATAGGGTGGAGAATCTCGTCAAGCTGGGCCGGAGAAACCCTCATCACGGCTGTCTTCTCATCGATCATCTTCTCGTCAACCATGTCCATCGCCATCCTCAGGGCGGCCAGACCGGTTCTCTTTCCGATCCGGCACTGGAGCATCCAGAGATGACCCTCCTGGATGGTGAACTCGATGTCCTGCATGTCATGGAAGTGCTGCTCGAGTCTCAGGCGGATGTCATCAAGTTCCTTGTAAACCTCCGGCATGGCGGTTTCCAAAGACTGGAGATCCTTGTTCTTCTCTGTCTTGGTGGCCTCGTTGAGAGGATTAGGGGTACGGATTCCGGCGACGACATCCTCGCCCTGCGCATTGATCAGCCATTCACCGTAGAATTTGTTGTCTCCAGTGGCCGGATTGCGTGAGAACGCGACACCGGTGGCGGATGTGTTGCCCATGTTGCCGAACACCATTGACTGCACATTCACGGCTGTCCCCCAGTCATCAGGAATCTTCTCGATTCTTCTGTATGCGATGGCCCTCTTTCCGTTCCAAGACTTGAACACGCCTCCGATAGACCCCCAAAGCTGAGCCTCGGCGGTGTCCGGGAAGTCAACTCCGAGTACTTCCTTCACTTTTGCCTTGAACTTGTCGCAAAGATCCTTCAGTTCATCGGCCGTGATGTCTGTGTCAGACTTGTAGCCCTTCTTCTCCTTGAGTTCCATCATCATCCTGTCGAGCTGCTGGCGGATTCCCTGTCCGTCCGCCGGCTCAATGCCCTCGGCCTTTTCCATGACGACATCCGAGTACATCATGATAAGGCGCCTGTAAGCGTCATAGACAAACCTTGGGTTGCCGGTCTTCTGGATCATTCCAGGAAGGGTCGTCGAGCAAAGACCGATGTTAAGGATGGTGTCCATCATGCCTGGCATGGAGCTTCTGGCGCCGGAGCGGCAGCTTACGAGAAGCGGGTCGGACGGATCTCCGAATTTTTTGCCCATGATGGTCTCCGTGGCCTTCAGTGCCTCGGCCACCTCTTTCTTGAGGTCATCCGTATAGCCTCCGCCGAGTGAATAGTACTCTGCGCAGCATTCAGTCGTGATTGTGAACCCGGCAGGAACCGGCATGCCGAGCTTGCTCATCTCGGCCAGATTGGCTCCCTTTCCTCCCAGGAGCTCACGCATCTGTCCGTCCCCTTCAGCGGTCTTGCCGCCGAAACGATAGACTCTTTTCTTCTTGTCAAACATATTATTTAGAATTTGTTTTTATAGACATCGCGATAAATACAGATTACAAAATTACTAAAAAACTTTCGTTATAGCAATTTCGGAAACTTCAAAATGCTTCAAAATGCTGCCTTGGACTTCAAAAAATGCCAATGCGGCGGCTGTCCCTCACAGACCCATCACAGCAGCCGCGATGCGATGTCGGAGAGCTCGCTCCTTTCGCCGATTTTAAGGAATATGTGCTCGAAAAGTTTCTGCCCGTCCATCTTTTCATTAAGGTGCGACAACCCGTTGGACCATTGGTCCAGATATGGCTGGTCAATCTGGAATATGTCGCCGGTGAACACCATCTTTGTGCCCTCGCCGGCTCTGGTGATGATTGTCTTCACCTCGTTCGGGGTCAGATTCTGGGCCTCGTCGCAGATAAGGAACACCCGTCCAAGGCTTCTTCCCCTTATGTAGGCCAAAGGGGAGATGAGCAGTTTCTCCTCCTTCAGCATGGCTTCGATCCTCAAAACCTCCTTGCTGGAAGGGCGGAACTGGTCCTTGATGACGTTGAGGTTGTCCATAAGAGGCTGAACGAAAGGACTCATCTTTGTCTTCTGGTCTCCAGGCAGGAATCCGATGTCCTGATTACCAAGCACGATAGTCGGCCTTGTGAGGATGATCTGATCGAAATCCCTTGCCAGTTCCAGCGCCGCCGCCAGGGCCAGCAGGGTTTTTCCGGTTCCTGCGCCGCCGGTCATCGAGACCAGCCGGATCTCAGGGTTCAGGCAGGCGTCCAATGCGAATTTCTGCTCATCGTTGCGTGGACGTATGCCGTAGGCCTCCCTATTCTTGACAAGCACGATTTTTTCCTTGGCGGCGTCGAATCTGGCGCAGATTGTGGAGTCTCCGTTCCTGACCTTGTAGAGTTGGTTGGCCTTGGGTTTGGATTTTCCGAAAACCCTCCAGTCCACAGCTGTCCCGGGGCTGTAGGCAAGGCTCTGGATGGCCTCGGCGGAGACTCCGTCGAGGTGCTGGACTTCCTTGTTGGATCTCTCGATCTTGTCTTCCTCGATCCTGTCGGTCAGGTAGTCCTGCACCTCCATTCCAACGGCCTTCGCCTTCATCCTGAGGTTTATGTCCTTGGTGACAAGGGCGACGAACCTGTCCGGGTTGTTGTCGCGGACCCAGATCGCGGTGGCAAGGATCCTGTGGTCGGGAATGTCATCGTAGAAAATCCCTTTCATGCTTTCAGGGAAGGGGTGGCCAGGGTCGATCCTTATGTTCCCCAATCCCTTGCCGATCGGCACGCCGTATTTCCCGAAGGACCTGCCGTAGGTGATCCTGTCGATCTCCCTCATGAATCCCCTGGCGTTGAAGGCCAGGGCATCGTTGCCTTTCTTGAATTTGTCGAGCTCCTCGACAACCGCGATCGGAATGACCAGGTCGTTGTCCTGGAATTTACGGATGGCCTTGTAGTCATGCAGGATGATGTTCGTGTCAAGAACAAAGATTTTGGGCTTCCTGCCGCCCTCTCCTGAACTTGGAGTGTCAGAGTATCTAGCCATAGCAAGTTATTGATTATGTCAGTCTTCTCCTTCTGAGGCCTGGCTGCCGAGCAAGGATTGAAGGATGTTCGCGATCCCGTTGCCGCCGGTCCTGATGTGTATCCCTCCATCGCCGGCCACCGGATGACCGACAGGATAGTAGGCGATGTCCTGAAGCAGAAACTCGGCATCGATGTAATCGTAGTCGGAGTCCTTGATCTGGATGATGGCTCCGGGAATCTCGGAAAAGAGAACCCTGACATTTTTGTCCTCTCCGTACGCACTCAGGATTCCGCTGATGTCGATTTCGGCCCCGATGTCCGCCCCGCACATCAATTTCAGTGCCGTAAGCAGGCCTCCATCGCACACGGTGGAAGCGGACACGGCGATTCTGTCTTCCACGAACTCTCGGATAACCTCATAGCAATCAATAAAGTAGTCTGCGTCTCCGATTTCTGGAAAATTATCCCCGTTCTGCCCGGTCGCTTCACAAAGAAGAGATCCTCCAAGCCTGAAATCGCATGAGTCGAACGGCACATAGATGATCCAGCTGTCCGGATCCGCGGCAAGTTTGTCCGGGATGGCCCTGCGCCGGCCCAGCACCGGATGCTCGCTTCCGAACGGAGCGCCTTCCGGGAAGAAGATCTCGTCTTCGTCCTGTTTTTCAGTATTCCCGAAGGTCCCTACTTTGAAGGAAGCCTGGCAGCGGCGCCCGCTTCCCGTGAAGGAATACCCGCTCAGGCATATTCCCAGATCATTGATGAAGTCGGCTGCCGCCTCCGCTGAACAGTAGAAGGCCGCCATGTTTCCAAGCGGTCCGGGGTTCCATCTCCACCTGGCGTAGGCGGCTAGGTCTCCGAGTTTGAAATGTCCGTTCATCCAGACTGCATCCAGCAGGGATTTCGCTATTCTGGATTTGGTGTAGGAGTCGGCGAACGCCGCCGGGAACGCCCGGGGTTCCTCCAGGATTGACATGACAGCCTTGAGGCATCCCAGGGGATCCTGATCCGGGGGAGTGCTTATGGAAGGGGATGGATCCGTGCTTTCATCGACTATCGGCTCAAAGAGCTCTTTCTCGGGGGACTTGCCTGTCACTTTGGACGCAAGGCAATCATCGAGCATCTCAGCCGGAGTCAGCCGTCTGGAAACGCCGTCGATGATGTACTTCGAGTGAAGCGCTGAGTTTTTTTCTTTCATTCCGTTAGAATATCTCCGTAAATTTAAGTAAATTTGAATTCAGTTCAAAAAATCATTACATCATTGCAGGATAATGGAACCGTTTTCCAAAAAGAATTATCAAAATAAGTTGGAGGCGATTTTCGCTCGTTTCCCGTCGGTTCAGAAGGTGCCTTTCAAAGATGCCTACAAACCGGGGTTGGAGAACATGCTTCGGTTTGAGGGTGTCCTTGGCGACCCGCACCTCGGTTTGAGGACGATACACGTCGCCGGCACCAACGGCAAAGGCTCGGTGGCGAACATGCTCGCTTCCGCCTTGTCCGCCGGCGGACTCAAGGTGGGTCTTTACACTTCTCCCCACATCGTGGATTTCCGTGAGCGGATGAGAGTCGTGGGGCCGTCCGGCGATGCCTGCGAATTGGTGTCCGAGGAATATGTCTACGACTTCCTCTGCCGTTATGAGAAGGATATGGACGCTTTGAGCCTGTCGTTTTTCGAGATCACCACAGGGATGGCTTTCAGGTGGTTCGCGGACGAAAAGGTCGATGTGGCCGTTATCGAGGTAGGCCTCGGAGGCCGCCTTGACAGCACGAATGTCATAACACCGGATCTTACCATAGTCACAAGCATAGCCTTGGACCATTGCGCCCTGTTGGGGGACACGTTGGCGGAGATCGCCGGCGAGAAGGCGGGAATATTCAAAAAGAACGTTCCGGCCCTTGTAGGAGAATATCTTCCCGAGACGCGTCCCGTGTTCGAGGCCAAGGCCGCGGAGGCCGGCTGCCCTCTTACCTTCGCCGAGGATGTGGAACCGTCCCTGTGGCCGAGTCGCGAAGGGATCCTCAGGAATATGGATCTTCGTGGCGGATACCAGAGAAAGAACCTTCGCACCGTGCTTGCCGCCATTGACATATTGAGGAATATGCCGGAATATTCAGGCTTGTCGGATTCCGGAGCGGTGGTCGCCGCGATAGTCCACACGGCTTCCATAATGGACTTCCACGGTCGTTGGGAAAGACTTTCCCTCCTGCCGTACATAATAGCGGACATCGGCCACAATCCCGCGGCGTTGAGGGAGAACTTCGCCCATTTGGAGTCGATGGTGGAGGATGGGGAGTGCTCGTCCCTGATCCTTGTCTATGCGATCATGGCCGACAAGGATTTGGATGGCATTATGCCGCTGATTCCCGCTGACGCCACCTGCATATTCACAAATCCCGGGATCCATCGTGCGCTGCCGGAGAAGGAACTGACTGAGCGGTACCGTGCTTTCTGTGCCGCGAACGGTCGTTCCGTGAACCGTGTCTACGACGCTCCCGATGTGCGCCAGGCCCTCACGATGGCGATCGGTCTGGCCCGTGAGACTTCCAGGAAAACAGATAGTTCCCGTTTCTGCTATCCGCTTATCTACGTCGGAGGCAGCACCTATCTAGTGAGCGAGGCTGTACAGATACTAAAGTCGCTGCCGCTGTAGAATTTAAGTTGTCTCTGGTCACTGAGCCTGCCGATGTGACCAGAAACGATCGGTCGCAGGACTTCCTCTATGCAAGATTTTTGCAGGACGGGATTTAACCATACATAAGCGATAATATAGCGATAATATCATATGAAGACGACCATGCTGATAACCTCCACCTTGGTGGCGATTCTTTGTTTTGCGGCTATGACGACAGCCGCTTTTGTCAGGAAAGATAAAGACCGGAATCAAACAAAGGACGGCCTTGTGCTGACAGACCTTTGGAAGAGATATGCCGCCGCCCGGAACGCCGACCGCCCGGAGGAGATGATGGCCGTGCTGGACACCATAATCTCGAAAGCCAAGGCGGAGCGCCTGAACTACGACTTCTACGCAGCAGCCAGCCAGAAGGTTGTGGTCGCCGGCAACCGTGACTGGAAGCGGAGGGACGGGTACAGCGCATGGCTGGACAAGGAGGTCGAAGAATATGCCGAACCGATCGTGACGTTCCACCACAATCTGCCCAAGGAGAGTCCGGCTTCGTTGACCGACTTCGTTGTTGTCAACAAGGCCCGCCTTCAGGCGGCAAGGAACGGAGCCTTCTACGGCGACGGGCTGGATGACCTCTGGACGGGGATGGTCAAGGATGATTATGAATATACCCTATGGATTCTGGCCGCCATCAAACGTTCGGAAAAGGCGATGTCGCTTTTGAGTGAATATGTCGGTGATTCCTACCCGAAGGCCGCCTACCTTGAGTACCGCCGGATGGCAGATAAGGATTATAAACACGATGATAAAGGCCGCGCTGAGAGGATGGCCGCCGCCCGTTCGTTCGCGGAGAAATACGCCGGAAGTGCCATGTCCCTGTACGGCAAGGCCATTGTGCTCAGAGGCCAGTTTGACAGCCTGTCCAGGATCGGTGAGACGTCCGCTGCCCTTCGGCAAGCCCAGGGACCGGCGGTTCCGTTGGCTGAGCCTGTCGAAGCTTCCTACAAAACCCTTTACGGTAATTGCGGATCAGCCGAGAAGGAACGCCATTCATATTCCAAAGGCATCGACAAGGAAATCGCTAGTAAGGTGAATGATTTCAAACTGTTGATGGAATCCCTTGACAGGAAAGAGATCGAGATATCTTTCGAAAAAGGTGAGGCGGTTCTGGCTCTTCGCAATCTGGCTAAGGTCGATGTCGCGTTCGTTCAAGACCTTAAAGATGCGAAGCCTTTGGTCCGCAAGACCATAAACAACCAGAAGAAGAGTTTTTATGTTCAGGACACGGTGAAGGTCGAGCTCCCTGGATGCGATGACGGAGACTACATTTTCACGGCAAGGAACGGAAAGGTGGCATCGAAGGCGAAGTGGACAAAGAAGACTCTTTCCGTCGCTGTGCGCGGAGACAGCGGGAAGATGCGTTTCTTTGTCGCTGACTATCTGACCGGTGAGCCGGTGGAAAAGGTTGACCTTGAGCTTCTTCGCTCCGGAAAGACAGTGGCTCGGGCCAAGGGTGTCGTGCTTTGCAAGGACGGATTCACTCCTCTGCCGGATGTCATCGTGGACAGTCTGAAAGACGATGCGGCAAGTTATCTGGTTGCGTCGTTCCGTGATCGGGACGGATTCACTCGCAAGACCGAGGAACACTACATCTACGGTAACCCGGGCTACGTGTCTTATTCGAATGGCGATTCAGGAACTTTCTGCGAGGTGTTCACAGACAAGTCGGCTTACAATCCGGGAGAGAAGGTTGAGTTCAAGGCCGTCCTTTACAAGGGTGACAGGAGCCGGAGCCTGCACACAGTCGGGGCAGGCGCCAAAGTGAATGCCGAACTTGTCAATGCCGAAGGCAATGCGGTCGGAAGCAAGGATTTGACAACCAATGAATATGGCTCTGTGGCCGGCTCGTTTGACATTCCGTCCGGCGGCAGGAACGGGTCTTTCTATGTGAAGATCGTCAGCGGAGATGTGAATGCGTCGAAGGGTATCGTCGTGGACGAGTACATACTCCCGACCTACGACCTTGCTTTCGACAAGACCGACAGGCTTTTCATCGCCGGCGACACCGTAGAGGTGAGCGGCAAGGTGTCAAGTTTCAGCGGACACTCATTGTCTTCCGCTTCGGTGTCTTATTCCGTTGACGGACGTGGGACCAACTATACATCGGGGAAACTATCCTTGGAAGCGGACGGTTCGTTCACTATACGTTTCGCAACCGATGACGAGGATGGTCCTGATTTCTTTGGCGTGACGGTTAAGGTAACGGACGCGACGGGGGAGACCAAGGAGTTTACCAAGACGCTGTCAGTGGTGAAGTATTTGAATCTTCTTGCTGATGTGGCTAATGCCGCCAAAGGTGAGATAAGTCCTTCGGACGGTGAATGGCGCGGGACTCCTTGCATGGTCTCTGGAGGTAAGGCTGTGGTGTCGTTCAAGGCTCAGGACCTGATGGGTGATGAGATAGACGCCCCGATGGAGATAGGATATTCATTGACTGGCATTTCGGGGAAGAAAGTCGTTTCCGGGAAGACATTTTCCGGCAAGGAGGAGGAGCTTGCGCTTCCGAAGGCTGGAATGTACTTGCTTGATGCGGAGGCTGAGATAGTCAGAGAGGATGGCCGCAAGGTGTCATCGCGGAGGCGGCTGATGATTCTCCGTGTGGATGATTCCGCCACTTCGCTTGACGCGAAGGTCAAGAACATTTTCAAGCTTGTCGGTGCATGTTCGGATGGAACCTTACGAACCGGAGAGGACATCAAGGTCCAGTTCGGTGTGGGCGAGGGGCCTGTCTGGGCTGTGGTGGAACTGTTTGGAGACAAGCGCCAACTGCTTGATCACAAGATTATTCATCTTGACGGTGAGGAGGGGAAGGAGGGCTCTTTGACAGAAATTGTCTATAATTATAAGGAGGAGTATCCCGATGCGGTCCGACTGATGGTTTTCTATTTCCGTGATGGATCGAGATGCCTGTTTGATCAGGAGTTCAGGCGTGAGCGAGAGACTCTCGAACTGCCGTTGGCGTTCACCTCGTTCACTGACAAGGCTTTGCCGGGTGCGGAATATTCGTTGACACTGAAGTCTGTTCAGGGTGTGGAGGCTGTGGCGACAGTGTTTGACAAGAGTTCGGAAGTGATTTCTGCCAATAATTGGCCTGTTGTCCGCTTGACCGATTTCGGAGCGGATGATGTCTTTATCTCATTCTCCGTGGGTGGTGTCCACGGGCGGATGACCTATGACGATGTGTTCGTGGGAAGTTCTCCCCGCAATGCTGGAGTTCGTGGACTAGGCAGAAACATCAGTAGGGCAGAGTCGAGGATCGATAGCGGGGATGGGATGCTTTGCGAAAACGCAGTGGTGTCGTACAAGATGTCAAAGAGTGCATCTGACGATGAGGTTGAGGTCCCCGATGTCACCGTACGCTCCGATTTCTCCACCACTCTGGCGTTCGAACCGTTTCTTCGCTCGGATGCCGACGGGAACATATTCATGAAATTCAGGACCTCCGGCAAACTTTCGACATTCGTTGTGCAGGTCTGGGCGCACACGCAGGAGATGCTCAACGCTTGTGTCCGCAAGGAGATGGTGGTGACGGTCCCTGTCAAGGTTTCTGTGGCGGAGCCTGAATATCTTTATAAAGGTGACAGGTTCGTGCTTCACGCCACTGTCTCAAACGGCTCTGATGAGGAAGTCTCCGGGGTGGCGGCTCTCCAGACATATTCATCAAAGGATTATGAGGGGGAGACTCCGTTCGCCTCTTTGTCGAAGAAGGAGACTGTGCCTGCCGGAGGCTCTGTGGAAGTCGCCTTCGATGTCAATCCTATGGACAATGATGAGTTGGGGTTGAAGGTGGTTTTTGCCGATGACGCCAAGACTTTCTCGGACGGGGTGTTTGTCAGCCTGCCTGTCTATGAATCCAAGCAGACTTTGACAGAGTCTCATTCGGCCGTGCTTCTTGCCGGGGCTGACAAGGCCGCGCTGGTCAAACGACTGGAGTCTGAGTTCACGGGCACGACTTCCAAGGGCGCGGAGGTTAAGGAAATTGACATTCGCCGGATGATTCTGGACGCGGTTCCGTCCAAGGTCGAGCCTGACGGCAAGGATGTCCTGTCACTCACCGAGGCGCTGTACGTCCGCAGGGTCGCCGCCTCTCTTGGTTCTGAAGTCAAGGCCGAGATGCCGGACGAGGCCCTTGTGGAGAAGATCAAGGCTTGCCTGAACTCTGGCGGTGGCTTCGGATGGTTCGAGGGAATGCGCCCCTCTCCGGTTGTGACGGCGGTAGTGCTGGAGCGCCTCGCCAAGATGCGTGACGCCGGACTTGACTATGGAGGATTCGATTTGACCGGATCTGTCAAATGGCTGGATCGCAATCAGTTCCTGCGTGGGACTGCGACCCCTCGCTGGTGCGGTCGGCTGTCTATGGAGCAATATGCCTACATCCGTTCGCTGTACTCGCCCGTGCCTTTTGAAGTCTCGCCACAGACCAAGAATGACAAGTCTGAATATGCCCGTAATTTCAAGGAGTTCAAGAAGTCGGTCAAGGACTATCTTGTGCCTTCGGTGAAGGATGGCCGGGGACTGGATGGTCAAATCCTTGCCAAGGCCCGCAGAATCAAGACATTGGCTAATCTCGTGAACAATGATGGAGGCCTTGCTTTGGCATCAGCTTGGGGAATCAAATTCTCTGCTGAGTCCAAAATGAACCAGTCGGTTGCTGCTGATGTTCAGTCGCTTCTTGAATATGCCGTACAACACCCGGATGGCGGCTGGTACTATCCTAACGCCGTGATGCCGTTCCGGGGGCTTCTTGAGAGCGAGGCCTATGCCCACGCCATGCTTTGCGACCTGCTGTCGTCTTCGGTCACCGAGCCTGCCGAAGTGACCTCCGCAGCCAATGTGACAGCGAAACAAATCGCCGATGGCATCCGTCTCTGGCTCATGCTTCAGAAAGAAACACAGAAATGGGACGGGGATCCCGCATTCGTGGATGCCCTCCACTCCGTGTTGGCTGGTCCGGCCGACATTCTCGCCACAAAGGTCGTGGGCCTCACAAAGACATATTCGACACCTTTCTCCAAGGTCAAGGCGTCGGGCAACGGCTTCTCCATTGAGCGACATTTCTATAAGGAGGTAAGGGGAGAGGACGGAAAGGCCGGCCGCTTGGAGATATTCCCGGGAATGAAGGTCAGCGTCGGCGACAAGATCACCGCCGAGTACCGGATCTGGAGTCAGGAGAACCGCAGTTTCGTGAAACTGACCGCACCTCGCGAGGCCGCCTTCCGTCCGGTCAACCAACTTTCCGGATTCTACGGCTGGTGGCTCCGTCCACTTGTCGTGAACGGAGTCTGGTCGGTGACCCCTCAGGGCTACAGGGATGTCAAGACTGACCGTACGGAGTACTGGTTCGATGTCTATCCGGAGGACAGGACCGCGGTGTCGGAAGAGTTCTATGTCACCCAGGATGGCATGTTCACGGCTCCTGTCGTGACGGTCGAGTCTGTCTATGCTTCTCATTATCGGGCGAATGCGTCTTTTATGGGCGTTCTGGAGACTTCCGGGAGGCAATGAGGTCCGCTTACCGTAACAGCGGAAAGCGGATTTTTTTTGCCAAAATGCTCAAAAAAATTTGTGGTTATCAGAAAAAGTAGTACCTTTGCATCACCCAAACGATAAGGGACAACGCTTCGGGAGCTTAGCTCAGTTGGTTCAGAGCGTCTGCCTTACAAGCAGAGGGTCGGGGGTTCGACTCCCTCAGCTCCCACCAAAAAGACCACTACAAGATTCTTGCAGTGGTCTTTTTTTTTTCTGTCTGCCATGGAGGAGGCGATTGTAAGGATTCCGCCAAATGGTTATATTTGCATATTCATGAAATTCTACTGACATGCGTAAGATTTTTATCTTGCTGACAGCCGCGATGCTGTGCATCTCCTGTTCCGAACAATTCAACGCCGCTTATCTCCTCTCCGGAGGTGCGAAGGTGGCTCAGGCCGCTGTTTTGTCAGACGCTCAGATCCAATCTTACGTCAGCCAATATGTTCGGAAACTGGATGTCGAGAACACAGTCCTTCCAGAGTCCAGCCCGTATGTCAAGAGAGTCCGGAAGATGACGTCCGGACTCACATCGGCAAACGGAACTCCGCTTAATTTCAAGGTTTACAAGACGAACGAGGTGAACGCCTTTGCCTGCGCTGACGGCAGCGTGAGGATCTACTCCGGGCTTTTGGACGCGATGACGGATGACGAGGCTCTGGGTGTGATCGGCCATGAGATCGGCCATGTCGCCCTCAAGCATTCCAAGATGCAGTTCAAGCAGGCTCTTCTCACATCGGCTCTCAGAGACGCCGTGGTGTCCACCGGAGGGACTGTCGCTGTCCTGACAGCGTCGCAGCTCGGAGACCTTGGCGAGGCCTTGATGAGCGCCAGCTTCTCCAGAAAGCAGGAAACCGCCGCAGATGACTATGGCTACGATTTTCTGAAGAGTGCCGGCAAGAATCCTTGGGCTATGGCTATGGCTTTCGAGGAACTTCAGAAGTTGTCCGGCGGAAGCACGGCCTCCGGAACGCAGGCCGCTTCCGGATCTTCGGTCGGTCAGCTGTTCTCAACCCATCCCGCCACCGCTGACAGGATCTCAAGGATGGCCGGGAAAGCCATCAAGGACGGCTATAAGAGACCTTCCAAATAATCATTTGTTCTTCGCCACGGTGAATCCTACTGATATTGAATTTCCGGAATCATCGACGGCTGTGACGGTGTGTCTGCCGGGCGACGGCTTCAGCGTCATCTGGTGGATCATCTGAGTCTGCCCGACGTATTCATTGTCCAGATGCCAGAACACGTTGACTTTCGGTGTTCTGTGCGCCAGGTTGAATGTTATGCCGGCGACTGATCCGTCCAGCTGGCGCGGAATGTAGATCACGGCACCGTTTTCAGGGTAGATGAATTCCATCGGAGCGCTGTCTGCCTTGCTTTTCGGAACCATAGGGGCATATTCAGGGTGGTGTTGTTTGTAATACCATTCCATCGATGGCGGCAGGATGAAAGTGCGTGCTCCGTCAACGATCTTATGATAAGGACACGGCTCGCCCCTTACCGATCTGCGCGGCAGCATAATGGTGTCCGATTCCTCGCAGTACACCCCTTTCAGGCATCCGGACTCACGGCAGACCTCGGCCATGATGTAGTCTCCGTAGACCGGCTCCTTGAACCAGCCGTCACGGGAATATGCACTGTCATGTTCCTTGATCGGGAGAAGATTGAATATGTCGAACATCACCGGTCCGGCCGTGCGTGCTCCCGTCAGGCCGGGAACTCCCTGTCCCTGGGCGTTGCCGGCCCAGACTCCTACGGCATAGTCTGCGGTCACTCCGACAGCCCATGCGTCCCTGAATCCGAAACTGGTTCCGGTTTTCCAAGCCACTTTCCTGACTGAGCCGATCAGATGCCAGTCGATTTCGTCAGGCCTGTTCACCTCCTTCAGGGCGTCGAATGTCCACCATAAGGCGCATTTGTCGTTCAGTGGAAAATTGTGCAGCCTGTCACCTTTTGCGGTGTGCGTTGTGTCTGCGCTTTGGTACGATGCCGATAGTTTGGAATATGCCGATGTGATGTCTCCGAGAGTCCCTTCAGCTCCTCCGAGTATGAGTGAGAGCCCGTAACGGGAGGCGCTTCCGTTCAATGTCGTCATCCCGCATTTCCGGAGAATGTCCAGAAATTTCGGCACGCCGAATCTGCGCAGGAGGAGAACGGAAGGCACATTGAGCGAGCGGGCAAGCGCCTCGTCTGCAGGGACGGCCCCGTAGAACTGTCTGTTGAAATTCTGCGGAGAGAAGCCGTTGATGTTGACCGGCACATCGGGCAGAAGGGTTTCAGGCAGGATCTCTCCGTCCTGAAGCAGCGAGCAGTAAAGAAGGGGTTTCAGGATGCTTCCTGTGCTTCTTGGCGCCCGGATTATGTCCACCTCGCTTCCGGGGCGTTTATTGTCAGGGTTGGCGTTCCCGATGTAGGCCAGGGTCTCGCCGGTGCGCACATCCTCAACGACCGCCGCGAGATCGTGTATCCCTGCCTTTGAGAACTCGTTGTTCCATTGGTTTACAATGGCTTGCGCCTGCCTTTGCAGGTGGATGTCGATTGTTGTGCTGATTCGTCTGCCCGGGGCGGTTTTCCAGTAATGTTCGGTTAAATGATGCGCTTCCTGGGGCAATGCCACAGGCTCACTTGGAAGCGGCTCCTCGCAGGCAAGGACAAGGTCCAATGAGTCGAGGCGCCCGTGCTTGTAGAGTGAGGCAAGCAGCCGGTTGCGCTTTTCCAGCAGCCGTGACCTGTTTTTGCCGGGATGAATCTCCGCCGGGGCGTTCGGGAGCACCGCAAGCGTGGCGGCCTCGCCCCAGGATAGTTCTCCGGGAGGTCTGCCAAAATATCTCCAGGAGGCTGCCTCAAGCCCGACAACGTTCCCGCCGAAAGGTGCATGTGAGGCGTACAAGCTCAGAATCTCACTTTTGCCGCACCTTAGTTCAAGCCGGGTGGCGAGGATCGCCTCGATGATTTTCTGACCGATGTTCCGTTCCCGTCCTCTGGACATCCTGATGACCTGCATAGTGATTGTGCTGCCCCCGCTGGTGACGTGTCCGGCTTTGATGTTGCCTATGGCGGCGCGCGCTATCGCGACCGGATTCACGCCAGGGTGCCAGGCGAACCATCTGTCCTCGAACTCTATGATGGCTGTCTTGAATTTCTCGGGGACGGTGTCCGATGGCGGGAACCTCCATTGCCCGTCACTTGCTGTACGGGCCCCCAGCAGTTCTCCATTCCTGTCAGTGACGACCGTGGAATAAGATGTTCCCTTGAACAGGTCTTTGGGCAGACATAAACAATAAGCGGTCAAGAGGGTGATGACGACACCGGCCGCTATCCTTGACCGCAGTTTCTTCTTCATGGACTAATCAGTGACTCTGGCCGTGCCCGAGGCTGTGTTGGAGCTTACGTGAGGATCGTACATGGCCTCGCACTTTACGGCAGGAAGTATGAACTCACCTTGGTAAGAAGCGTGCATCTTGATCTTGAAGGTCTTGCTGGTGCCTTTAGGAAGGTCGAAGAACCAGATGACGCGGTCATCCCTGATGTCACGGTAGTTGAACGTTGCCTTTGAGATCTCTCCTCCGTAGAGCCTGTCGTTCACTATCTCCCAACCGGAAGGGATCATCTCGGAGAGAGCTAGATTGTCATAGTCCCTGACACCGCTAGTGTTCCCGACTGTGATGGTCACCGTGAAGTCCGTTCCCTGCCGGATGCTGCCGGGGTTCAGACTCTTGCCGGTCAGTGTGCTGTAGCTGACATTCAGCCTCAGGCCGCTGGACTTTGCCTCAACCTTGTCACCGTTGTCCGGTATGACAGACGTGATCAAAGCCGCGTGAAGGCTTCCGTTCATCTTGTTTGTGATGTCGATGCTTCCGCTTTCGGTGTCCACGTCGACCCTGCCGATAGACTTGGCACTCTTTACTTCAGTCGTGACGCCGCCTTGGCTTACATCAGCCGAGATGGTGGCTGATCCTATTTTCCTTGCGAGATCCTTCATGGCGCAGGTCGCGAAGGCGATTTCCTGTGTGGAGTACCAACCTCCGGCGATCGCGTCGGCGATTTCCCGGGCAAGGTCCAAAGCCTCAGGCAACGCGTCGCTGAGAACCAAGGCCTCAAGGGCCACGGCCTTGTCCCTGACCGGAGAACCGAATGTCCTGTCGGTTTCAGGGTAATCGGAGAAGCTCGTCTTAAGCCCTGCGATGATTTCTTCCGCCACTGTCTTCTTGCCGGTGACGGCGTAGGTGGACGCAAGCATCCAGGCGGCCTGGCCGGAAAGTGTCCCGCTTTCTTTCAGCCTGTTCATCGCTCCGCTTTCCGCCTCGCCGTTAAGAGCAAGAGTGTAAAGCCTGTAGGCCTGTTCAAGGTCTCCGAGACCATCATTGTCGGAATTACGGTAGTCCTGTACGTTCCGCTTCTGGAATCTTGACCAGCTGGCCGACACGCCCTTGCTGACACTGAAGCCGTTCTGTGACGCCGAGATCATAAACTGCCCGGCCATGGAGCTGACCCATCCGCCGGCGTCTGCGCTTCCTGGCCAATAGGCGAAGCCGCCGCTGCCAAGCTGCCGCTGGTACAGTTGCTGAAGCAGCTCGGGAATCATCTTGTCGATTTGCTTCTGCTTGTCCCCAGGAAGCATATTCCTGATGGCGAGAAGGCTTATTCCCTTCGAGGCGATCTGCTCTGTGCAGTTGTAGGAGTAATTTGTCAGGAAAGAGAAGATCCCTCCGCAGTCAACCGACGGGAAGCCGGTGATCTCCAAGGTCGCCCATTGATTGGCGTCAGCCTTGAACGGCGTGAAGCTGAAATGTTTGGTGGCACCCATTCCGATCATGGCCCTGGTGACGGAGATTACCGGCGGGTTGGGCGTCCGCACCTCGATGGAGATTTTCTCGCTGGCCTTGTGCCCGTTACCCTTGGCGGAGACAGTCACTGTGGCTGTTCCGGTTCCGGTGGCCTCAAGGTTGAACCTGACCATCTTGTCCCCAGGCTTGTCGAACTGGACGGAAGTGCCGGCGTCACCCGTGACCTTAAGAGGACCGTCAACCTTGACACTTACACCGGCGTTCCTGACCCCGTCCTCAAGCGCGAAGACATTGACCGGCATCACGACCTTCTCTCCGGTGCCGATGACTCTCGGCAGGGTCGGGAGAACCATAAGCGGAGACCTTACCGGTACGGTCTTCTCGGCGTTGCCGTAGGCTCCGTCCCTTGCCGCGACAAGCATCACCCTGACGCTTCCGACGTACATGGGAAGCTTGACCTTATGTGTGGCCGAGCCGCTCTGCAGCGAGAAAGGGCCGAGGTACCTGACCACTGCGTTGAACCGGTTGTCCTTCTTCGCGCCGGCAATAAGGCTTTCATCGCCTCCGATGCTGAACATCGGCGAGAATCTTCCGCTGTAGGCTCCGATGACATCATCGTAGAGATCCCAAGTGCTGACGCCGAGCGCCTCCCTGGCATACATCGCGTTCCAAGGATCCGGAGTCTTGAACGATGTGAGGTCCAGAAGACCTTCGTCAACAATGGCCAATGTGTATGTCATAGGCTTGCCGTTCTTCTCATTGACCTTGATCTTGAATTCTTCCTCGGGACGGATCACATCCGGCATCGTGATGACAGGCTCAAGGTGAGACTCCATGTCGTTGACCAGCACCGGACGTACTCCGTAGAGCCTGATCGGAAGGTCGTTGTCGGTCCTTTCGTGCGGCTGCACAAGGGTGATGTGGATGTAGAAGTTCGGAGCCATCTCCTGGGTGACCTTGAATGAATATGCCACATCGCCCTCGCCGGAGGCCTTCACCCATTCCCTGGAGATGACCTTCCTTGAATTCTCCAGCGAGACGAGCGCATGCCCTTTTGACGTGGCTGGAATGTAGACGGTCACCTTCTCGCCGACTTTGTAGGATTCCTTGTCAGTGGAGAACGACAGCATTGTCAAAGCGTCCGGGTCTGTCTTGGACGACCTTCCCCTATAGGCCGGCCAGTCCACATACAAGACATCCCCGGATGTGTGCCCGCTTTCGGTGTCAGTCACAAGCACCAGGTAACGCCCCCATTCCGGATAATCCACCCTGAACGGGATGGAACCGTTCCCTTTGGAGGCTTTGATTGTCCCTGAGGCTATTATGTTCGCAGATTGACTGTCGACATAGGAGTCGAGGCTTTCGCTGCGGCTTTCCCACCACCAGCTCCATTTCATCTTGTAGATTGTGTATTTCAGGTTGTGGCCGGCCACTTCCGCGCCGTTCCTGTCCACGACGGCCACATCGACGCTGTAGTCCTTGTCTGTCTCCAGATAATGTCCGTCACCCTCTTTCGGAACCTTCACCCCGACGTATGATGAATATGGAGAATATGGCACGGACAGCGAATTGAAGCTGACATCCCCGCCTTGCTCCTCGACCGTGGCCACGATGTCGGCCCGCAACATTCCTGGAGCGTTCTCCGCCGACGGCATCGCCACGTTAAGTCTGGCCTGGCCATTTGAGTCCAGCCTCGTGTCGATGAGCTGATGCTCGCTTGCGCAGAATTCAGTAAGCGGGGAGGAGAAGCTGTACCCTTCAAAACCCTTGAATGTGGACGGACCCTGGCGCAGAGTCATAGTCACTTTTGCGGCCAGTCCCGCCGCTGGAGGGCCTGTCAGCCATTCAGCGGACAGGCAGACAGGGACATTCCGCCCGCCGTCAATGGTCTTGTCCGCAAGGTCAAGATTGATCTTCAGCCTGTTGGGCTTGATGCTCTCGATCCTGAGAGGTTTATGGAACGCGGCTCCTCCAATCTTGAAGTAGGCGTGCCATATTCCTGTGGGATCCTCGCCTTTTGTCGGGATTGCGAAGGCGTAGAATCCGTTCTTGGCGTTAGTGTTGATCTGCTTTGTGTAGAACTGTCCCTGAGGCGTGTACAGCTCCATCACTGCCGGATGGTTGTCGGGGATCCTGTTCTCTTTGTCTTCCAGGATCATCGTGACGTGCAGAGTGTCTCCCGGCCTCCAGACTCCTCTCTCCCCGTAGATGAAGGATTTAAGCCCCTTTTCCAGAACCTTGCCCCCGACATCAAACCTGCTGAGGGATTTCTGTCCGCCCTCGGTTACTTTCAGGTAGCTTGTCGCTCCGCCCCTCTTGGCCACCACCACAAAAGGCTTTCCGGAAAGCTGCAGCTCTGCCATTCCGTCAGTGCCTGTCTTGGCATAGCCGATTTCCTTGAGCTGGTAGCTGTAGACGTAAAGCTCGGCGTTGAACACAGGCGTTGCGTCGATGATGTCGCTTACGCTGACCCAAAGCTTGTTCCCTCCGGCGTACTTCACTATCACACCCAGATTTGATGTCAGCAGGTTGATGGCAGGGAACCTGTCGTCTTCCATGTAGTAAGTAGGCTTGAGTGGGTTGTCCCTGTCTTTCCAATTGTACTCTTTCCAGTCGTGGAAGTCGTCATAATAGTAAGGTGACGCTGTGTCCCATTCGTCATTGTCACTGTCAGTGATGTTCTCCGTCGAGATGTTCACCATCTTGTCCGATGGGGTTCCGCTCTTGAACGAGTCGTCCTTTCCGTAGACTGAATACTCCTGCTTGAATGAGATTCTGATGCGGTAGATGGCCCCCGGCTCCTGTCTGAACAGTCCGGAGAGATCCACGGAATAGTCCTGCCATTTATGCAGGTTCTTTGACGGATCGGAGTCCAGACGCACGCAACGCTTGTAGACCAGCCGTCCGCATCTGCGCAGTGAGTTGTCACCGGAAAGGTTGTTGTCCTGAAGGAACATCAGCACATTGTCCTCATAGATTTGGATGACTCTGATGTCCACGGCGTTGAGATTCACAGCCTTGAACGGAAGTATCAGCTCCTTTGAATTTGGCAGGATGTTGCCGGTGACAGGAATCTCCACCGCCGGCTTGACCTCAGTAGGGGAGAACTTCTTGGAATATTCAGTTCCGAGCCTGACCCCATCGTGGCTGCTTACCGCACTGGAGATCTTGAGTGTCAGAGGTTTGTCCTCCGGATTCTCGTAAAACACCTTGACGTGGGCGTTCTCTGTCTGAATATAGCTGCGCCCCACCCCTTCCAGTGTGAACAGGCCAGAGTTGTCGCTCACATCCGCAAGGGCCTCTGTGAAATAGATGTCGATGTACGGATCGTCCGCTTCCACCCTTTCAGCGCTGAGTACCTTGAAGTCGTTCATCGCCGGGATCCTGATCTCAAGCCTTGAGTCGGTCACGAATCCGGTGTCTCCGGCCTTAAGACTGATTCCCAATGTCCTGTCCTTGGTGTCCCTTGGCAGGCCGATGATCTCGAAATGATAGTTGAGCGGATCCGTTCCTGCCGTGACGCTGACTTCCTCACATTTCTGCGGGTAATCATATTCAAGCATCCCTTGTACTTTCTCCAAAGAAAGTTCCTCCGTCAGAGAGATTGTGCCTTCCACGCTGGCTTTTTCCGGAGAGGCAGCCGTGATCGTGATCTCACTGACAGAGAGCACGGCTTCCTTTATCGCCACAAGGAACTTGAAAGAGAATTTCTTGAATTTCCTGTCACCGACTTTCTGGATCTTGTCCAGCCGCAGTTTACCTGTGTAGGACTGCCCCTGTTTTAGGGCTCCGTTTTCCGGGATGAATTCTATCATGCTGCTGGACAGCCATCTGGCAGTTCCTTTTATTGACGGTGTGAAGGTCAATATGCCATCTTTGAGGTCAGCTCCGGCCATAGCCTCGGGGATGTCGGAGGCAAGCTCCACCCGGATTGTGGATTTGTCAGAGATGATCCCGCCAGTATAGGCCTTGATGAATGTGGCGAACTCGGTGCTTTGTCCTTTGCTTTTGCCGAAGCGGCTGCAAGATGAGCTGGCTATAAAAAGTATGACCATTGACAGAATGGCAATGACGTTTTTTGTCGATATCCTAAAGTTCATATACCTTATATTATATAGGTGTGACAGGTTGGTTGTTCTTGTCGGAAGGTTCTGGCTTTTGCCCGCTATGGCTCGGCTGAGTTCCGCAAAAGTCAAATTTAAGAATTCTTTTTCGTATAGTCAATAATCCGTCATCATTTGAGTTGGAATGGAGGTGACAATTTGTCAGTATTGTGGCGGTGGCACATCCTTTGATTTTAAACCTGCGTCTCCGGAGTGAGCCGGAGCGTAGATTTAAAAACATTAAAATCTTTATATTATGATCAAACCATTGGCAGATAGAGTCTTGGTTGAGCCTAAAGAGGCGGAGACAAAGACAGCTTCAGGTCTTTATATTCCTGACACAGCAAAGGAGAAACCTCAGGAAGGCAAGGTTATCGCCGCAGGTCCCGGCAAAAAGGACGAACCTATGGAGGTTAAGGTAGGCGATGAGGTTATCTATGGCAAATATGCCGGAACCGAGGTTACCGTAGAAGGTAAAAAATATCTTATGGTGAAGCAGTCAGACATTCTGGCTATTCTGTAATAAAAAAAGGAGAAATCAATTATGGCAAAAGAAATAAAATTCGATGTTGATGTCCGCTCAAAGATGAAGGAAGGAGCTGACGCTCTTGCGGACGCGGTTAAGGTAACTCTTGGCCCTAAGGGACGTAATGTCGTTATCGATAAGAAGTTCGGTGCTCCTCAAGTCACCAAGGACGGTGTGACTGTCGCTAAAGAGGTGGAGCTTGCAGACAGGTATGCCAACATGGGAGCCCAGATGGTCAAGGAGGTGGCTTCCAAGACAAACGAGCAGGCAGGTGACGGTACCACAACGGCTACCGTGCTCGCGCAGGCAATCATCAACGTTGGTCTGAAGAATGTCACAGCTGGAGCCAACCCTATGGATCTCAAGAGAGGTATCGACAAGGCTGTGGCGGCTGTTGTGGATGAGCTCAAGAAGAACAGCAAGAAGGTCGGCACTGACTATTCCAAGGTAGAGCAGGTCGGCACGATCTCCGCGAACAATGACGCCGCCATCGGCAAGCTTATCGCAGACGCCATGTCAAAGGTAAAAGGTGACGGTGTGATCACTGTCGAGGAGGCCAAAGGAACAGATACGGAGGTCAAGGTTGTCGAGGGTATGCAGTTCGACAGAGGTTACATCTCTCCTTACTTTATGACCGATTCTGACAAGATGGAGGCTGTCCTTGATGACGCGTCCATTCTCATCACCGACAAGAAGGTCTCTTCCATGAAGGATCTTATGCCTATCCTTGAGCCTATAGCCCGTGATGGCAAGGCTCTGCTTATCATCGGTGAGGATGTAGACGGTGAGGCTTTGACAACCCTGGTTGTGAACAAGCTTCGTGGTACACTTAAGGTTGCCGCTGTCAAGGCTCCTGGCTTTGGCGACCGCCGTAAGGAAATGCTTCAGGACATCGCCACCCTGACAGGCGCCATCGTAGTGTCCGAGGAAAGAGGCTTTACCTTCGAGAACACTACCCCTGATATGTTGGGAAAGGCCGAGAAGGTCACAATAACAAAGGACAACACCACTATCGTAGGCGGTGCTGGCGACAAGGCTGCCATCGCTGACAGAGTCGCGCAAATCCGCAAGCAGATAGAGAACACAACTTCCGATTACGACAAGGAGAAACTTCAGGAAAGACTTGGCAAGCTCGCCGGCGGAGTCGCTGTGCTCTATGTTGGAGCCGGCTCTGAGATTGAGATGAAGGAGAAGAAGGACAGGGTTGAGGATGCTCTCAATGCTACGCGTGCCGCTGTTGAGGAAGGTTACCTTCCTGGCGGAGGTGTTTCCTACATCCGGGCCGCAGAGGTCTTGAAGAATCTCAAGGGCGAGAATGATGACGAGACAACAGGCATCCACATCATCGCCCGCGCGATAGAGGAGCCTCTCCGTCAGATCGCTCAGAATGCCGGTGTTGACGGCAGCGTCATCATCCAGAAGATCCGCGAGAACAAAGGTGACTTTGGCTACAACGCCCGTACAGATGAGTATGTGAATATGCTCGAGGCAGGTGTCATCGATCCTACCAAAGTCGCCCGTGTGGCACTTGAGAATGCGGCCTCTGTCGCTGGAATGTTCCTTACCACCGAATGTGGCATTGTTGACATCCCGGAGAAGGAACCGGCTGCGCCTGCAATGCCTGCCGGGGGCATGATGTAATGAGAGACTTTAAAAAGTGATCCATAAGTCGGGGCGGAAACCATTATTAGATGGTTTCCGCCTTTTTTGTTTGTCTAGCCTGATACTGATCGCCTTTTCCAACCTATTCATTCTCCTTGTACAGCAGGAATTTGTAAAAATGTCCATAACTTATGTTAGATTTGTGACGTTTTTTATTTAACTTTGGACTTGGATTTATTTTAGCGCGCTAACGTTTTAGCACTGGATTTATAACCATTGAAATATTATTAATCAAAGAAAATGAAAAAAATACTGATTTTAGGGAGCAGCAACACGGACATGACGGTGAAGACGCCGACACTTCCGGCTCCCGGTGAGACTGTACTTGGAGGAGTGTTCACTATGAGTGCCGGAGGAAAGGGCGCCAATCAGGCGGTAGCCGCCAAGAGAGTCGGAGGTGATGTCTCGTTTATCTGTAAGGTAGGAAAAGATGTTTTCGGGGACAACGCCATCAGACATTATGAGAATGAGGGAATTGATGTCAGCGGTGTTCTTCGGTCGGACAAGCCGTCCGGAGTCGCTCTCATAACGGTTGACGAAAATGCGGAGAATTGCATTGTGGTCGCCTCCGGCGCCAATCTGGACTTTACGGACGCTGACATCGAGGCTTCGGAGAACGCCCTTAAGTCATGTGACATTCTTTTGATGCAGCTTGAGATTCCTGTCCCGGCGGTTCTTAAGGCCGCCCGCACGGCTTATGAGTCCGGGGCGTTTGTCGTGCTTAATCCTGCACCGTACGCGGAGCTTCCGGAAGAGATATTCAAGTATATATCCTTGTTTATTCCTAATGAGACTGAGTTGGCTTCTTTCTCCGGAATGCCTGTGAATGATAAGGAATCAGCCGTCGCTGCGGCTAAGGTACTTTTCGGCAAGGGTGTGGGAAATATGATAGTTACGATGGGGAGCAAAGGTTCCCTGATCCTTGACGGAGGTGAGCCTCGTTTCGTCCAGGCCCGCAAGGTCCAGGCTGTTGACACGACCGGGGCGGGTGACACTTACTGCGGATCAATCTGTGTCGCTCTTTCTGAGGGCAAGACTCTCAAGGAGGCTGCCGAGTTCGCCTCTGCTGTCTCGGCTCTTTCTGTGACAAAGCTGGGTGCCCAGACAGCTATCCCTACAAGGGCTGAGGCAGAGTCTTTCATGGCGGTGAAATCATAAATCTTTAATCTTAAATAACACTATTATTATGTTTATCGTTAACAGTTATGGTCTGGCAGTCTTCTTCTGCTTCATCATCATGCTTTGCTGGGGCTCTTGGGGAAACACTCAGAAGCTCGCGGCCAAAAGTTGGAGGTACGAACTTTTCTACTGGGACTATTTGATCGGCATGGTGGTTTTCTCCCTTCTCCTTGCACTCACTCTCGGAACATTCGGCCCGGAAGGCCGTCCTTTCCTCAAGGACGTGGCGCAGGCTGACTCATCCGCGATTCTCAGCATTATTATTGGCGGGGTGATCTTCAATCTTTCGAATATTTGTCTGAGCGCGTCCACCTCGATAGCCGGGATGTCCGTAGCTTTTCCTGTAGGCTGTGGACTTGCCCTGGTCCTCGGTGTCATCAACAATCTTAGGGTTGAGGTGGAGCAAAACGCGCTAAGGAGCAACCTCACGCTTCTTGCGATCGGTGTGGTTCTGATTGTTGTCGCCGTCATCCTCAATGGTGTCGCCTCCGGCAAGAAGGCCGGCAACGCCGAGATCACAAAGGCAGATCAGCGTAAGGGAATCATTCTGGCTGTTGTCGCCGGTGTGGTGATGTCATTCTTCTCCTCGTTTGTGATGAAGGCAATGGACCTGAAGGATTTTGCGAATATGGAGGCGGGCAAAGTCGGCCCTTACACAGCCATAGTCTTGTTCAGCCTCGCGGTTCTTGCCAGCCACTTCGTGTTCGGACCTATATTCATGAAATGGCCTTTCCAGGGTGCTCCTGTAAAAATGAGTGAATATTTTAAAGGAACCCCGAAGACTCACCTTGTGGGCATGCTTGGAGGTTGCATCTGGTGCCTTGGTACCGCTCTTAGCTACATCGCCGCCGGGAAGGCAGGCGCTTCTGTGTCCTACGCTCTTGGTCAAGGCGCGCCTATGGTGGCGGCCATCTGGGGCGTTTTTGTCTGGAAGGAGTTCAAGGGTTCAAGCAGGACGGTCTATGGTCTTCTTGGAGCGATGTTCTGTTTCTTCATAATAGGACTTGGCTTGATTGTGGCCGCGGGAGTGTAGCTGTTGACCATGTTTAGGAAAATCCCGGCTTCAGACGTGTTCTGGGCCGGGATTTGTTCGTTCGTTGGAAACATGCAAGTCAGCAAATGCTTACATCGATTTATGCTTTGTCCCAACAATCGATTGTTGAAAACTATTATCAAAAAAAAGTTAAAAATAATTTGGAGGGAAAGAAAAAAGTACTACCTTTGCACCCGCTTTCAGGAACGGAACGCAAGTTCAGCCTCTTGAAAGCATGCAAAACAAGTTCATTGAAA
>DJOW01000034.1 GCA_002437305.1 Bacteroidales bacterium UBA6428
TGTGGTAAGATCAACCTTGACCTGATCCTCGGCCATGGCTTCTTCTGTATCTTTGAACACTCGGACTGAACTTTGTGTGTTTTGCCTAAAATAAACACTGTTTTTATTTGACGACCCCTCTGTTGTGTATGTTCTCGACAAGTTCGACAGTTCGAAAAGGTAGCCTTCTGCGTCCGATGTCAAATGTCGAGACTCTGCGGTAAAGATCGGATAGCCAAACTCCTCACCTGACAAACCATACCTCTCTCCCATGGGGCTCGGACTAGATGCATATTGAGGGATCTCGTCTTTTTCATCCTTATCCTGGGAATAGCGGAATATTTCCTCAGCGGAGACTCCTTCATAGCCGTTCAGGTCTGCATTGACTATTGCCCCGTCCGGAGTCTTCCCTGCTGCAGCGCTTACCCAATGATAGAGGAATTCATCATATTCTCCATTCTCCATTGCAAATGAGTATTCATTACCAGCCGATGCTGTAGCTACGGAAATATTATCGCATGCTGACAATAATGGAGCAATAAATCCACCACTAAAGCACTGTCCTAGAACAACATGTTTTCTTGATGAAGAATTGATTTTCTTTAACTCCATGGCAAAATCATCGGCCATTATCATAGTGTTGTTCCATAAGCAAATAGATGATTTGCCATTATGTATGTCACCGTGATCAGTCACATAGACAAGGACTTGCTCGTCAGATGACACATTGCTTTCAAGATAATCGAACACTTTGGAGATATTTGATTTTGTGGCAGAATAGTTGATGTCATCAATGCCATCACCATCCAAATCTTGCGGAGAGGACGAGAACGTCTCCGTGCGACTATCATATCTATCAATCGCGTCAGATTTTCCATCAGACATAATGACAATAATACGATCATCACGATAGTTATAGATATTACGTAAACATTTGTAAATGATAGAACAATCATTCCAATAACGACTATAGTTCGATTCTGGGTTTGATCCTCCACTAATAATTACTGCCCAATTATTAGACCCCATAGGGATTGATTCCTCCTGAATTCTGTTTATATGTAATTCCGATCTATAGGAAGTCTTCGTACTCTTTTCAGACCATACATTCTTAATGCATTCATATTCAATATTATTTCTAGGCAACGCCCATTCCCATGAGTCCACATCAGAGTCACCGGAATATGCATTAACATAAATATAAAGCCATTTCGGGCCTCCGTTTTGCAAAGGATTTGAATCAATCATTATTATCCAAGAATCACATGGAACAATACCATAACGTTCATTGAATGTTGCGAACTTAGTGTTCTTCTTTATTATAGTTTTACTACAATAAACCATATCATACTCTTCAATGTCCTCCTTGACAATTTCCAAGGCCTGCGCCTGAGTTATCGGAGACCCGTCAGGATTGTACGGTTCCTCATTGCTCTCTTTGGTGCAGGAAATCGCCGTCAGAGCGGCAACCAAAACAAACCGTAGTATTCTTTTCATACATTCAAATTTATTATGCTACTGTCCTTGTTAGTGATAACATGTGGTTATATATTCACAAACATAGTCATTATTCATTGGTTAAGCAATATGGTGCGATACAAAATGTTAATTTAGCATCGCCACGGTGATTTTGACATCATTTTTGATTATCTTTGAGAGCTTTCTTTTAGAAAAAAAACGTGAAAATGGAGAAAAATGAGATAACATTGTTCTGCGTCAATGACGGAAAGAGGCATAAGCTCAAAATGGGACAGACCCTGAAGACCATCTCAGACAAGTTCTGCCCTAAAGTCACAGACGCCAAGACAGGAAGGGACTTCGATGTGCTTGCGGCATTGGTTGACAACAAACTGAAGGAGTTGAGCTTCAAACCGGCGAACCTGCATCAGGTGGAATTTATCGGCTACAATCATCCGGACGGGAGACGGAGTTATGTACGATCTCTTTGCTTCGTGCTTCAGAACGCCGTCAGGGAACTCTATCCGGACAAGGTCCTGGTGATCGATCATTCACTTCCGAGCGGATTGTACTGCGAGATCCGCGAGACAGGAAAGACCGATGACGGGCACAACAAGGTCTATTTCGCGACAGACGAAGAGATCGACAGAATCCGCGAGAAGATGAAAGAGATCGTGGCCAAGGATCTTCCTTTCACAAAAACAAAGCTGTTCTCTGAAGAGGCCGAGGCCCTGTTCATCAAAAACAACCAACCTCAGAAAGCGGAACTACAGAAAAGTCTCGGCACGTTCAGTTGCAGCGTTTATTACCTGGACGGCAAGGCTGACACGTTCCATGGGCCATTGATTCCCTCTACAGGCTACCTAAAGGTGTTCGACATAAGCGGAGTCGGCAATGGATTCTGCCTGCAGTCCCCGATGATGACGGACTTTGACAAAGTGATGCCGATGAAGCGCCAAGGCAAAATCGCTGCCGCCTTGAAGGAATATTCCGACTGGTGCTCCATAATCAACATCGACAGCTTCGGCACGCTGAACAAGGCCGTGAAAGACGGCAAGGCCGTCAGCATCATCAATCTGGCGGAGTCGCTTCACGAAAGGAACTACGCAAGGATCGCAGACAGCATCTACGGAGAAAGGGGACTCAAGAGAATCGTGATGATAGCAGGTCCATCGTCCAGCGGCAAGACATCCTCCTCCCTGAGGATAGCCCTACAATGCAAAGTACTGGGGCTCAGGCCTAAAGTCATCGAACTGGACAACTACTTCGTAGACAGGGAGCACACACCTAAAGACGAGGACGGCAACTATGATTTCGAGTCTCTCTACGCGATGGACCTGGAATTCCTCAACAAACAGCTTAACGAGCTTCTTGAAGGTAAAGAGGTTGAGATTCCGCGTTTCGACTTCAAGACCGGGAACAGGACATTCGAAGGCAACAAACTCCGCCTTGAGGACAAGGACATCCTGATCATGGAAGGGATACACGCGCTCAACCCAGAGATGACCTCGGCTGTCGATAATTCAAGGATATTCAGAGTCTATGTTTCAGCCCTCACGTCATTGAATATCGACGAGAACAACAACATGTCAACCTCGGACAACCGCCTGCTCAGAAGGATGGTACGCGACAACCGTGTCAGGGGCATCACTCCCGAGGAAACCATAATGAGGTGGAACAGTGTGCGCAGAGGGGAAAGCAAGAACATATTCCCTTTCCAAGAGAACGCCGACATACTTTTCAACTCTGCCCTGATCTTCGAGCTGCCTATGCTGAAATACTATGCCGAGCCATTGCTGCGCCGGATCTCACCGAACTCCCCGGCCTACACCGAGGCTGTCCGCCTGCTCAAATTCCTGGACTATATCGTGGCTCTTCAGCCGGGTGAGATCTCAGCGATTCCTCCGACCTCCATTATGAGGGAGTTCATCGGCGGACAGACACTGACAAGAGACTAACACTGAAGAATATGACACCGGAGCGAAGCGACTGAAGGGGTTCGGGGAATCCTTTCCCCGTGCCCCACCGGGGCTGTCACGAAGTGACTGGGGGATTAATAAATAAAGGAGGCTGGCTTTAGCCTCCTTTATTTAGATAACTTCCAGCGAACTGGAAGTTATCCAACCCTGACGGCCATCCGCAAGGGATATGTTCCTCCAGGCGCCTACCTCGTCAAGGATAGTGACTTTTGTGCCCTCATGAATCACAAACAAATCCTTGGAGGAACCCGCTGAAGGAGAACTCTTGACAGAGGAGACCGGTGCCATCACTATGGCGGCGTCTGTCTTGACACTGTCTGATTTCTGCCAGATCGAGAAACTCAATGCCCCGATGCTGAGAAGCAGAAAGATGATCCCGATGTAAAACCCGGCCCGTCTCTTTGCGGAGGATGCCCCCAGCAGAAACATCAACCCCATCGCCAAGGCCGCGGCAAGTAGGATCAGGAATATTACCGCCCACGCGTCAGCCCCCGTCACATAGCAGACTTTTCTGGCCATACCCTTGAGAATGAACTCGGGCACAGGTTCGATCTTGTCCTGCACGAAATTGCCCGTGAACTCCAGGTTGTAGCGCGCATCCGAGTACGACGGATCGAGCCGCAAAGCCCTCTCGTAGTTCAGAATGGCCTTTGGGTAATTGCCTTGCTTGAACCATGCGTTGCCAAGATTGTAGTACAGTCTCGCGGACTTGTGTCCGGTCTCTTCTATCGCGGTCCAATCAGCGGAGGCCTCCGCAAACTTGCCGTCCGTGTAGGCTCTGACACCGGCTGTCCACAAAGAATCAAGATCCTTGGCCCGGGTTTCCATTGAAAAGCCAACAGAAAGAAGCAGAGCCACCACCATGATCCCTTTTCTTAACGATTTACCGCCTGTCTTAAGGCAGGAGTCTATGGAAGAGATCACTTTCAACGCATCGTCAAAATGAGACCGCATCGCATCATGTCCACCATCCGGAGAGTAACGGGCAAACTCGCATGCGTCAAGAAGGTCAGTGAACGCCTTGGCCTGTTCCTCTTTTACTCCACCGTCATTGAGAGCGGAGACTATGTTCTCTTTGCTTAACTCAGACATGTCCATGTTCAATTTATCAGAGATGAAACCAATAAGAGCCTTATGAAGCTCCTCATAGAAAGCGGTGTAAAGGTTCTTGTCAAGATATTCACCAGCCTGCCTGAGACGTTTCTGAGCCATCTTCGTGGCGCGGCGGTTCTTGGTCCCTGCGACATCAGCCCGCATCGCAGCGACTTTCCTGAACGCAAGATACACCGTTCCCGCTCCCACAATCATAATAACCAACAAGATCCAGAACAGAGCCGAGCCGACAAAGAATGATCCTGCGTCTGAAAGATCAGGCTTTCCCGTGAATATGAACCTGATGTCATCAGCAAGACTCTTCACATCTTTTCTCTCGACCCCTGAGACCAGAGTGGTTGCCACAGCCGCATCACCTCCCTTTCCCTTGGCCACCCTCACGTGCAAAGGATCTGTCCTGAGGGTCACATATTTTCCGGAGGACACATCGTAGTAGGAATATTCCACCGGATCGATCGTGAAGTCACCATGGCTTCTCGGGATGAACGGGAACTCAAAAGACTTGCTTCCAGAGGTGCCACCTGTGCTCTTGTCTGTGTTTTCAGTCGTCTTGGTGTCATAAACCTCAAAATCAGGCGGGAAATTAACCTTCGGTTCCTCCAGAAGCGCAACATTGCCACGCCCCGAGACAGTGATGATCAACGAGGCGGCATCGTGCGTCTTAAGATTGTCCGAAGACAGACGCGCGGATATTCCAAAATTACCCACACCCCCTCCGAAAGAGGAAGGTTGTCCGGCGGGGAGAGGATTGACCTTGACCTTCACCGCCGGGGTAGTCACCCTCTTGCGTATTGTCCTATAGTCATCCTGGAAGAAACTATCGAACAGACTACCTGAAGACGGCGGATCCACTTTGACATTCATCACGCAGACCAGCTCGGCAGGATCAATGGTTATTGTTCCGGATTGCTGGGGAATCAGCACATAGGACCTAAGGACGGCCGCGTTGTAGATCTTGTCGTCAAGGCTCTCCCTCTTGAACTCGATGTTGGCCGGCGCGAAAGTCTCCTGACTCCAGAACCCGTTGAAAGTAGGAAGCTTGACATTCTCAAACTGCACGACATTGACCCTTTGGTAAAGCTTGAGCGTAGCGGTTATCGGCTCACCGATGACAACTTCCGAACGACTCAATGACAACTTGAGGAACAAATCCCCGGAAGAGATGTCTCCCTGAGAGACCTGGCTGCCGGTCCCTGAACCTTTACCTCCGCCACCTTGGCTTGATGAATTTGAAGAGGACGGTGACCCTCCGTCACTGACGACCTGAATCGACACCGGAGTAGAGGCTATTTTGCTCCCCGAAAGACTCGCGGTGGCCACAGGAAGCTGAAAGGAACCCGTGGATTTAGGGATCAGGATGTAAGTGAATGTCGTCTGATGGGAAGATGTCCTTTTTCCGTTTATGATCTGTATGCTTGTGCTTGTGCCTTTCTGAGGTCCCCAGACCAACTGAAAATCATCACCCTGTGACCATTGGAAATCAGACGGGTTTTTCTCTCCCTCTATGATAAATGTGACATTGAACTGTTCGTTCACAGCAACGACATCAGGCACATCGACCCTGATTGACTGTTGGGCCGACGCAAAGGAAATTGCTATGAGCAAAAAAGCTGTAATGGCAAGCAATTTTTTCATATTCAAACTATTACCAATTTTTTTCCTTTTGACGGGACTTCATAAGAGCCGCCTTCTCCTTGTTAACCTTGTCTTGCGTTTCCTTCTCACGGGCCTGTATCGCCCTCAACATCTGCTGAGCCTGCTGAGGGGAAATCCTGGCGCCAGGCCGGCCCTCACCTTGTCGGGATCCAGGCCGCTCCCCTTGATTCTGGTTCTGATTCTGGTTTTGATCCTTATTCTGATCCTGGTTTTGCTCCTGATCCTTATTTTGATCTTCGTTCTGATCCTTGTTCTGATCCTTGTTCCGCTGCTGGTCATTGCCTCCGCCCTGCCCCTGATCCTTCTGATTCTTCAACATCAACTTCGCGTAGGCATAATTCTCCTTTGCGTCCATGTCACCAGGATTCTTGAGCAAAGACTGCCTATAGGCCTCAACAGCGGCATTCCAATCTTTTTTTTGGGCCGCCGTGTTACCTTGGTTGTAGAAATAGTCAGCGGCCCGATCCGACATCGGAGCCACTTCCTTCAATCTTTCCAAGGATTTTCCCGCTTCCTCATAATTGCCTTCCTTATAAAGCGCATTGGCAAGATTGTAGTTTGCGGCGAAGGACAAGGAGTCCTTAACCAGCGCCTTACGGTACTCTATCTCCGCGTTCTGCCAGCTTCCCTTCTTGAATTGACGGTTGCCCGAACGGACCTCCCTGCGGTCAACCTGCGCTGAAGCGGCAATGCAGGACAGCATCAGCAGAAATGCGACGATGGAATGTTTCAAAATCATCTTTATCATTTTCCTTCAAACAAATGCCTGCGCGAGCGTCTCTCCCCAATAAGCATCTCTATGGCGAACAACGCTAAAGCGATGCCAAGGAAATACATGAACTGCTCATCATACTCTTCAAACACTATGGAGTCGTACTCCTCGTCCTCCATCTTGCGGATGTCATTCACGATAGGGGTAAGGCCGAACTCCTCGTTCCCGGCGTGGACATAAGCTCCGCCGCCTGCGGAAGCGATCTCCTTCAAGGCGGTTTCGTCCAACCGAGTCACAACAATATTGCCGTCCTTATCTTTCAACAACCCGCCATCCATCGGAATAGGCTGTCCGTCAGATGAACCGACTCCGATCGTGTAGACCTTGATCCCCGCCTCGGCAGCCTGCTTCGCGGCGGCCACGGCATCATCCTCATGATTCTCTCCATCTGTGATAACTATTATCGCACGGCTATGCTCACTCTGAGCGCTGAACCCGCGTATCGCGGTGTTGATGGCATCTCCTATCGCGGTTCCCTGAATAGGAACAGACTCCGTCGAGATGGAATTCAAAAACATCTTGGCACTCACATAATCAGAAGTGATCGGTAACTGGACGAATGATGTCCCCGCGAACACAATAAGGCCTATTCTGTCGTCCTGAAGCTTGTCCGCCAACCTCGATATGGCCAACTTTGCCCTTTCCAGCCTGTTGGGAGAATAGTCCCTAGCCAGCATTGAATTGGACACATCCAACGCGATCATGATCTCCGCGCCTTTTGTCTTGTGTTCTTTAAGTTTAGCACCGATCTGAGGTCTTGAAAGACCTATTGCGAAAAAGAAAAACGCAAGAGAAAAAAGCACGGTCCTGACCCACAGCTTTCCTCTGGACCATGAAGGCATAAGTTCGTTGACAAGAGTCTCATCTCCGAACTTACGCAGCCTGCGGCGCCTGCCCGAAAGCCACAGAGCAATTCCCAAGAAAAAGAGCGGAATCAACAGGAGCAGCAAAAGATAATGCGGTGCAGCGAATATTATCATGGCAACCTCCTTATCAACAATTTAAGCAAAGCCTCCAACAACAAGCAGATCAAAGCCGCAAGCGCATAGACACCAAACAGTTCCTTGTAGACAGGGAAACTGTCAATCGTTGTGCGCGCCTTTTCCATCTTGTTGATGTCTGAATATATCTCCGCAAGCTTTGTGTTGTCTGTGGCCCTGAAATACTTGCCACCGGTCATCGAAGCTATGTTGGACAACAGTTTCTCATCGAGTTCCACCTTGACGTTCTGCATCTGAACGCCCCAAGGCGTGATCACAGGGTACGGGGCCTCGCCATTCGCGCCGACACCGATTGTGTAGACCCTTACGCCATAAGTCTTGGCGATCTCGGCCGCCGTCTCAGGGGAAATCTCTCCACTATTGTTAACTCCATCTGTAAGAAGGATCACAACCCTGCTCTTTGCGTCAGAGTCCTTTATCCTGGCGACAGCTGTCGCCAGTCCGTTGCCTATGGCGGTACCGTCCTCTATCAAATCGGTGGAAATCTCCTTCATCAGATTGATCAGGGTGGCTCTGTCTGTGGTCAACGGGCACTGGGTGTAACTTTCCCCCGCGAACACAACTATTCCCATCCTGTCGGACGGTCTCTGGGCGATGAACTCGATGGCTATGTCCTTGGCCGCGCTGATTCGGTCCGGAGTGAAATCCCTTGCCAGCATGCTGGTCGAGACATCCATGGCAAGCATTATGTCAATACCTTCCGTGTCAACCTTCTCCACTTTTGTTGATGAACGTGGACGGGCAATCGCCACAACAATCAGTGAGAGGGCGGCTATCCTGAAAATGAATGGAAAATGACGGACCACTCCAAGGACAGTCCTTCCACCAGCCTTCCATGGAGTGACATTCGAGACGCGCATATGCGGCCTTCTGTCCGTAAGCTCCTGATACAAATAGCGCAGCACCAGCAAGACCGGAACCACAAGGAGCCATAGCAGTTTGGGATATTCAAAGAACATTATGCCTCACCTCCTTCCTTTTTGGCTGATGACTTCGCCTGGGCCGCCTTCCTCGCCGCTTCCTCCTCCGCAAGTTGGGACTGGTACGTCACAGTCACAAACCGGACGGCGGACGGCAACGCCGCGGCATTCTCCTCGTCTGACGCCGAAGCCTTGGCGAACTTCACATAGTCAGCCGTCTGGAAAAGCGCCTTTATCTCCTCATAGAGATCCGCCGGAACACCCGCTGACTTAAGATCTTTGAATATCTCCGCCGTCGTCATCTCCATGGCGTCAATGCCGTAGCGCGCGCCGATGTACTCGCGCAATGCGTCTGTGATCCCGGAGTAGAAGGCTTTCTGCTTGTCCGGAGCCCAGTACTTGTTGCTCCGGTAATGTTCCAACCTGCGAAGGGCCACCAGGTAAGGAGGATCCTTATGAGCCTGTCCAGCGCTTTTTCCACGTTTTGAAGCGACCCATTTCCATACCAGGAAAATCAAGACCGCAAGGAGCAGGCATCCGCCGGCATAAGGCAGAATCTCCGAAACCTTCAGCGGGTAGCGGATCTGTCCCTTGATGTCGTGAATCTGGTATGTGGCCGTGTCAACAGGCATCGTGCGGATTTCCAGAGTCTTCGGATCAAAGAGCAAGGTGTCCACCCTGTCCTCTCCTGAAGACCTCACCATTGAGAGCGGCAGGAGATTGTATGTTCCTTCGTCAAATGATGTTATGACCATTGAAACATCAATGTCATAGGATTTCGGCTCATTCTTTTTGCCGTGGACAGCAACCGTGTCGGCCCTGAAAGGACTCACGATCTCGACGCTGTCCATGAAGCCTTCGGAAAAATCCGGCAGAGCGAAACGGGTCCCTTCAGCAATGTCCCTGAGGTGGAACCCGTAACGAAACTGGTCTCCGATCAAGGCCGTGTCACGCTGATGGAGAGGTTCCAGAAAGGAATCCTCTGACCTTATCAACATCCCTTTATTTTGCGGAGCCTGCCGTCCGTAGGCCGCGACCGACAAAACCGCGGCACCCAAAAGCAGCAATCCGTAAACCTTCCTCTTCATCTCTATCTCCTCCCGAAAAATGTCATCAGTCCTTTGACATAGTCTTGATCAGTAGCAAGATCCACAGAATCAATCTTATAGCGGTTAAACAGCTTCCTTTCCCCCTCTTCGGCGGCACAGAACCATTTTGAATATTCCGCCCTTGTCTTGCCGCTGGAAGTGTTGATCCAAGCGGACTCTCCTGTCTCTGAGTCCTTCACATGCACCAGACCGATGTCAGGAATCGTCCTCTCACGCGGATCATGAACCTTGATCACAGAGATGTCATGCCTGTTGCGCGCCACCTTCAGAGCATCCTCATAGCGAGGTGATCCGTCAGGATTGGCGTCCAGCATGTCAGAAAGCACAAAGGCGGTGCATTTCTTCTTCATGGCGTTCGTGAGGTACCTCAAAGCCTGACCGACATCGGTTCTGTTCGACTTAGGCTTGAGCTCGATGATCTCACGGATGATGTGCAGAAGATGACTGCGTCCCTTCTTAGGAGGGATGAACTCCTCAACCCTGTCACTGAAGAAAAGGGCACCGACCTTGTCGTTGTTGATTATGGCTGAAAAACTCAGCACAGCCGCGACCTCGGCGATCAAGTCCTTCTTGGTCCTCTCGATTGTTCCAAATAGGCCTGAGCGACTGATGTCGATCAGAAGAAAGACTGTCATCTCTCTCTCCTCCTCGAACACTTTCACATAGGGAGAGCGCAGACGCGCGGTCACATTCCAGTCCATTGAACGCACATCATCCCCGTACTGGTACTCGCGCACCTCGCTGAAGGCCATTCCACGGCCTTTGAAGGCGCTGTGATATTCACCGGCGAAGATCTGGTGGGACAGAGCCCTTGTGCGGATCTCTATCTTGCGGACCTTGCGCAGGAGCTCATTGGCTGAGGAATTAGCTGACATATTCAATTTGATTAATAGGAATCATCGAAAACAATCCTCCTGATCCGGAAATTCTTTTGATCCACTACGGAACCTGCACGGCATTGAGGATCTCGGCGATGATCTGCTCGGTGGTGACGTTCTCCGCCTCGGCCTCGTAGGTCAGGCCGATCCTGTGGCGCAGAACCTCGTTGCAGACCGCCCTGACATCCTCAGGAATCACGTAGCCCCTCCTCTTGATGAATGCGTAGGCTTTGGAAGCCATTGACAATGAGATGCTGGCACGTGGAGAAGCACCATACGAAATGAGATCCTTCACCTTGCCAAGTCCATAATCGTCCGGAGTACGGGTAGCGTAGACGATGTCCACGATGTACCTCTCGATCTTCTCGTCCATGTAGACATCCCTTACCACCCCTCTGGCCCTCACGATGTCCTCCGGCTTGATCACCGGATTGACAGTAGGGAACTCTCCAGAATTATTCATCCTGATGATCTGCATCTCCTCCTCCTTCTTCGGATAGCCCACTATGACCTTAAGCATGAAACGGTCCACCTGCGCCTCCGGGAGCGGGTACGTCCCCTCCTGCTCGATAGGATTCTGCGTGGCCATCACGAGGAACGGCTCCGGGAGCTTGAACGTCTGGTCACCTATCGTCACCTGACGCTCCTGCATGGCCTCAAGAAGGGCTGACTGCACCTTCGCCGGGCTACGGTTGATCTCATCCGCGAGCACGAAGTTTGCGAAGACCGGTCCCTTGTGGACCTCGAAGGACTCATCCTTCTGTGAATATATCATCGTACCGATGAGGTCGGCGGGAAGAAGGTCCGGGGTGAACTGGATACGGCTGAACCTCGCGTCGATAGCCTTAGACAATGTACTGATGGCCAAAGTCTTCGCCAAACCAGGAACACCTTCCAAAAGAATATGTCCGTTCGCCAGAAGCCCGATCAGAAGATTTTCCACAAGGTGTTTCTGTCCGATGATGACCTTGCCCATCTCAAGGGACAGCATGTCCACAAAGGCACTCTCCTTCTGGATCCTGTCATTTAGTTCCTTGATGTTTACACTTTCCATATTATACTGTTTTTTTACTATTTTTGCAGCCAAACAATCACATCACATGCGCTACCGGATCATCCTTTCCTACGACGGTTCCTCATTCTGCGGCTGGCAGATCCAGAACCAGGCGACAACCGTTCAGGAGTGTCTTCAGAATGCTCTTTCGACTCTCATGAAGGAGGACATTGCGGTCACGGGGGCGGGGAGAACCGATTCGAAAGTGAACGCCATCAACTATGTCGCCCACTTCGAGGCCTCGGATCCGAGCATTGACGCAAGCGCGGTTGGCTACAAAATAAATGCCATTTTACCCGCCGGAATCAAGGTGCATTCCATAGAGACTTGCGGCCAGGATTTCCATGCCAGATTCGACGCCACACAGCGGGAGTACAAGTACTTCCTGCACCGCCGCAAGGACCCATTCATGCGGGAATATTCCTACCTCTGCACCTTTCCTCTCGATGTCGGGAAGATGAACCGCGCGGCGCTGTCACTTCTGGGCAGGCACGACTTCAGCTGCTTTGAAAAAGTCGGCAGCGACAACAAGACCTCCATCTGCACCGTCACTCTGGCACGCTGGGAGGCATATTCCCCCGACCACGTCAGAATAATGGGCTACCCCGCCGAAGAAGGCGACTACCTCGTCTTCACCATCCGCGCCGACCGCTTTTTAAGGAATATGGTCCGCGCCGTCGTCGGTTCCCTCCTCGAGGTGGGCCGCGGCAAGCGCGATGAGTCCTGGCTCGCCACCCTCACCCAAGGCGGCTCCCGCTCCTGCGCCGGTGAATCCGTCCCCGGCCACGCCCTCTTCCTCACCAAGGTGGAATATTGATGAACGAGGTATCGAAAATTTTGCGTACCTTTGTGGTTTGGTGGCGTGAAATGTGCAGTCAGGAGCGCCGGAGATTTTGTAAATAATAAAAACATACGTGATAATTATGTTGTTCCAAGTTTTGCAGGCCGCGGGCCTGGATTCAGCGGCGGCCGAGATGGCCGAGGATATGGCACAGGGGGCCGCGCCTGTGGCGGATCTCGCTCCACAGCAGGTTGAGCAGTCGTTCTCACTCATCGAGATGGCCACCAAGGGCGGCTGGCTGATGATCGTGCTGGCGCTTCTGTCGGTGATCGCCATCTACATATTCGGAAAGAAATGGTGGATGATCCACAAGGCGGGGCAGGTTGACAAGAATTTCATGAGGGACATACGCGACTATATTCATGAAGGAAAGGTGAAGTCAGCGGTCTCGCTCTGCCAGAAGTATGACTCTCCGGTGGCCCGTCTCGTGGAGAAGGGAATCGAGCGCATCGGCAGGCCTCTCGCGGACATTCAGACTTCCGTAGAGAACATGGGCAACGTCGAGATCGCCAGGCTTGAGAAAGGGCTTCCGATGCTCGCGACCATCGCCGGTGGAGCGCCAATGATCGGATTCCTCGGAACCGTGCTCGGTATGGTGCAGGCGTTCTTCAACATGGCCAACGCGGGCAACAACATCGACATCACGCTGCTTTCCAGCGGTATCTACACTGCGATGATCACCACCGTCGGCGGTCTTATCGTCGGCATCCTCGCCTACTTCGGCTACAACTATCTGGTAGCGCAGATCTCCAACCTGATGTTCATGATGGAGAACGCGACCATCGACTTCATGGATCTTCTGCACGAACCGGCAGGCAACGAGGAGGAGGAGAAATAGCCAATGGCATTCAAGAGAACCACAAAGGTCTTGTCGGAAACGGCGATGTCTTCGATGACTGACTTGGTGTTCCTGCTGCTGATCTTCTTCCTGATCACCTCGACGCTGGTCAATCCGAACGCGCTCAAGCTCCTGCTCCCTAAGAGTACGGGGCAGGTCTCCGCCAAACCTACTGTCACAGTCTCGATCAAGGATTGGGGCGATGACACCTACACCTACCACCTGAACGGAAGCGAGACTCCGGTGCCTTACGCAGAGTTGGAGAACGACATCGTGGATCTGCTTCAGACTGAAGAGGATCCGACATTCTCAATCTATTCTGACGAGAGCGTGCCGATCAAGGAGGTAGTGTCGCTGATGAACATCGCGAAGCGCAACCACTACAAGGTAATCCTAGCGACACAGCCTGAATGATGAAACCGTACCTTCGTGACAGACAGAAGGAGGCCAAGGTCTCCACTGTAGCCGGGATCGTGCTTACGGTCTCTGTTCATGTGCTTGCCTGCCTGCTCTGCGTGTTCACGGGGATGAAATACCTCTACCCTCCGCCACAGGAGCAGACTTTCCTCGTGGACTTCAGCGAGGATGAGCCGCAGCCTGTCAAGCGGCAGAATAGAGGCCGCCAGCCTCAGGCCGAGGAGATTGACAGGACAAAACCGGTGGAATTGATTCAAAGAAGTGAGTCTCCGCACAAATCAGAGAAGGCGAATAAAACCGCTGAGGCAAAACCCGATGACTTCGGGGATGTCGAGACCCCGGTACAAAAAGAGGAGATCAACAAGAACGCCCTCTTTCCAGGAATGAGCAAGAAGGACTCCTCGAACGCCCCTCACAGCGCCACTGATACGAAAAACGAGTTCAAGGCCGGACATCCAAAAGGGAACACGGCCAGCGGGAAGGCTGAAAGCACGCCTAACGCGCGGCTGAAAGGAAGGAACACCTTGGGAGCGATTCCTAGGCCGGCATATTCTGAACAAGACTATGGGACTGTGGTGGTTGACATTTGGGTCGACAACTACGGTAATGTGACAAAAGCTGTCCCTGGAGGTCAGGGAACCACAGTGAACAACTCGAGATTGTGGGCAGCTGCAAGAGCAGCGGCCTTGCAGACACACTTCAACCAAAGCGCGGACGCGCCGGCGTTGCAGCAGGGAACAATAACATACGTGTTTAAACTTCAATAATTTTATATTCAGTTACTTATTTATTTTAATGGCGTGAGCCACAAACATTATGGAAGAAAATTTCAATGGTGGTCAAGAGAACCACGAGGAGCGTAGGGATTACGCTGCCGAAGGACCAAAGACAGGTTATTCATCTGAGGGCAGGAAACTCAGGCCGAGAAAGAAGGTGGTGCCTGCCGCTTCATCCTCCGCTGACGGAGAGTACAAGTCTTACGACAATCACAGGAGCTACTCCAGCGACAGTCGCGGCGGTTATGGCCAGCGCGGCGGTTACCAGGGCCGTGGCGGCAACGGTAGAGGAGGATATTCCTCTGACCGCAGAAACTATGGAGACCGCAACGACAACCGTGGCGGCTATGGCCAGCGCAGAAGCTACGGCGACAACGCTGATGGCGGTGAGAGAAGGACTTCATCCTACGGACAGAGCCGTTCATCTTATGGTGAAAGGCCATCTTACGGTCAGAGAAGAAGCTACGGCAGCAACAACTACGACGGAGGCGAGAGAAGGTCATCCTACGGCCGTTCATCATTCGGCGAAGGTCGCCCTTCATACGGAGACAGACCGTCTTACGGACAGCGCAGAAGCTACGGCGACAACGCTGATGGCGGTGAGAGAAGGACTTCATCTTACGGACAGAGCCGTCCGTCATTCGGCGAGGGACGCCCGTCATTCGGACAGAGAAGAAGCTACGGAGCCGGCAATGAAGGAGGAGAGAGAAGGCCGTCATATTCAAGAAAGCCGTCCGCAGGACACGGATTCGGCCCTAAGCAGGGAGGATTCTCCGCAGGCAGAGGCGCCGGACATCCTGGGCCAAAGAAATTCGGACGCAAGGACGAGCCACACTTCACAGAGACTGACGAGGCCGGCATCAACCAGATGCTGTCAAGGAAGCCACAGGTTGACGCCGCGCTCTCAGACAATGACAACGTTACTACACCTATCAAGGAAGAGATCCGTCTCAACAAGTACATCGCCAACTCAGGAGTATGCTCGCGCCGCGAAGCCGACAACTTCATCCAGGCCGGCGTTGTGACCGTCAACGGAGAGGTTGTCACCGAACTTGGAACAAAGGTCAATGTTCTCCACGATGACATCCGCTTCAACGGAGAGAGGCTCAAGGGCGAGGAGAAGGTTTATATCGTGATGAACAAGCCGAAGGGTTTTGTCACAAGCGCGAGTGATCCTCACGCCGAGAAGACCGTCATGGATCTGCTCAAGGGCTGCAAACTCCGCGTGTTCCCTGTAGGAAGGCTTGACAAGAACACCACAGGAGTGCTGATGTTCACCAACGATGGCGAGATCGCCGAGCAGCTCACTCATCCGTCCTACAACAAGAAGAAGATCTACCAGGTGATCCTCGACAAGCCGCTTGAGGAAGCCGACAAGGAAAAGATCCTCACAGAGGGTCTTAACCTCAACGATGGCAACATAAAGGCGGATGAACTTGAATATATCGACGCGGATGACCACAGACGTCTCGGCATCGAGATCCACTCCGGCAAGAACAGAATCGTCAGAAGGATCTTTGAATCCCTTGGCTATGATGTGAAAGCTCTTGACAGGGTTTATTTCGCGGGCCTTACCAAGAAGGGTCTGAAGAAGGGCGAATGGAGATACCTCAGCGAGGGCGAGGTGAATGTCCTCAAGATGGGGGCCTATGTCTAGTCCGGAGAAACACACAGAACACAGAGCTGGATTTGTCAACATCATCGGTAATCCGAATGTTGGCAAATCCACGCTTATGAATGCCCTGGTCGGAGAGAAGCTGTCCATCGTCACGGCGAAGGCGCAGACCACCCGGCACAGGATCATGGGAATCGTCAACACGGACGACTGCCAGATCGTCTATTCGGACACTCCCGGCATGCTCAAGCCGAACTACCGCCTTCAGGAGGACATGATGAAGTTCGTGGACGCCGCCATCGGTGACGCGGACATCATCCTCTACGTGACTGACGTGGTTGAGAAGAGCGACAAGAACAGTGAATATATTCAAAAGCTCCAGAAGCTGGATTGCCCGGTGGTGGTCGTGATCAACAAGATCGACATCAGCGAGCAGAAGAAGGTCAACGACCTGATCGCCTACTGGCAGGAGCAACTTCCAGAGGCTGTGATCATTCCGGTGTCTGCTAAGGAGAGGTTCAACCTTGAGAGTGTTCTGAACGCGGTGATGAGCAAGCTCCCTGTGGCGCCGCCTTGGTTCGACAAGGATCAGTTCACTGACAGGAACCTCCGCTTCTTCGCCTCGGAGATCATCCGGGAGAAGATTCTGGAGAACTACAGCCAGGAGGTGCCTTACAGTTGCGAAGTGGCTGTGGAGGCGTTCAATGAGGGCAAGGACAGGTACGAGATCAGCGCCGTCATCTACGTGATGCGTGATTCACAGAAAGGAATCATCATCGGCAAAGGTGGCTCGGCTCTGAAGAAGGTCGGCACGGAGGCGAGGTTGGAGATGGAGGACTTCTTCCAGAAGAAGGTCTTCCTTCAACTGTTCGTGAAGGTCAATCCGGACTGGAGGGAGAGCCGCAAGGAGCTCCGGAAGTTCGGTTACGAGGAATAACGCCTGCCCCAAAGCAGAATAAGGGGAATTAAAGACAAGAGGAATATTCAAGCATGGCAAAGGACGAGTGGGATGACATTGAGACTCCGGAAGGAGGCAACGAGGACGAGGAGCTGAATGAGGCTCCGATTGACGAGACATCGGCGAAATCTTCAGGGAAATACGACAAGCTGCTCAGTTCCGACAGCAGGAAGTACAAGCTTTCGGGAATGTTCAAGGACTGGTTTCTGGACTATTCCTCGTATGTCATCCTGCAAAGAGCTGTGCCACACATCGTTGACGGATTAAAACCCGTACAGAGGCGCGTGCTTCACGCGATGTTCAGGATGGATGACGGAAGCTACACGAAGGTCGCCAACATCGTCGGACAGGCGATGCAGTACCACCCGCACGGAGACGCGTCGATCCTTGGAGCCCTTGTGCAGCTCGGACAGAAAGGCCTTCTGATCGACTGCCAGGGAAACTGGGGCAACATCCTCACCGGCGACAGCAACGCGGCGCCACGTTACATCGAGGCGCGCCTTAGCAGATTCGCCAAGGAGGTCGTCTTCGACCCGAAAGTGACCAACTGGATGACATCCTACGACGGACGCAACCAGGAGCCGACCGAGCTCCCGGTCCGTTTTCCCCTTCTGCTTGCGCAAGGCACCGAGGGAATCGCCGTCGGGATGGCCTCCAAGATCCTGCCCCACAACTTCAACGAACTCATCGACGCGTCTGTGAAGATTCTCCAGGGCGAGGACTTCACGATCTACCCGGACTTCCCTACCGGCGGCTCCGCAGATTGCAGCAATTACAAGGACGGAGCCCGTGGCGGCAGCGTGAAGGTGCGCGCGAAGATCGAGAAGATCGACAAGAACACGGTGGCCATCACAGAGATTCCTTACGGGAAGACATCCCACATACTCATCGACTCGATCCTCAAGGCCAAGGACAAAGGCAAGATAAAGATCAAGAAGATCGAGGACATGACAACCGAGAAGGTCGAGATCCTTGTGCATCTTCCGAACGATGTGTCCCCGGACAAGACGATCGATGCCCTCTACGCGTTCACGGACTGCGAGTGCAACATCGCCCCGAACGCCTGCGTCATTGTGGACAACAAGCCTCAGTTCCTGTCCGTCAAGGACATCCTGGTCTACGACACAAACCACACGAGGGATCTTCTCAAGTGGCAGCTGGAGATCAGGCTCGCGGAGCTTGAGGACCAGTGGCACTACTCTTCCCTGGAAAGGATATTCTTCGAGAACAAGGTCTATAAGATCCTGGAGCAGAATCAGAACAGTTGGGAGCAGCAGCTTCGGGACGTGTTCACCGAAATGAAGACCTACCAGGACATTCTACGCCGTGAGATCCTGATGGAGGACATAGAAAGGCTCGTTGAGAAGCCGGTGCGCAAGATCTCGAAGTTCGACACGAAGGCCATAGATGAGAAAATCGCTGCCATCGAGTCCGAAATGAAGACCGTCAAGGACGACATCGAGAACATCACCCAGTACACAATCGACTGGTTCAAGATGCTTAAAACCAAGTACGGCAAGCCTTTCGTCCGTCAGACCGAGATCACGGCCTTCGAGAGCATCGCGGTCACCAAGGTCGTCAGCAACAACGCCAAGCTCTACGCCAACTATGGGGAGGGCTTCGTCGGCCTGTCGCTCAAAAGAGACGACAACGGCACGTTCGTCTGCGACTGCTCAGATCTTTCCGAGATAATCGTCATCGGCAAGGACGGCAAGTACCGCATCACCAAGGTCACGGACAAGGCGTTCTTCTGGAAGGACCTGCTCTACGTCGGCGTGTTCAACAGAGGCGACAGCAGAACCATCTACAACGTCATCTACCGCGAGGGCAAGAGCAGCGTCTCCTATGCCAAGCGGTTCGCGATCACCAGCGTCACCAGGGACAAGGACTACGACATCACCACCGGAGAGGAAGGCTCCAAGATCCTTTGGTTCAGCGTCAACCACAACGGAGAGGCCGAATCTGTACGAATATACCTGCGTCCGCGCCCGAAGCTGAAAAAGACGCAGTTTGAATATGATTTCTCAACCCTTGCGATAAAGGGCAAGGCCTCCAGAGGCAACCTGGTGTCCAAGAACCCTATCGCGAGGATCCAGCTGAAATCCAAGGGAGTCTCCACGATCGGCGGCAAGGACATCTGGTACGATGCTGACATCCAGAAGCTCAACGATGAGCAGCGCGGCCGGTACCTCGGCGAGTTCGGTCCGGAGGACAAGGTTCTGGCGATATTCAAGGACGGAACATTCTACACTACCTCATTCGATGTGTCCAACCGCTATCAGGGCGAGGTGATCAAGATCGAGAAGTTCGATCCGGACAAGACCTACACCGCACTCTACTACGACGGGACTGCCAAGGCGTTCTACGTCAAGAGGTTCAGCTTCGTCCTGAGTGACAACACTCCGCTGTCGTTCATCGCTCCGGGAGCGAAATCCTACCTTGTGGACATTTCCGAGGACAGGCATCCTCAGTTCCAGGTGGTCTTCGGCGGCAAGTACGGGCATCGTGACCCGGAGAACATCGACGCGGAGGAATACATCGCCAAGAAAGGTTACTCCGCCAAGGGCAAGAAATGCCACCAGTACGACCTCAGCGAGGTGAGGTTCATCGAGCCTCTCCACAAGCCTGAGGATGACATCGAGGACGAGCCGCTGGACATCATTGATGATGTGGAATCCGCAGAGTCACAGGGCGATGCAAACTCCGCTGATGCTTCTGCAAATGACGGTGAACAAGCCAGCGCCGCCGACCTTCTCGGCTCAGACGACATTCCGGACATCGGTGACATTGATGAGCCTACGCTGTTCTAAACGCTGACATATTCAAAATTCATCAGCGACTTTCGTGGCTCCGAGAGACAGACACAGCAAAGTGAATATGAAAGACATCTCCCTGATAGGCTTTATGGGTTGCGGCAAGAGCAGCGTCGGGAAAATCCTCGCGACTCTGCTCCCCGAACGCGGCCTGATCGACCTTGACACCTACATTGAGGAAAAGCAGGGCAAGGATATTCCCGAAATATTCAATGAATATGGCGAAGCGGCCTTCCGCCGGATGGAACGCGAGGCCCTCGAGGAGATATTCAGTGATCCCGCCCGCCCCCGCGCCATCCTTTCCCTCGGCGGTGGCACAGTGACTTCCGAGCCATGCCGTCAGTTGATCCGCCGGCACACCGACTGTTTTTATCTCCGCGCCTCCACCGACACCCTCCTTGGCAACCTCGCAGGCCATTCCGAAGGCCGCCCGGTGCTCAGTTCCGCTCAACCAGCTCGCTTCTATGCTCCGGCAGGCACAACAACCGAAGAAACGTCCAAGCGTAACCTCGTTAAAAAAGAAGCCCTCCGCGACCGCATCGAATCCCTGATGCAGGCCCGCTCCCCACAGTACCTCGCCACCGCCCACCACATAATCGACATCGACGGCCAGAGTTTCGCCCAAATCGCCACGCTCATCAAAGAGACCGTGGAGTACAACATCATGAACATCAAACAATAAGGCATTCACCTTTAGTTAATATCGGCTAAAGGCAAATCATTATTTCGGTGATATCCAATCAGTTATCCACCACGGCTAAAAAAGTTGTGAAACAAATCCTACGCTGAAAGAGAACTATTAACACGATAACGGATCCAATATCTGTGGTTTGGGAAATATTCATTATATTTGGGATTGTAACTCATACACTTTGCGGCTATGGAGGAGAAAAGGATTAAGAGATACCCGATCGGGGTGCAGACTTTCAATGAGATCATTGATGGATGTTACCATTACATTGACAAGACGGGCTACGTCTATGAAATCGTGAACGCATACAAGTATGTGTTCCTTAGCAGGCCAAGGAGATTCGGTAAGTCATTGCTCTCCACGACATTCCACAGTTACTTAGCCGGGGAGAAAGAACTGTTTGACGGTCTCAAGGCCGGAGAGTTGGAGAACGAATGGAGAAAACATCCCGTGTTCCACTTTGATATGTCAACGGCGAAGCATCTGGACGAGGAGCAGTTGCTCAGGACATTGAGTTACAAGCTGTCAGCTTACGAGAGTTCGTTCGGCAAAGATCCGGAACTTAAGGAAGAAGACATAAACGCGCGGTTTGAAAGGCTTGTCAAGATCGCTGTCGAGCAGACCGGTGAGAAAGCCGTTATAATCATTGATGAATATGATTCCCCGCTGCTGGACGTGATGAACGATCCGGCAAGGCTTGCGCCTATGCGGCAGATCATGCGGAACTTCTACAGCCCGATCAAGAGTCTGGATCCGTACCTCAGGTTTGTGTTCATCACTGGAATCACCAAGTTCGCGCAGCTGAGCATATTCAGTGAACTCAACAACCTGATGAACATCTCGATGCTGCCGAAATATTCGGCTGTCTGCGGCATCTCACAGACTGAAATCGAGACTCAGATGAAGGATTCTGTCACAGACCTGGCCTCCGGGCTCGGAATCTCTTACGGGGAGGCTCTCGAAAAACTGAAGGAGAACTATGACGGCTACCACTTCTGCGATGAGTCCGAGGATATTTATAATCCTTATAGTTTGATAAAAGCTCTTGACACGCAGCGCTTTGGAAGTTATTGGTTCGAGAGCGGCACTCCGACATTCCTCATCGAGAGAATGGACAGGAATCCGATAGATGAGATGGAGTTGGACAGCATGACCGACATCCCGGAATCGGCTTTCGACATCTCGCCCGAACTCTGCGACGACACGCTGCCGATGCTCTACCAGGCCGGCTACCTGACCATAAAAGGGTACGACCAAAGGACAAAACTATACACCCTCGGCTACCCGAACGAAGAGGTCAAGATAGGCTTCACGGAATGTCTTCTCGCCCGCTACAACAGCAAACGGATGTCCGGGAATATGTTCGTGGCGAAATTCAGCGCCGCACTGAACAGAAACGACATCAACGACGCCCTCCAGCGGATGCAGTCATACATGGCAGGAATTCCTTATGACTTGGAAAACAAGACCGAGAAGCATTTCCAGACCATTATCTATCTCGTTTTCTCACTGCTCGGCTATTATATTCACAGCGAGGTGAAGTCCGCCATCGGTAGGGCGGACGCTGTCTGCCGTACACAGGACTGCGTCTATGTCTTTGAGTTCAAGGTGGACAGCTCCGCGGAAGTGGCCTTGAAGCAGATTGACGACAAAGGGTACCTTATCCCTTACAAGTTTGACACAACCAATGCCGCGAACAAAATGCGCCTGCTGAAAGTCGGAGTGAATATCTCAACCGAAACCCGCACCATCGAGGGCTGGAAAATCGAGGTCGCTCAAGCGTAAGGTTCGCATCAACATATATTTGACACACGACATGAAATACAGTAAAGAACTTTTAATCAAGAAGAACTATTCGTTCACAAAAGACGACTTCGTGTTCTTTTGGGGACACCAAAAGGGAAAGAATGGCGTTAGCAAATCTTGCTTCAGCCAATGGTATCCTTGCCTTTTCACAGTAGATGGGCAAGAATATAATTGCACTGAGCAATATATGATGGCGCAGAAAGCCAATATTTTTGGAGATAAAGAAGTGATGACACAGATTCTTGCCGAGACTGACCAAATGACTATCAAGAGGCTGGGGCGCCTGGTTAAGAATTACAATGACGATGTGTGGATCGAGAAACGTTTTCAGATTGTCGTTGAAAGCAATCTCGCCAAATTCTCACAAAATGACGACTTGCGGCATTTTATGTTAAACACTGGCGATAAGATCATAGTTGAAGCAAGTCCCAAAGACACAATATGGGGAATCGGATTTGATGAATTTGCTCCAGAAGCGACGAATCCCTCACTCTGGAATGGAGAAAATCTTCTTGGCTTTGCTCTTATGGAAGTTCGTGACAGGCTGAGGAACTTTGGAATACAAGATTAGAATTGGAAATATTCCCGAAACCAGATAATAAACGAAATGGCGCAAAAGTCAAATACTATAATTAATAGGAGAAATACAGAACAATGGAAGGAGGACACCATTCTATCGGTTTCACTCTACAACGATTGGTTTCTGAATTTCGCCCCAACAACTTACACAAGAGAGCGCAAGCGTGCAATGGAGCAGGCTGGCTTGGCAATCAGCCAAACTGATAACTTCCATTTTACTACAACACATCTAAATGAGCATCCCGCGCTCATCACAATATTGCGAATGGCAACAACACCACCTATTGCACGTGACAGACTTATCGGTTTTTCAGGTGTAAAGCCTTCTTTTGTCAAGAATATGGAAGAGGGACGTTTTCCGCAAAGAATAACAGAGGGAGAAAAGGAAGAAAGTTTAAATCGGATTGTCCATGTATTGAACAAACTACTTGATGTTGAATTGTTCGCTTGGATTCAGAAAGGCAACACTCCTACCGAGGAAGAGCTTAAAATTGCGGAATGTATTGTTGCCGATAGATTATGCGGAACTTTGTCTGACCCGATAATCCGCAATGAACAAGAGAAGAGGCAATTGAAAGTTATCAGAGATTTTCTCATTTCTGAAGGTTACACATTTGTAGAGTCAAAAGATGTAACCTCTTTCTCTGAAATGCAACAAGGCACGTTTACATATCATCTCAACGTACCTGTCAAGATGAGTCGCCTTGGAGTAAATATGCCTATCGATGTTGTCATCAAGCGAAAGAGGTGCACCGAAGACACATTACCACTTCTTGTGGAGTGCAAGTCTGCTGGAGATTTCACAAACACTAATAAACGTAGAAAAGAAGAAGCCCAAAAGAAAGAGCAACTAAAGTCAACATATGGTAATCATATAGATTTCGTACTTTTCTTATGTGGCTATTTCGACAGTGGTTATTTGGGATACGAAGCTGCTGAGGGCATAGATTGGGTATGGGAACATAGAGTATCGGATTTCAAAAAGGCAGGAGTATGAGTTTCAATATAGCATATTACAATAGCGAGCGTGATAGATTGCAGAAATCATTGGATTCGCAAAAAACATCAAAGGAACGCAATATGAAGGGGCAATTTGCCACTCCATACCCCTTGGCGTGCAGTATCATGAATAAAGCGAAATCTCTCTGTCATAAAAAAAATGTTACTTTCATAGAACCATCAATCGGATTAGGTGCATTCTATGCAGCATTTCGCAATGTGTTTGAAGATAAGGCTGGTCATGCGCTTGGATTCGAGGTTGACACACATTATTGTACTCCAGCGAAAGAACTTTGGGCAAAAGAGGACTTGGAGATAAGAAACGTAGATTTCTTGAAAGAAGAAACCAATGGCGAAAGTTTCGACTTGCTTGTAGCCAATCCTCCGTATGTAAGACATCATCACCTAGACACAGAGACTAAAAGAGATTTACAAAAAAAAGTCATGCAGAATTCTGGAATCAAGATTTCTGGATTGGCTGGTCTGTATTGTTATTTTCTGATTCTCTCGGAAAAATGGTTGACTGAAGGAGCTTTGTCTTGTTGGCTTATACCATCGGAATTCTTGGATGTGAATTACGGGAAGGCAGTAAAACAATATTTACTTGAATGTGTGGACCTTGTGTGTATTCACAAGTTTAAGGCTGATGATGTGCAGTTTGAAGATGCGCTTGTCAGCTCTACCGTTGTATATTTCAGAAAATGCAAACCGACTGAAAGCAAGATAGAATTCTCGTGTGGGAAAGATGTGGACAATCCTTCAAAGACAAAGATGATAAACAGAAGTGAGTTGAATGTATCAGGCAAATGGTCACCTCTGTTTGATGAAGATGTTATGCTAAGCTCTAATAGTGATGAATGCAAGATAGGAAACTTTTTCACTGTTAAACGTGGAGTAGCGACAGGAGGCAACGATTTCTTTATCGTTGATACAGACATCATAGAAAAGTATCATATACCTTCAAAGTTTCTCAAGCCTCTGCTTCCGAGTCCAAGGTTTCTGAAAGAAGACATTATCGCATCTGACAAGGAAGGGAACATTGCATTACCACAAAAACAATATTTGTTCTCATGCAATTTATCGGAAGAACTGTTGCAAGAAAAATATCCAAGTGTCTGGGAATATATACAAGAAGGGCAAAAGCGGGGGGTAAACAAGGGATATATATGCAGTCATCGTCCATTATGGTATCACTGCGAAGACAGAAAGCCAGCACCTTTTATTATACCCTATATGGGGCGTGGTGACTCTTCAAAAAAGATGTTTCGCTTTATTCTTAATAAGACTGAGGCAATAACGACTAATGTATATTTGCTTCTTTACCCCAAAGAGAACTATTCTAGATGTTTGGCAGACGCAAAAACACTCAAAGATGTTTGGAATGCGCTCAATGAAGTGACTAGCGAACAATTTGCAATCAATGGTCGTGAATATGGAGGGGGGTTACATAAATTGGAGCCCCAAGAACTGCTCAACCTTGCAGTTCCCACCCTATCATCACTGCTGCTACCAAAGAGTTACGCCTACGAACCAACATTATTTTAATGATATTTGAATTACTTGCCAAGATCAGCGTCCTTTCTTTTGAGTTTTTTAAGCAAAAGACAAATAATCCAATACCGCCACTTGGTACTAACAACATTAATTCTCAACTTCTATGGAAAGCCGAAAATACTCCTAAATGAACTCCTCGCGCTCCTTGATGTCCTTGATGCGGAGCTGGAGGGTGGTGTTGCCGCGGTAGTAGTTCTCAACGATGGAGTAGCAGATGTCGAACGGGTTGCCGGCCTTGATGTAGTCGTAGAACTCGGCCATATTGAAGGCGATGGCAGGGATTTGGTGGAACGGCTGCTTCTCATCGATCAGGTCCAGCTTCATGTGGACACCACCGGCTCCTACCTTGCGGCCGTTGCCTCCGTCGGAGACGTTCTCGGTCAGGAAGACCGGGTTGGTGTTGCCTGGGCCGAAAGGCTGGAACTGCTTCAAGAGACGGAAGAATTTCGGGGTGATCTGGCTGAACTCCAGTTTGGCGTCGATGTCGGTCACAGGGGTCAGCATCTCGTCAGTTATCTTTCCGGAAATAAACTTGTCGATTCTGTCCACAAACTCTTCCAAGTTGGCCTCTTTCAATGTCAAGCCTGCCGCATAGACATGTCCGCCGAAGTTCTCCAGGAGATCAGAGCAAGTCTCGATGGCCTCATAGAGATCGAAACCCGCCACACTGCGGGCTGATCCGGTGATGAAACCATTAGATTTTGTCAACACTATCGTAGGCTTGTAAAAAGCCTCCACAAGGCGTGATGCGACTATTCCGACGACACCTTTGTTCCAAACCGGGTTGTAGACAATGGTAGCGGCTCCTGTTGACAAGGCGGAACCGTTCTGGACCATCTCAAGGGCCTCCTGTGTGATCTCACGATCGATGCTCTTGCGGTCATTGTTGTTGTCGTTGATCTTCTCGCCGATCATTGCGGCGGTGTGGTCATCAGAAGCTGTAAGGAGTTCCACGGCCAGACGGCCGGTCTCCATTCTTCCTGCGGCGTTGATCCTCGGGCCTATCTTGAACACGATGTCGTCAATCGTCAGATGGCCGAGTTCCAGTTTCGAGAGCGTCGCCATAGCGTGAAGACCCTTGCGGGGATTCTCGTTCAGTTGCTTGAGACCGAAGTGAGCCAGAACCCTGTTCTCCCCCACCATCGTCACAAGATCAGCCGCGATGCTGACCACCAGAAGATCCAGCAGAGGAATCAAAGTCTCGAACGGAATACCGTATTTCTGTGAATATGCCTGAACAAGCTTGAAGCCGACTCCGCAGCCGCTAAGGTCATCGAACGGATAGGTGTCGTCCTCACGCTTGGGGTCAAGTACGGCCACAGCCGGTGGAAGCGTGTCCTCCGGAAGGTGATGGTCGCAGATGATGACATCGATCCCCTTCGTGGCGGCATATTCAACCTTCTCGTTGGCCTTGATGCCGCAGTCCAAAGTGATGATGAGTCCGAAGCCGTTGTCACCGGCCCAGTCGATGCCCTTGTAGGAAACACCGTAGCCTTCGTCGTAGCGGTCCGGGATGTAGAAATCAACCTTGGAGGAGTATCTTCTAAGGAAAGAATATACCAACGAGACAGCGGTCGTGCCGTCCACATCGTAGTCCCCATAGACCAGAATCTTCTCCTCGCTCGTGATCGCCTTGCGGACCCTCTCCACGGCCACGTCCATGTCCTTCATCAGGAACGGATCGTGCAAATCGTTCAGGCTCGGACGGAAAAACGAGCGCGCCTGCTCGAAAGTCTCGACTCCCCTCTTGACAAGAAGGTCGGCCAGAACCCGGTCGATGCCCAGTTCGGTGGAAAGCCTTCCCACCTTCTCCGGATCAGCCGGCTCCTTCAGAATCCATTTGCGCTCGTTTCCCATAATAGACAAAGGTACGGATTTAATTTCAGAATGTGAATTAAAAGTAGTATTTTTGCATATTCAGGCCGAAGGATCGGTCTTATTGTTTTGAATATTAAAAATTAACGATATGGCAAACATCGAACTCAGCGAGCAGGAGAGAATCAGACGAGAGTCTCTCGCAAAGTTAAGGGAATTGGGCATAAACCCTTATCCGGCGCCTCTTTATCCGGTCAACGCGACCGCTAAGGAAATTGAGGCCGGCTTCGACCCGGAGAAAGGCAACTTCCATGAGGTCTGCATCGCGGGCCGTCTGATGTCACGAAGAATCATGGGCGCGGCCTCGTTCGGCGAGATTCAGGACGCCACGGGAAGAATCCAAATCTACATCAAGAGGGACGAGATCTGTCCTAGCGAGGACAAGACGATGTACAACACGGTCTGGAAGAAACTGCTTGACATCGGTGACATCATCGGCATCAAGGGATTCGCCTTCATCACCCAGACCGGCCAGCTCAGCGTCCATGCCAAGGAACTTACGGTCCTGAGCAAGTCCCTGAGGGTTCTTCCTATCGTCAAGGAGGTTGACGGTGTTGTCTATGACGCGTTCACCGATCCGGAGCTTCGCTACCGTCAGAGGTACGTGGATCTCATCGTGAACCCGCAGGTAAAGGACGTATTCGTCAAGAGAGCCCAAATCATCGCCACAATGAGGGAATATTTCAACAACGCCGGCTGCCTTGAGGTCGAGACCCCGATCCTCCAGCCTATTCCCGGTGGAGCCACCGCCCGTCCGTTCATCACCCACCACAACGCCCTGGACATCGACCTTTACCTCAGAATCGCCAATGAGCTATATCTCAAGAGATTGATTGTGGGCGGCTACAATGGAGTCTATGAGTTCGCGAAGGATTTCCGCAACGAGGGCATGGACAAGACCCACAACCCAGAGTTCACCTGCATGGAGATCTACGTGGCCTACAAGGACTACATCTGGATGATGGAATTCGTGGAGAAGATGCTCGAAAAGATCGCCCTGAAGCTGCACGGCACCACAGTCGTAAAGATCGGCGACAAGGAGATCGACTTCAAGGCCGGCTACCGCAGGCTGCCTATTCTTGAGGCGATCAAGGAATATGCCGGTGTGGACGTGAAGGGCATGGGAGTCGACGAGCTGCGCGAGACCTGCAAGAAGCTTGGTGTCGAGTTCGAGCCATCGATGGGGGTCGGCAAGCTGATCGACGCGATTTTCGGGGAATATTGCGAGAAGCATCTCGTCGAGCCAACGTTCATCATCGACTACCCGGTCGAGATGTCACCGCTGACAAAGAGGCATCGTGAGGATCCGACCCTCACCGAGAGGTTCGAGTTGTTCGTCTGCGGCAAGGAGCTCGCGAACGCATATTCAGAGCTCAACGACCCGATCGACCAGCTGGAGAGGTTCGAGGAGCAGGCAGCCCTCAAGAGCCACGGAGACGACGAGGCGATGTTCATCGACTATGACTTTGTCCGCGCCCTTGAATATGGAATGCCGCCTACCTCAGGTCTCGGAATGGGCATCGACCGCCTGACCATGTTCATGACCGGCCAGACGACCATCCAGGATGTGCTTTTCTTCCCTCAGATGCGTCCGGAGAAGATCGTGAAGAGCGACAAGGGCGCGGAGGCGACAGAGGAATAATCATTTTTGAATATTCAGGAAGGGTGGCCGTGACCTTGAAGTCCAGGTCACCCTTTTTTGATATCTGAGACACCATGAAAGCGTTCACCTTTCCTTTTCGTGTGGCGCCATCACGTTCAACTGTCTTTTCAGACAGTTGAAAGACAAAGTTAATTATTATGAGAATCGAGAACATCACATCGGCGCAGAACCAGAAGATCAAGGAGTTGCTGGCGCTTCAGGAGAAGTCGAAACTGAGGCGGTCGGAAAGGTTGTTTGTGGTCGAAGGCCGCAGGGAACTCGGCCACTGTCTTGACGCAGGATTCGTTCCTAAGACCCTCTTCATCTGCGGAGAGTTGCTGACAGAGGAGGAACTGAACGACATTCTTGGCAAGGCGGAAAGGCTGAACCCGAAAGTCGGTGTCGTCCAGGTTCCGTACGAACTCTACGGCAAGATAGCCTACAGGGGCGGCACGGAAGGTGTCATCGCCGAGGTGGAGTTTCGTGAGAGAACACTGGAAAGCCTGAGACTCAGCAAGAATCCGCTTGTCATTGTGCTTGAGAGCGTGGAGAAACCCGGCAACCTCGGAGCCGTCCTCAGAAGCGCGGACGCCGCCGGAGCCGATGCCGTCATCATCTGCGACCCGCTCACCGACCTCTACAACCCGAACCTTATCCGGGCCAGCATCGGAGCCGTGTTCTCCAGACAGGTGGCAGTCGCCACCTCCGAGCAGACCATCGCCTGGCTCAAATCCCGGAATATTCAGATACTCACAGCGCAGCTCCAGGACTCTTCCCTGTACTACGACACCGACATGAAGAAGCCTACCGCCATCGTGATGGGCACCGAGTCCACAGGCCTGACCGACATCTGGCGCAAGGCCGCCGACGCCCACATACGCATCCCGATGCTCGGTGACCTCGACTCCCTCAACGTCTCCGTCTCCGCCGCCATCCTCCTCTTCGAAGCCCTCCGCCAAAGGCAGTGAAGGCATCCACTTCAGAACAGAATATTCTGGCTTTATTTCCTCCTAGTGAGCGATAAATACAGCGCGTCCGGGATTTACTGCAGAATTGCAGTAAATCCCGAATGCCGCTTATCCAACCAAATTTTCTCTGTGCGCATAATAATCAAACACACGCACCGGTGCGCGGAAAGATCAGCCTGACGCACGGTGGAGATGTCAAGAGATTGCCGGTGAGCGGGAATGTCATTTGGACGCACGACCGATCGTTAAAAGGTTTCTGGTGAGTGGACATGCACCTTGGACGCACGGACAGGCGGAGAATCCTTGCCGGGAACATAAAAGTAATGCGAGGATGGCTGGATGTCATCCTCGCATTATGTTTATGGAATACTATGCGTCAGTCTGTAACGTCTTCCGCGAAATCCCAGGTTTCTGGAAGGCAGAGCGCCTTTTTAGTATCGTCAAGTAATCCGCTTCTTATATGCAGTTTGCCGTTTTTTGCTGTTCCGGATAGCCAATCGGTGAAAGGGCTATAATTTGTGTCAAAGTCTTGGATATATAGAGTAACTTCATCTATTTTTTTGCAACTCTTGAACATCCCGGCGCAACACCCCTTGTCCATTTTCTTGACCATCAACTTTGGAGCTTTAGTTAGAGAGCTGCAATTAATGAACATTCTATAATAGCAATTCTCTTTAAGTTCTGTCGCAGGAAGCGTTTCCGGGCCGGATTCCATACTTGAACAACCCGAAAACATCTGACTGTAGCTGGATGCCCTCACTTCTGTTGCCGGCAGTGCCGGCGCTTTTTTCAGAGCGGTACAGTAAGCAAACATACGCTGATAACTGCCCTCATGAACTGAAGGAGCATTGAGTTCCGGAGCAGAAGATAACTTCTCGCATCCGTTAAACATGTCCATATAACAATAATCAGCGAGCGTTTTTGCCGGAAGTTTTGGCGCGGCAGTAAGGTTCTTGCAGTAAGCGAACATGTTGGCGCAGTTATAACCAACACTATTATTATTAGTTTTAAAAGTTTCGATGCAAAGGTCTGTCACCTTTGACAGATTGTGGCACCCATAAAACATTTCTTGCATTCCGTATGCATAGACAGTTTTGGCTGAAATCGTCGGCATTGCTTCAAGTGAAGTGCAGCCGTGGAACATTTTATTATATGCTTGGTATGGAACCTTTTCAGCAGGCAAATCAGAGGCTTTCTGCAATGATTTACAGCCGTAAAACATGGATTGATAGCAGTTCTCTGCAAGTTCTGTCGCTGGAAGTGCAGGAGCAGATTTCAAGCTGGTACAGCCGTAGAACATCTGCGCATAGCAGCCATTTGCAAGTACTGTGGCAGGAAGTGCGGGAGCAGTTGTCAGGCCGGTACAGCCGTAGAACATACTAGAATAGCAGTTGGATGACAAATTTCTCGACGGGAGATCCGGAGCTGAAGTCAAGGCCGTACATCCATGGAACAACTTTGAAAAACGGGCGTTTTCGGTGTCTGCAGTGGCGTAGTTTTCCCAATCAATGAGAGTGTGGATGTCACCTTTGCAACTTACCGGCACATCTGTTTCAGTAAAACTGATTGTAGCACTTACACCGCTAAAAGAAGTTCCATCCTTACATTTTCCACGGAGCCTCAAGTTGCCTTTTGTGCCGCCGAATTCCACTTCAGTGTTAGACGTAACACTTTGCCAACCGGAACCTCCGACAGAACATTCGAGATTAAGGTGCTGCGAGATTTTGAATTTCTGTGAGGATTCCGCAGTGAATGTGATGTAAGGATATTCTCCTCCCTTCACCCCGCCGAGGTTGGTTACGTAATTGCGCTTGATTGTCAGAGGTTTATCCGAACTTTTGCAGGTGTTCTGTCCGTAAGAGTCCGTAAAGGTCAGGCTGAAACTTTCCATTTCTGCCGGGAAAATGGCGATGTAGTAAGTCTTGCCGGCCTCGATGTCACCAGATATGGAGACGCTGCTTGAAGCCTTGTCTTTGACCGTGGCCTCTGGCAAACCTTCTTTGTTCATGGCGATGTCTGCTGTTCCTGCAAGCGCGGCTGAACTCGTGCCGGTGAGGGTGATCTTCTTACATGAGACGGTAGGGGTCAACTTCACAAAGCCCACTATGTTCTTGAAACTCAGATTCGTGCTTCCGTCCCCGGTAGTACCCATCATCAAGGCCGCCTCCGGGTCGAATGAGCCGGACACAGCCTCCTGTTCGCTTTTCAGAACCACTCCTTTCAGGATTGTATTATTAAAGGAGCCGTCAAAGGTCACGTCCTTCTGATAAGGGTAGAGTGCCGTGTAGCTCGTCGCCTGGCTGGCTTTTTCGCTCTCGAACGTGCCCGTTGTGGTGCCGGCGCCATCTGCCAGAGTAAACTTGACATTATTTTTCTCACCGTCTATCACCGTGATTGCGTCATCCCTGGTCCAGTTGATGAGTTTGGTGTTTTCCGAACTGATTGCGGCCTTGGTGCCGGTGTTCTCCTGGCCGGCTGTCAATGTCACAGTGGTGTTGCCGGACAGGGTCTTCTCTGGGGAGCATAGGTTTTCTTTGGCACAGCCAGCAAGTCCGAGCAGGGCCGCAAGTGCCATTGTCGCTTTTGTGATTGCCTTCATGATTTCCTGCTGATTACCAATTGAATGTTTCTTCATTCAGATTTTCAGTGTTCATACTGTTGCTGATGAGCACGCTTTGTCCCAGTTCCACGTTCAGGACTTCCACGACGGGAGGCGAGTAAGGTTTAAGAGAATTGATTTTCATTTGTAAATTAATGCTTTAAATAATTTAAAAATATACCCCCCCCATTTGGATTTTGCAATAGTTTTTATTGTCTGACCGTCGATTTTTTACCTTGCCCCCCAACTGTGTGCTAGAGTAGGGATGTATATAGCTGTTTTCACCCATACATAGGCACCCCATCCCGTTCCGGCATCCCTCCATGCCTTATACAGCCATCCGCATGTTGCATATTACACAAGGCCGCTGATGCCCACATACGCATCCCGATGCCCGGTGCTCTCGACTCCCTAAACGTCTACGTCTCCGCCGCCATCCTACTCTTCGAAGCCCTCCGCCAAAGGCAGTAGGATAATTCCACCTCTGAACAGTATAATTTCAACAGGTCTATGACCTTTTCGGGATTTATTGTAAATTTGCAGTAAATCCCGAATATGTTATGGGAACAACTTTACGGACAAACAAATAATCAAAAGATATGACGGCATATATTCAAAGAGATGCATATCTACAAAAACTCATTGACAGTAGGCTCAATGGTGATGTCAAAGTCGTAACCGGACCAAGAAGGTGCGGCAAATCTTGGCTCTTGACCAGATTATACAAAGACTATTTGATTAAGGACGGAGTGTCCGATGACAACATCATCATTGTCTCTCTTGACATGGATGATGAAAGCAATCAAAGCGATCTTGCAGACAAGGATAAACTTAAATCATACCTGTACAGCAAGATCACGGATCAGCATGCTGATTACTACGTGATTCTTGATGAGATACAAGAGGTGAACGGGTTTGAGAAGTTAGTCAACGGCCTCAGGAACAAAGAAAACGTGGATGTTTATGTCACAGGCAGCAATGCAAGATTCCTATCAAAGGAAATCAGCACCATATTCCGTGACAGAGGGCACGAGATAAGGTGTAATCCATTTTCTTTCAAAGAATTCAGTTCTGGAAGGACGGAACAAATCCGGGAGTTATGGCAAGAGTACTACACTTATGGAGGCATGCCCGGACTTCTAAGGAGGAAAACAAAGTTACAAAAAGCGGCTTACCTCCAAGATCTATGGAGGAAGACTTATCTGACAGACATTAAGGACAGGTATAACATCGAGAACTCAGCAGCCTTGGAAGCCATTACGGATGGCCTTTGTTCCTCAATAGGCTCTCTGTCAAACCCTGGAAAGATCGCGAACTCACTAAAAAGCATCAAGAACTTAAAGATTGACGAGGAGACCGTGAAGAAATACTTGGATTGCATCTGCGATTCATTCCTTTTCGAAGGAGCGCAACGTTATGACATCAAAGGCAAGGAATACTACAAATCCTTAAAGAAATATTACTGTGTAGATGTAGGGCTAAGGAATGCTCGCCTGAATTTCCGCCAACAGGAAATCACGCATATTATGGAGAACATCATCTTCAATGAGCTACGCGCAAGGGATTATATGGTGGATGTCGGCATGGTCGAGTCCCGGGAAATGCGTAATGGGAAATCAGAATACCTTCAGTATGAAGTAGATTTCATTGCGACCAATGGCATTGACAAGTATTACATCCAATCCGCATATTCAATGCTCACTGAAGAAAAACGTCAACAGGAGTTCAGGTCGCTCAAGAAAATCGGAGACTCCTTTCGCAAGATAGTCATAGTCGGAGATGATATTGCCACTTACACGAATGACGATGGCATCACCGTTATGGGGCTGTTCCAATTTCTTCTTAATAACGATATTCTAAAATAGTCCAATTCGGGATTTACTGCAGATTTGCAGTAAATCCCGAAAGAGCCAATCTGCCTGATGAGCCTCCATCCAAGGCAACGCAGGGTAGCAGTGGAGGATAAAATACTGATAGCCAATGAATATACCCACCCTACTGATACCCCGAACGCGCAGGAGTAAGGTATATTAATATATTTATAATCAAACAATAAGCCTCCACGGCTGGATAGGCATAGACATTGCCATGGGTTAAGCGGTCAGGCGACACGGGGGCGATGCGCTTGGACAAGTTCCGCAGTCCGCCTTGGCAAGTTCGGTGCGCAAAATGAACAGTTCTATAAGAGGGCCTCTGACATAGCCTTGAGGTCAGGCTGCCTACCGGTCATGATTGGATAGCCGGTAAGGGCTTGATAAAGAAGCCAACGGTTGCCCGGAATGTAGGTACAGTCCGCGGCCGAGAGTTTCATCCTTGCCTCCTGGTCAAAAGACGGTGTCTTGTAATTGGCCTCAAGGATGACCTTTCTCCGGCCGGAATCCTCTCCTGCGAAATCATCCGCCGTAAACTCCGCGATCTCCGGCAAGGCCACAGGCAGGGTGTAGATCACGAGGTCGCACTCCTTGACCGCCTCTTTGAAATCTGAGATAGGATCCGGCAGGAAACCGTATTCAGGAATGGATTCGGCCATCGACCTCGCCTTCTCCAGTGTGCGGTTCATCAGGATGGTGGCGAAGCCAAGTTCGGCGGCGGCGACGGCCGCGGCCTTTCCAGCTCCACCGCATCCAACCACAAGCGCCTGAGGCTGCCGGTTGAACGTGCGGCCCAGAGTCATCAGGAAAAACTGATGCATCTTGACAAAGAACCTGTCACCAAAGTTCCCGATGAACTCTTCCACGATGCCGGGGAAATAGGCTTCCACGACAGCTGTCACCACCCCTGTGAAGTCAGAATTGTAAGCTTCGACACCATTTTTCCCTTTAACGAGAATGTTTGTCGCCCCTATGCGGGCCGCCGGTCCTGAAACCGAGCCTTCTCCTTTTCGGGCCATCTCCACGACCCTTGAATATGCCGGCTCTTTGAACGGAGCGGTGACATTCACCGCGGCATATTCATCCAGAAACCTTCGGAAGGACATCTCGAAATCACCGCCTTCGATCAGGTCGTACGAACATTCTCCTTCACTCACACCTTTATACGCTGCTTTGAACAACGCCGGGCTGCCCGACCCCTTGATCGGATCGCCAATAAGACCATATTTCGCCATATTCCAAAATCATCTTTTGAACGGTGCTAAGTTAGCAAACCCTGAGACATTCTGCAAATCACATGTCCGAATGCGGTTTTTAAAACATAAAGTGGTATATTTGCAGAAACGCACTTCAATTATAGCCAACATAAAAAGCAAAATCAATATTCAAAGTAATCTATTATGCGAGGAAAAATCAAGTGGATAGCAGCCGCCTTGCTTTTGTTTTCAGGCGGACCTTCCTTTGCCCAAGACAGCATGGGGTCGGTTGAGAAGAACTTCAAGAACACTCCTGAAAGCCAGCAACTTGGTGTCTACTGGTACTGGATAGCCGGCAACATGTCCAAGGAAGGCGTCGTAAAAGATCTCAAGGCGATGAAGTCCGTAGGAATCAACAGGGCGTTCATCGGCATGATCGGTGAAAACCAGGGAGCTCCTCAAGGGCCGGTCAGGATGTTCACAGACGAATGGTGGGACATTCTTCACACAATGTTCAAGACAGCAGGAGAGCTCGGCATCGAAATCGGCATGTTCAACAGCCCAGGATGGAGCCAGAGCGGTGGACCATGGGTGGAGCCGTCCCAGTCAATGAGGTATCTCGGGTACGCGAAAGACACTCTTTCAGGTCCAATGAAGTTTAAAGGGAAACTTCCCGAGGTCGGAGAAGAAGCACAACCCGTCAGAGTCATCGCATACCCTCTGGCCAAAGCCACCACAAGTTTCGCGGTCGGAAAAGATGACGACGGCACATTAACCTTCAAGGCAGCCAAGGCGGACACCGTGCGCTCGATCTTCCTCAGGCCGGTCGAAAAAGAAATCGTCAGCGAAGCCGCCCTCTACGCTAAAGTCGGCAATGATCTCAGCCTTGTCGAGGAGTTCCTGATCGACAGAAGCCGATCCGACACCAACGTGGGATTCGAGCCTTTCGCACCGATCGTTGTCTCGATCCCCGAGACAGTCGCAAGTGAATTCGTCCTCAAAGTCAAACCGGGAGTGGTGAAGAGCGTGACTCTGTCCGGAACTCCGGCGGTAGAGAGATACCCGGAGAAGTCCCTCTCAAAAATGTGGCAGACACCACATCCTATGTGGGACGCATACATGTGGAGGGATCAGCCTGACTACAAAGGCATCCCGGCTGGCGAAGTCAAGGATGTCACCGCAAAAATGTCCGAAGACGGGACACTGGAGTGGGATGTTCCCGCCGGTGACTGGGTGGTGATGAGGACAGCGATGCTCCCGACCGGCACGCTCTGCTCCCCTGCTCCGGCGGAAGGCACGGGACTCGAGACAGACAAGATGAGCAAGAAGCACATACGCGCTCACTTCAACAATTACCTCGGCCAGATCCTGAAGAGGATCCCGGTGCAGGACAGAAAGACCTTCAAGGTCTGTGTCGAAGACAGCTATGAGACCGGCGGGCAGAACTGGACGGACAACATGATAGAGGATTTCATCGCCGCCTACGGCTACGACCCGGTTCCCTACATCCCAGTCATGAGCGGGGTGGTCGTCGGCAATGAAGACATTTCCGACCGATTCCTCTGGGATCTCAGGCGCCTTGTCGCCAACGAAGTCTCCTACAACTACGTGGGAGGGCTGAGGGAGGTCAGCAATGAGAATGGTCTTACCACCTGGCTTGAGAACTATGGCCACTGGGGCTTCCCTGGTGACTTCCTACAGTACGGATCCCAATCCGATGAGATCGCCGGGGAGTTCTGGAGTTTCGGGAGCCTCGGGGACATCGAAAACCGTGTGGCCTCATCCTGCGGACACATCTATGGGAAGAAGAAGGTGTGGGCCGAGAGTTTCACTTGCGGCGGGCCGGACTTCACACAATATCCGGGTCAGATGAAACAGCGCGGTGACCGTTTCTTCACAGAAGGCATCAACGCGACGCTTTACCACCTCTACATCCAGCAGCCTGACGACAGGGTGCCGGGAATCAATGCATGGTTCGGCAATGAATTCAACCGCAACAACACATGGTTCTCGCAGCTTGATGTTTTCAACGACTACATCAAGCGCTGCAACTACATGCTCCAGCAGGGACGCTACATTGCAGATGTCGCCTATTTCCTTGGTGAGGACTGCCCTAAGATGACCGGAATCAAGGATCCTGAGCTTCCGGAAGGATTCTCCTTCGACTACATCAACAGTGATGTGATCATGAAAGCCTGCGTCAAAGACGGCAAGCTGACCCTGGAAAGCGGAATGCAGTACTCTGTTCTCGTCCTTCCCAAGATCAAGACAATGCGTCCGGAACTGCTCGAAAAGCTGGAGAAACTCGTCAGCGAAGGCCTTGTTGTTCTCGGTCCTGCTCCAGAGAGATCCCCAAGTCTCCAGAACTATCCGGAATGTGACATCAAGGTGAGAAATCTCGCCGCCAGGATGTGGAAAGGCAACACCGATCCGTTCTTGAGATCAGTGAGCTACGGCAAAGGCAAAATCTACAAAGACGCATCGCTTGAGCAGGTGCTTGCGGATCTTGGCATAGCTCCTGACTTCACCACCGATGACCCGTCCCTGCCTCTCCAGTTCATCCACCTCCGGCTTTCAGACGGGGAATACTATTTCGTCTCAAATCAAGGAGACAAAGCGATCTCGTTCGACGGCCTGTTCCGCGTGAAAGGAAAGACACCGGAACTGTGGAACCCTCTCACAAAAGACATCCACGACATGCCTCAGTACAAGACCCTCACAAAGACCACAAAGGTGCCGATGAGGCTTGAGGCCTACGAAAGCTCTTTCATTGTGTTCAGAAAAGACACCGACAGAACTTCCTCAGACGGATGCAACTACCCGGCAAAAACCGTTCTCACCACAATCGACACTCCATGGACAGTCGCCTTTCAAGAGAAAAGAGGTGGCCCGGACAAGCCTGTGACCTTCGGCACACTTTACGACTGGACCACAAGCGATGACGCAAGGATAAAGTATTTCTCCGGAAACGCCACATACACCAATAGTTTCAAAGTCAAAAAATTGCCTCAAGAGCCAGTCTATCTCGACCTCGGGAAGGTCATGGTGATGGCGAAGGTGAAAATAAATGGTGAATATGCAGGCGGTGTCTGGACGGCTCCGTACAGGCTCAACATCACAAGTCTGCTTAGAAAGGGTGTCAACACCATCGAGGTCGAAGTCGTCAACTGTTGGAGAAACAGACTGATCGGAGAGAAAGATGCCATTCCGGCAGCGGACAGGTTCACATTCCAGACAGCGACCTATCTCAACAAAGACTCCGAGCTCCAGCCTTCCGGCCTCCTTGGCCCGGTCGAGCTCCAGATCTACCGCTAGAAGAACCGCGTGGGCATATTCTCCTAATAGACCTTGACTTTAAGTTTGGAATATGCCCTCTCTGCCTTCTGAAGAGCCTTGTCAACCGTCTCATCGGTTGCAAGAATGACACCGATGCGACGGTGGCCTCTGATTTCAGGCTTTCCGAAAAATCTGACTTGTACCCCCGGTTCTTCAAGCACCTTGTCTACACCCAGGAACTCATATTCCTGGGTGTTTCCTTCCATCACTATCGCTTTTGAGGCTGAAGGACCGTAGAAACGCACCTCAGGAACAGGCAGTCCAAGAATCGCGCGGGCATGAAGCGCGAATTCGGACAGGTCCTGAGAAATCATCGTCACCATGCCTGTGTCATGCGGTCTCGGGGAGACTTCACTGAAGATCACATCATCTCCTTTGACAAAAAGCTCGACACCGAATATTCCGTACCCTCCAAGAGCCGCTGTCACCTTTCCGGCAATCTCCCGCGCCTTCTTCTCTGCCTCTTCGCTCATGCCCTGAGGCTGCCATGACTCGCGGTAATCGCCATCGACCTGACGGTGTCCCACTGGTTTGAGGAATGTTGTTCCCGCACAGTGACGCACCGTCAAAAGAGTGATCTCATAGTCAAAATCGACAAATCCCTCGACAATGACCTTCCCTCCACCGGCACGTCCGCCCTCCTGGGAGATCTTCCACGCCTCAGGGATCTGTGACTCAGAACGGACAGCACTCTGGCCATGGCCTGAAGAACTCATGACAGGTTTAACCACGCACGGCAGGCCTATCCTGTCGACAGCGGTCTTGAACTCCTCATAGGTCCGTGCGAACTCGTAGCTTGAGGTTGGAACGCCAAGCTCTTCCGCCGCAAGCCGCCTGATCCCTTCCCTGTTCATGGTAAGATAAGTGGCACCGGCGGTCGGGACCACGGTAAATCCGTTCTTTTCCAGATCAATTAGTTTTGAGGTGGCTATGGCTTCGACCTCAGGGACGATCAGATCAGGTTTTTCCTCCGCGGTCATCGCCGCGAGAGCGTCTCCGTCAAGCATCGACAAGACACGAGAAGACTGCGCGACCTGCATCGCCGGAGCGTTCGGATACTTGTCGACAGCGACCACATGCACGCCATAACGTTCGAGCTCAATGGCGATTTCCTTACCGAGTTCCCCTGAACCGCAGAGGACAACTTTCTTCTCAACCGGAGTGAAAGGATTTCCAATGTTTGTCATAGTTGATTGCGTTATTTAAATCTCAAATTTACGAATATTCGCGTTCAGGAACAAACGTCATCTATAAAACAAAAATTCCCGGCTCGCGGATGCGGGCCGGGAAAATCTATTAAGAGTTGTTCAGTTATCGAAGATTAGTTGCCTACAGTTCTGTTGACTGTACCCTCAACCCAAACGATCAGGTTGTCCTGGCTCCACTTGTGGTGGATTCTTACAGGGATCCTGATGTTGAAGGAAACATGTGTACCTGTGTTGTTGGAGTACCAGAGGTAGTCGTAGTTAGTGGCTTTGTCACCAGCTGTGCACCTATGTTTAGGATCTACAATCTTGCCATTGTCTAGACGAACGTTCTTGCCATCGTAAACCTGGAACTCCACGCCGTTGCTGACTTCCTTGAGAGGCTTGAACTCACCGGAAAGGTCAGTCTCAATCTCCTCTGGGTTCACAGTGATGAGGTCAACACCGTAGTATGCATAGAGGTCTGGCTTATGACCCTTGAATACATAGGCATTCTTGTCACCCTTAGCGGCTCTCCAATCGTAGAACCTAACAAGGTCGTATAGGGCAATCTTAGTGCCATTGTCAACCGCATCGGTGAACTTAGCAGGTCCGATAGGCTCAACATAGACAGGCTTCAGGAGCTCAGCGTTGAAGGTATTGTCCTTAAGAGGCAGGTAAGCACCGCACTCCTCGTTGAAGACAGCGACACCGAGGTTTACATCGAAGGTCTCGTCAAAGAACTTGACAACATTCTCAGTGTCCTTTATGTCCAGGGTAGCCTTTCCTTCAGGAACGTTGATAAGATCCTTTGTCGTAGGATTGTTGAGAACAACAAGCTTAGCCTCGTGCTCCCTTGTGGCAGGATCACCATAGGTGGTCGGAGCGTACTGGTACTGGATCTCAGCGATAGCCAAACCATTTGCCTTGAGGACAGTGTTCTTGCACTCGAAGTCAGTTGTGGCGGCAGGATTGAAGACCTTAGTGTTGTCAGTGTAGAGCATTACAGGGTTGTTGGCAACCTTGTTGTCCACTGAGAGAGTGTACTCCTTACCGCTTACGCCCTTGACCTTTCTGCCTTCGTTGGCAAGAGTGAAGTAGTAAACATAAACCAACTCTTCCTGTACGAATGAAGGGAAGTTCTCAGGAGTGTTCCATGCCTGTGCAGGATCGAAAGCGTCAGGATTGATCGTGAAGCTTGGAGCGTTCTCTGGATCCTGGTTGCAGTCACTTTCCTTGTAGAAGCAGAAGTATGAAGGCTTCCAAGCCGCGAGGTTTCCGCCAACCTGCTGAGCGGCGTGGGCGTGACCTGTGGTGGTCTTCTCGAAGCGCTCGTCAAGGTAAACATTGAAGTCGGCCGCACCCTTCTTCACGTCAGTCTCGTTACCAGGAGCCTCGACGTTGCCGTGGATGTTCTTTCTGAGCTGAACATCGAGGGCGGCATTATCAGAGTTGAAGCTGTTGTCAGCATACCAGTACTTGGCAAGTTTGTTCGCCATGACGCCCTGAGGGTAGCAGAGGGTGAACTTGATTGGAAGGTAAACAGGCTCCTTGTTGAAGTTGGAGTCGCCAAGGCCCTTCTTAGGAGAGAACTTGATGTATCTCTGCTCGGTGACAGCAGGATAGCCACCATCATTAACGCAGTTGACAAAGTCAGCGCGGTCAATCAGCCAAACGAGGGTGTTGGTGGTCTCGCTGTCAGCCTCCTTGATCTCGAAGATCGCTCCGAGAGGCTTCTTGGAGAGGGTGAAGGTAGGGTTGCCGTAGATGTCGGTACCGCTCTCCTCCCACTGCGCGAGCTCTGTGTAAGGCTCGTTAGGGTCAAGATCGCCATACTCCCATGGAAGAACAGTATGTCCTACAGAGACAGCCTCGTAGAGGAGGTTGAAGGTCTCCTTGCTCATGCCACGGCCGTCATCGTAAACATTCTGCTCGATTGCGTGCCATGCGATGGACTGGCCCTGACCTACACACTGATAGTAGAAGTTGCCAAGATCGAACACCTTAGTGATGATAGGCTTCTCAGGCTGGACGATGATGAACTTGATGTAGCCGCTCTCGACAACCTTGTTGTTGACGGTGTCGGTAAGCTCAACCCTTACGAGTGGGGTGCGGCCCACAGAAGCGATGGAGTTGCCAATCTTGCTGAGGTCAGCCTCGCTCTTGAGAGGGTCGGTGTCGCTGTTGGACTTAACGCCGCAAGCCACGATGTAAGTGCCGTCTTCTCTTGACTGGAGAACGCTGTGGTTCTGGGTCTGGCCGGTGACGCTGGTCTCGCCGATGGCGAAAGGAACCTGCTTGAAGATGTACTTCATGCCAAGATCCTTGAGCTCAGACTCGCTGAGGGCCTTGATAGGGTAGCCGGCGTTCCATGAACGGCGTGAATTGTAGACAGCGTGGGTAGACACAAGCTTGTTAAGGTTGATGCCTTCCTTGCTGTTGTAGGCAAGCTCGAGGGTAGCCACCATCTGTGCTGCCTGGTGAACGCCATGGTAGAGGTGCATACCACCCTGTACAGGGTAGAGGTGAGCGTCAGAGCCATGTCCAAGAAGGTTTCCAGGAGTTCCGGTAACCTGAACGAACTTGTCGCTCTTGGCATCCCAGACATAGGATGAATGCTCAAGCTCAGGATCAACATAGGTGTACTGCTTTGCAAAGTCGGTGTAAGCGAGGCTCTCAACAACCATCTGGGAAGCGTAGACTGATGCCCAGGTAGAGGTGATGGTCTCCTTGCCTTCTCCAAGAGGAGCGGTGACAGCGAGGTCAGTGATCTTGGAAGGATCGCTCTCAGCAGGATAGAAGTAAGGGTAGTTCTCAGGCTGTTTCTCCTCCTGGGTCATTACCTTATGGCCATCCATGGTGATGCCTACGTGCATGATGCCGTCCTTGACGTCAAGATAAGTGGCGGTCGGCTTGGCTGCCGCAGGGTTGGCGGCGTAGTTAGGAACGCTCGCGGCCCTTGTTGTCTTGACGAAGTCAGGATCCTGGGAAATGGTACCAAGGTTGGTCTGAGTGTACTCAGGAACGATGGCTGTCGAAGGATCCAGGCTGTAGAGCTTGTCATAGGTAGGGTTCAAGAAAACCACGTCTTTGTCGTGAGATGTCGTCTCGCCTACAAGATAATAGTTGTAGACAGTCTCAAAGCCATCCGCGGTGTAACGCTGATGAGCGTACTTGAGGCTTAACTCTGCTTCTCCGACAACGATCGGCTTGTAAGGAACATAGATGTACTCCATCGCGTTCTGGCCGTCAAGAACCATTTCAGGCTTGTAAACCAAAGCCTTGAGGTAAGCGTTCAAATCGATCTCTATAGGTTTGTCAGAACCCTCAACGCCGCTGATGATGAGTTTACCGTCTGTCCAAACAGCGGTGATGGCGTTCGCGGCAGCCCACTTGGTGGTGGTCACGGTCTTCACACCGTTCTCAACCTTAACCCAGAAGCCTTCCTCGGCTCCCTCGGTGCCAGGATAATAGTAGATGTCAACGCCATCCTTGCCAGGATCGCCCTTGTCACCCTTGTCACCCTTGTCACCCTTGTCGCCTTGGGCGCCGTCCTTGCCGTTCTCGCCACGGGCCGGCTTGTCGGTCTTCACACCGTCAAGCACCCAGAAACCATCATCAGAGATGGTGATGACTGTTCCGTCCTTGCCAGCAGCACCGTCCTTGCCAGCAGCACCGTCTTTGCCGTTCGTACCGTTGGTGATATCGAACGTCTTTCCATCGCTCAACGTGATGCGCACGCCTTTGTCCGTGCTCTCCACGCTGGTGATCACAGATCCCTTCTGAATGAGAGCCTGCAATTCCTGAGACACCTTCTCAACCGCGTTAACGCGCTCGTTAAGGTCATCGATGTCGCTCTCGTAGTCCTTGCAACCTACAAAAGCGCCCGCCGAAAGCACCAAAGCGGTACCCAGCAGGAATGAATTGATTAACTTTTTGTTCATAACAAAAAACATTAAAAAATAATATAAGAACTTAGGTGTTTCTTATTCTATTTTCGCAAGTCTTCGTCTCTCATCACACATCATCATAGGGCTTTTTTTCACAAGTCTCGTCTCTCACCTCTGGCTTTTCCACAAGTATCGTCTCTCACCCCTCACTCTTCTTTCACAAGTTTCGTCCCTTTCGCATTCTATTCACACCAACTGCACTTGACTTACGGTTATTAGCAAGAATAGTCCTCTATTTTTACTCTTAATTAGCATTTCCTCCATGGGGATTCTGCCATAACAACGACAAATATATAGGTTTAATTTTTCATAAGCAAGATTTTTTGTGAAGAAATAGCCAAAAATCGGGCAAAAATCTGTTTGTCTCTAAAAGTAACACCGAATTCTCATGGTAATTCCACACGAGACGCGCCTGAAACATCCTTTTGTAAAGAGTCATTATAGCCATCACTTATGCTTCACATTCTTATTTGACGAAAAATCGCTATCTTTGGTTGTCTGCCAATGGCCAGAATAGCAGAAGGGGTCAATAACCCAGAACAACACTAATAATAAGATGGCCGCAAAACGGGCCGCCAAATAATGAATCAAATGAAAGTAGCAATGAATATATTCAAATCAAATCTTGCAACTCTTATCTTAATGACATCTACGGCCACCTTGACTGCCGTCACAAGCAACGAAGCCGCCGCGCAGGATCAGAATGTCGTTGAGGTCAAAAATTTGGACTTTGTAAGCAAGGTCCATGATTTCGGCACAATTTCGGAGGCCAGCGGTGCGAAACAGTGTGTATTTAAGTACAAAAACAACACGGACATCCCGATTGTGATCCAAAGGGTGACTGTCTCATGCGGCTGCACATCAGCAGAATGGTCTGACAAGCCCATAAAACCAGGCGTAACCGGTGAGATCAAAGTTAATTTCTCAAACCAGATCGGCCTCGGTAAATTCGACAAAAGCATCACAGTCTACACATCATCAAGCATGGTAAGAATTACCCTAAGGATTAAAGGCGTAGTTACGGAAAAAGATCCCGACTAAGACCTCCCGGCGGTGAGACAAAAAAAAAGGAGTCCGACC
>DJOW01000001.1 GCA_002437305.1 Bacteroidales bacterium UBA6428
GAAGGGACGCAGACACGCACGGCAACGAAATTGAATCATGAACAAGAATGAATATGCCCGCGCCAACAAAGAGTGGTTGGCCGCAAAGGCAAAGGAAAAAGATGTAGTGAGACTGGACAAAGGGGTCTGCTGCAAAATTCTCCAGTCCGGTCCGGAGAACGGCAGGCAGCCGACGCCAGACAGCGTTGTCAGCTGCCATTACCTTGGACGTACCATTGACGGCAAGTGCTTCGACACCAGCCTCGGAGGCTACCCGTCGGCCATCCGGCTCAGGGACCTGATCGAGGGGTGGATCATAGCCCTTCAGCAGATGCGTGTCGGGGACAAGTGGGAAATCTACATTCCGTCCGAACTCGGCTACGGAAGTTTTTCCCAACCTGGAATTCCGGCGAACTCCACGCTGATCTTCGAGATTGAACTTCTCGGTGTGCAGTGAGCGGACAGAATGACACACGCGAAAAGAATGATCCGGAAAGCAACAGAACAAGACATTCCGGCGGTGATGGATCTTTTCTCCGCCGCCAAGGGCATCATGCGCTCTGACGGGAACACGACCCAATGGAAGGACGGCTATCCGAGCGAGGAGATCGTGCGCTCAGACATCAGCAAAGGCGGAGCCCTCATCATAGAACGTGACGGAAGGCCGGCAGGCTACTTCGCCATGCTCCCCTCACCCGAGCCGACATATTCATCAATCGACGGGAAGTGGCTGGATGACGAGGCGCCATATTATGTGATCCATCGAATAGCAAGCACCTCTGGCAGCCATGGCATATTTAAGGAAATCATTGAATATTCCCTCTCAGTCTCCCGTAATCTGCGGATCGACACCCACAGGGACAACCACATTATGCGCCACCTTATAGAAAAGGCCGGTTTCTCCTTCCGCGGTGTGGTCAACCTCACGGATGGCTCAGAAAGACTCGCCTACCAAAAAATCCTCAAAAGCGGACAAAGCCTTGCGGCATCGCCCCGTCAAGAGGGACATGCCGCAAATTAAAACCGCCTTGACAATGAATCTTAAAAGAATATCCACCCTCACAGCCCTGGCGCTGTCTTTTGCGCCGGTCGGACCGTCAGCCGTAAACGCGCAGATCTACCCGCAGGAGGAACTGCATTTCAAGGCTCCGGCGGTGCCTCGACAGATTGTGTTCGCCGGAGACACGGTACGGTTTGACAGAAGCGACCTGTACGAAAGGATGGACAGGGAGCTGATCTCGTTCACCTACATGCACTCCAACTCGATCCTGATGCTGAAAAAGTCCGACCGCTATTTCAGGATGGTCGAGCCTATACTCAAGCTGAACGGCATTCCGGACGACCTGAAGTATCTCATGGCGATCGAGAGCAACCTCAACCCGAAGGCATATTCATCAGCCGGGGCGGCCGGTCTTTGGCAGTTCACCAAGACCACGGGCAAGGAATATGGTCTCGTCATAGACTCGGAGGTGGACGAGCGCTACAACATAGAGAAAGAGACAATCGCGGCCTGCAAATATCTTCTCAGGGCATACGACAAGTACGGTGACTGGATGACTGTGGCCGCAAGCTACAACGCTGGACAGGGAGGAATATCCCGCCGTCTTTCAGACCAAAGACAGAAGTCCGCCATGGATCTCTGGTTGGTCGAGGAGACTTCACGGTACATGTTCAGGGTCATGGCGGCGAAAATGTTCTTCGAGGATCCGGCCGCCTTCGGATTCAATGTGAAGGATTTCGAGAAGTACCCGTGCTATTCTCCAAAAGAAGTAGTGACGGTCAGCGGTTCAATCGCCAGTCTGGTTGATTTCGCGCAGGAGCACGGAGTGACCTATTACCAATTAAAGGAAGCCAACCTTTGGCTTCGGGACAACAAACTGCTCAACAAGGCCGGACACACCTACAAGATCATCATACCGAGCGGAAAATAGTGGGCATGACGCGGTCACCGAGCTTGACGACGCGACCCCGCGTGCCCGCCCTCCGGCTGTTCCGGTGCAAGAACCGTCATCGCAACCAATTCAAATCCAGTAGGTCTGCGAAATCATCAATGATGTAGTCAGCACCTGCGTCCTGCAACTCCTTTCTGGAAGAATCTCCGTAGGAGACTCCGCAGGTCTTGGCGCCGGCTCCCCTGCCCATCCTTATGTCATAAGGCATGTCACCGACCACCAGAGTTTTAGACGCACTGAAATCCAACATTCTCAAAGTCTTGAGAACAGGTTCCGGGTCAGGTTTCGCCTTTGTCACGTCATCGGCTCCGAGCACCAAGGAGATTTCCTTATCAAAACCGAAAGTACGGACAAAATCCTCAAGAGAAAGTTTAAAGCGGGAGGAGGCGATTGAAAGCACGTACCCCCTTTTATGAAGATCCTTCAAAGTCTGCGTGACATGCGGAAAGACTGAAGGCACCAGTGACTTCCTATTTTCTTCGAATATTTCCCTGTAGGTCTCGGCGCATTCCTGAGCCTGATCCTCAGTCAATGCCGGGAACAAGGTCATGAAGCATTCATTCAACGGAAGGCCTATCGTGGCCACACATGCCCGCTCGTCAGCGACCGGAAGGCAGAGCCTCTCCATCGTCATCCGAAGAGTCTTGACGATTGTCTTTCTGGTATCGCACAGCGTGCCGTCAAAGTCCAGAATTATAAGTCCTTTTTTCATATCGGCGGCAAATTTAACTCAAATTATCGGGATTTCAAGCCCTCGGCACGGAAATGGGCATGGGCGATAGGCTCAAAAAGAGCAGTACACTCCGGAGCGACATTCAGAACACCGGTGAGGTTGATGTTAGCCGTCAAGATGATTGAAAATACTTTCTTACTCTCTTCATAACAAAATGAATATTAAAAGCTTAACTTCACCGCGATCCGAAACGAGCCTGCCCTTGAAGTCAATTCCGGAAAATGACAATCTCACGCAAGCAGCGACCTCAGGATCACCGCTTCGATTATCTCGGGACAGCCCCCCTCATTTCCATCAAAAAATGTGGAGAACAACAACGTCTTCGGCTCAACGGTCGCCACACCTGATGTTGATTTAGTTTTGAGACATGGACTAAAAATGTTATCTTTGACGAACAAGAAAAATCGAATATGTCACAACGCAAAAGCAAGAAGATAACACATCTGGACATACGCCAAAAGCATCCCCGGGCGGTGCTCTCATCGACAAACAGGGACTATGCCGACATAGCCAACTCGCTGTACGACATTCTGGAAGCCACCGATCTGGGTGATGGACTCCTTGAAGATGAACTTAAGAGTATGGCCATCAAGGTGACCCTTTACTTCGAAGACATCGTTTCAGAAATTGGCCTTTGGGCCAGTTTTGTGGCAAAACATAAGGAACTTTACGGCAAACCGCTGCCATTCTATGCGGTAGGGACTGAATATGACACTGATCATATTCATGTAGAGGACATCCAACTACTTCTGTGGGACGCGTTGCTTGCGGATGAATATTCAGAGACAATGCCGAACCCGGAGAATTATGGCATCGAGGACGCTGCGCATTGGATATTCACCTATTTGGACGGAATATTCGATGACACACCGATAAACATGGCTCTCTACAACTATTTTCATGAAGCGCCATTCGCTTCCAATTTTTACGAGGTACGTTTGGTTCAGGATTGGTATTTCTTTGACTGTTACCTCACTGCAGGACGCTTTATGAGCAGCGTGTTGTATGATGCCATTGACAAGCAGATGGAACTCAGTCAAGGACGTTCATCGGTGGCGCAGACTGCTGCATTGGCTGAAGTCGCATTCAATCATAGAATCGGGCCTTTGGCTCTTAAGCCTCAGGAGTGGCTTGCCGCCCTGCTCCATGTTCATGGGCAGGAAGACAAAGCTGCGGCCATCGGCTCGATAACCAACAAGGAGATGGAGCCATATTTCTTGGAAAGTTATGACGATAAATTTGTTTCATTACGCGACGTGGACGGGAATCTGATGACGTTGCATCGAACAAAATATTTGAACGCGGATGACAGTGTCCTGAAAGGGAAGGACATCGGAGGCTGCATCGGGACATTCGCTTTTTATAATGGAGAATGGTTCCTGAACGGATTGTGCATTTGGGGAGACATTGACAGGTTCGCGGCTAGCTTCAAGCGTGAGCGTGAACTTGCTAAAAAGCAGAATCTCAATGTGTTGCCAGACACTCTTGTCGGCAATTTCAAGCAGCTTTTCTTCTTCAAGGATAAGGACAGTTTCTGCGATTTCGTGACAAAAGAGTTTCACTTGCCTCTGGCTGAAAAACAGCAGATCCCGAATGACGTAAAGAATATTATCATGTTCATTCCAGATTCCGTCAAGAGTGATGATGGCAAGACTGAGGCAATTGGCAAAAGGCGCGGTTTCTGCGTCATTTTTGACATCGCTGAATATGTCAAGTCCCCCGACAACCCGATGTACAACCGCGAGAAGGCGAAAAAATATTTCTTGATCGCTGACATTGAGAAGGTGCCAGGCGAGTTCGTCCGCTACGCCATTAGCCACAACCTGTTCCCCGACTTCGCCATCAACTCGGCCAAAGGCTACCGCCACGCCCGCTGTCTGACGCAGGACAACCTCGACTTTCTGGCGCGGACACTTAGAAGGCAGGATTATTAGGCTAATAACCACCACACAATGGCACATGATCATGCCTGACAGCGTGCGGGCGCTTCGACAGAACATCACAATTGTCATTTGGTTGAATAATTTGACAAAATCGTTGCTTTCTGCAAACATATTGGTAGATTGGATTAAAATTTAATATCTTTGCCGTTGTTTGAAGAAAACGATTAAAAACAATTCATCAATTATGAAAAAAGTATTTTCAACAATCCTTGCGGCATCCATGATGCTTCTCGGAACAGCCGCTCTCGCGCAGCCGTCAATCGGCATCGGTTATGTCAACTCTTCTGACAAGTCCAAGGTCAGCAGCACTACCACCACTACAAACCTCAGCGGATTCTATGTTGGAGGTTCCTACAACATCAACGTCACCGGCGCGCTGAATGTCGCCCCGGGACTCTACTACACTTTGGTGACAAAGAGTGACGCGGACAGCTTTTTAGGGGTTGTTGACTCCAAGGTGGACGCCACGGAGCACTATCTGTCAATCCCTGTGATGTTCAACGCCGGACTTCCGCTGACAAATGACATCGTGGGACGCGTCTATGCCGGACCTACACTTGCCTACGGACTTGCCTCAAAGACAAAGGTGAAAGGTTCAGTGGCTGGTTTCTCAAAAGACGCAACGATCAACAACTACGACGATGACTACGACTACGGACGTTTCGACATCATGCTCGGCGGCGGAGTGGCCGTTGACTTCTACGACATCGTCCGCTTCAAGATCGGCTACGACTATGGTCTGGTCAACCGCTACACCGGTGACGGTGACGCCACACGCCACAGAAGCCAGTTCACGGTCGGTGTCGCCTATCTTTTCTAACGCATAATTGCATCTTCAAATTATTATACGAAACGGCCGGAGAAAATCTCCAGCCGTTTTTTTGTTTTGGATATTGTCAGGGGGCACTTAGTTCATGCGCGGGAGAAAAAGTCGGAGAAGAACTTTGCGTACGCGTGCCAGGTGTTGCGGGCGATGAAGTCGCGGAGAATCTCTGGATTGACATGGCGGTCGGATTTGAGGATCTCGATCATCTCGGCCTCCGAGCCATAGACGAAGCAGACATTCTCCCTGGCCAAATCCGCGAATGCCCCGACTGCGGGACCGACCGGATTGCCGCCCATAGCGAGCGTGTCCATCAGAACGCCAGAGCTGGAGACACTGCCGGGAAGGTACGGGAAAAGGACGAAACGGCTGGAGCGGACAAGGACGGCCAGTTCAGCAAAATCCGCGCTCCGGTTCTCGAAAACAATCCTCGACCGCATGGCGGAAAAGCCATCGTTGAAATTGCGGAACTCTGTGGAATCGCATTCGGCGACAGCCTTTTCGATGCCGGAGGCCATTCCCGGATCCTTGCATCGTCCGACAATCCGCACTTTGAGTCCGGCTGACCTCACCGCCGGACTGGAGACGAACTCCAACACACCCTTGTACGGAAGGATGTTCCCCCAGATCAGAATCTCATCCGATCTTGCGGGTCCGAGCGGCGAGTCCGCCCCGGAAACCAAAGATGCCCAAAAGTCCGGAGACGGCTCCACGACAGGATGGCAGATGTAACGGACCTTGTCAGGCGGGCAGCCATATTCAGAAAGCAAGCCACGCGCGAACGAGGCGGTCTCGCACGAATGGGAAATGACCAGGCACGCCTGAATGAGCTGAGCCTTCGTCAGCGACCGCGACATCCAGTTCTCCCCCTTGTGCGGGCGAGGATTATGGAATATGAAGACAATCTCCTTGCGCCGGAGCCTCATTATCAAGAGACTGAGCCGCACCATAAGGTACTGCAAAAAGGCCAGCTTGTGGAAAGCGATCGTCTCCACAAAGCTGAGCAGGAATATGTCAGCCTTGAACGAGTGCTTGAGCAAGGCCCATCCCTGAGTCAGATAAGGCTCATTCGAAGCGTCCAGGACCTCGAAATATTCCGCCAGATTCTCCTTGAGCATGACAAAATAGCGGTTCGGATAGCCGCTCTTGCGGTTGGCCGACGGCGAAACGTAAATCTTTTTTCTCATCCTCTACCTCTTCAGCAATTTTTTCAATGAATATGTCAGATCACCAATCAGAAACTGCCACATCGGAGTTCCGATGTAGGTCTTGTAATAATACTTCTCGCTCCGGTACTTGAGCTCGCGGATCCTCACCTTGTCGTAATATTTCCTCGTGGTCGCCCCGTGCTCATGCACAACTGAGACCTCCGGATAATAATACACCTTTTTTCCTATTCTTTTAAGCCTTTCTGACAGAATCATTTCCTCAGCATACAAGAAAGTGTTCGGATCCATCTTCCCGCAAGTGAAATAATCCTTGGCCTTGACCATGAAGAACGACCCGGAAATCCTGTAATGGAATCCTTCCTGAGCAGTCTGCGAATATTCCTCCCAAAACGGCTTTCCTGGCTTTGCGGAAAACAGGCTCCTCCAGTAGAGAGCCACATGCCTGTCCCAGAAGCTGATGAAAGGCTCAGGACTCTGAAGCCGTCCGTCCAGACCCACGACCTTAGGCCCGAGGGCGCCGGCATCGTCCAAAGACATCAGTTTGGCCGCCATCCTGTCCACAGTGTCAAGGTCCACCAGCCGTATGTCATTGTTGGCGAACAGCAGCACGTCGGGAGAGAACTGGTTCCTGGCCACCTCGGCGCCCAGATTGTTTCCCTTGGCAAAGCCAAGATTCTCATCTGAAGGCACCACGAAGACATACTGGTCAGCCCCCCTGAACGCCTCCAGCAGACGGTCACGGCTGAATTCCGTACTCCCGTTGTCCACGATCACCACTGCATAGTCCGACCTTATCTTAGCAAGTTCCGTCCTCACGAACCCGATCGTCTTCTCCTCACTGTGGTAGTTTATCACTATAACGCCTATCATCTTGTCAAATAATTGTAAACACGCATTATCTCACGGCCGTATTCCTCCTCCGAATAACGTGCTGCAGCATCTTTCTGAGCCTCGAGGACAACGTCAAGCGGCAGAGCGGACGCAAGCATATTCATAAGTTCCGAGCATTCCTCGACGGTGTCGAAGAAAAAGCCGTTCCGCCTGTCGGAGATTATCTCCACAGTGCCACCAGACCTTCTGGCGATCACCGGACAGCCATAGAACATCGCCTCAATGGTCACCCGTCCGAGACCTTCGAACTCAGAACACATCAGATACGCCGTGGCCTTGGACATCAGCGGCTTTATGTCCGGCACATAGCCAAGAAACCTCACTCTGTCAGCGACACCTGACTCCTTGGCGGCAAGCATCAGTTCGGTCTTTATTTCCTCACGGCAGTTTCCGGTAAAGAGCAACGAATATCCTTTTTCCGCCAGACCGGACTTCCCGAATGCCTGAATCGCCGTCTCAGGACGTTTCACCGCTCCCATTTCTCCGGCGCAGAACAGGAAATACTTTTCCTTCTCCGTGTCAAGGACAACATCATCCTTCGATCGGACAGCATCGGGAAAGCAGAACGCACACGGACTGTCCGCAAGGCCAAGATGTTCACGCAAGCCTTTGGAAATCAAAATGACGGCATCCGAACGGCGGATCTCCCTGTTCCACCTTCCGAACCCAAGGAAAGGTCTGGCGTTCAGGCCAAGGTCAAAATATTCACGAATATGCCAGACATGCTTCGCTCCCAGTTTTTCCGCCAGGGTCAGCCCGATGTCGATGACACCCGAGTTGCTGTGCACGATGTCCACGGTCCTGCCGGAAAGAGCCGCGCGCACATCATTGACACACCTGTGGTTGATGAAGGTGTTTGTCACAAGATGAGGAAGGAACCGCACGGTCCTTGTCACCACTCCCCCTCTGTAGGTCAACCGCCGGAACGGATGGACTATGCACTCGTAGCCTTTAGACCGGAAGAAATCCGCAACCGGCCCCTCCGACCTCAACAGGATGATCGGGGTGACATATTCCCTTACGGACCGGATAAGGTTGTCAAGCGACCGTGATGATCCCCCGACGACATTGTCCTCATGGTTCACGTACAGAACCGTTGTCTTTCCGGTTTTTGTCATGACATCGATTCGTTAAGAAAATCGACCGCCTCCTGTCTTATATCATCCAAGGCCTTATCTATCAATCCATTGTCCAGAGGCAAGTAGATGGAATCCCAATCCGTTCCATCTGAGATCCGGTTCTCCAGTCCTACCCTGCGGAGCAAGGACTCCACACGAAGGTTCCGCCGCCCGGGTTCGACAACCGACAGGAACTTTTTTCTGAATATCAAGGAGAAGGCTGTTCCGTGGAATGATGAGGTAACCACATGGGACGCTCCGGCGAAGTAAGAGACAAACTCTTCAGGGCCGGCCCACTGCACCATATTCTTATACGGTCGGTACGATGCGTTCTTTGAAAGGATCACGAGCCTGAGTCCTTTGTCTTCAGCGATCGAACGCGCGGCTTTCATCACCAATTCGTCGCACAGCATCGGGTAAGCCAAGACATATCCCCCGTCCCGGACCGGACCGGACAGAGACTCCCATTCCCGCCTGCCAAGCATCAAGGCCGGATCCTGGACACACTTTACAGGAACAGGAGCGACCGATGATATCAATTTCCTCAAAGAGTCCTCCCTGACGCTTATGGCATGGAATCCGGACAGACATTTGGCCACATACTCCATGTCGGAGAAAGACATGACATTGGCGCTGGCCGCCCAAGCCACCTTCCTTGCCTTGGTCTGGAAATCACCCCAGTAAATCCTGTCAAAGCCACCGGTGATTCTCTCGTTCCATATCTGGTCACTTCCGAAAAGCAGGATGTCGAAATCATCAAAAGGCTCTTTTGAGAGTGCCATACGCTTATTCATGAAATGCCCGAAGCGACCGTTTCTCACCATCCTGGAGAAGGCTCTGGGCAAAGTCTTCAGCAAGTCCTTTCTGAAGTTCCATGTGGCATAACCACCCTCCACTAACTTGTTGCGGTAGTCGACCACCCGAACCTCATGTCCCATTGACCGCAAGAACTCCTGCGTGGCGTAAGTCTGCAACATCGCCCCGTAGTTACATGCGTAATGAAATGTCAGGATTCCTATTCTCATAACTACCAGTCACATCTGATATGATTGCCTTCATTGCACGGGATGATGGCGCCGTTGATCGACTTGGAAACATCGGAGATCAAAAAGGCGACCGTCTCGGCTATCTCCTCAGGAAGCATGACACGTCCCCCTGAGGACTCCGGACGGTAAAGGTTACCATTCCTGTCGATTCCTGTCATGTCCGACACGGTAACCCCGGGAGCCACAGCGTTCACTCTGACACCGTCCTTCAATGTTCTGCGCGCAAGTCCCTGGACAAGACTGCATATCGCCGCCTTGGTCAGACCATAAGGCTGATCATCACAATAAAGTCCCCTTTCGGAGGTGATGAATATTATGCTGCCGTCAGTACCTTCCGCCGACTTGAATCTCTCCAAAAATGCCTTTGCTAGGAAATATGGGCCTTTCAGGTTTGTGCCGAACTGGGCGTCAAAACTCTCAAGTGTGACATTGTAGATTGAACCTTCATGCAATGAGATTCCCGCGTTGTTGACAAGGACATCAATCCTTCCTCCCAATTTACGCGAACACTCATCCATAAAAGAAGGTATACTTTCATAATCTGTCACATCGAATGCAGAATACGCACATCCGCCGAGCTCGGCCGAAGCCTTCACCAGAGTCTCGGACGACCTTCCGGAAATCAACACATCAGCTCCCTCGGCGACACATTTCTTGGCTATGGAGAAGCCCAATCCGCGACCTCCGCCGGTAATCAGAATCTTCTTATCCTTCAGCCTTGAAGACGGGTCCAAACAACCGACCTCAACCTTGACGTCCACCTCGGGCACGCCTTTGAATATGTAGTTGATCGCCCTTGTCAAAGTCTTGCCCATAATCATTTCCTCCCCATCAGTTTATTTACCCGTTCTATGGCATCTTTCCCGAATACACTCTTGATAAGATCCTTAGCCTTGTCTTTGGAGTCCGGACGCAGGGCGTCGCAAAACATCTCCAAGGCATCGCTTTCATCCTTGCTGCCGGTGAACACTTCCAGGACAACAGGGCGGGAAAGGCCAGGTTCCAGGAATCTGTCTGACACTTTGGCGAATTCATCCTTGCATGACGCGGAAAGATATTCAAAGCCAAGATCCCGTGCATAATGAGAGACCAGATCATGGGATTTATTGCCGTAGTGCCCTCCCGCGGCTATGAAAGCGTCTGCCTCGTCTCCCCACATCGAAGCCGGATGACTGAAGTTTCTGA
>DJOW01000031.1 GCA_002437305.1 Bacteroidales bacterium UBA6428
GACGTTAGGATGGTAGTTTACCTTTTATTTTACGGCCAGACATTAAATGAGTGTAAACGGGCGTCTGAAGAAGCAGAGGATTCTGTAGTTTAAAAGAATGCGCATACGAAAGTTGCGAATATCTTAGAGAAAGATTATCTTTGAGAAAGATATTTATAACGCAATGATTTTAAAGCAATTTTTAGATAGAGAATCAGATGCTGCCAGGCTGCGTGAGGCTTTGGGAAGACAGGATGCGCAATTTATTGTCATTTATGGAAGAAGACGTATCGGCAAGTCTTCACTGATCAAGGAAGTAATAAACATCAAGAAAGACTTGTATTTCTTGAGTGATCAGACCGCAGAACAAAATCAGAGGGTGCTATTCTCCAGAATGGTATCTGAGCGCATTGAAGGATTTGACAAAGTGATTTACCCGGATTGGGAAACCTTGTTCAGATCCTTGAATAATCAGCTGAAGGAAAGAATCACCGTTTGTCTTGACGAGTTTCCGTACATGGTCAAAAGCTGTCCTGCTTTGCCATCCGTCATTCAGAAATTACTGAATCTGCGCATTTTGAAATTCAGTCTTATTCTTTGCGGATCCTCTCAACAGATGATGTACAGTTGCGTGCTTGACAAGAAGTCTCCGTTGTACGGGTTGGCTGATGAGATCATCAAGCTGCAGCCGATACCGGCAAGGTACATATCTGAAGCGCTGGACTGTAACGCGGTTCAGGCTGTCACAGAATATTCCATCTGGGGTGGAATCCCACGATACTGGGAGCTAAGAAAAGATTATCGGGACAGCGAAACGGCTATAAGAAAGTTGTTGCTGGATATTCAGGGAATCCTCATGGAAGAACCCCAGAGACTGCTTCGCGATGACATGAGAGATGTGGTCCAATCCGCAACTCTTCTCTCCATAATCGGTGAAGGCACAAATAAGATCTCTGAGATTGCCTCCCGTGCAGGAAAGCCCGCAAGTGAGATTACCGAGCCTCTCAAGAAATTGAGAGATCTGGGCTACGTCCGTCGAGAGGTTCCGTTCGGAGAGAATGAAAAGAACAGCAAGAAAGGTCTTTACCATATTGACGATCCTCTGTTCAGATTTCATTATAAGTTTGTTTCCCCGTATGTCTCGCTGCTTGAATTGGGTTCAATAGATACTGTAATGGGTATCATCAAGGGGCAGCTCCCCTCTTTTACAGGAGAATGCTGGGAGCGGCTATGCCGGCGATTCGTAAGCGGACGAAACATAGATGGAGTCATTTATAATAGAGCTTCGCGCTGGTGGGGAAAAATTTTCAGAGACAATGACACTCAGGGGCAGATGGTTGAGCTTGATGTTGTCGCCGAGTCTCTGGACAAGAAGCATATCTTGATCGGAGAGTGCAAATGGACTGAATCGGAAGATGCGGTTTCATTGCGCCATAAGCTGCAGGGCATTACGCCATACCTTCCATTTGTGAAGAAAAGTCAGACCGTTCACATCTTCCTGTTCACGAAAGTCCTCCCTGAACATTATGACCAGGCAAGAGTCTTCCTTCCCGAAGATGTGATGTACGCGTCCACTTTTCCGCATTGAGTTCTGAACAAGTCTGATCATCTTTGTCTCGAATAAAAACACGAGTCTAAGATGAAGGGCCAACAATCAACTACGCGTTCGCGCTGAAGCACTACAACCAGAACGGCCGGGGCCGTTCGATGAAGAAATTCTGCGAGGAGGAGGAGTATGACTATGAGAAGTTCATGCGGTATTCACGCAGGGGAAAGAAAGAATACAGCGTCCTCAAGGAGGCCGACGAGAGCCTGTCGTCGGGCGGATTCATACCGCTGGTCGTGGATGGCGTACCGGAAGGAGCCCTCGGCATCCGTGACGTGCTGCCAGCATGTTATCTGCCAGTATAGCAGAAAATCAAAACAATCCAAAAAAAATAGGTTTAATGGAACCGCTGAAAATCAGCGGCAAGCGTCAGCTTGCGGAAAAGTGGACGCGTACTGGAGCAAGCGCTGCTCTCGCTGATCCATAGCTAACCTTAACAACTCATTTAGAAATCATGAACCAGATCATTCTTGCCGCGCTCCTGGGAGCGGCGGCTTGCGGCATTGTGGCCGCCATCTACCCGTTTGTGCTGCGGTATGCGATCAGGCACAACATTGTTGACAACCCGAACGCGCGGAAGCTTCAGAGGACACCGGTGCCGGTGTTCGGCGGAGTGGCTGTGTTCACCGGGGTGCTGCCGACCGTCGTAGCCACCGGCATATTCCTCAATGATCCTAAAGCGATCGTTGTGAACCTCTGCTCCATCACCATCATGCTGGCGATCGGGGTGTGGGACGACAGGAGGGACATCTCCGCCACATTCAGGTTTATCGTGGAAATCTTGGTTGTCTTTCTGATGATGCTGGCGGCCGGGAGCTCCATTGACGACTTCCACGGGCTCTGGGGGATTCACGGGATTCCTTGGTTCATTTCCTGGCCGTTATCAATCATAGCGGGAGTGGGAATCATCAACGCGATAAACCTCATAGACGGGGTGAACGGCTATTCCTCCGGGTACGGGATAATCTCATGCCTTCTGTTCGCGGTGTTTTTCTTCCACTGCGGGATGGTCACGCTTGCGTGCCTCGCGCTGATAGGGGCCGGAGCCCTGATTCCGTTCTTCCTGCACAATGTGTTCGGAGGCAAGTCAAAGATGTTCATCGGGGACGGAGGAACGCTGATGATGGGGACTGCGATCGCATTCTTCGTGGCGAACTGCCTCTCGTCCGGAAGCCCGACCCGAAATTTGGAGGAACAGAACTTCGGGCTGATAGCCTTCACCCTGGCGGTTCTGAACATCCCGGTGTTCGACACTCTCCGCGTGATGTCCGTCAGAATCGCAAGAGGCCTCTCCCCTTTCCACCCTGACAAGACCCATCTGCACCACCTCTTCATCGACATGGGATTCTCCCACTCCGGCACCACGACAGCAATTCTTTCCATGAATATCCTGACGGTGCTGCTCTGGTTTCTTTCATGGAAGCTCGGTGCATCGATAGACCTCCAGACCTACATCGTCATCGCCCTCGGAATTATCGACACCTTCGGCTTCTACAAGTTCATGAGAATCCAAGCGGAACGTGATTCAAGAATATACAAGGCCATGCTCCACTTAGGCAGCCTCACCCACATCGGACACACCCGGTTCTGGCAGTTCATGCGGCGCAACATAGACAGAATGTCATAAAACAACAAGCAAACATGATCACAGTCAAACAATTCCTGGACGAGGGCATTGGCAGGGCGCTTGAAAGGGAAAGATGCAACGACAGCAGAATTTACCTGTACCATGTAAATGATTCATGGTCGGCGGTGGAGAAATCCGCCTACTTTCTGTCACGATTGGTTGCCTGCGATGTCATCTCACTTCTTGTCAAAGCCAGCGACAGGGTTCCTGACGGGCAGATCCTGCTGGCAAGCGTGTCAGACACCCAACTTGACCGCGCGAAAAAAAACTGCTCCGTCATGAAGCCCGACAGCGACCACATCATCCTGAAGCCGATGATGGTCCCCGGACATTTCGCGGAATGGAGACAGGAGAGCATCATCGAGGATCCTGACGAGGATGACATTGAAGAAGACTAACCTGGAACACGCTACTCCACGTAGAGCAGCAAACCTTTAAGATACTCACCTTCCGGGTGATAGATGTTCACGGCATGATCCGCCGGCTGATTGAGGCGGTCAAGGATCCTCACACTGCGTCCAGTCTGTGCGGCGGCGGAGAAGACAGCCAGGGAAAACGCCTCCTTGTCTACGACCTGAGAGCAGCTGAACGTGAACACAACGCCGCCTGGAGCCACCTTTGAGATGGCTGCGGCGTTAAGCCTCTGGTAGGCGCGGAGAGCGTTGCTCAACGCTCCCCTGTGCTTGGCGAAAGCCGGAGGATCTACGATCATCAGGTCGTACTTGTCCTCCGGGACGGCACGTAGGAAATCGAGGGCGTCAGCGCAGTAGCCGGTGTGCGCCGCCGGTTCGAACCCGTTAAGCAAGATGTTCCTCTCCACAAGGTCCATCGCCTTACGGGAACTGTCAACAGAATCCACGTGCGCGGCTCCGCAGCCAAGGGCATAGACCGAAAAACCGCCGGTGTAGCAGAAGAGATTCAGCACATTGCGGCCTCGGGAATATCTTCCCACAAGTGCCCGGTTGTCCCTCTGGTCAAGAAAGAATCCCGTTTTCTGACCCTCGGTCCAGTTCACAAAGAACTTGTGGCCATTCTCAAGGACGATTTGCTCATCGTCCGAAAATCCCTCTGAACGATAAAGATAACCGTCAACGAGTTCCAGGCCGGCCTTGAAAGGGGCTGTGCCTGAGCTTTTGTCGTAGACTGCCTTAAGCGACGGCCCGTAGACGGACTTCAAGGCCTCGCTTATCGCCCCCTTCGCGCGGAACATTCCGACCGAATGAGCCTGCATGACGCAGATTCCGTCATAATAGTCTATTATCAGGCCGGGAAGGCCGTCACCCTCTCCGTGGACCAGTCGATAGCAATTGGTGTCTTTCGATCCTGAAAGTCCCGCGGCGATGCGGACGCGCAGAGCGCGGGCGATCATATTCCTCCAAAAATCAGGAGAAAGGACATCCTCTCCGGCAAAGCTTAGAACGCGCACCGCTATCGAGCCGACCTGATAGTGGCCGTAAGCCAGAAACTCACCGCTCTGGGAGAACACCCCGACAATGTCCCCTTCCGCCGGCTCCCCCACAATCTGGGCGATAGCGCCGGAAAAGACCCATGGATGGAATCTACGGAGAGAGTCCTCCCTACCTTTTTTTAGTATTATCTTTGTCATTTTCATTGTGTTTTGGAGGATTTGGAAGCATCTGCTCAGGTGTCAGCGGGTTCTTCTGCGACTCCTTCAGCCGAAAGTACATCTCACGGCAGATCCAGGCGTCGGTCGCGGCATAGGCCTGCTGCGAGTCCGAAAGCACATCCGCCTCCCAATTGGACAGTTGCTGGGCCTTTGAGATGCGGACCCCAAGGATGATGGCGGCCATCTTTTTGACACTCTTGTCCTTGATGCCATATTCCCAGACCATTTTCTGGAGGTCCACAAAAGACTTTGGCTCAAAATCGTGGTGCTTCCTAAGACCTCTGACATCGTCAGTGACAGCAGCGCCGACTTTTATTATCTCCTTGTCGCCAAGAATCCTTCGAAGAGGCTTCGGGATTCCTCCCATCAGCTTGACCCTGAACAGAAAGGCTCTATCCTTTCCAGAAAGCTGAAGCAGGGACACGCCATAGTGCGGCTGGTCCGCCGAGAAACATGGCCGGGACTCTGTGTCGAAACCTATGACCTTCTGCTTCCTCAGATAGGAAATCGCCTTGAGAAATTCGAATCCCTGACTGTCTATCACTTTGATCTTTCCAGGAAAACTGGATGGTTCCAGCAGCTCTATGTCTTCCGGACTAATGGTTATTTTGTACGACATAAGAATAATAAGTGTTTGGAGCCAGGATCCCGACCGTGTCAGGGAAAGAGGCTGGAACGAGGCTGTCCACGAAAGGCCTGATGGAGAAAGACCGGCCTGAAGAGTCATCGGAGGCCATGAACAATTTCGCGGAAGGATAGGAGATGTTGTGGGTGAACATATTCCTTTCCCTCATTGTCCGGAAGCTTGTCCGGGTCAGGGAGACGGTTGTGTCAGAGGAGCTTATCACTGGAACCGGGCAGCCGATCCTCTCGAAAAGGTCAACGACATCGTCACCGCCGTATTCGGAAAGCGCCGGTGAGCAGATGAGCAGAATCTTGCAACGGAACGGGTTCCTGAGCGCGGCCACCGCGCCTTTTACCGCCAACTCACGCAGCGAGGCCTCGGCGCCTTTTTCCGCAGGAAGTATTGAGCCGGCTGTGTCAGCGAAGTTCAGGATTGACACTATGGTCTCGCCGGCGAAATCAGGCAATCCGTCGCTGACATTCCTTGCGTCAATGTTGTCGAACTCGTCGCAGATCATCATCCTTTCACTAAGCCGCAGGCATCCCCGCGGATCTCCGACAATGACAAGAGCCCCCGACTGCTTGCCGTTGCTTTCCGCCAACGTCTTCAACTCCGGAAGCGAATCGGTCAGGAGAGCGTTGACATAGGCTATCGTCCGGTAGCCGTTCTCGACCCGCCTCGAACAGCTGAACGCCGCAATGACGGATGAAATCAGGAATATGAGCGTAAAAAATCTCTTCTCCACCATCTAATAATTTCCAGACAGCAAGACCATCCGGAATGATCAAATTACACAGTTAATTATTTCTGAGTGCAAAGGTAAAAAAATCTTCACTATCTTTGAACACAGCCGCACATAAAACACCATCGCAAGACGGTTGAAACAGCCAAAAAATCGGATCCGCCAGCTATCCTGCACGGGACGCGCCGCAGGCCGGGGAAGGCCGCGCCCGGTCATATTCCCAAAACCTCGCGGATCTTGGGGATCAGGAGTGAGAGGACATATTCATACTCCATGAAGTGGGTGCCGTCGTAGAGGGTCCAGGTGCCGTCGCCGAAGTACTTTTTCCAGGTCCGGATCGAGACGATGCCGCTGCGGCGGTAATGGTCACGGGTGCCGAAAAAAGCGTGGAAATAGTCTTTGCTTCCCTCTCGCGGTGTGTTCAGCATGGCGTCATCAAGAACCTTTCCCCATTTATTCAAAGGCTTGAAAGTGAAATGAAGCTTCTGCCGGTCTCCGGGACGGGGCTGATAGATCCTGTCAAAGAGAGCCGTGACGCCCGGGATCACTGTCAGCCATGCCAATGCCGTGAAATATCGCGGAGCATTAAGTGACGGAGAGACAAAAAGATGTGGATACCCTCTCAGCGCGATCGCGTGCGTGGCGCCCATGCTCTCCCCTATCACAAGATCCGGACTGACCTCCGCAGCCCAAGCCAACAGCTGATTCCGAGCGATTTCCGGATCAAAATCGTAGGTTCTGATGACGACCTCGAAATCCGGACCGAGGTTATCCTTAAGAATGGACGGGATGCGGCTGTCTCCGCCCCCGCCCATTCCATGCACATAAAGGATGACGTACCTGGCCATCGCGCTACTTTTTAGCCGCCCGGCCTCCCATCGCCAGATTGACGAGGATGTAGCCAAGAAAACCGGCCAGGAAGACGAAAGACCAGTGGGCGCGTCCGACCAAGGCTATCACTACCGACAGCGCCACGATGACCAGAAAGGCGATCCTCTTGGACACTTCAAGTCCCGTGGCCTTCTTTCCGCCGCCGAACTTCATCGAGAACATCGGGATCTCGCTGACCAGCAAGAAGCTGAGGATCAAAGACACAGCCGGAATGAAGACAGGACCCGAGCACCAATGGGCCAAAAAGCAGTCAGGCCTCACCGTCACCAGCGTCGCAAGCGAACCGCAGATCATCGCGGCGGCAGGGGTCGGAAGCCCGATGAAACTGTCATGCTGGCGCTCGTCAAGGTTGAACTTGGCAAGTCTCAACGCGGAAAAAGCCGCAAGGACAAGCGGCAAGAATCTCAAGACCGTGATGTCCGTTCCGCAGACCTTGTAAAGCATCACGGCGGGAAGGACCCCGAAACTGACGTCATCCGCCAGAGAGTCCAACTCCTTTCCTATCTCCGAATATGCCTTCAGAAGCCTTGCGGCCAGTCCATCGCAGAAATCAAAGACAGCGGCAAGGATCATCAGGCTGAACGCAAGCTCCAGCCTGCCGTCCAAAGAAGCGATTACCCCCAGAACTCCGCAGAGGAGGTTCATAGAGGTAACCGTGTTGGGAATGTGTTTAATGATTGTCATTTACAAATCCTATTCTTAGACAACGCACGCCTACTTGATCCCAAGTTTCCTCTTGAGATCCTTGGACAGGGCATCCTTGTGGACAAGGACATCCATGGACTTGGCACGCACAAAGGAGTCCGAACAGTACCAGATTCCGGCGTACTTGCCCGTCGTACCCCAAGAGTTCTTGACCATGAAGTACTTGGTACCGTTCTGATCTGTGGCCAAGCCAAAGATCTGCATTCCGTGGTCATCAGTGGTGGTCTTGTTTTCAAAACCTTCCTGACGGGACTCCTGGGTGACGGAAGCCTCTTTCGGGAGTTCGGCGGCTGAGGCATCCTTCTTCTCCCCGGCCTTGCCAACCCAACGCTCCTGATCCGAACCTGACGTGGCCTTCACTTCCTCAAGAAGGACTCCTATGCCGTTCCTGGTGAAACCTTTCTCGCTGACGTCCGTACCCCATGCCAGGGTATAGCCTTTGTCAATGGCGCTGTAGATGACCTCCATGAACTCATCAAGAGGGATGTTGTAGGCCGAATCCCATCTCCAGTTGTCCGAGAGCTCGATGATGAACGATGTGTAGAATGGATGATGGGTGAAAGATGTGAGCGTCACATAATCTGACGGGACGATCCCCATCTCGTCCCTGTAGGACGCCGGAGTGTAGGTCTTGCCGTTGAGCTCGAATGTCTCAGGGGTCTCTCCGAGATAGGCGTCGACAACCGCGTCAAAGCCCTTCTTCCAGGTTGTGGAAAGGGTCTTGTCAGGGTTCTTGGCAATGGCCTCGACATAGGCCTTGGTGGTCGCGTCAAGTTCTCCGTGGATCGGAAGCGGCTGGAGACCAGGCATCGCGCCTTGAGGCACAAGGCCATAGTCCTCAACTACATGGAGGACATCATCAGCCTCGGATCCGGCGGCGAAATTGATGTGGCCATCCGTGCGGACATATTTGACGGCCCTGTCCTTGTAGGAATGCGAGACAACAAACATCTCCGAAAAGTCCGGATAAAGGGTCGTGTCTTTGATGTTCTTGATCCTGATGACCTCAGACTCCAGGAATCCGAGGGTGGAAAAACACCAGCAAGTACCTGAACGGTACTGGTTCTTGACTGGAGAAACAGGGTTTTCCTTTACCACGGTGAACTTGTACTCCGCCTCAGGCCGGGATGGGCCAGGCTGGGCCGAAGCCGCAAGAGGGACAAGGGCCACAGCAACGGCGGCCACAAAGATATTCTTCATATTTTCAATAAATTAATAGTTTTCAGCCTTGATTTGGAAATAACTCTTAGGATGCTTGCAGACAGGACACACTTCCGGAGCCCTCCTGCCAATCACGATGTGGCCGCAGTTCGAGCACTCCCAGACCACGTCCCCGTCCTTGGAGAAAACGGCATCACCCTCAATGTTCCTCAACAGTTTCCTGTAACGTTCCTCGTGGGTCTTCTCGATGGCTCCGACCTTCTCGAACAGGAAGGCGATCTCATCAAAGCCCTCCTCCTTGGCGGTCTTTGCGAATCCGGCGTACATGTCCGTCCACTCATAGTGTTCTCCCGCGGAGGCGTCGGCCAGATTCTCCTCAGTTGAAGGAATCACGCCGCCATGCAGAAGCTTGAACCAGATCTTGGCATGCTCTTTCTCGTTCTTTGCGGTCTCCTCGAACAGCTTGCCAATCTGCACATAGCCATCCTTCGCAGCCTTTGAGGCGTAGTACAAGTACTTCGTGTGGGCCTGACTCTCCCCTGCGAACGCTGTCCGCAGATTCTTTTCGGTCTTCGATCCTTTAAGTTCCATGATCCATGAATATTTTAATGTTTCCGACTGTGCTGGCACCGTCTTGCAGACAGAAGTCCGCTCCGGTACGGCTCAAGCCTTGCAAATGTAATAAAATTACCTTGATAAAGAAAGACCGCCTCCAGCGCAAATGTCATTTCTTGAGGAACTCTCCTGCGTCAAGCGAGTCCGTCACTTTGAGAAGCCCCCGTCATATTTGTAGAGAGATTCCGAATATCGGAAGTACATAAAGAACATGGTGTCCCCTGGAGGAACACTAAACGGCAATATCGCTCCAGTCAATGGTTCAAAAGCATATGACGGCAGCATTATATGACGATAATGTCACCGTCACTGACCAGAGGAAGGCACTCCAGCGACATTTCAAGGCGATTTCGTCGTCGCAGAGGGTCAAGAGACTGGTGTAAAATAATATCTGCCGATGCCACTGAGCCGGAAGCTTCCGAAAAACAGATAGTCTTCCTTGAGAGCAGGACTTCGGAAGCCGCCCGTCTGGTTCTTGACGACAAGTACGACAACCTGCTCATCCCAAAGGCGTTCGGTGACATCGGGATTGAATTTTTCTACCTTCCGGACATCCTTCGGGATTTTGACTGTCACCTTGACGAGAAGGACAAATTCGGGCTTCTAAAGCGTTCGATGGAATACCTTGTGCCGGCCGGGAGTCATCTGTATTGCCGCGGGTTACTCTCTTTACTTAACAAACGATTGGATTCTTGTTGATGAAATCAGCGTGAGATGGTATCTTTGCGGACATATTCAAAGAATGGATTGACTATGAAGAAAGGAAACGGTGAGACAAGAGCCGGTATGGCGAATGTGGAACTCACGCAAAGTGGCACAGAGACAATGGATTACCTTATCGAGAAATCCGAGGAGGTAGCCCAAGGGAAAGGGCGGAACATCATTCCCGAGGCGGAGAGGGAACCGCTCTGGAAGGCTTATCTGGAGAAATTCAAGGACCCGATCATCATCATTCTGCTGGTGGCGCTGGCATTGTCGCTTGGCGTGTCGCTCTACGAGATGGCTACGGCGGGACGGGACGCGTCCTGCCTTATCGAGCCGGTTGGTGTGCTGCTGGCCATTTTGCTGGCGACCGGGATCGGATTCATCTTCGAGGTAAAGGCGGAAAATGAGTTCAAGATTCTTAACAAGGCGAAGGATGAGAGGCCGGTCAAGGTGCTGCGGCTGAAAAGAGCCGGGGACAAGACTCCACAGACCTATGAGGTTCCTAAAAGCGATGTGTGTGTCGGAGATGTGGTGGTGCTGGAGAACGGGGACGAGGTCCCTGCGGACGGCATCCTGCTCAGTGACCGGAACCTGACCATTGACGAGTCTAATTTTACGGGAGAGCCGTACACGAAAAAGAGGACTTTGCCTGAAAACGGCAAGGAAAGCACCTACCCGGAAAACTTTCTGCTTCGCGGCACAACGGTGATCGAGGGAAGCGCGACCTATAAGGTGACAGCCGTCGGCACGGCTACGGAGGAAGGAAAAGGCGCGAGAATATTACAGGAAGAGCCTGACGTCGAGACCCCGTTGAACGCCCAGTTGAACCAGCTCGCCCGGTGGATCACCTATGCGGGCTACATAATCGCCGCGTTGATCGTGGTCGGGAGGATGGCACTGTTCTTCGCCACGAATGACACGGAGACATATTCATTCATCGAGATCTTCCGCGTCGCGCTCAACTCGCTGATGATCGCGGTGACGCTGATTGTCGTGGCAGTGCCGGAAGGGCTGCCGATGAGCGTGACGATCAGCCTTGCGCTGAGTATGCGCAAGATGCTCAAGGAGAAGAATCTGGTGCGCAAGCTTCACGCCTGCGAGACCCTCGGCGCGACCACAGTCATCTGCACGGACAAGACCGGTACACTGACCAAAAACAAAATGAGTGTGGTGGAATCCGAGTTCTGGAGCGTCGATGAAAGCCTCATAGCCGACAGCATAGCAGTGAACTCCACGGCAGCGCTGAACACTTCGGAGGGCAGCGAGCCTCGCGCGATCGGCAACCCTACGGAAGGAGCGCTTCTGCTCTGGCTTCACAGTCAAGGAATAGACTATTCCGAGCGCCGAAACGCCTACAGAATTGTGGACCAAATCGCCTTCTCTACAGAGAGGAAGCGGATGACCACAGACGCGGTTGACAAAGCGACCGGCAATGAATATCTTTTCATAAAAGGCGCGCCGGAGCTTTTGCTGGAAACTTCCGACATCATCGAGGGCGGCCCGTCGAAAAACAGCGTGCTCGCAACCCTTTCGACCTGGCAGTCAAAGGGAATGAGAACCTTGGGATTCGCGGTCAAGAATATGTCAGCGGAAGACACCAAACTCAAATTCATCGGCATTGTCGGCATAGCGGATCCGATCAGGGAAGATGTGAAGGAGGCTATCGACACCTGTTCCGGTCACGCCGGAGTGAGGGTGATTATGGTGACAGGAGACAATGCCCTGACCGCCAGCGAGATAGCCCGTCAGGCAGGAATAATAAGCAAGAATGAGAGCAACCCTCTGACAATCACAGGCTCCGAGTTCGCCGCCAATAGTGATGAATATCTCAAAAGAGAAGTGATTCCAGCTCTACGTGTTCTCTCACGGGCACGTCCCGAGGACAAGGTTCGTCTCGTCACCCTGCTTCAGCAGATGGGCGAGGTCGTGGCGGTCACCGGAGACGGGACGAACGACGCTCCGGCCCTGAAAAAGGCGCAGGTCGGACTCTCGATGGGAGACGGCACGGCAAGGGCGAAGGAGGCCAGTGATGTGACGATCATCGACAACTCGTTCTCCAGCATTGGGAAAGGCATCCTTTGGGGACGCTCGTTGTACCTGAACATCAAGCGTTTCATCCTGTTCCAGATGACAATCAATGTCTGCGCCTGCCTGGTAGTGTTGCTGGGAGCGTTCATCGGACTGGACTCTCCGCTGACCGTCACTCAGATGCTGTGGGTCAACCTGATAATGGACACATTCGCGGCGATGGCCCTGTCATCCCTGCCGCCTGACCGCCGGGTAATGGAAGACAAGCCGCGCGACCAGAAAAGCCACATCATTGACCGCTCGATGGCGAAGCGGATAGCCTTCACGGGAATATTCTTCTTCGTCTATCTCGCCCTTCTCTGGCAACTGCTGTGGCAGACGGACATCAGCTCGGTAAGGGATCTTCTTCACTGGGACATGGCGGGAAGATTCTTCACGGGAGCTTTCTCGGCCCACACAAAGTCGCATCTTTCCGGCTACGAGCTTGGAGTGTTCTTCACGACATTCGTTCTGCTCCAATTCTGGAACCTGTTCAACGCCAGATACTTCAAGACCAGCGGCAGCGTTCTCCAAGATGTTCTCGATTTCTTCTTCAACCGCAAGAGGTTCAAGGCCTCAGCCTGCTACGGCTGCCTTCTGGTCGCCGGGATCATTCTGGCCGGCCAGTTCCTGATCGTCAACTGTTTCGGAGCCTTCTTCGAGGTCTCCCCTCTCCCTCTTGCCGACTGGGGCTGGATCCTGCTCTGCACCTCACCGGTGCTCATCATCCCGGATCTCTGGAGGTTCATCCGCTCAAAGATCGCCTCTTAATCTCGTCCCGCCGTGCATGACACCTTGACGATGACTGGGTTCATCCGCTCAAAGATCGCCTCGTAATCCCCACAGCGCGTCAACCTCGTGATCACGCGTGGAGAGCAATACATTATCCGTCAGCTATATAGCGAACTCCCCTCCCTCCCGGACCGGGCAGGAGGAGAGTTAGTTTACCAATTACTGATCAAAGCGTTAGCCTCCACAGCTAAAATGACACATGACGGATCGGAAGGGCAAGTTGACGAGGGGCGCGACGACAAACCGACAAGGCCGTCGCTCTTTCTTACGGTAAAACAACAGGTGTGTCAGAGGAGCATCATCACCTGGCCGGAGATGACACGAAGGAACATCTCCATCGGATAGACGGTGGCATAGGCGACGGAAGGCTCGTCATCATCGACTGTGGTGAGGGCATAGTTGAGCGCGATCGGGTTGGCCATGGACGCGCACAGCATCCCGACATTCGCAGAATAGTCCGTTTTGCAGAATTTGGATGCGATAAAGCCTACCGACAGGACCGGCACAACGGCAAGAAGAACGCTGATCCCGATCCAGAGCAAGCCTTCCGGCCTCAAAACCGTAGCGAAGAAATCAGGGCCTGCGCCAAGCCCCAGTCCGGCAAGATAGATTGTCAGGCCAAACTGCCGGAGCATCAGATTAGCACTGTGGGTCGTGTAGGTGGTGAGATGGATTCTCGGTCCGAAAGCCCCCATCAGGATGCCGATCAGAATCGGGCCGCCGGCGATTCCCAGCCTGATCGGCACACTCATTCCCGGAACGGAGATCGGAAGGCTGCCCAGAACCAGTCCGAGCATAAGTCCTATGAAAATGAACAACAGGTTCGGATTACGGAGTTCCTTCTCCTGATTGCCAAGGACCTCGGCCACCCGGTCTATCGCCTTCTGCTCGCCCACGATCGTCAGCTTGTCTCCGATCTGGAGCCTGAGATCACGTGAAGGAAGCAGGTCAATGCCGGCTCGGTTCACCCTTGTGATGTTGATTCTATAGACGTTACGCAGATGCAGATCCCCCAGCTTCGCTCCGTTGACACTCGTCTTGGTGACAAAAATGTGCCTCGAGACAAGCATCCCGTCCAGGTGGTTCCAGTCTATGTCTTTTTTGTTCCAATCTTTCACAACCTTCTCTCCGAACAACTGCTCGGCTGCCCCGGCGTCCTTCTCGCGGGTCAGCACAAGCACGTGCTCCCCTTCCTCAAGCACGGTGTCACCGTCCGGGATGATCACCTGCCCGCGCCCCTCACCCGCGAATTTCCAGACCCTGGACACGACAATTCGGACGTGCACATCCTTCATTATGTCACGGATGGTCTTTCCGAAGACAGCCGGATTGCTGACCCGGTACTCTGTGATGAAAGTCTGGTTGTCGTGGACATCCTTGGAACTCTGCTTCTTACGGAATATGGCCGAAAGGACCACAACGCACAGGATCACGCCTATCACTCCGAAAGGATAGCCCACCGCGCAGGCAGTGGCCATCTGGTTCGAGACATCAACCGCGTCCGGATCCGCCTGGAGCAGAGTCTGCTGCGCGGCTCCAAGCATAGGGGTGTTGGTGGCCGCACCTGTGAGCAGGCCAGTCGCCACCGGCAGGGATATTCCACATAATTTACTTATTCCCAACGCCATAAGAGTGCCGACCAGAAGCACTGCAAATGCCAGGATATTCAATTTTATTCCTCCTTTTTTCAGAGAAGGAAAAAAACTCGGCCCGACCTGCAGACCAAGTGTGAAAACAAACAGCACGAGACCGAAATTCTGCGCCAAAGCCAACATGCGTGGATCAACGCCAAGCCCGAAATGCCCGGCGATGATTCCGGCGAAAAAGACGAACGTCACACCGAGGCTTACCCCCTTTATCTTGACCTTATTGCAAAGAAGGCCTGCCGCGCAGATCAGCGACAGGACGAGAATCGCCTGGACATAAGACGGTTCCGTGAATATCTCGATGAACCAGTTCATATCGTGACTGCAAAGATAAATCTTATTTTTGGAAAACTGACAAAAGAGGGAAGGATATCGGGACAGCCAGCTTTTTGCGGCAGATTCATCCGGAATACCACAAGATTGCCATTTGTTACAGATTGTCGCAATTAAACATTATTTTTGCAGGGTAAAAAGGAATCTGAACATCACTCGACTTTGGGACAAAGAGATCATACAGGATTGGGGAGACCCAAGCGGCAAAAGACCGGCGCGAAGAAGAAAACAGAAACAACCTCAAAGAAGCGTGCGGTACGGAAAAGGAGGAGGCCTCGGAAGGTGAGCATAGGAGTCCGGACGGCGATAGGCATAGCGGCCGCCGTCATCTTGGCTTTGACTCTTGTTTTCCGCAGATGGAATGTCGCGGGCGACCTTGAGACCGGAGCCGAGGTGCCGGCCGGGGAGTGGCGCTACGGGATCGACATCTCACACCACAACACCGACGGGATCGTCTGGGACTCTCTCTATGTTCTGACGGACAAACGCGGAAGGACCATCAGGGATCATCATCTCGCGAGGGACATCAGGCCGGTCAGCTTTGTGTTCATCAAAGCCACGGAAGGGATGTCGATGGTTGACAAGGATTTCAAGAGGAACTGGCGGGACGCGGGAATGTCGGGACTGAGAAGAGGGGCCTATCATTTTTTCAGAAGCTCGAAGGACGGAGAGGCGCAGGCCCGTTTGTTCATCAAGACTGTGGGTGATCTGAGGTTCAAGGATCTGCCTCCGGTCCTTGACATCGAGACGATCCACCGTGGAGGATCCAGAAAGAGGCTCAACGAGGAGGCTCTCAAATGGCTCAAGGTCATCGAGAGCCATTACGGCAGGAGGCCGATAGTCTACACCGGTTCCTCTTTCGCGACGGACTATCTGAGCAAGGACATCACGGACAATTATCCGATCTGGGTGGCGCACTATGAAAAGGACAAGCCCTCTTTCGAGGGCTGGACCTTGTGGCAGTTCACCGACAAGGCTGTAGTCAAAGGCGTTCCCGGGCTTGTGGACCTGAACGTCATGAAAAAGCGGCCGTCAAGCCTATAATCTTTCAAACGGTCTCCCGAAATCTCCCGTCCAGCGGTAAAGGCGGGTTCTGGAACACTGGTTTCCTGTCGAAGGGTTCTTCCCCGGCTCGGCGAAATAGAACAGGCCGTTGCCTACCGGGCATATTCCTGTAGATCCATATTTGAAGTGAAACCCCTCCACCGGCTTCTCCACCGACCCTATCACCTTATGCTTGGTCCTGTCGTAAAGGACTCCCGCCAGCCGCCTTTTGGCCGGCTTTTCCGCGATGTCAAACACAAAGATATCATAATTCGGGAATATGCTCTTGCGGCCTTTGTACACAGCCATGAACATTTTCCCCGACGCAGCGTCGTAGGCCAGGTTCTGCACACCCCAGTCGGTGTTGCCTGTGAAGGCGAAGTACTTGTCAAGAGGCTTTGCCGGGCCTTCCGGATAAAAATCACCGAACCTCACCTTGCCGGCATATTCATTAAGCTTCTTGATGTCGTAACGGAGCAGCACCTGATGGTTGTTGTCGCCGCGGGAATTGTCGCCATAAATTCCGTAAGCCACGTAGAGGTAGTCCTTTCCTCCTTTCTTGCCAAGCTTCGGAGCGATTGTCACCCCGTCGATTCCGGAGCAGCCGTAGAAATGCTCATACTCCTTGTCCGCGAAACCGGTCATGTGGTAATCCCTTGTGGCATCTCTGACGCAAACTATCCTGAACGCGTCATTGTTCTCCGAATCCATGCCGATTTGATCCACCTTATCGACATCAATGATCGCTATGTAAAACATCGACCTGCCCTTGGCGAACGATGAAAGTCCGGCCCCGATGACATCGTCCTTGCACTCTAATGAGGCATAGACCTTTCTGTCAGAGGAATTGAACGTCATCGCTCCGAGATGACCCTGGATCCTGTCAATGGAGCCTAGGATCTTACCGTTCATGTCAGTCTTTATGAAACTGGTCGTGAACGAAAAGTACATGTTGCCGGCGGCCTTGTCATAGGCGATCCCCTGGACATGGTTCCTTCCCCCCTCGACGTAGATCTCGGTCGGCAGACCTGCTTCCGTCTGTGAATATGCAGCCACGGTTCCGGCAACCATCATCAAGGCTATTAATGCTATTTTTCTCATATTCAACACATTATTCTATCTTATTAGTCGCTTCGGCAGGCTAGGCTACTGTACTCGGTCCTGCTTTCTCAACTCTTCGATCATCGCTCTCGCCACGGCAGCGGAAGCCCCCTCCCCACCGAGGGCGTCACGGATCTCCCGGTAGCCCTCAAGCATCGCGGAGCGGTACTCCTCGTCCTCAATCATCCTCCGGACCTCGAACAGCACATTGTCCGGAGTGAAGTAGTACTGGAGAAGCTCACGGAAGCAAATCCGGTCAAGGATCAGATTGCCGAGGCTTATGTACCGGATCTTGATTATCGCCTTGGCTATCAAGAAATTGATCTCCGCCCCTTTGTAGGCCACCACCTGCGGGGTCCCGACCAGGGCGCATTCCAGCGAAGCAGTGCCGGAATTGACCACCGCGGCCTTGGCGTGACGCATCACGGCGTAGCTCTGGCCGAAGACCACGCTGACATATTCACGTCCCCCGATGTACTTGGCATAGTCCGCCTCCGAGCGGGCCGGAGCGGCGGCGACCACAAAACGGTAGTCTGAATATTCAGGCAAAGCGTGCAGCCTGTCCGCGAACGCCATGAAGGTCGGCATCATCGAGCTGATCTCACCGTTTCTGGAGCCGGCAAGAAGGGCTATCATAGGCCGGTCCGGAAGTCCGGTCTTCGCCAGAAACTCCTCGCGGGTCTCCTTGAAGACCTCCGAGTTGTCGATAGCGTCGATCAGCGGGTTGCCTTTATAAATAAAGTCAACGCTTTTCCTGGTGAAGTACGGAATCTCGAACGGGAAGACGATGAACAGCTTGTCCACGAAAGCCTTGAGCTTCCTCACACGGTTTTCCCTTGAGGCCCAGACCTTCGGGGCGATGTAGTAGAAGACCTTGAACCCGGCCTTGTGGGCGAACTCCGCCACCCGGAAGTTGAATCCGGGATAGTCGATGAGGATCACAACGTCCGGTTTCCATCGGAGAATGTCAGCGGTGCAGTCCGTGAACCTTTTGGCAAAGGCTCTCGCATGAATGATGATCTGAGTGAAGCCGATGACAGCCCCGTCCTTGTAGTCCCTGACGAGACCGGTTCCCTGCTGGTGCTCTTTATAGACAGCGTCCATCAATTCCCCACCCCAGAAACGGATGTCGGCCTCGGGATCCTCGGCATAAAGCCCGCGCATGAGATTGGATCCGTGCAGATCCCCGGACGCCTCTCCGGCTATGATGTAGTAGCGCATATTCATTAAAAATCCTCGTTGAATCCGAGCCCTTCAAGACGGGAGACCTCCTCACGGTCCGTACTGTCGATGTTGTGGGCGACAATGGAGATGAAACCGTCTGCAATAATGTGATGATCGGCCAAAATGTCATCCTTCGGAGAATCATCCATGAACTCTCCGACCATCATGTAAAGTCTCTCCCCCTCCTCTGCCTTCGGAAACGAGGTTTGCCCCAAATCCTCGGGACGGACTCCCCTTTTGGCGAAAAGCTCCGCATCCCACGGCCTGAATTCCTTTTCCCAATGCCCCAGACCTTGATGTCCGACGCGGATGCCCTTGACGGCCGATGCGGGAATATTCGGGAAATTGACATTATAGAATATTCCCGTCCCCGGATTGCGATGCTCCCAAAGCTTTCTGAATATGCATGGGAAATATTCACCGACAACGGAGAAGTCGGCATCCGGACTCATCGTGTCGAGTGAGACACCAATGCCCAGGATTCCGTTCAGCGCGGCCTCCTCAGCCGCTCCGAGGGTGCCGGAATAATTCGCAGCGGTCGCGGCGTTGGATCCGTGGTTGATCCCGCAGACAACGACATCCGGCTTCCCCGGCCAGAAAATCTCGTCCAGGCCGTACTTCACGCAGCTCGCCGGCGTCGCGTCAAGGTAGGACCACCGCACCCCGTCCTTCGAGGGAAGTTCCTTGCAGGCGATCGCCCTGCCCCCCATCGAGACCGCCATTGACATCCCGGACTGGTGGAATTTCGGCGCGACCGCCGTGAGCCTGCCAAATTGACGCATCATGTCAGCCAGGGCATGAATGCCACCGGCCTGATAACCATCATCGTTTGTCAGCAATATGTTCAGTTCATCAGACATGCTATTAATATTTTAGCCCACAAATATATTAAATTCCACAATTTTTTAATAATTTTGCATCGCTTTTGCAGTGACAGGCTGCGGTTAGTTTAGTAGTTAAAAAGATTAACAACTTATTTTTAATATCTAATTAAAATGGTAAAACTTGGTATTAACGGATTTGGCCGTATCGGACGTATGGTTTTCCGTGCTGCTGTTGAGAATTTCTCACACGACATCGAGGTTGTTGGAATCAATGACCTTCTCGATCCAGAGTATCTTGCTTACATGCTTAAGTTCGATTCCGTTCACGGAGCGTTCAAGGGCGATGTCAAGGTTGTGGACGGACATCTTGTAGTAAACGGCAAGAAGATCCGTGTAACCGCTGAGATGGATCCTGCAAACCTCAAGTGGAACGAGGTAGGCGCAGATGTCGTTGTTGAGTCTACAGGCTTCTTCCTTACCGACGAGACAGCCCGCAAGCACATCCAGGCCGGCGCTAAGAAAGTCATCATGTCCGCTCCTTCAAAGGACGCCACTCCGATGTTCGTTTATGGTGTCAACGACAAGACCTACGCAGGACAGGACATCATCTCCAACGCTTCCTGCACCACCAACTGTCTTGCACCTATCAGCAAGGTGCTCAACGACAAGTTCGGCATCAAGAGAGGCCTCATGACAACCGTTCACGCCGCAACCGCCACCCAGAAGACCGTTGACGGACCTTCCAAGAAGGACTGGAGAGGCGGTCGTGGAATCCTCGAGAACATCATCCCTTCATCAACCGGCGCCGCCAAGGCTGTAGGTAAGGTTCTTCCTGAGCTCAACGGCAAGCTCACCGGCATGTCTCTCCGTGTTCCGACTTCCGACGTTTCCTTCGTAGACCTTACCTGCGAGCTCAACACTCCTGTCACCTACGATGAGATCTGCGCTGCCATGAAGGAGGCTTCAGAAGGCGAGCTCAAGGGCGTTCTTGGTTACACCGATGAGGCTGTTGTTTCTACCGACTTCCGCAACAACCCTCACACCTCAATCTTCGATGTGAAGGCTGGTATCCAGCTTGATCCTACTTTCGTGAAGGTTTGCGCTTGGTACGACAACGAGTGGGGTTATTCAAACAAGGTGCTCGAAATGGCACGTGTGATCACGAAGTAATTCCTGTAATTGCTGACAAAATAAAGGCCAGGCCTTGTGGGTCTGGCCTTTTTTGACGGCAGATCATAAACCAACATGCGCGGATTCCCGAAAGGATCCGCCACTATCCCGGCTAAGAAAGGGTAAATTGTTTTTTAAGATTATTAAAATTCCAACATCATGAAAAAAGTTGTTTTAACACTTCTGTGCGGTGCGATGATTTTCTCCGGCTGCGGCACAATGTCCAAGACAGGCAAAGGGACCCTTTTGGGCTCAGGAGCCGGAGCCATCATAGGAGCCGGAATCGGCGCCGCGATCGGTGACGGCAAGGGCGCCGCGATCGGGGCCGCGATCGGAACAGCCGTAGGTGCCGGCACCGGCGCCGTCATCGGCAAGAAGATGGACAAGAAGGCCGCTGAGCTTGAGGCACTTGAGAACGCCAAGGTCGAGACCGTCCAGGATCAGAACGGTCTTCAGGCCATCAAGGTCACCTTCAACAGTGGCATTCTCTTCCCTACCAACGGCTCGACTCTGTCACAGACATCAAAGAACGAGCTGTCTCAGTTTGCCACCAAAATGAGCGACATGCAGGACACTGACATCACCATCTACGGCCACACCGACAACACTGGCTCAGATGCCGTCAACGAGCGTCTCTCCAACGAAAGAGCTCAGTCCGTCGCAAACTATCTTAAGAATTGCGGTATCGCTGCATCTCGCATGACAACCGAGGGCAAATCTTACTCTATGCCGGTAGCTGACAACGCCACCAAGGAAGGTCGTGCCCAGAACCGCCGCGTCGAAATCTACATCACTGCCAACAAGGCGATGATCGAGAAGGCCGAGAACGGCACACTATAATACACACGAATAAAGGTTGGCAAAATACGCCATTCGTTATTACATACAGCCAAAACCATAGTCACTCCGGCAATCCTCCCCACCAAAGGTGGGTCCCCTCCCTCTTCGGGAGCCAAAGTTGCCTACGTGACTATGGTTTTGGCTGTATTGGTCTAATCAATCGTTAGAAGCTGATTTTTCAGTACTGCCGCGGGCCGAAGATGGAGGTGCCGATGCGGACGATGGTGGCACCGTGGCGGATGGCTAGGCGCCAATCGTGGGACATGCCGATGGAGAGCTCGGTGAAGTCTGGGAGTTGGGGGTAACGTGCATCCAAACGTTGTTTGAAGGACTGGATGCGGGCGAAATCGGACTCAACTACCGCATTGTCATCGGTGTGGGTGGCCATGCCCATAAGGCCGTGGATTCGGACATGCCGGTAGGAACGTCCGCTGGCATATTCATCAAGAATCGACTCTATTTCCTGCTCTGTAAGGCCGCCCTTGGTGAGTTCGGCACCGAGGTGGAGTTCTAACAACACATTGACAGTGCGGGAATTGACCGATGCCCAGTTGTCTATCAGGTCCAATAGGTGGCGGGAATCGACAGACTCGACCAATGAGGCGTACGGCAAAACCAGCTTCAGTTTGTTGGTCTGGAGATGCCCGATGAAATGCCACTCTATGTCCTGCGGGAGCTGAAGGGCCTTGGCGGCGAACTCCTGGGGACGGTTCTCACCGAAGCGGCGCTGGCCGGTCTGATAGGCGGTCAGGATGTCCGAGAATGGATGGAATTTGGAAACTGCCACCAGTTTCACTCCTGATGGCAGTTCCTTTTTGATGTTATTGAGATTTTCTTCTATCATTCCGTATAAGAATTTCCAAAAATCTTGTCAAGATATTCATAGAAAGCGGCTTAGCGCCTTCCTTTCTGCTGTTCCCTCTGCATCTGGGCCTGCATCCTCTGAGCCTCCTCAAGACGCTGCTGCCACTTGCTCTTCGGCATCTTCTTGCCTTCGGTGGCCTTCAGCCTGGCTCTGATCTCGTCAGGGTTCACGAACCACTTCCGGATCACCCAAGTCTCAAGCATCGTGATGAGGTTGGAAAGAAGGTAGTAGTAGCTCAAACCGGCTGAGAGGCTGTTGCAGATGAAGAACATCATGATAGGCATCATCCAGACGCTCATGAAGCGCATCGAAGCCATCTGAGGATCATTGGCTCCCGGCTGTGAGGCGGTCGTGATCTTGGAGTAGAAGAACATGGACACGGCCATCAGCAGGGCGAAAAGCGACAGGTGGTCTCCGATCAGAGGAATCCTCGTGCCGAAATTAATGATAGAGTCGTAGGCGCTCAGGTCATCGGCCCACAGGAAGGACTGCTGACGCAGCTCGATGGAGGCCGGGAAGAATCGGAACATCGCCCAAAGGATAGGGAACTGGAGAAGCATCGGTAGACAGCCGCCCATCGGGCTGATCCCCGCCCTCTTGTACAGATCCATCTGCGCCTGCTGTTTCTTGAGAGCGTCCTCCTGTTTAGGGTACTTCTCGCTCAGCTTGTCGATCTCCGGCTTGATGGCCTGCATCTTGGCCGACGATGAGTACGACTTGTAAGAGAAAGGAAGGACAACAATCTTGATGAATATGGTCATCAACAGGATTATGATTCCGAAGTTGGAGATGAACTTGTGCAGGAAGTCAAAAAGCGGGATTATCACGAACCTCGTGAACCAGCCGACAAGCCAGCCACCCAACGGGATGATCTTCTCGTACTTCTGGTCGTAGGACTTCAACGTTCTGAAGTGGTTGGGGCCGAAGTAGAACTCGAACGGAACCACGGCCTTTTGCTGCCCCGGCTGGAAATCCACCCTCAGACGCGCCTCTCCGGTCATCAGGTTGTGGCTCTCGTCATCCTCCGGGAAGTAGTTAAGCGCGAAGTCAGCCGACGCGAACTCCTGCGGAGCCCTCATGATCGCCGAGAAGAACTGCTGCTGAAAAGCGAACCAAGAGACCCTGGCATCCACACGTTTCTGAGCGTTGCGTCCTTTTGCGATGGCCTCAGGTTTCTTTTCTCCGTTGAAATAGTAGTCTAGTTTGGAGTACTGGACCTCGTTCTTGTAGCCCTTCTCCAGCCTCGGCATGGTCACGAAATAGTCCACGTCGAACGAGAACACATTCTTGGGAATGACATTCTCCATTCCGACGAACGAGAGGAAGTTCTTAACGGAATATGACCCCGGGGCTATTGAATATCTCTGCTCGATGTAGCCGCCACCGGCGAAGGGCAGACGCATGGCGAGCGAGGTGTCTGTCTTCTCGGCAACGGTAAAGTTGAAATCCGCGGTGTTTATCGTCTCTCCGGCATAGATCTGGATGTCATAGCGGCTCATCTCCGGTTTAAAGAGATAGAGCTCACCTCCACCGTAAGTGTTATATTCCTTTAATCTGGCTGAATATGGTTGGGCGCCTTTCGTTGTGAATGCCACCTCGAACTTGTCGTTGGACAAAGTTACTATCTGAGCGTCTCCGCCGTGGGCGGCCTCAAGCAACGAGTCCTTGTAGATGCCAACCGAAGCTGACGTGACCTGTGCGGACGAAACAGTGTCCGAGGACATCCTTCGTGCCGCCTCAGCAGCGGCGAGGGAGTCGGCCTGGATCTGTTTTGCCAACGCTATGGAATCCAACCGCGCCTGATAGGCGGCCTGTTTCTGGTACTGCTTGTTCTGATAGAAGGTAAAGCCGAACAGGAGCAAGCCTATCAGGACAATACCTGTGATTGTGTTCTTATCCATTCCTGACTACTACTTCTCTTCTTCGCTCTCCTCAGCCATGCGGATCTTCGCCTCAAGATCCTTCAACTCCTGCTTCGCCGCATCAATCCTCTCCTGCATCTTCTGGATCAGAGGAGCGGAATTCTTTGACGACGAGAAGAAACCGATGTTGTTCTCGTAGGTGTCAATGTCCTGCTGGAGCTTGTTGTACTGCTGGACAAGACGGTCCTTCTCGCTGAGCGGCCTTCTGGAGAAGCCACCGCTGCGGCCACCGTTGACGGCGCCCTGTCTCGGAGCCCTGAGTGAGAAGTCAGGGAACTTGGCCTGCATTGCCTCAGTGTAGGCGGCCTGTACGCTTTCCTTCTCCTTGAACGGAACGAAACCTATGCCCTGCCACTTATCAGCAAAGGCGCGGGCCGCCTCACGGTCAGCCGCGGCGTCGCCTGAGAGGACATATTCATTGATCTCTTCTATGAGCGCCTTCTTGGCCTTGAGGTTTCCGTGGAAGTCGCTCTCCGGCCTGGCGTTCTTGTCGCGCTCGTTGAAGAACTCGTCGCAGGCGGCGCGGAAACGCTTCCAGAGCTGCTCCGACTTCTTGCGAGGCACGGCGCCGATCTCCTTCCACTGCTTCTGCAATGCGATGAGGGCCTCGGTGGTCTTCTTCCACTCCTTGCTGTCCTTCAGGGCCTCGGCCTGCTCGATCAAGGAGAGCTTCTTCTCCATGTTCTCGTTCATGGAGTCCTTGAACCGGGTGTAATACTCCCTCTTACGGGTGAAGAACCTGTCACATGCGGCGCGGAAGCGGTCGTAGATCTTCTGGTTCTCCTTCTTGGTGGCGAATCCGATGGTCCTCCACTTCTTCTGGATCTCCTCTATCTCGTTGGAAAGAGAGTTCCATTCATTAGAAGACTTAACCTCCTTCTCCGCTATCGCCTCGACCTGCTCGCAAAGCTTGGTCTTCTCGGCCAGATTCTCCTGCTGCTTCTCTTTCTGGCCCTCGAAATAGGCCTGATATTTCTTGTTTATCACGGCTGTGGCGGCCTTGAAACGATCCCAGATCGAGTCCCGGTACTCCTTTGCAACCGGACCGAACTCCTTCCACTGCTCGTGAAGCTTCTGAAGCTCGCGGAACGCCTCGACGACATTGTCGTTCTCGGAAAGTTTCTCTGCCGCCTGGCAGAAGGCTTCCTTGGCCTCAAGGTTCTTCTTGAAGTCGAGGTCACGCAGGTCGCGGTTGATCTTCACCATGTCGTAGAATTTCTCGACATAGAACTGGTAGGTGTCGTTCAGGTCACGGAACTTGGTGGCCGGAACCGGACCGATCTCTCTCCAACGGTTCTGAAGCTCACGGAAAGCGGGGAATGTGGAATTAACATCCTCCTGTTTCTCCACAAGGTTCTTAAGATCCTCGATGACAGCCTGCTTCCTGGCGAAGTTCTCCTCCCTCTGGGCATCCTGCCGGCGGTTATATTCAGCGCGCTCTTTCTTATAGTTGGCATAGACACCCTTGAAAGCGGTCTCAATGGCCTCGAACGGATTGTCCTTAGCTTCATCCGTATGAGCCGCAGGTACGGTCTCCTCGATCACATCCTCCCTCGATGACGGCTCATCCACTTTCGCCCCCAGGCCGGCCTCAGCCTTCTCCTTTGAGAGTCTTTTGTAGAAAGCGGACTTTATGGCATCGGCTTCCTTGTACCTTTTCATCCTGTCATCCGCCTGCGAGAGTTTGTCGAACCTGTCGGACAACTCGGCAAGCGAAAGGTTGCCAAGGTCAGACGGAACCTCACCGCCCTCCTCACTCCGCGCGGACTCATCGACGGATTCATTCACACCATCCCCCTGAGCAATCTCAGGAGTCTTGTCAGCGGCCTCCACAGCCACGTCCTGTGTCTCAGGTTTTTCTACATTCCCTTCGAGAGCCTTTGGAGCTTCCTCTACATCTGAGGCCTTGTTTACCTCAGGAATATTACCTTCACTCATAAAGCAGTTTAATTATAAGAGTTTCTACTTGTCCGCAAAGATACCTAAAAAAACAATTAAAAAGCCTATTTTTGCAAAAAGGAAAAACAATATTCTATGCGAATTGACATTCTTACAGTCGTTCCGGAACTTCTGGAAAGCCCGCTGAGCCACTCGATCGTGGGACGGGCCATCAAGAAAGGCCTGGTCGAGATCCACGTCCACAACATCAGGAAACACGGTCTGGGGCCGCGCGCCACGGTGGATGACTACTGCTACGGCGGCGACGCAGGCATGGTCATGATGATAGAGCCTGTGGAGAAAATGATTGACGAGCTGAAGGCGGAACGGGAATATGACGAAATCATCTACATGTCCCCTGACGGAGAGCGCCTGACACAAGGACTGTCCAATGAGCTCTCACTGAAGAAGAACCTGATTCTCCTCTGCGGACATTATAAAGGTATAGACCACAGGATCAGGGAGCATCTGGTGACCCGGGAGATCTCTGTGGGGGACTATGTGGTCAGCGGCGGCGAGATCCCGGCGGCCCTGCTGGCAGACTCGATAGTGAGGTTGATCCCGGGAGCGCTGAGCGATGAGACCTCAGCCCTGAGCGACAGTTTCCAGGACGGTCTGCTCTCCCCTCCCGTCTACACCCGCCCGGCCGACTACAAAGGCTGGAAGGTTCCCGGGGTCCTTCTCAGCGGGAACCCGAAACTGATCCGCGAATGGCAGGACGAGCAGGCCCTTGAGCGAACAAAAGCGCTCAGACCCGGGTTATTGGAAGTCATTGATAGTCAACACAAAAGATAGTTATTAACGTAAAACGTTTAAAAGTTTTCTCGAAAAAGTATTGCTTAAACGTTTTTTTTGACTACTTTTGTCATCAGAAATGTGAGAGTTATCACACTCTAACGACTATGACCTTCTTTAAAATAAGGTAATACACTACTAACTAACCGAAAAAAGTCCGCAGCGATGCGGGCTTTTTTGTTTTCCGCGCATATTCCACTCGACCCTGCAAGGCGCGCACACAGGCTGCCGCACATCAAGCAAAAATACGGAAGCCAAGATTATTTTGCCGATTAAAAAGTTTTTTTATACTTTTACAAAGTATTTTAAACATTGACTGTATCCTATTTTAAAGAAAAAAATCATGTGCGGAATTGTAGGCTATGTGGGAGAGCGGGAAGCTTATCCCATCCTCATCAAAGGACTTCACAGACTTGAGTATAGAGGGTATGACAGCGCGGGACTTGCCGTCGTCGATCCCAAGGGCGGCCTGAACGTGTACAAGTGCAAAGGGAAAGTCTCCGCTTTGGAAAACTACATCGAGGGCAAGAATCTTGACGGAGTCTGCGGAATCGCCCACACGCGCTGGGCAACCCACGGCGAGCCCAACAGCACTAACGCCCACCCACATTATTCATGCTCAGAGAACATCGCGATAATCCACAACGGGATCATCGAGAACTGGTCCATCCTAAAGGACGCCCTCGTAAAGGAAGGCTACTCATTCAAGAGCCAGACCGACACGGAGGTGCTTGTCAATCTTATTGAATATGTCCGCAACACAAACCGCTGCACTCTCCTTGAGGCAGTTCAGGGTGCCTTGAAGCAAGTGATCGGCGCCTACGCCATCGCGGTTGTTGAGAAAGGGCATGACGATGAGATCATCGTGGCGCGACAGAGTTCTCCGCTTGTCGTGGGGATAGGTGACGGGGAATATTTCCTCGCCTCCGACGCGACACCTATAGTTGAATACACCGACCGCGTAGTCTACCTCGAGGACGGTGAGATCGCCGTGCTCCATCGAGGCGAGCCTCTTAAAGTCGTGAACTTCGACAACGAGGAGTGCCCTGTGGATGTTTGCCGTCTTAAAATGAACATCTCCGAACTCGAGAAAGGCGGCTACAAGCACTTTATGCTCAAAGAGATACACGAGCAGCCAAAAACCATCTTCGACTGCATGAGAGGACGTGTGAGCCCGGACACCTACGATGTGATCATCAGCGGAATAAGGGACAACGCCTATCGTTTTCTTGCCGCGAGGAGAATTGTGATAGTCGCCTGCGGCACATCCTGGCACGCGTCACTTATCGGGAAACACTTGATCGAGGATCTGTGCCGCATCCCGGTGGAGGTCGAGTTTGCCTCCGAGTTCCGCTACGGGAATCCGGTACTGAATCCCGAGGATGTGGTGATAGCGGTCTCACAATCCGGTGAGACCGCCGACACCTTGGCAGCGGTGGAACTTGCCAAGGCGGCAGGATGTTTCGTCTTCGGAATTTGCAATGTCATCGGCTCGTCAATCTCACGCGCGAGCGATTCCGGCTGCTACATTCATGTCGGCCCGGAAATAAGCGTGGCCTCCACGAAGGCGTTCACGGGGCAGGTGACAGTCTTCGCAATGATCGCCTTGTCCCTTGCGAACACATTGACGCGCATCCCGCGCGACCGTTTTGAGCATCTGTCAAAGACTCTGCTTTCGCTTCCGGCATTGATCCAGGAGGAGTTCGACGAGCTTGACGAGCCACTCAAGGCGCTTGCCGAGAAATTCAAGGACACCCGCGACTTCATCTACATGGGACGGGAATATGAATATCCTACGGCTCTCGAAGGAGCCCTGAAACTAAAGGAGATTTCTTACATCCATGCTGAAGGCTACCCTGCCGCCGAGATGAAGCATGGCCCGATCGCCCTCATTGACAAGGACATGCCGGTTCTGGCGATCGCAGTTCCAGATCCAATCTACGAGAAGATGGCAAGCAACGTGCAGGAGGTCAAGGCACGAGGCGGGGTGGTGATCTCAATCGTCGGAAAGGAAGACACAGTGGTTTCCGGAATGTCAGACCATTTCATCCGCATCCCTACTGTTGATCCTTGCCTCATGCCTGTTCTGGTCGCCGTTCCTCTTCAGCTTTTCGCCTACTACATCGCCGACGCGAAGGGTCTGGACGTGGATCAGCCGCGCAACCTCGCCAAATCAGTCACAGTAGAGTAGGTTGACGCGCTTCAGGCGCATGGACTGGATAATCCGAACTGACTAACCGAAAAAAGTCCGCGGCGACGTGGGCTTTTTTGTTTTCTATGCATTTTCAACTTGCCTTTGGCATTGTCACACGGCCGTGGTATGCAAATAAAATACGGACGTAAAGCGAAATGAACTTGATACTATCGATTATTTATCCAATCTTTGCAGTCGATGTTGACTATACCTTAGTGATAAACACTAATTTGAATAAAGTAATGAAAAGGCTCGCATTGCCAATAATGGCGCTGGTTGTTCTGGTATCGTGCAAAAAGGATGAAGAACCGGCACCGACTCCGGAACCGGATGCCGTTCCTATCCAGATCGCCACAACGGTGACCAGAGCGACTGACTCTGCGTTCGAGACCGGAGACAATGTCGGGTTGTTCGTTGTAAATCAGCCAAATGGCATACAGGCAAGCGGAAACCATGTGGACAACTGCAAGTTCACTTTCGACGGCACGAAATGGAATGCCGGGAAAGAGATCTACTGGCTTGACGCCACCACAAAGGCGGATTTCTACTGCTACTACCCTTACACGTCCCCTGTGTCATCCATCACGGAATTCCCGTTCAAGGTCAGTCAGGACCAAAGTACGGAAAATGGCTACAAGACATCGGATTTCATGTGGGGAAAGGTCGATGGGATCGCCCCTACTCCGGATCCGGTGGTGATCACAGTCAATCACAGCATGAGCTGCCTGATTGTCAACCTGAAGGCGGGGACGGGTTGGAAAGAGGACGACATCAAGAACACCGAGATCACTCTCCGCGGACTTAGGACATCATCGCTCATCAATCTGGCGGACGGAACGGTCACCGCCGATGGTGACGCCATGGAAATGAAGCCAATGCAGGTCGGAGCGGGGATAT
>DJOW01000071.1:0-2750 GCA_002437305.1 Bacteroidales bacterium UBA6428
AAAGTTCGGACTTCTCAAAGTATATAATCTTGCCGTTTGGACGGAAGAACGGAAGTTCATGCTTGTGTGTCATCTTGTAGAGACTGCTCTTTGATATGCCCATGAATAAGGCAGCTTCCTCCAGTGTCAATACTTGCTTGGCATCACGGAGTAGATTCTCCATTATCCCAATGCGGTGCTCATGTGACTCTACCTTCAAAAGAAGAGTCTCGGTGTCAATAGTTTTGTTCATTATCCTGTAATTTAATTGTTTGTGATTCGTTGTACTGCTTGTTTTGAAAGTGTAGTCCCCAAGACAGAGAGAAATCCCTGCCCGAAAAATGGGGACTACAAAAGTGAAATTAACTGGTTGTTATCCTGAAAAGTTCTGTTTACTTGTTATCCTGTGTAAATGTGGTTTTGCGTGGATGCGTGTTGGTGGCTGCAGTCCGCTTTGTCCTCGGTATCTGCTTGTTCTCCTCACGTTGTTTGCGACCTCGAAAGGCTTTCTTCGTGTTGTCAACAGCCTTGACCTTTTCATCTGTCAGCACATCTGCATAGATGGCGGTGGATTTGAGCGACTTGTGTCCCATCAGCTTCTTTGTAGTCTCAATGTTGCCGGTAACCGCCTGTACCAAAATTCCGAATGTATGTCGGGAGCAGTGAAAAGAGATATTCTTCTCAATGCCCACCTTCTTAGCTATCCTTTTAAGGGCTGCATCCACATTAGCCTTGGCAGGAAGGTGGAACACAAAATCATCATTACCTTTGGGTGGCATCCATGACAAGGCGGTATTGCCGATTGGTACGGCATTGAGAGCCTTTGTTTTCTTCTGGACGATTACAAGAGTGTTCGTTTCCTTGTTTCTCTTGATGTCACTCCACCGCAGAGCCTTGATGTCGCTGATACGAAGTCCTGTTAGACAGGCAAAACTGAATGCTCTCTGTGTTTCTGCAACTCCTGGACTTCTCTCATCTGAAGCCATGAACCTTTTCAGTTCATCGGGAGTGAGATACTGCTTATGTGATGACTTTGGCTTGGGAAAACAATCTGACTTCTCCAACTGGTAGAAAGGGTTAGCCTTCAACTTACCGAACTTGACAGCCTTGTTGAATACCGCCACTATGCGCTGTTGAACATTATGCAGTGAGGCTTCACATAAAGGCTTGGCTTCAACTCGTACATACTTCTGTGGTACATAATCGTTCTTCAACCAAAGGAAAAAAGCCTTGAACCATTCCTTATCGAACTTCCTCAGAGTGATGTGAGGTCTGCGCTTGATGGCAAGGAACTCATTCATTAGCTTTTGTAAATACAGGGATTGGTCAACAATAGCCTTGGAATAGTCTGTATTGTCGCTCATCCAGTCGATGTAAGTCTGGATCCAGTCCAAGACTTCGGGAGACTCGTCATTGGGGATTTCCTTCATAATCATCAAGTGACCTACCTCTGGGATGGTCTCTGGATGGAGAATACGCTCTGCCCTTATCTGGTGGGCACGTTGCAATGTTTCTTCGTTTCTTGCTTTGGTCTCTGCATCAACCTCCGGCAACAAATAGAGGGAAAGAAATTCAAACTTGCGCTTGCCACCGTCATAGATGTCAAGATACAGGCTTATGTTGTCGTTGGCAAGTGCCTTTTGTCTGATAGTTATTGTCATGTCTCTATATATTTTCGTTGTCAATGAATTATGTGAACATACCGTCAATGAGGTTGATGGCTTCCTCCTTCTTCTTATCCACGATTTTAGCGTAGATTTCAGTAGTCTGAATGTTGGAATGTCCCATCAGCTTGCTTGTGGTAAAAAGGTCTGCACCGAGCGTGAGCATCATCGTTCCGAACGTGTGCCGTGAGCAATGGAACGAGATATGCTTCTCAATGCCAGCCGCTTCCGCCCATTTGCGGAGTGCTCTGCCTATAACGGTCTGTGTGGTTGGTATATCAAAGAAAGGTATGTCCGTTCCCTTGGGTTTAGGCAACCACCGCTTGGCTTCTTCCGAGAGAGGTATTATAACTGGCTTCTCAGTCTTTTGCATTTCCATGTCAATGTATTCGCCCTTTCCGTCAGCGGTCTTGAAAATGTGCATCGGTGCAAGGCGGTACATGTCGCTCAGTCGCAGACCTGTAAAACAGGCGAAGATAAAAGCCTGCTTCACCTCTGGACGGTAACTGTCCGTAGCCATGAGGGTGCGAAGCTCCTCAATGGTCAGATATTCTTTCTTGCCGTCCTTGGGCTGGATGCGTTCACGTGCATCAAGTTCCTTCATCGGATTGTTGCGGATAATGCCTTGTCGCACTGCGTTGTTGAGTGTTGTGGAGAACATTCCGAGGTATCGGCTTGCCGTATTCTCGCTGATAGGTCTTGGCTCGCCATATTTTATGTGGGAGTTGGGGAATGTGCGCAAGAACTTCACATACCCACGGCAAAACTCCGCATTGACATCTTCAAGGGCAATGAAGCCTTTGTTCGTCTCGTCAAGATACTTCTCCACGGTGTGCAGCATTTCCACACGGCAATGGAGCGTTGACTTCTTGATACCGACACCACCTTCACAATACTTCTTTATCCATGTGGTAAGAAGCATCGAGCCTTGCTTTACTGTCTCCCAGTCCTGTATGCCGTGACCATGAAGGGCTTTGATGCGCTCTGCCTTGATACGTTCTGCAACCGCCATTGTTTGCTTATTCTGTTGCTTGCACATAGGGTTGATTTCGGGGACGAGGTAGAGTTTGAGGTATTCATACTTCCTCACTCCCTTATAGTAGATGT
>DJOW01000071.1:2781-2907 GCA_002437305.1 Bacteroidales bacterium UBA6428
TATAGTAGATGTCAAGATAGATACTCTTGTTGCCATCTGCGAGCGACTTCAACCGAATTTTAATCGGTTCTTTCAGCTTTACTTGTTTCTTTGGTCTTGCCATGATGTATGAAGTGTTATTTTGTT
>DJOW01000071.1:3040-114683 GCA_002437305.1 Bacteroidales bacterium UBA6428
TGCTGACATTTGCTTTTCTTTCCCTTCCCTTAGTTCGGAAAACTGATGTAAAGATAAGAAAAGTAACCGAGAAACGAGAAACAAAACGGAAACAAGAAACAGTCTTTTATGTCTTTTTAAGAGTGAGTTCGGAAAACATCGGAAAACGAACAAAACCGCTTAAAGCGTTGATACTTAATGTGTTTACTTTCATTTGCTTTCTTGTCTTTTCAAACGCATTTCGTAGGACTAAGATATTCTTGACATCCTGCTCCTCGTTGTTCATCGCGATATATACCGAGATCGCACCCACTACGGCTACCACACCGGCAATGGCGTAACAGAGTTTCACCACGATAGGAACATACTTGGCGATTTCCTCGCTCACTTGGGTCAGTGCCGCTGTTCCGGCCGAGTAGTCTCCTGCTGTAGTCTGTGCCATCAAAGCAGTCACCCCGCATACCATCATCAGGCAGGTCATCTGCGTTTTCTTTGAAGTCGCGACCTTCTTTGCGAATCTTTTAACTTTTTCAAACATGCTTGTCTTGTTTTAATTGAACTTTATTGATTGTTTTACACTCGTGATTTTCTAAATTCGATAGCCGAAAAATGCCGGAAATACGATGGATGCTCCGATAATGAAGAGACAGGCTCCGACCAGCGTAAGGATATGCTTGGTGATTCCGTCTTCGCCAGTGTTCATCTTAATGTATATCTGGAATGCGGCTATGATCGCCAAACCTCCTGCAACCGCGTAAATGATGTACTGGACATAGAGCATCATCGTCACCACATAGTCGTGCATGGAAGCCAGCGCGTCCGCTCCCCACGAGTAGTTCACGCCACCACTTTTGGCGAAGACGGAAGAGGGAAGCAGCGTACACAATGCGCTTAGTATTCTTTTGCCGTCGTGTCGGGTCATAGTTCATCAAATACGTTCTTGGTGGTTACACCTCCGTCCGGATGCAATTCACCAATGCCATTTTGAATCATCAGCCTGTACAGCTCTGCGGAGTTATAGGGATTGGAGAAGGTGACCTGTGTCTCTTCCATGTTAGCCTTGACCTTGTTGTTCAGAGCCTCGATGACATCCTGTTTCGGCTTTTCGTCTGTGGGATTTGTTTCCCCCGATACATTCTGTGTCTCATCGATATAGTGTGTCTCATACTCGTTGTCACCGATATTGAATCCCTTGTCGTTCTCCACCACGCTGACGCTTTCTTCCTTGTCAAAATCACTCACGTCAAATTCCTCTTCTCCGGATTTTGTCTTTTCCCCGTTTTTACCATAAAGGTCTCTTGCTATCATCACAGCGTAGTAGATGATGTATGCCACGGTCAGCGCGATTGTGAAGATGAAATATGCTTTCATGTCTTATAGTCTGATTTTAGAATATGATTAAAATATGAACGCAAAGGAAATACAATAATTTCATACTACGAAATATCCTCTCGAAAAACGGCTGAATATTAAACATTATTCCGATAAAATATAAAATCATACTCAATTATCATACTTTGTTGAGTTTTGTTCGGGGCAAAAGACAAGAAAAGCCCTCCGTTTTTGGGAGAGCCCTTCATTGGTTGGAAGATTTCTATTTGAGGGAAGACAAAGACTAACGCTTTTTGCCTCTCAGATAGTCATTGAGGTCTTTGTAGTTATAATAACATTCCGAATGGTCAGTTACCCGATTGCCACAAAGCCCGGCAATGGTAGCGACGGTCTTCCGCCCGGCAAGGTCGTTGTCCAGATAGCAATGGATTGCGGCGTACTGTTCCAGTTCCACAAGACACTTATTCAGATTACCGACTGAGTTCATCACAAGAAAGTCGGTAGGACTGTCGATACAGACATGATAGTCTCCTTTTCTATGGAGTTCTTGGTAAGACAAGAAGTCCATAAAACCCTCGAACACGCAGACATGGCTTTGGATTATATCCTTGTTATACCTGATGACGGATATGTCTTTCCCTTTTATACATCCCTTATAGTAAGGATTGCGCACCTCGTAACCGCCGGTCTTGTTTTCAAAGGCTATGGCGAAATAGTGTCTTTTGCGTAGTTCATAATGAATTTCCTTGCAATACAGCCTGCCGATATTCTCACTGATATATCTGGAACGGAGGTAAGACAACAGGGCATGGTGGCCCAGTTCTCTTACTTCCACGTTTTCCATTTCTTCCTCGATAGGACAGGGACGGACGCTCCGGCTTTGTAACTGCTGAAAAGGTATGCCAATGGCATTCTCGCTGATGCGGAGCAATACCATACTTACATTGCTAGTCCGATAAAGGTGTTTTCCCAGTTCTATGATGTCGCCACCGGCAGAAAGCCCAAAGTCGTACCATTCGTTCAAATTGTCGTTGACCTTGAACGAGGGGGTACGTTCCTCTCGCAATGGGGAGTGGTACCAATACTGACAGCCACGCGCATTGATCGGAGAATGTCCTATTATCCGCAGATATTCCACGAGCCGTATCTGTTTCGCTTCTTTTATATTCATTTTAGTATGGTTTACTTATATATACCCACAAACTAAACCATACAGCTTAGAGATGGAATGAACTGTTATATGAGTAGGTACGACCGTTTTTTGTAATGGCATGATTTTGCAACAGGAACTTACACAAGTTTACCAATGTGTTTCTTCCTCTTGAATACCCAATGCTCTCATATCCCCTTTTAAGAGATTCAAGCAAAGATTGATAGCCATATTCCGCACATTCTTCAAAGGCTACTTCCAAGGCGGTTCGGTGTTGCTGCTCGGTCATATCCGTATAAGAAACAAGTCTGTCCATTTTGTTCTTTTTGAATTGATGATCTTTTACCAAGTGCGGGAGAGAGTCTTCTCCGATCTCAAATGCGAAAGGTGTAAATTCCCTGTCCCTTATGTGCATGGCTTTTACTTCGCTGATTCTTCCATTTTCATTGTTTTTTGATATTTGCAGGATAGTTTCGGCCTTATTGTTCAGCTCTGTTCCTATATGGCCTCTGGTATTGTCATCGCCTTTGTTTAGATGCAATACGGTGTGGATATGCAGCTCGTAATAGCTTGACCAACGCATCAGTTCATTGATTATGTCAAGGGATTCACTGGGGCTGTTTATGTCGTGGATTAAATCACGGATGCCGTCAATGATTACGAGTCCGATGTTTTGTTCCTCGTGGAGTGCCCACCGTATAATGTCTCTCCTTTGGTCGGGAGTGTATTCTCGCAGGACCAAGAATTGGATGTTGTCATTTTCCTGATCAGTAGGCAATCCTGCCAGTTTGAGGATTCGATGAAGCACTTTGTGGCAATGGCACTTGCTTTGTTCTGTGTCAATGTATAGGATTCGATTCTTGCAAGACGGCAGTTCTGCCTTATATTTCAGGACTTCCTTTCCGGAAAGGGCAGATGCGACAATGGCACTGACATTGAAGGTCTTTTTGCTTTTGGGTTTGCCGGTGGAAGCACTGAAATTTCCAATTGTAGCAATGGTAACGTCATCTATTTGTACGATTTCCTGCGGGAACTCATACTTTTCGGTGACGCTCAGCCGTATATATTTCAATAAGGATTTATATTTAGCTTCATCTATCCGATAATTGTTGGGTTGTGTTATATCGGGTTGCATCATTTTTTTCCTCCTTTTGTTGGTTTGTTCTTACTTTTTTGTCCCAATGTGTATGCGATGAGATTGGCTTGCCTTTCTATTTCAGCATTGGAGAGACAGGGGTTGCGCTTTATCCATCGGTTCAGGTCATCCCTGAGAATGAATATGTTTTTCCCATTCGGCTTATACACGGTAAGTTCTTTCTGCATGGTCAACTTATAGACATAACCTTTTGATACTTGTAGATAGGCGGCTACCTCGTCTATATTGAGAAAGTCTTTTGCGGCATAAGCTATCTTTTCCACATTTTCAAGATGGGATAGCAGTTCGGCCAAAGATCCGAATCGTTTCAGGTAATTTTCAACATTCAGAATTTCCTGCTGAAATTTTTCCAAAGAGTTGTTTTCGAGGAATGACTTCAATCCTTCGATACGGGAGAGCAGTAAGTCTATTTCTTTTCTGTTCATAACTCTTTTCTTGTTATAGCGACAGGTTGCCCTATTGCTTGTATTTGATTCCTCATTGCCCATTCGCAAAGTTCCTTTCTATTGAAATACATTAATTTGCCGTTTGGCTTGTAGTGTGGTATTTGCTTGAGAGAAGTGAGTTTGTAGATATAACTCTCGGACAAGCCAAGATAAGCAGAAGCTTCAGCGGTAGTCAACACTTCCTTGACTGTCCAAATACGCTCTTTCAACTGTGCAATGTAATTCTCGATGGTCTGGATTTTATCCACTACGTTAATCTTTTGTTCTAACGACTGGAGCCGCTCAAAAGGTTTCTCTGTTGCCATCATCGAAATCATGTTCTCCATTTTGGAGAGCATCACATTTTCATTCGTCATTCTTCGATGTCTCATTGTTTGATGTTGTTAAATTTGACAATGGGAGGTATGCCCTCCGTGGGTAATCGATTACGGAGGGCAAAGGTAGGTGAGTATATTCGCTTGATTATGTTGAGATTATTGAGAATCAACGCAACTCTCAATGCAACTCTCAACAATTTGTTATTCCTTTGTTATACTTCTTTGTTTTTGATTAGTGTGATGTACTTGTCTATGATCGCCAGAAACTGCTTATCTATGGCATTGGGAGTGGTGTCTTTTATCCGATTGAGGGTTGATGACATATCGTGTTGGGTCAGTAATTTCTTCCCTGAAGAACTGATGACAAGACGTTTTTGGGCAATTACCGATTGCCAGTTATAGGTTATCACATTGTGTGAAGCAAGTTTATCCAACAACAAAACCAATTTGCTGTTGTTTCTTGAGGTTACAGTCTGCAATGTGTCTGCCGCATAACAAATGGCGACATTGTCTGCATCCAAAACTTCCTTAAACAAACAGACCTCATTGGCAAGTTGCACAATGAGGTCCAGAGTATGTCTGTCAAGTAAAGGTTTGATGTTGGCATTCTGAATGGCCTGAGCCTGATTCTCCGGACTGCTGCTGTCGGGCTCGGTAGCGGATTCCGACAGGTCAATGGCGTAAAATTCGTTCAGAAGTTTTATGATCCCGTTTTTGTCCAATAGTTCATGGTCGAAATGTTTGCGAATCAAACTTTCATGCTTTCTCAAAAGTTCTATTACCGTGTAGTAATTCTTTAGATGTTCATTCTTGCTCCAGGCATCATTCGCATCGTGAAACTGATGGGAATGAGTAAAGTCAAGCACGTATCGCCTGTAACTTTTTTGTCGTGTGGTGACTTCGTCTTTGTAAGACTTTTGGGCTTGCTCAACCAACCGGATTAGCCCTTCTTTACCGGTCTGCGCAGGAGTCCATCGGAAACCTCGCATCGCTCTTTTCAAAAAGAGAGAGGCGCAAAGAGAATTTCTTTGACATAAAATATTATTTTAAGTATTGTTGTTTGCCATCTTTGCATTGATGGCGTGTTTGTTTTGAGTACTAAGATAGTTATCAGCAATGGTTTTTAGTTGAATATCGTATGTGTCTATCAATCCTTTTTTTACTATAAAACGAATATTACTATCCATACTTTCTCTGTTAGGCACTTTATCATTTTGCAAGCGGAAGCAGTTTACGCACTTTACCCATACATCATAGGGATTGTGTTGCTTAAAGGCCAAATGAACAAAGTACATAAGTGAAGCCTGTGTTTTCATCCATACTATAGGTTGTTCAAATGCCGTTTCATCGAAAATACCTTTGAATGCGGCAAATGTGGTGTCGGAGGAGATATATCCACCGTCCAGTAGGGCGGAGAACATTAAATGAATCTCATCTTCGCTATTCGGACTGTAAAATACAACTTTGCTCGTATGAATGAGCCGTTCATCAGAAGTTTCTTCATTGAACGTATTTTCAATGTGGTTGAACTTATCACAGATAGTCTTTAATTTAACATCATACCTATCCAACCATCCGGCTCGTTTAATCCAACTGTAACCTGACACAAAACAAGCTTTGTGTGGAGTGTGTCCGTTTATGCTGAAACAACATTCTCCTTTTACCCACAAGTCCTTCTTGTTGAATTTGTAAAATGCCTGATATACGAAAAAGGACAACTGCCGTTGTGTTTTAATCCATTCTACAGGCTTGCTGAAGGTCTTTTTACTGAAAATGCCGACAAATGTTTTCAAGCCGGTGTCTGGTGCGATGTATCCGTATTTCACTAAATCTCGATACAGCACTGCTATATCTTCTTCACTCTGTGGTGTGTAGAACGTCCCTGTCTGATGCGTTGGCTCAAATTCAGTAAAGTCAACTTCCGGGTAGAGGGCTTTGGTCGTTTCGTAAAGTCCCGTATTGTACCTCGGAACACGACAAGTGCTGAATCGCTTCCCTTTTTCCCTTTTCCATTGCTTTTCGAAAAGGATGTAGGTGCTGGGAAGTTTGCAGATGATAGATACAGCATAGGCTATCACTTTCAGTTGCAGTGGCTTCGTTTGCGGCATCGGCTGATAGTGTTCTTCCAAAAGGCCTGCGCGTATGGCTCTTTGTAACAATGTCGCCACCTGTTCATTGGCTAAAGGCTCAATCAAATCTTTATATTCGCCTTTCACCTCTTCTTCTTGCCTCTCACAAAGTGACAGCAACGCTTGCATATTGTTCGCATAACAGTCAATTACCTTGACGTATGCAGAATCAATTTCCTGTCTGTGGCTTTGTACATAGTTTACTACTGGGGCAGTAAATTCGTTATTTGTCATAAGGTTTGCCAAAAGAGGAGAGGGGGCTTGTTCCATATATTGGCAAATCTCATTCGCCCATTTCCCGATATCCATCCACGAAGAGTCAAGTGCTTCAAATTCGATTTCACCATCCAAATCCAACTGGCTTTTCATTTCACCTACGATTCTGGTAATCTTCGTTATCTTAATAACGGTTTCTTGCCTTGTCATAAACACGGGATTTAATCGATGTCTGGAATCAATGATACGGCATTCTGCTTGTTTTTGTCAAGCACCTTTGCATAAATTTGTGTGGTCGCCAGTTCTTTATGCCCTAACAGTTTTGATACAGTGTAGATGTCTGCGCCCAAGTCGAGCATGAGTACAGCGAAGGTATGGCGGCCGCAGTGGAATGTTAAATTTTTATTTACTCCTGCTTTCATACTCCATCGTTGCAGTTCTACCGAAGTCCAAGCTCCATATGTAAATCCAGTAAATACGGGATCATCCGGGTTGCCTCTTTCACCAAGGTATTTTTCTGCTTGTGAGGAAATGTCAAGATACTCTTGTCCTCCTGTTTTCTTTTGCTTGAATATGATTCGTGTGTATTCCCCGAATTTTTGAACTTCGCTCCATGTAAGCTTCTGGATGTCGCTTTTGCGAAGTCCGGTCAAACACGAAAAGAGAAAAGCTCTTTTGAGAATAGGATAACGGCAAGGAGTAGCAGCCAACTGTTTTACCTCTTCCAAGGTAAGATAGTCACGCTTTACTTCAGCGGCTTTGAATCCCTCTATTCCACGCAAAGGATTTACAGGTATGATTCTTTCATCGTAAGCCTGGTTGATACAAGCACGGAGCTTGTTGAAATAGGAAACCTTTGAGTTCTGGGACAATCCTTGGAACACATCCCTTTCTCTACGCGGCCCCGTTCGCTTATGCGTATCCTTTTCTACATTATCCAAGAAGTCTTTGAAACCTGTAATAAACTCCGGAGTAATATCTTTGAATGTGGTTTTCTCATCACAATAGATTTCGAGATAACGCAAGCAGCTTCTCCAGTTACCCCAGTTTCCGTCAGATTCAGGATTCTTGTGTCTTTCTTCAACCATCTTCCGATAGTATTCCAAAAAAGGGGTATCTTCTTTGAATTGGCGGGTAAAAGAGTACTCTCCGTTCTGCATTTCAATGAGCCGTTTGGACTTTATAGCCTGGGCAGTGGCCAATGTCTGTCGGTTCTGCTCACGTTCCATCGGAGTAGTCGCATCTATGAGGTACAGCTTTAAGTATTCTTTATGTCGCTTACCGTTTCTGTAGATGTCGAGATACAAGCTCACGTTACCGTTTGCCAACTTCTTTTCCCGTAATTTTACGGGTTCTTTCTGGATTGTTGTTTTCTTAGTCATAGCCTGTTCCTATTTTAATGAGAGATGTGGTTAATTGTCTTCGAGGGACAGTTTTTTGTCCCTCGCATCCCTTTCGGGGGACAATCTGGGGACAAAATTACGAAAATAATATTAGAACAGGCATAAAGTATGGAGAAAAAGAGAAAACACGACTTTCTTACAAAATCACTGATATTATGCGATTTACAGACTTATGTTTTATCTTTTTATGCTTTTCTTTTCTTCAGGTCACTTGCCGATGCAGAAATGCGAGAAAATATTCCCCAGCACCTCGTCCGTGGTGACTTCACCGATGATGGTGCCGAGGTGGTGGAGGGCTTGGCGGAGGTCTTCGGCGAGGAGGTCTGGAGTCTGGCCGGATAACAGGGATTTCTTGACCTGACATAGGGATTCGGAGGCTTTCATCAGGGCTTGGTAGTGACGGAGATTGGTCACGATTGCCTGGTCAGAATCCAAAGTGGTGGCCTTTTGCGAGTCTGACAGCAGGGCTTTCAGTTTGTCAAGGCCGAATCCTGTCTTGGCTGAAATGTATAGTTTAACAACCTTTTCATTAGGATTTGAAACAGTGTTGTTAATTAGGCTAACATTAATGTTATCGCCTAAAACATCAACCTTATTCAACAAGACGATCAACTTTTGAGACTGGATATCCAAATTTGAGACTATGTCAGAAATCGAAGACTCATTTTCTTCTTCCGATGCGGTGACATCAAGCAAGGCGAGGACGATTGAGGCTTCGTTCATTTTCCTGTAGGATCTGGTAATGCCGATTTTCTCGACTTCGTCAGTGGTCTCGCGGAGACCGGCGGTGTCGATGAAGCGGAACAGGGTGCCGTCGATTGTCATCGTCTCTTCGATGGTGTCGCGGGTGGTGCCGGCGATGTCTGAGACAATGGCGCGGTCGTCACCGACCAAAGCGTTCAGCAGGGTACTCTTGCCGGCATTGACGGCACCGACTATCGCGACAGGGACACCGTTGCGGAGGGCGTTGCCGTAACGGAATGAATCCGTAAGCGACTGAATATGCGAAAGAACATCATTGAGCAATGAAGAAAGTTCCGCACGGCTGGCGAATTCCACATCCTCCTCGCTGAAATCCAACTCCAACTCAAGCAAGGAAGTCATCTTAAGTAATTCATCTCTAAGGCCTTTCAATTCTTTCGAGAATCCACCCTTCAACTGACTGAAAGCCACCTTATGGGAAGCGGCGTTCTGTGCGGAAATCACATCGGCAACGGCTTCAGCCTGAGCAAGGTCCATCTTGCCATTTACAAAGGCCCTTTGAGTGAACTCGCCAGGACAGGCAGCGCGGGCTCCGCTTTCTACCAGCCTCTGGAGGAGCCTTTCGACAATATACTTTGATGAGTGGCAGGAAATCTCAACGGAGTCCTCTCCGGTGTAGGAATGAGGGGATCGGAACACACTTACCAAAACTGTGTCCAGATCGGAGCCATCGTCCTCAAGCGCAACTCCATATCTAATTCTGTAACCATCAGTATCTGAAATATTACCACCTTTGCATCTTATAACTCTGTCAGCGATGGAGAAGGAATCACTTCCACTCATTCTGATGGTGGCAATGGCACCGGTTCCAGGGACGGTGGCTGGTGCGCAGATTGTGTCTTCTATGTTGAGCATATTCGTTCTTTTACGTCCCTTCGGCAGGAACAGGGTCCTATTATTTTAGCACTCGGCTTACTTAACAATGGGACTCATATGTCCAGCACCGAAGCGACAACGAAAAACAAATTTATTAACAATCCCCAACATATTCAACCCCTAAAGACAAGAATCCACGCAAACACATTAAATTTGCACCTCAAAAGCAAAAGAATGGCGCAGACGGACCTCACACAGGGCAGCATCTTTGGCAACCTCAGCATATTCTCGCTGCCGTACATGCTGTCATATTTCCTGCAGATCCTTTACGGGTTGGCGGATTTGTTCGTCATAGGGCAATACTGCGATGTGGCCAGCACGACAGCGGTATCCAACGGAGCACAGATAATGCACATGTTCACCGTCATCATCATCGGTCTTGCGATGGGCACGACCGTACGGATAGCGAGGGCGGTCGGTGCTGGCGACAAAGAAATCGCCAGCAGAACCATCGGCAACACATTCACGCTGTCCGCACTCACAGCCATTGCCGCAACTTTCATCCTGCTGCTCGCCAACAGAAGCATAGTCAGCATGATAGACACGCCGCCCGAAGCCGTCAAAGGCACAATCGACTATCTACGGATATGCTTCATCGGCATCCCGTTCATCATCGCCTACAACATCATCGCGTCCATATTCAGAGGCCTCGGTGACTCGAAAAGCCCCATGTATTTCGTGATAGTGGCGTGTGTGGCGAACATCGCGCTTGATTACATATTCATAGGTCATTTCGGGCTCGGACCTTCCGGGGCCGCGCTCGGCACCACCTTGTCCCAAATGATCAGCGTCATCATCGCGGCCATAGTGATCCGGAAAAAATCTCTTTTGAATATCCCAGGCCAAGACCTTTGGCCAGAGCGGTGTACGATGGGCGGGATCCTCAAAATCGGAGTGCCGGTCGCACTTCAGGACGGCTTCATCCAGATCGCGTTCATCGCAATCACAGCAATCGCGAACGGCAGAGGACTGAACGACGCGGCGGCGGTTGGTATCGTTGAAAAATTCATCGGCCTGCTCTTCATCGTACCTTCAGCGATGCTGGCGGCAGTCTCGGCTATCGCGGCCCAGAACATAGGCGCGAAAAAGCCAGAAAGAGCCAGAAAGACAATGGAATATGCAATAGCGATCTCCGTAGGCTTCGGCACCATCGCAGCCGTGACTCTCCAATTTATCCCTGAATATGCTGTAAGAATATTCACGAGCGACAGCACGGTCATCACTCTTGGCGGACAGTACCTGAAAGGCTACGTCTGGGATTGCATATTCGCCGGCATCCATTTCTGTTTCAGCGGGTTCTTCACAGCCTGCGGATATTCGGTCATCTCATTCTGCCACAACTTCCTGTCGATTGTCTGCGCCCGCATTCCTCTGTCCTATCTGGCTTCCGTCAAGTTCCCGGACACCCTGTTCCCGATGGGCTTGGCCTCACCCGCAGGCTCGCTCCTTTCCGTCATCATCTGCATTACGGTCTATATTGTGATGCGCAGGAATGGCAAGTTATAATCGTCGCGTTTGCCGCGAATTGAACAAACTTCATAATTCTCCATCTAAAGATATTATGCCTATCTTTGCAGGCCAAAATCAGAACTGAATTATGAAACGAGACTCGATAGATTTCGGTTCCGACAGCATTCCGGGACTCTTCAGTAAAATATTCATTCCTACCTTGATAGGGATGGCATGCATGGCCGTGATGACGACCATCGACGGGGTGTTCGTCGGGCACGGGGTTGGGAGTGACGCTCTTGCCGCGGTCAACATATTCGCTCCTTTCTGGATGATTATGACAGGGTTGGGGTTGTTGTTCGGCATCGGATGCTCGGTAATTTCCTCCGTCCACCTTTCGCAAAACAACGAGAAAGCCGCGCGCATCAACATGACTCAGACACTGATTTTCGGTGTGCTGGTCACGGTGACGCTGACGGTTCTGGTCCAAAGCTTCAGCACCCAAAACGCTTGCCTTCTCGGCTCCTCAGACAGGCTGCTTCCGTATGTCCTTGACTACCAGAAATGGCTGGCCTACGCATTCTGTGCGCTGTTCCTCCAGTCTGTCGGCCTTCTGATCATCCGGCTGGACGGCTCACCTAAGTACGCCTCGGCGGCCGCCGCGGTTCCGTCCATCGTCAACGTCGTGCTGGACTACGTGTTCCTTTTTGTCCTTGACAAAGGGCTTGAGGGAGTAGCCATAGCCACGTCAATCGGATGCTGGACCGGAGGACTTATGGTCCTGTTCTACATTATATTCCTGTCCAAGACAATGAGGCCCTACCATTTGAAGATGTCTTGGAAAAGTCTCTGTCTTTGCCTGCGCAACCTGTGGTACCAATTCCGTCTCGGACTGTCAGCCTTTCTTGGAGAAATCAGCATCTCAATGCTGATGTTCGTGGGCAACTATGTGTTCATGAGGTATTTAGGGGAGGACGGAGTGGCGGCGTTCTCAATTGCCTGCTACATCATGCCCTTCATATTCATGACAGGAAACGCGATTTCACAGTCCGCGCAGCCTATCATCAGTTTCAACCACGGAGTCGGCAACCGTGGCCGTGTGATCGAAGCCCGTAAGGTGTCGCTGCTCACTGCCTTGGGACTAGGAATCGTGGTCTCGCTTGCCCTTGCCTTGGGAATCAGCCACGTGGCGGAGCTGTTCCTCAGCAAGGACGCTCCGGCATATTCAATAGCGGCTCACGGTGTGCCACTTATGGCGATCGGCTTCACCCTGTCGATAGTGAACGTCGCTGCCATCGGTTATTACCAGAGTGTGGAACGGGCGTTTCCCGCGACCATGTTTTCGCTTTCCAGAGGAGTCATATTCCTTGTTCCTTGCTTCCTATTGATACCTCATTTCGCAGGAGTGAATGGTATATGGCTCGCGCTGCCTGCGACCGAGGCTCTGACTTTCTTGTCAATCGCAGTTTTCCGCTTCATGCCAATGCGAAGGAAGTGAATATATATTCATAAGCGTTTCGATACATATTCCCATTTTTTTTGCTTAAATTTGCAAAAGAAACGAACTTCCGTAATGCTTGATGTAACTTTAATACCTTTGAGCGTCAGTGCGTCCAAGGATGCACAGTGGGAATGTTCTTTCATTGACTTTCATCGACCATTTCATCACTGTTTGAGATGGTCGTTTTTTTTATGATAGATGTTTGAATAAAAGTTAGTAAGGTATATATCATGAACTCAAGAAAAGGCGCGACACTTAAGTTGGAGAACGGAGCGGAATTCCGCGGATTCTCTTTCGGCTACGACGGACCGTGCGATGGAGAAGTTGTCTTCTCAACCGCGATGGTGGGATATCCCGAGAGCCTCACGGATCCGTCCTACTCGGGGCAAATCCTTTGCGTAACATATCCATTGATAGGCAATTATGGTGTGCCACAGGAAGGAACGGATAAAATGGGAATCTCGAAGAACTTCGAATCAGAAAGAATTTGGGTCAGAGGGGTCGTCATAAGCGACTACTCCTTTGACTACAGCCATTGGGACGCTGTCAAGAGCCTCGATGAATGGCTGAAGGAGCAGAAGGTTCCGGGAATATTCGGGATCGACACCCGCGCCGTGACCCAGCTTCTGCGCGAGAAGGGTTCCATGCTCGGAATGATCGTTCCTGACGGAGTCGAGAAGGATTTCCCGGTCGACGACCCTAACCTGGCCAACCAGATAGCGATCGTCAGCTGCAAGGATGTCATTGAATATGGCAGCGGCCCCAAGACCGTCGTGATGGTCGATTGCGGGGTCAAGCACAACATCCTCAGATGCTTCATGGAAAGGGGCGTGAAGGTCGTCAGAGTGCCTTGGGACTACGATTTCAACAAACTTGAATATGACGGACTCTTCATCTCTAACGGTCCCGGCAACCCTCAGTTCTGCAATGTCACCGTCGCCAACCTGCGCAAGGCCATGGAAGGTGACAAACCTATTTTCGGAATATGCATGGGCAACCAGCTGCTTGCGAGGGCCGGCGGAGCCAACACCTATAAGTTGAAGTACGGCCACCGCAGCCACAACCAACCTGTCCGGATGGTCGGCACAAACCGCTGCTTCATCACGTCCCAGAACCACGGATTCGCGGTTGACGACAAGACTCTCGGAGCGGATTGGGAACCTTGGTTCGTGAATATGAACGATGGCACCAACGAGGGCATCCGCCACAAGACCAAGCCGTTCTGCTCGGTTCAGTTCCACCCTGAGGCGTCCAGCGGCCCGACGGACACGAATTTCCTGTTCGATGAGTTCATCAGCAAGCTTTAATCAGAAGAAGTAATGAAAAACACCAACATAAAGAAAGTCCTGATCCTTGGATCGGGCGCGCTCAAGATCGGCCAGGCCGGAGAGTTTGACTATTCCGGCTCACAGGCCTTGAAGGCCCTGCGCGAGGAAGGCATCGAGACTGTCCTCATCAACCCGAACATCGCCACCGTGCAGACCTCGGAGGGAGTGGCCGACAAGATTTACTTCTTGCCTGTCACCCCGTTCTTCGTCGAAAAAGTCATCGCCAAGGAGCAACCGCAAGGCATTCTCCTCTCTTTCGGAGGCCAGACCGCCCTGAATTGCGGTGTTGAGCTGTTCGAGAACGGAATTCTGGACAAGTACAACGTTCAGGTGCTTGGCACCCCTGTCCAGGCCATCATGGACACCGAGGACCGTGACCTCTTCATCAAGAAACTGGACGAGATCGGCGTGAAGACCATCAAGTCCCACCCGGCGTCCAACATCGAAGAGGCCCGGAAAGCCGCCCATGAACTCGGATTCCCGCTTATCGTCCGCGCCGCCTACGCACTCGGCGGACTCGGTTCCGGCTTCTGCGACAATGACAAGCAGCTTGACGAACTCTGTGAGAAAGCCTTCTCCTTCTCCCCGCAAGTACTTGTGGAAAAATCTCTTAAGGGATGGAAGGAAATTGAATATGAAGTTGTCCGTGACCGTTATGACAACTGCATCACGGTCTGCAACATGGAGAACTTCGACCCGCTCGGAATCCACACCGGAGAGAGCATCGTTGTTGCACCGTCCCAGACCCTGTCCAACAACGATTACTATTTCCTGCGCGAACTCTCGATCAAGATTGTCCGCCACATCGGAATAGTGGGCGAGTGCAATGTGCAGTACGCCTACGACCCGGATGCCATGGACTACCGCGTCATCGAGGTCAACGCCCGTCTGAGCCGTTCCTCCGCCCTGGCCTCCAAGGCCACCGGCTATCCGCTCGCGTTCGTGGCCGCGAAACTCGGTCTGGGCTACGGCCTGTTCGACCTTAAGAACTCAGTCACCAAGACTACCCCTGCGTTCTTCGAGCCGGCCCTTGACTACATCGTCTGCAAGATTCCTCGATGGGATCTCAGCAAATTCCACGGGGTCTCCCGCAAGATCGGATCATCGATGAAGTCAGTCGGCGAAGTCATGGCGATCGGCCGCAGTTTCGAGGAAGCCATCCAGAAAGGTCTCCGAATGATCGGCCAGGGGGCACACGGATTCGTCGGCAACAAGGAATTTCATGTCGCCGACGTGGATGAGGCCCTCCGTGAGCCTACCGACAAGCGTATATTCGTGATCTCCAAGGCGATGCAGGCCGGCTACACGGTCGATCAGATCCACGGCCTGACCAAGATAGACAAATGGTTCCTGAACAAGCTCGAGAACATCGTAAAGACTTACAGGGACATGAACTCGTACGACAATCTCGAAGACATGCCTGTCGAACTTCTGCGCCTCGCCAAGCAGGAAGGCTTCTCGGATTTCCAGATCCAGAGAGCCGTCTGGAAGGACACTGGCGCCGTCACCGCCAACATGGACATGGTTCGTGAATATAGAAAATCCCTCGGCATAGTCCCTGCCGTCAAGCAGATAGACACCCTTGCCGCCGAGTTCCCTGCCCGGACGAACTACCTCTACCTGACCTACAACGGTACAAAGAATGACATTGAGTACGAAGACGACGGAAGGTCTGTGATCGTCCTCGGATCCGGAGCCTACAGGATAGGTTCCTCCGTGGAGTTCGACTGGTGCTCGGTGACCTGTCTCCAGACAATCAGGAGGCAGGGGTACAGGGGAGTGCTCATCAACTACAATCCCGAGACCGTCTCAACCGACTATGACATGTGCGACAGGCTCTATTTCGACGAGCTCACCTTTGAGAGGGTTATGGACATCATCGACCTCGAGCATCCGCACGGAGTGGTAGTCTCTGTGGGCGGCCAGATTCCGAACAACCTTGCTCTCAAGCTGCACAGACACAACGTGCCTATTCTCGGCACCGCTGCCGAGGACATCGACAAAGCCGAGGACCGTCACAAGTTCTCCAGCATCGTGGACAGCCTCGGTGTCGACCAGCCGGAATGGAGCGAGCTCACGACCGTTGACGAGGTAGACAACTTCATCAGGAAAGTAGGCTTCCCTGTTTTGGTCAGACCTTCCTACGTGCTTTCCGGAGCCGCGATGAACGTCTGCCACGATGAGGAGAAACTTCGCCATTTTCTCAGTCTCGCAGCGGAGGTGTCTCAGGAGCACCCTGTTGTGATCAGCAAATTCTATATGCGGAGCAAGGAGATCGAGTTCGACGCCGTCGCCGACAATGGCGAGATCCTTGCCTACGCGATCTCGGAGCACATTGAATATGCAGGAGTCCATTCCGGAGACGCAACCATCCAGTTCCCTCCGCAGAAACTTTATGTCGAGACCGTGCGCAGGATCAAGAAGATAGCCCGTGCCATCGCCGGCGCGCTAAGCATCTCCGGTCCGTTCAACATCCAGTTCCTAGCCAAGGAGAACGCCATCAAGGTGATAGAGTGCAACCTGCGCGCGTCCAGAAGTTTTCCGTTCGTGTCAAAGGTGCTTAAGATCGATTTCATCGAGCTTGCCACAAAGGTCATGCTCGGCCTGCATCCAGCAGCACCGCAGAAGAGCGCCTTCGATCTTGACTATGTTGGTGTGAAATCCTCACAGTTCTCGTTCGCCAGGCTTCAGGAGGCCGATCCGATGCTGGGTGTTGACATGTCGTCCACGGGCGAGGTTGGTTGCCTTGGCGATGATCTGAACGAGGCTCTGTTGAAGTCCATTCTTTCTGTCGGGCAGAGGATTCCCGAAAAGAGGATCCTGCTGTCAACAGGAGATCCTCTTCAAAAGGCGGACATGCTGAACGCGTGCCGGCTTCTTGTCGACAAGGGGTACGAGCTTTATGCGACAGGAGGCACCTACAAGTACCTTGTCGAGAACAGTGTACCCGCCACCAAGGTGTTGTGGCCGAGCGAATGCGACAATCCTAACTTCAAGGGCAGATTTAAACCAGCTCTGGAAATGATTCAGAACAAAGAGGTTGACATGGTGATTAATATTCCGAAAAACTTCTCTGAACTAGAGTTGTCCAATGGCTACCAGATCAGGAGGGCCGCAATTGACTTCAACGTCACCCTCTTCACGAACGCCCGTCTGGCGACCGCCTTCATCCGCGCGTTCTGCTCCACCAGCATAGACGACCTTCAAATCAAGTCATGGGATCAGTACTGATTCCATGACTTGATTCCGGTTCGGATTACAAATAATAAACAAAGGCGGCTGAGAGATATTCAGCCGCCTTTGTTTGCATATTCCTGAATCGAATCAGAACGTGTCGTAGTACTTTGCGTCGCGGGGAGTGACCTTGTTCATGTTGTCAAGAAGCATGTCGTTGGTCTTGTACTCATCCATCAGCTGAAGCATAAAGTTCATCGCCTCGGTAGGATTCATGTCGGCAAGAAGCTTGCGCAGGATCCAGATCCTGTTGGCGGCCTCACGGCTGTAGAGTAGGTCATCACGACGTGTGCTGGACAGTACAACATTGACGGCAGGAAAGATACGCCTGTTGGCAAGTGTCCTGTCAAGCTGGAGCTCCATATTGCCGGTGCCCTTGAACTCCTCGAAGATCACATCGTCCATCTTGGAGCCGGTGTCGGTCAAAGCGGTAGCGAGAATGGTCAAGGAGCCGCCGCCCTCTATGTTACGCGCAGCACCGAAGAAGCGCTTCGGCTTCTGCAGGGCGTTGGCATCGACGCCGCCGGTCAGGACCTTTCCCGATGCCGGTTGAACCGTGTTGTAGGCACGTGCGAGACGTGTGATCGAATCAAGCAGAATCACGACATCGTGACCGCACTCAACAAGTCTGCGGGCCTTCTCCAGAACCATGTTGGCGACTTTCACATGCCTCTCCGCAGGTTCATCGAAAGTTGATGCGACCACTTCCGCCTTCACGCTGCGGCTCATGTCGGTAACCTCCTCCGGACGCTCGTCGATAAGGAGCACGATCTCGTAAACCTCAGGATGGTTGTCGGCAATGGCGTTGGCAATGGACTTAAGGAGCATTGTCTTACCTGTCTTAGGCTGTGATACGATCAGTCCGCGCTGCCCTTTGCCGATAGGAGTGAACATGTCTACAATCCTGCAGGACGGATCACTCTGATGCCCGTGTCCAAGAAGATTGAACTTCTCTTCCGGGAAAAGAGGTGTAAGGAAATCAAATGGAACCCTGTCACGGATGTAGTCCGGAGTACGCCCGTTGATGTAGTTTATCTTGACAAGAGGAAAATACTTGTCGCCTTCCTTAGGCGGACGGATCTCGCCTGTCACCGTGTCGCCCGATTTAAGGGCATTGTTCTTGATCTGGCTTTGGCTGACATAGATGTCATCGGGTGAATTCAGATAGTTGTAGTCGGATGAGCGGAGGAAGCCGTAACCATCAGGCATGATCTCAAGGACTCCGGTGGCCTCTACGGTCCCCTCGAACTCAACCTCGGGATTTTTTGGTCTTGCGGCCTGGTTCTGAAAGTTTTGAGGCTTCTGCTGATTTGAAGTTTGAGAATTCTGGCCGGCAAATTTATTTTTTTGTTTTCTGCGGCTGATGTCCCCATGAGCGGCAGGGTCGTCCTTCAGGTCATCGAAAAGCTGATGGATGAACTCTTTGCCGGTGATGGATTTTTCGGACGGATCCTCTGAAGTTGTCTGAGCCGTTTCTTCCACGGGAGCGGCGGCATCTTCTATCTTGCTTTCATTTTTTGTCTGCGCGTCAGCGGCCGTCTGGTCTACAGCCAAAGCTGCGGATTTAGGTTTACGGCCTCTTTTCTTTGGAGTTGGTTTGGCAGGCTGTTCCTGTGGCGCGGGTCCGGAACCGGTGCTCTCCACCATAGTCTCCTTATTATCTTTGGCAGCCGCCTGTTCATTTGTCTTTTTGTTGTCCTTTTCTTTTTCTTTGGCAGAAGGCTGGGCCTGGTCCGGGAGAGGGTTCTTGCGTGGCCTTCCGCGCTTGCCTTTAGGCTTCTCGATAGGTTGCTGAGAAGCGGCTGTAGCCTGCGCGTCGAGTATGGCGTACGCAAGATTTTCGGACGTCAGTTTTTTGATGTTCTTAACCTGATGTTCCTGAGCTACCTGTTCAAGTTGCTCTCTGCTCATACTATTGAGCTCAAATAAATTATAAGGCATAGTCTTTAAATGATTCCGGAGTTGCGGTCCGGACTGATTTCGATTATATTACACTGTGGGGTGAAGCCATTAGGCTTTCTCTGAAAAACTCAGTGTGCAAATATAGGATAATTATGACTAAAAAGCAAGCTAATTATCCCAGTAACTTGTACTTTTCTTGAATCTCAACAAGTCAGCCAGTGCCGCGGCGTTGGCCGAGATGAGAAAAGAGTAAGACTGATACATTCCGGAAGGAACCCAGGAAACGGAGATGTTGAAACAATGAAGGTCGTACCTGAACGAAAACTGTGTAGTCGTCATTTTCATGGCCGTGAAGTCCCATCCGGACTGCGCCTGGACTGACATCTTAGGGGTCAGCTGAACATTGCCTTGGACCCCCAGGGTTTGTGTGAAGTTATCCTTTCGCGTACGCTGGTTGTTCGCGAAAGTGTATGACCTGTTCATCTGGAAGCTGTAATTGAGGTTGACACTCCACGGAACATTAGGATTTGTGTAGTACAGCCACCCACCAGGAATATATTCACCTGTAACAGGATGATAGTAAATCCTTCTGTAGTAGTCGGCCGCGTTGGAGGAACCGCCAGCGTCTCCGCCATCGCCTGACTTTGATCCGTCATTCCCTTTGACAGTTCCTTTACCTGACAGTGAATATGAAAGTGAGGCGCTTACATTTGTGAGCCGGAGAGGGACACCAGTCTCCATGATGTTGTACCTGTTGACCTTCTGCCCTTTCTCGTTTACAGCATACGGATCGAAATTCATGTTTCCGTTGATGCCGAGCTTGCCAAAGACCGACGTGGACATGGACACACCGACATTGTTCATTTTCAGTGAGTCGGCCAGGAAATTATAACCGGTAGTGATGTTGAGCTGATCGAGAATCTTCACTTTCTTCGTGCCTGTGCCCGTGGTGTCTTTCAGGTCGCGGACCTTGGCCTCAAGATTGTTGCCGATCGAGAGGCTCATTGTGGCTGACCTTCCCTTTCCTGGAGCGGAATTGATCTGCCCCTGGTAGATGTTGTAGTCGTAGGATCTCTGGACGCCGAGCGTGTCGATGTAATTGAATGTCCGCCATCCGTTGAAAGCCTTGCCTTTCTCCGGGCTGAAGCTCATGCTCACGCTTGGAGACACCACATGCCTTAAAGCCTGCACCTTATGGTGCTTGCCAAAGAGGTACATTCCGTAAAGCCGCGTGCTCATTGAGATTGATCCGGAATAATTGTGGGTGGTTCCGAAAGTCCCGAACTGCCTGCCCATCTCCGTTTTCACGCTGTTGGTCTCAGGATCGAAATAAGCCTCGCTCTTTCGGAAGAACCAGTTCATGCCATAGCTGACGTTAGGAGCCACATTAAGATATTTGAACAGGGTGAAATCCGGAAGTTTTATCGAGAAATTGTGTGCCATGCCGTTCTGGAACTTGTCCAAGAAGCCGGGCTCGCCGAACTCGGAGGCCTTGAAGTTGACTTTGTTCTGGATCGACGTGTTGTAGCCGAGAGCGAATTTCTCGTAGAAACGCTCCTTGCCGACCCTGTTCTTGATTTTGAAAGGATAGAACGTGGACACTGAGAATGTCACGTTAGGAAGAGTGAATGAATATGAGCTGTCCCTTGAGTTCTGGCTATGCAGGGCGTTGACGGACAGGTTGAACTTGCCGTTCCAATTTTTTGAGTAAGAGATTGAGGACGAGATCTGATTTTGGAGAGCCTCTGACACCGAATGGGAATTGTATCGGCTGTTGGAAGGGCTGGAAAAGTTCACTGAGGCCGAGAACGAGGTTCCAGGATGAGCCTTCGAGTCTTGTGAATGAGACCATCTTACTCCAAAATTCTTGCTTTGGAAAAAATCCGAGCTTCCTTTCTCACCGGTCTGGTCGACAGAGTAGTTCACCGCAAGGTTTCCGGTGAACTTGTATTTCACCATATATCGTGAGTTGAGATTGGCCGCCCATGATCCAAGGGTATAGTAGTCTCCGGTCAAGGACATGTCGAAGTAGTCTCCGAGGACGAAGTACATGCCGGCGTCCCTTAAGTAAAATCCACGCGCGTTCTCTTCCCCGATTGAGGGCATAAGCAGGCCTGTCGCTCTGTCCGGACGTTTCGGGATGAATCCGAACGGAATGCCGATTGGAAGGTCGACATCCTCCACGACAAGGTGCGCCGGACCGAAAACAGTCTTCTGGGAAGGCTTTGTGACAATCTTGGCGCTTGACAATTTAAGATAGTAGTGAGGATGCTCCAGATCGCAGACCGTGTACTTGCCTTTGGTGATGTTGATGGACTTGTCCGGCATCATCTTGATGTTTTTTCCGTGCAGGATTCCGTCATCCTCCTTGGTGACCATGTTGGTGATCCGCGCCTTCCTTGTGTTGAAGTTATACCAGACCTCTTCCATATTGAATGTCTGGCCGCCCTGCGTCATCTCGGGGCGGCCTTTCCACTCATGTTTTAGGCTGTCATAAGTGCCTCTGGCGAAAACGGTCCCCGTTGACATGTCGTACTCCATGTAATCAGCCTTCAGCTTGATGTTCTCGTAGGACACTTCAACGTCACCCCAGTAGTACATCTTGCGCTGCCCGTTTGAGAAATCCTGCCGGATGGAATCCTTGGCGCCTGAGAAAGCCGGCCTGGAAAGGGAACTCTTCTCAAGAAGGAAAAGCGAATCCGCCCTGGACGTGGAATCGGCTCTTCTGATCGAGTCCCTCCTTAAGGACAGGGTGTCCTCAAGGGAGGGGACCGAATCCTTTGCCTGACGGGCCGCCGGGTCAACATACTTGGCTTTGAACGCAGTGTCGGGCACGACAGAAGATTCAGCAATCCTTGTAAGGTTCCTGTTCCTCCTCAAATCCTGCCCGAACATTGTCAACCCGGTCAGCACCGCGAGTCCCGCGATGAGGATAATGTTATGTGCATGCTTTCTGATTTGCAATTATTTTATAAATTTGCAAAAGACAAATATACTACAATATTTTGGATATACAGCGCAATTTTCTTGCCGTTATCGCGGCATTATTTATTTCCTTGACCGGATCCGTGGCCTACGGACAGGATCCGGCGAGCATTATAAAGCTGTCAACCGTCGTCATTGACCCTGGACATGGCGGCAAGGACGCAGGATGTGTCAGTCCAAGTGGGAAAACTATGGAAAAGACAGTTGTGTTGGACATAGCGCGCAGGCTTTCCGGAAAAATAAGAGACGGCTATCCGGATGTCAAGGTCATTCTTACAAGGAGCGATGACACTTTCGTGCCATTGCAGGGGAGGGCCGACATCGCGAACCGCAACAACGCCGATCTGTTCATCTCGATACATGTCAACTCAATCGAAAGGAGGAGAAGCGGACCCAAAGGATATTCCATACACATTTTGGGACAGTACACCAGCAAGAACAAGGATCTTTACGCGGGTAATATGGACGTGGTGAGGAGAGAAAATTCCGTCATAAAGCTTGAGGACGACTACAGTACGCGCTACGAGGGCTTCGATCCTAATGACCCCGGATCCTACATATTCATGAACCTTATGCAGAACGCCTATCTTGAGCAGAGTCTCAGATTCGCACAGATGGTTGACATTGAAATGAAGGGCGGCGCGATCCCAAACAGCCGGGGAATATCCCAGGACCCCTTCTATGTGCTCTGGAGAACCGCCATGCCCTCTGTCCTTATCGAGTGCGGTTTCATGTCAAACACTGAGGACCGCGGGGCACTGATCACAGAAAAGGGTAGAGACAGGATAGCTTCGGACATCTATGACGCGTTCAAAAAGTACAAGAAGGAGTACGATGGAGAAGAGGCGCGCAATCCAACGCGCGGCACGGGAATTCCTGTGGCCGGCAAGGACACGGAAGGAAACGGCGATGGCGCGGACAAAGAACGAAGCGCAAGCGTAGATGATGGCACCCGGATGCCGGAGAAGAAAAACGATGCCGTAGTCTATGGCACCCAAGTGCTTGTCTCGTCCAAGTCCATGCGCGAGGATGATCCTTTCTTCAAGGGGCATAAGTTTTTGAGGCTTCGCGCAGGCAAATTGTACAAATATGTGATCGGCGCTTCCGAGGACCTTGACTCCGCGGCCGAGGCCAGCCGCAAGATAAGAAAGGATTTCAAGGATTCGTTCCTTGTCAAAGTCGAGAACGGAATCGCGGTAAGGCTCAGATAAGGCCTTTGTCTTAGCAGTAAATGATTTAGTCAGACGTTGTGGTGTTGAATTGAATAATTCTAAATTATAACCTGCTTACATTTGAGATACTTATGAAAAATTGATTTTGTAAAATATTGATTCTATTGTAATTATACGAGTTAATTCTCGCTGGGCATTTGGTCGTATAAGGAAAATAAAAATCAAAAACAATACAAAAAAAGATTTTTTATAAACTAATTTTCCTCCAATTTTGCACTACTGAAAAATGTTGGACAAACTTCTCGGGTAAAATTGATATTCATTTAAAGTAATGGCTGAATTGGAAAGACATATTACTGTCTGGAACGATTGTTTACAGATATTCAAACAGAACGTTGAGCCGAAACAGTTCGATGTGTGGTTTAAAACCATAGTTCCTGTTTCCCTTGAAGGGTCGACACTTACCGTAGAGGTGCCGACGGATTTCTTTAGAAGCTACCTTGAGGATGCCTTTCTTCCCATTATAAGAATGACGTTGAGAAGGGTCATCGGCCAGGATGCGAAGCTTTTGTACCGGATTCATCCCGTACAGAAGGAGCGCGCGATGGTCTTCACAGCCGCCAACGGCAATGTCCCTGAGAACAAGCCTGTAAGCATCAACACATTCCAGCCGTCAGGGAATCCCAGCCCTTTCGTCTTTCCCGGGATCCAGAAACTTAAGATAAATCCAAGGCTCAACCCTGTCTACTGTTTTGACAACCTGATCAAGGGGGAGTGCAACAAAATGGGTTATAACGCGGGCGTGAGCATCTCCGACAAACCGGGAAAGACTCCGTTCAATCCTCTGTTCATCTTCGGCGGTCCTGGTCTTGGCAAGACCCATCTCGCGCAGGCGATAGGCATAGCGATCCACGAGGCCTATCCTGACCTTGTGGTCCTCTATGTGACCGGTAATGAGTTCAAGACCCAGTACGTGAATGCTGTCAATGTCCAGAACAAGCTCACGGACTTCATGGCCTTCTACATGAGGATCGATGTGCTGATCATGGATGACATCCAGGAACTGGTGGGTCCAGCGTCGCAGAATGCCTTTTTCAACATATTCAACCACCTCCACCAGTCAGGCAAGCAGCTTGTGTTCACATCGGACCGGGCGCCTGTCGATCTGATGAATTTTGAGGAGAGGCTCCTTTCCCGCTTTAAATGGGGGCTTTCGATCGAGTTGTCAAAACCGGATTATGAAACGAGGCTCGGCATGCTCAGGGCCCGTTGCGCAAGGGAAGGCGTTTCTGTCGGAGAGGATGTGCTGGAGCTTCTCGCCAACAAGGTCAGGTCAAACTTCAGGGAACTAGAGGGCGCGCTCATCTCTTTGATAGCCAACGCGACCCTCTGCCACGAAGAAGTGACCAAGGAGCTCGCCGAGCATGTCACGGGCAACATAGTCAGTGATGTGCAGAACGATGTCACCATCGACAAGGTGCAGGAGGTCGTGTGTGAATATTTCAACATCACACGCGAGACTCTGCTGTCCAAATCAAGGAAAAGGCAGATTGTACAGGCAAGGCAGATAGCCATGTTCATGAGCAGGAATCACATCGGAGGCTGCTCGCTGTCTACAATTGGTATGGAACTTGGAGGCAAGGATCACGCTACAGTCCTGCATGCCTGCACAACGGTTTCTGATCTGATGTCCACAGACAAGACGTTCAGACAGTTCGTGACGGACATAGAGAAGATGCTTGTGCCTGTGGCAAGATAAAACCATGTCAAATGAATTCTGAAAAAGTACTTTCCATTTTCAAGGAAATCACCCGGATTCCAAGGGAGTCCGGACATGAGGAACCGATGACGGCCTTTCTTCAGCGTTTCGCGGAAGAAAGGCATCTCGAATGTAAAACCGACAAGACGCACAATGTCTGCATCATCAAGGAAGCCAGCAAAGGCAAGGAGAATGTGCCCACACTCGTTCTTCAGGGCCACCAGGACATGGTCTGTGAGAAAAAAAGCGGAGTACGGCATGATTTCCTCAAAGACCCTATTGAATTTGTCATCGAAGATGGTTGGATGATTGCCAAAGACACAACTCTCGGGGCTGATGACGGCATCGGCGTGGCCGCTATGCTCGCTCTGCTTGACAGCGACCTGCCAATGGGAAAGATTGAGTGTGTCTTTACAATTTCAGAGGAGACCGGCATGGACGGCGCTTTTGGAATGGAGCCTGGGTTCTTCACAGGAAGGACCCTCATCAACCTTGACTCTGAGGATGAGGGGCAGCTGTTCATTGGGTGCGCCGGAGGTCTGGACACCACAGCAGTCTTTGACTATGATCAGGATGATCTCAGGGATGGGTATAAGATTGTCCGGCTTGAGATAGGAGGCGCGCTCGGCGGCCACAGTGGAGACGACATAAATAAAGGCAGGGTCAACACCGTGCAGCAGATGGCCAGATTCCTGTACTCCGAATCTTCGCACGGGCTGCAGCTTGTCATGATCAAGGGTGGGAATAAGCCGAATGCCATAGCCCGAGAGTGCGATGCCATCATCGCGGTTCCTGACCCTGCCGCCACAATCGCCAGATTCAACGCCTTCGGCGAGGACCTGAGCAATGAATATTTCAAGACAGATCCGGACCTGGCCTTTAGGAGCGGAACGTACAGATGCACGGAGAAACCAGTCAGAAATGATGTGTCAAGAAGACTGATCGCGGCTTTGTTCGCATGTCCTCATGGTGTAGAGGCAATGAGCCAGGACATTCCGGGGCTTGTGGAGACATCGACCAACCTTGCTGCGGTAAGAATGCGGGAGAAGGGAAAGATCGAGGTCATAACAAGCCAGCGAAGCTCAACCGGATCGGCAAGAAAGATGATGGCTTCAAAGGTAGAGGCGGCCTTCTTGCTTGCAGGAGCACAGGTGAGGCATCTTTCTGAATATCCAGGATGGAAGCCGAATCTTGATTCCCACATACTTAAGAAATGCGTTGAGTCCTACAGGAAACTTTTTGGCCGCGATCCTGAGGTCAAAGCCATACATGCCGGCCTGGAATGTGGCTTGTTCGGGGAGAAGTTCGGAGATCTGGACATGATTTCGTTCGGTCCGACACTTAGAGGCGTGCATGCTCCCGGAGAGAGACTTGACCTTGCGTCGCTCGACAGGTTCACCAAGCACCTTGTGGATGTGGTCACTAATTTTGAATAAGGATCATGGTAAGGATAGCTCCCTCAATTCTTTCAGGTAATTTTCTGAATCTGGCTCCGGACATCAGAATGATCAATGGAAACGCGGATCTGATCCACATTGACGTGATGGACGGCAGCCTTGTTCCCAACATCTCATTCGGATTCCCGGTAATGGAGGCTATCGCGAAGGTAGTCACCGTGCCGATGGACGTCCACCTGATGATAATCAATCCAGACAAGTACATCAAAAGGTTCGCTGAATGCGGAGCAAGCATGATCAGTTTCCATCTGGAGGCTGCGGATCAATCGGGGAAGGACGCGAAGGACATAATTTACCTCATTAAATCCTGTGGGGCGAAGGCGGGGCTCGCCATCAATCCCGACATTGATGTCGACAGGCTTTTCCCTTACATAGATGAAGTCGACTTCTTTCTTGTCATGTCAGTCTTCGCGGGTTTCGGCGGTCAGAAATTCATCGCGAAGACCTTGGACCGAGTCAAAACCCTCAAGGCAGAAATGGACAGAAGGGGAGTGGCAAAGGACATAGAGGTGGACGGAGGTGTCTGCAAGGACAACGCGAAGATTCTTGCCCGCGCGGGGGCCACGATACTTGTGGCGGGAAGTTCTGTGTTCAAGGCAGAGGATCCGGCGAAGGCTATTGCGGAACTTCGTTAGATAATGAAGCTTATTTCTTTGAAGGCGAACTCCATGTGTTCGCCTTTTTCTGTTTCAAGTCTTAAAAGGCCGGATCTTTTTACTCCGATGATTTTAGCCTTGATGACCTTTCCGGTGGAACAAATGACATAATCGTTCAGCTGACCAAAGCGGAAAAGTTTGCTGACATATTCGTTAAATTGTACGGTGGATCCCAGTCTGAGAAGCCGTGCGCGCAGGTGCTCGCACAATAAGGGCAGCTCTTTCTTGAGGTCATATTCCAAATTTGTCAGCGATGTCATTGACACCGGATTGATAAGTTGCGGTGAAAAATTCTTTTGGTTGACGTTGAGTCCAATCCCTATGACACTGTGGGCAAGGTGTTCCCCTGACAAGACATTCTCGATGAGTACGCCACAGATTTTCCGGTTTCGGACATAGATGTCATTCGGCCATTTAATGGAACCCTCAATCCCTTTATTTTCAAGATAATCGACTAAACCAAGAGCTACTGAGACACTTATGTCGAATTGTTTTCCGGCCTCGTAGGGAGCGAAGAACCCATCACCAAATTTCAAAACCATAGAGAAAGTCAAGTTCTCCCCGGCAGGAGAGAGCCATGAGTTTCCTCTCTGGCCTCGTCCGGCTGTCTGGCGCTCCGCTGCCAACACAGACAGATTGCCTGATTCCCCAATACGCCTGCTTGCCTCGTCATTCGTGGAATCTATCTCATCAAGCCAGTGTATGTCAATCACCTCTTTCATGGGTCCAGAAATTATTGTATATTTGTACATTTGAAAAGTAAATGCAAAAATATAAAACATTCACGATATGATAACACACGATTTGCGGGTAATGGCTGACGCCATGCTCGACAAAAAAGCGCAAAGCGTCGTTGACATTGACCTCAGGCCTTTGGGTACAGCCATAACGGACCACTTCATGATCTGCAACGCTGATTCCACGACAAATGTCAATGCCATAGCGGACAACGTCATAGCCAGGATGCGCGAGGAAGGAAGAAAGCCTCTCCGCACTCAAGGAATGGAGAATAATTTCTGGATCATCCTTGACTATGGTGATATAGTCGCCCACATCTTTCTTACCGAATACCGCCGGTTCTACAGACTTGAGGACCTGTGGGCGGACGCTCCTCACAAAGAGTATACGGAAAGGCGAGTCCCTGAAACAAAAAAGGAAGAAACCGATGCCGAATAATCCAAACATGCCTAATAACGGTAATGACCCCAGAAAGAAGATGATCCGGGTAAGGTTCAACCTATCATGGCTATACCTTGTCCTTATCCTCGGAATCGGTTGGCTGCTCTTCAACAACAGCGGAGCGAACCCTCAAAAAATTGAATGGGCTGAAGTTCAGGAGATGTTCCTCAATGGTGACATCAAAGAAATAGACTTTGTCAGAAATGACTTTAAAGGAAACATCACTGTCCGCCCTGACAGGATAAGCAAATACGCGGACAGGTTCGGCGGAAAGGTGCCGGTGAGCTCTCCTCATTTCATCTTCCTTGTTTCAGACAAGTTTGACGCTGAAAAGGAATTTGGAGAACTGAACGCCAAGCTTGCTCCGGGAGACCAAGTCAAGATTGTCATGACGAATGACAGCAGGATGTGGTCGAATGTCATTGAATGGATAATCTTTCCGGTTCTGCTGATTGTCATGTGGATCTGGATGTTCCGCGGCTTCAGCAAGAACATGGGCGGAGGCGCCGGAGGTCCGGGTGGGGTGTTCAATGTCGGGAAATCCACCGGTAAGCTTGCCGACAAGGAGAAGGTGAACGTCACGTTCAAGGATGTGGCCGGACTTTACGGCGCAAAGGAAGAGGTCATGGAGATTGTGGATTTTCTGAAGAACCCTCAGAAATACACCGCGCTTGGCGGAAAGATTCCTAAAGGCGCATTGCTTGTGGGGCCTCCAGGGACCGGAAAGACTTTGCTGGCCAAGGCTGTGGCAGGAGAGGCCAACGTACCGTTCTTCTCAATTTCAGGATCTGATTTCGTTGAGATGTTTGTGGGTGTAGGCGCGTCGCGTGTCAGGGATCTATTCCGCCAGGCGAAAGAAAAGGCTCCATGCATAGTCTTCATTGATGAGATAGACGCTGTAGGAAGAGCGCGTGGCAAGAATGTCGGCTTTTCCTCTAACGATGAACGTGAGAACACACTCAATCAGCTTCTTACAGAAATGGATGGGTTTGACACCAATTCAGGTGTGATCATCCTTGCGGCCACAAACAGGGCCGACATCCTTGACAAGGCTCTCCTTAGGGCCGGACGCTTTGACCGTCAGATACACGTGGATCTTCCCGAGCTTAAGGAAAGGGAGGAGATCTTTAAGGTTCATACCCGCAACCTTAAGGTTTCCAAAGACTTCGACCTTGGATTCATGGCTCAGCACACCCCCGGTTTCTCTGGGGCGGACATCGCGAACGTCTGCAACGAGGCCGCCCTCACTGCCGCCAGAAGGAACAAAAAGGAGATTGACCGTCAAGATTTTCTTGACGCCGTCGACAGGATTGTCGGAGGATTGGAGCGTAAGGGATCAATCATGACGCCCGCCGAGAAGAGGACCACCGCCTACCATGAGGCCGGACATGCGACTGTAGGTTGGCTGTTGCCGTACTCCGACCCGGTGTTCAAAGTCAGCCTCATCCCTCGCGGGGACGCTCTTGGCCTTACATGGTACCTTCCTGATGAAAGAAAAATTCTTTCAAAATCATACTTGACGGACAAGATGTGCGCTTTGATCGGAGGACGCGTGGCCGAAGAGATCATCAATGGAGAGCCGGCCACCGGTGCCCTGAATGATCTTGAGAGGTTGACGCGCATGGCTTACAACATGGTCCAGTTCTACGGAATGAGTGAGAAGGTAGGAGAGGTTTCCTTCTATGACTCGACCGGATCGAGAGGCTATGACCTTACAAAACCGTACAGTGAGAAAACCGCTGAATTGATGGACCAGGAGGTCAAGGATCTTGTCAAGGAAATCCATGACCGGACATTCCTGATTTTGACGGAACACAGGGATGGATTCGTCAAAATGGCAAAGCTGCTCCTGGAGAAGGAGGTGATCTTCGCTGAGGACATTGAAAAGATACTCGGACCCAAGGTCAAGCCCGCTGATGAGGCCGGCCAGGACTCTTCTGCTGCTTCTGCCGAGGAAATAACTGAAAACGGTGATGAATAATGTAACTGTCAGATCGATCTCAGGTGTGGTCTTCATCCTTGCGATGCTGGCCTGCCTGATGTTCAACAAGTTTCTGTTCGCGGGGCTTATCATATTCGTCATGTCGGTGATGCTCTTGGAGTTCTACCACATCACGATGGGCAAAAGTTATCTTTTCTCCAAAGTGCTTGCCATCATAGCGGCGATCATTCTTTTCGGTATTTTGTTCGCGGTCGCTTCCTGTCATATTCCTATAAGGTTCTTGGCGTTCGCTATGGTTCCGATCTTTATCGTCATGATCAACTCCCTGTATGTAAAGGACAAGGAGGAATATGGCAAATTCTCCAACATTTACACCGGATTGGTGTACATAGCGGTTCCGATCGCCCTGTCCAATCTGATCGCCTTCGACAAGGCCGGAAATTTCAGCGGAAGCCTGCTGATCTGCTTTTTCATTATAATCTGGTGCTCGGATGTCGGAGCATTCGCCTTCGGCTTATCTCTTGGAAAGATATTCCCAAAGAAACTTTTCCCTACGGTATCTCCCAAAAAGACATGGATAGGATTCATAGGCGGATTGGTCAGCTCCGTTCTGGCCGCATTTGCCCTTTATGAGTTTGGAATATTACGGTTTCCACTTATACATTGTCTGATTCTGTCCTTGATAATGTCTGTAACAGGTGTCTATGGGGATTTGTTTGAGTCCCAATGGAAAAGAGTGTACGGAGTGAAGGACTCCGGCAAGATAATCCCTGGACATGGAGGCTTTTTGGACAGGTTTGACAGCACTTTGATGGCAATGCCGTTCGGAGCGATATACCTTGCGATTTTTGATCTGCTCTAAAAAACAACAAGATAATCAATTAATGGATATTCAATCAAAATGAAGAAGATAAAGGTAGACAAGGACTCATACGGAACAATAGCGATTAACTGGGCAGTCATTATTCTTCTGTCAGGATGCACCGCCTGCTTCGTCCGCAACCCGTTCATCACAATTCCAATCATAGTCATACTTTTGGTATTCGCCTTTTTTGTGTTCTGGTTCCACCGTGTTCCAGATAGGGAGATTCCTGAAGGGGACGACAAGCTGATCACATCCGTGGCCGACGGCAAGGTCGTCATTGTGGACAGGGTCTATGAGAAGGAGTACTTCAAGGACGACCGCATCCAGATTTCCGTATACATGGATTTCTTTGATGTGCACACCAATTTCTGGCCCATGGCGGGAGTGATATCCTACTACAAGTACCATCCGGGAAAGTACCTGCTGGCGTTCCTGCCGAAAGCATCGGAAAAGAACGAGCATTCCTCAACCGCCATAAGGAACGGCCACGGTGAGTTATTGTTCAGGCAGATTGCCGGAACCTTCGCCAGAAGGATTGTCTGCTACTCAAAGGAGGGCGACAGGGTTGAAAGGGGAAAGCAGTGCGGAATCATCAAGTTCGGCTCCAGAATCGACATATTCCTTCCTCTCGACGCGGAAGTGAAAGTGAAGGAAGGCGACTTTACCAGAGCCTGCGAGACAGTCATCGCGAAACTTAAATAGGCTTCGTCTGATCTTCCTCAATGAGCCGGACGAGACAATCAACGGCCTCCGTGTCTTGAACATGTCTCAGCACTGGTTCCTTCCCCTTATAGATGGTGACCTTGTGGTTGCCCTCACCTACATAGCCCCAGTCTGCGTCAGCCATTTCTCCGGGACCGTTGACAATGCAGCCCATAACCGCTATAACGGTGTTCTTCAGGTGTGAGGTTCTCGCCTTGACCTCTTCGAAGGCCTTCTGGAGATCATACATTGTACGCCCGCAACCAGGACAGGCGACATATTCAGGCTTGTAGAAACGTCTCCTCGCGGCCTGCATCAACTCATCGACAAGGTAGGTGCCGATTCCTGAATCATTGATGGAGATTGTCTCACCTGATTCGCCTTGGTAGGTGCCAGAAATCTCCAATTCATCCAAAGTCTTGTCCAGCAGCCTCTTGCCAAAGTCACAAGAGACATCTAACAAAAGTGTTTCACGCGAAGGGGAGTCATAAAAGGCGGTTGCCTTGCGCTCTCGGACATTTACAGATGTCATTGAGGACACGATTCTGTGCCCATAGCGCATTGCAAGGTACCGGGCGACAGGCAACTCAGCTTCCGGATCCTCGGTCAGGGAGACCCTGACAGTGTCGCCTATGCCTTCGGAAAGCAAGGTGGAGATCCCTACGCAAGATTTGATCCTGCCGCTGTCTCCGTTGCCAGCCTCGGTGACGCCGACGTGGAGAGGATAGACCTTTCCGTTTTTCATCATGGCGGCCATCAGGATTCTGTACGCGCTGACCATAACAAATGTGTTACTGGATTTAAGCGAGACCACAACGTTGCTGAAATCCGCATCCTCGCACATCTTAAGCCATTCGAGAGCGGCCTTGGCCATGGCTTCCGGAGTATTACCGTAAAGGTTGGTGATGTAGTCACCCAAAGATCCATGGTTGACTCCGATCCGGATCGCCGTGCCGCTTTTCTTGCAAACCTCGATCAGCTCGGCGAACCGTTTCCTGGCCTCGGTGTGGTCTCTGTGGAAATTACCCGGATTAATCCTTACTTTTTCAACATACGGAGCGACCATAATGGCTGTCTGAGAGGAAAAGTGAATGTCCGCCACAATAGGAACGTTGACACCCAAATCCTTCAGAGCGGCCTTGATCGCCTTGATGTGTTCAACATCAGACGGTCCCGGTACTGTGATTCTGATTATCCTGGCGCCTGCACGGTACAACCTTACGCATTGGCTGACCGTCGCCTTCTCATCAGAGGTGTGCGTGTTGCACATTGTCTGAACGACAATCGGGTTTCCTCGACCGATCAACACATCGCCTACTTTTGCAGTTAAATAATTCATTGTTTTTAAGGGTTATAGACTTGTCGGTAAGCCTCGCGCCTCAACTGTGCCTTTCCACGGCCGGTTCTCCTCGTGAGTTGGAAATACACGCCCGCTGTGGCGATAATGTCAAAAGGATAAGCGAAACGGTAATAATCCTTGCTGACATAGTCTGGCTCATAGATTGATCCCCAGGAATACCTGACGTTCACATTGAAGTGAAGTTCCATAGGATCGAAGACCAGACCGACCCCCAAACCTCCGCATATTCCATAATCAAAGCGAAGGTCCGTGTCTTTGAATGAATCGGCAAGGTCCGCAACAACGGCATCGCCTGTACGTCTTATGTCAAGTCTGTAGCCGCCATAAATCCCAAGTTCGGCCATTACCTTATAGTGCAGGCCGTCAAGATGCAGGTGGGCCATGACAGGCAACTCGACCACGTCAATGACCGCCTGGGTGGCGCCTTCTATGTTCGGCATGACCTTGGTGTCCTTGTTCTCCTTGAATTTATAGCCTTCATGACTGTAACGCACACCTACTTTGAAACCGAAATAGGGCATGTAGCCGAACATCTTACCGTACTTCGTGTAAAAAACTCCGAATGTGTTCGGGACAAAAAGTGTGGATTGAGTGTAGACAGGGTTGAAGTTCATTCTGCTGAAGGACACACCATACTCGACGCCGATCAGAGAATAATCATTCACCTCGAAGACGCGGTTGATCCTGACTGTGTCCAAATAGGCGTCCGAATAGGTCCGCGGAACCACCAGGCTGTCTCCAGGCGGCGCGGCGGCAAGCGCCTTAGTCGAATCCGCCTGCAGTTGAGCCGAACAGGTGAATCCAAAGACCAGCATAGGAATGACTAAAGATAAATATTTGTTCATACGAATGTTAATCACTATCATTTAAAGAATGTAGTTAAATCCAGGTTCTGTTGGATCTCGCTTCTTTCGGGAATCTCAAACAGTTCGCTGTCCTTGGTCATCAGGAATTTAACCTTCTCAGGCTGGCGATGAGCCAAAAGATTGCCGGTGTCCACGATTCCGTTCCTGTTGAGATCCTCTGTTATCCTTATAGAATACTTGCCTGCCTTCAAATAAGGGAATGAAAGAACAGAGTCGGACTCAATGATGTAATTACGAAGCACTTTAGATTTCCGTTCGTCAAGAAGGTCCACTATGTATTTCTTGCCGTTCACGCCGGTAAGGTTCAGGGTGAAGACGCTCAACTCATCATCGTTGGGAAGAGAAACCTTCACCTCGGTGCTGTCGTTCCAATAGCCATTGATGTCCTTGAATATTCTGTGAGGAACCTTGAACTGATACTCATAGCCTGGTTGGATCTTCACTTCAGGCGTGATGACGTACCTCCTTAAATTTAAAGAATCACGTGCAATCGTGAATTTCTCGGCCTGCTCTTTCTGCTTTGGGTTTATGGAACGGAACACAAGTGAGTCAAAATAACCAAGAATCGGAGGATTGTCAAACTCGAGAGAAATACCGCATTGCTCAAAGGTCTCAGGCTCGACCCTCAGGTTCAGGCCACAGACCGTGTCCTTGTGCTCGATTTTTTTCCTCGCTGACCTTGACTTCGGTTTTTTCTCATCCACAAGGCTGATTTTCTCCGAAACCGGTCGGAGCGTCCCGAGACTGTCAGTCTTCCAGTACCTCACGCAGAGATGCAGGGAGTCCGGCATTGGTCTTTGATCGTTCAGCCAGAGAGAAAGGCTGTCCTTCTCTATGTTGAGCTCGGTTATGACCTTGCCGGCAGGAAAACCTTGGAACCACAGGGAGTCAATCCTGGCGTCGGGAGCCATGAAGGTGATGTACGCGGACCTGTCTCCCGTTCTCATCTTGTTCATCAGAATCTGCTTGGATGGCTTCTCCTTGAAGACAGTCAACCTCAGGCCTGCTTTCCTGGCCAGACATGAGACGGTGTCCTTCATGTCATATTTCTTCAATTCGGGCACAGTGTCGTTCACCACGTCCACAGGCCTGAACAGGGAATCCAAAAAAGCGATCCTGTCCTCATCCGGATCATAGAGGTTGTTTCCGTTGCCATCGACTACCGCATAGACACGGTAAATTGTGTCCTGAATGTTCCGGAGTGCGAAATACCCCCATTGATCGGTCCTCACAGCGGCCACCGGCCTTTGAAGGAAAACGGCCGAATCACGTTGATCCTTGTAAAGCATGACCGTGGCTCCTGGAATGGGATTCAGAGTGCTGCAGTCCTGGACAAGTCCGGTGACATACATCGAATCCACTGACGGCCCGGTTGAGAAGACTGTGGTAAAGCCAGGAAACATGTTGCCTTCGTTGTTGTCGGCTATCGCTCCCGTGAGATCAAGCGTGTAGGTTGTGTTTGGAAGAAGGTCTTCCTCGAAATACACGACTACGCTTTTGCCTTTGATCCTGTACTTAGGGCTTTTTTTCTGCGGAGGGGAGAGAAAAATGCCTTTGGGATCCTTTACAGTGACATACTCGTCAAAAGTAAAGACCACCTTTGTCCCATGAACAGGGACGGAGACCGCGCCAGGATTAGGGACGACACGTCTGACAACAGGCGGGATAGTGTCCTTGAGCCCACCGGTAGGAGCTTGGGTCGTGTTGGCGCACGACGGCTGGAGCACCAAGGCAGCCAAAAGGGCCGCGGCGGGGATCAAAGGGAAGTACCTTGAAAGAAATCTTTTCATCGTGGATCGGGTATATTCAAAAATCAAGCTCAGATTTCAGTCCTGACGACACTTTTGATTCCATCTATGGATCCGAGCTTGCGTATCATTCTTTCCAAAGCGGCCTTGTCATGGACATAAAGGTCTATGTAGCCTGAAAATATGCCGCCTTCCGTGCTCAGATAGACTTTGCGCATGTTCACGCCCATGACCAGGGATATGTAGCGGGAGATCTCGTTGAGGAGGCCGACCCTGTCCAGTCCTTTTATGGAAAGGCGGACCGGGAAGGACTGGTTATCTTCGTCTTCCCATTGAGGGACCACCACCCAGTCTCCATGTTTGGACGCTATGCTGTCAGCCACCGGACAGGACTTCTTGTGGACTGTCACGGTTCCGTCAGGAGACTTTATTCCTATGACAGGGTCTCCCGGAATCGGCCGGCAACAGGTGGCGATGACATATTCATTCTTCTCTTTTTTTGACGGTTCTTTTTTCTTTCCGAACCAAGGAAATGACCAGGAGTGACTCTTGCCGGCTTTCCCCGAAGCCAGGACTTCAGACAAATCAGCAAGTTTAATGATTCCGAGGCCGATGCGGAAAAACATTTCCTCCGCATTGCCTCCGGGGATGGCGAAATGATTGAGAAGCATTTCGATCGAGTCATTGTTCATCCTGTAGCCCAGGGACTCAAGCTGTTCGGAGAGCATTTTCTTACCTGACTCGCTGATCTCTTTCTTGCGGCCTTTGAAATAGTCAACGACCATATTTCTCGCATGCCTTGTCTGAAGAAACTGGAGCCATTCCCGCTTAGGCTGCTCAACCTCGGCCGTGATGATCTCGACCTGGTCTCCGCTGCGGAGCACATGGGACAACGGGACCAGTTTCATGTTCACTTTTGCCGCGATCGCCTTGTTGCCGATCTCGGTGTGGATGCTGTAGGCGAAATCGAGAGCCGTGGCCCCTTTGAGTATGGACTTTTGGTCACCTTTAGGAGTAAACACCGTTATTTCGCTGCTGGTAAGATCATTGTGAATGATGTCCAGCAACTCCAGAGCGTTCACGTCAGGGTTCACCAAGATCTCCTTCACCTTGGCAAGCCATTTGTCCATCTCGCTGTCGTTCTCGCTGATGTAGCCTTCCTTCTTGTAGGTCCAGTGAGCCGCGATTCCTTTCTCGGCTATGTCGTCCATTCTTTTTGAGCGGATCTGGACCTCGATCCAGATTCCGGTGTCGCTCATCAGGGTGCAATGCAATGCCTCGTAGCCGTTGCTTTTCGGATGCTTCACCCAGTCACGCACGCGGTCCGGTTTGTAACGGTAGATCCCGGTGATGATGGAGAAAATGTGGTAGCACTGGTCACGTTCGCTCTCACTGGTGTCTGGCGGTGGGGTGAAGACTATCCTGAGGGCATAGAGGTCATAGATCTGATCGAATGTGAGGTTCTTTGTCTGCATCTTGTGCCAAATCGAGTATGGCGTCTTGACCCTCTTGCGGATCTCAAAGTTGAACCCCGCCTTTTTCAGCGCGGCGTCGATCGGCTTGATGAAATCATCAATCTGCTTCTCGCGGCCGCTCAGATTGGTGTCTATAAGTCCCGTGATCTCCTTGTAGGCGTCAGGTTCCTTGTACTTCAGCCAGATGTTCTCCATCTCCGATTTTATCTCGTACAGGCCAAGACGATGGGCCAGAGGGATGAAGATGAACATGGTCTCGCTTAGAATCTTATCCCTTTTGTACTCAGGCATGTACTCGATTGTCCTGCAATTATGCAGCCGGTCCGCAAGCTTGATCAGGACTACCCTGACATCATCATTAAGCGTCAGGAGAATCCTCTTGAAGTTCTCGGCCTGGAGACTTTTGGCGTTGGCATCGTTAAGCTTCTTGCTTCTGTCCTCGTTGTCGAGCACGTTCTTGATCTTCGTGAGGCCGTCGACAAGGCTGGCTATCTTGTCGCCAAAGAGGTTGCGGATGTCATCGACGGTGTAGTCCGTGTCCTCGACCACATCGTGGAGCAATGCCGCGGCTATCGACTTGTAGCCGAGCCCGATGTCTCTTACGACAATCTTGGCGACCTCTATCGGATGGATGATGTACGGTCCGCCGGAACGCCGGCGGACATTCTTATGGGCCTCATTGGCGAAATCGAAAGCCTTCTGGACAACATCAAGTTCCTGCTGGTTGGCGCAGCGCTTCTGCGCGGCGGCCTTCAGTTCGGCGTAGCTATTCCGGATCAGTTCGTAGTCTTGTTCTGTGAATTGTGAGAAACTCATATTTCAACCAAATCTTTATCTCTTTTCATAATAGCCTCGGACACTCCCGGAAGCCCTTTTACAAAGCCTCCCTCGTTGACAGTCTGGAACGAATAGGAGAACTGGGCCCCGTAAAGGATTATCTGCCAGGCGAACCTCATCCAGACCATGAAGAGCGGAATGGCGGCGATTGTCCCGTAGACAGTGTTGAGACGCATCACAAACACTTGGGTCTCAAGGTACAGGTACTGAAGGGCGGAGAAAGCGAGGCCAGCGATCAGCGCTGCCTTCAAGGCGTAGCGGTACTTGACGTCCACCGCCGGGATGAACTTGTACATCGCTGAGAAAACCATCACGGTGACAGCCCAGGCGACAACCCAACCTAGAAATGACTTGATCGTGTCCGTGGCTCCGATCCAGTTCGGAATAAGATCCAGCACATGGGAATAAACGATTGTGCCTGAATATAGAAGCAGTACCACGAACGGCGCCAGCACGAGGATGATCACATCGACTCCTATGCGTTTGAAAAAGGCCCTGTGAAGTTTTCTTACCTTCCAGACATTGTTGAAGACGGTCTCCACCCTCATCATCATCCAGATGATGAGCCAGACGAAGGCCAATGCGCTTATGAACCCGAACAACCCGCTTGTCGCTGATGCCAGGATCTTGTCTGCGGCGGCAAGTATCACATCCATTATGCTTTGGCTGATGTCCCATGAGAACAGGACGGCCTTAAGCTTGTCAGCCAGGCCAAAGCCATTCGTCACCGCGAAAGCCACGGCGATGAAAGGAACGAAAGCCATGGTGCAGAAATAGCTCAAGGCAACAGCCTGAAATCCGATTTTCTGCTCGGCGAATGTCTGAAAAGCGACCGTCACGACCCTGGCGTCCCTGACAAGACGCGCCTTTGCCTTTGACAAGTCATTCTCGTCAAGGATCCAGACATCTTGCCCGAAGAACTTCCTTGCCCACCGGAGCCATAGCCTGCATTTGAAAATCAGTTTCCGGAAACCTTTCATCCAGCAAATACATTAAATCATCCCAGAGAACAAACCTAGAGGGGAATCCTGCCCTTCATCGGCGGAAGGGCCGGCAGGGCGGGAAAGCATATTCCTGAATTCTTCCTCGCTGATGATCCTGACGCCCAGCTCGGCGGCTTTTTTCATCTTCTCCGGTCCCGGCTTGCTTCCGGCCAGCAGGTATGAGGTCTTTCCGCTGACGGATGAGCTGTTCTTCCCTCCATTGGCTTCTATCAATCGCTTCATCTCGTCCCTCGGCACGCTGAAATTGCCGGAGACCACTATCGTCATTCCAGCCAGGGCGTCTGACTCCGCCGACTTATTCTCCATGGAAAACTGAATTCCCGCAGCCTTAAGCCTTTCGATGTCAGAAAGATGCTTGGAGTTGTGGAAATATTCAAAAACACTCTCTGCGATCACCTCACCGACGTCCGGCACCTCGAGAAGCCGCTCCTTGGTCGCGGCCGCTATGGCATCTATGTCCCCGAAATGCAATGCTATCTCCTTCGCTGTTGTCTCTCCTACGTACCTGATGCCCAGCGCGAACAGTACATGGTCAAAGGTTACATTGCGCGAGGCCTTCAGACTGTCCAGAAAACGCCGCGCTGATCGTTCCTTCCATCCGTCAAGCAGAAGAAGCTGTCCTTTTGTCAAAGAGTAGAAATCCGCGGGGGTCCTTACAAGGCCCAGATTGTACATCTGCTCGATGGTGGCGTCACCGGCAAGCACATTCATGGCTCTCCGGCTAAGGAAGTGAACAAGCTTGCCCTTTATCTGGGTAGGACAGCCATCGGTGTTGGGGCAGAACCACTTGGCCTCACCCTCTTCCTTCACCAGCTTTGCGCCGCAGTCCGGGCAAACTTCAGGGAAGACCGGCCTCCGGGCGTTCTCGGGCCTTCGCGACAAATCCACATCTATGATTTTAGGGATGATCTCGCCGCCCTTGATGACGGTCACGGTGTCACCCACACGGACATCCAGCTGTGTGATGAAGTCCTGGTTGTTGAGCGTCGCTCTTTTAACCACTGTCCCGGCCAACTGGACCGGAGCCAGGTTCGCCACCGGAGTCACAGCGCCGGTCCGCCCCACCTGATAGGTAATGGAAAGGAGCTTGGTGTGCGCCTCTTCGGCCTGAAACTTGAACGCGACCGCCCATCGCGGTGATTTTGCCGTGTAGCCGAGCGCGTTCTGGTACGCAAGCTCATTGATCTTGATCACTATCCCGTCGGTCGCGTAAGGAAGGAATTTCCGCCGGGTGTCCCAGTAATGTATGTATTCTTCTATCTCGCCGATTCCATGAGCGACCTTCCGCTTGTCGGAGACCGGCAGTCCCCAAGATGCGGCGGCATCGAGCGCCTCACTGTGGGTGGTGTAAGAAACGCTTTGGCCTGGAATATGATAGAGCGTGCACATCAGTCCTCTTCTGGCCACCTCGGAAGGGTCCAGCAACTTCAGAGAGCCGGATGCGGCGTTCCTTGGATTGGCGAAAGGCGGATCCTCGTTGTCCTCACGCTCTGCGTTGAGCCTGTCGAAAGACGCGTACGGCATCAGGACCTCACCGCGGATCTCAAACTCGTCCGGCCAGCCGCTTCCTTTTAATTTTTCAGGAATATCACTGATCATCAAGGCGTTCGCTGTGACGTCGTCCCCCACAACGCCATCACCCCTTGTCAATGCCCTGAACAGACGTCCATGCCTGTAGGTGAGGCAGATCGCGGTCCCGTCAAACTTCAACTCACATGAATATGTGAAGCTGACACCTCCTAGATCCTTCTCGGCGCGGCGTACGAAATCCTCGATCTCGCCTATGTTGTAGGTGTTGGCCAGGGAGAGCATAGGATACTTGTGCGGGTACTGCGCGAACTCCTTGCGGACAGCCGGTTCGGCGTTGGCTCCCATGCTCTGGTCAAGGTCGCTTCCGACCTTCTGGGTAGGGGAGTCAGGGGTCAGGAGGTCGGGATATTCCTTCTCAAGGTCCTCCAGCTCGCGCATCAGGCGGTCGTACTCGAAATCGCTCATCGTCGGGGCATTGTCGACATAGTACCGCCTGCTGTTCTCCCTAAGGGTCTTTCTCAATTGCCCGACCCGTATTTTAGCCTGCTCGTGATCCATTTCTGCAATCATCTTTGTAAAGAGCGCAAATTTAATCAAAAATGTCGGCTTTACGTTCAAAATCATCAAGAAGATAGAGAATACAAGACCTGCAACTACTTTTTGAAAAGTTAAATCTGTTTCTTAAATTTGCGGTCGTTTTGTTACGGACATACAAATTTCTAAATCATTCGTATATGAAAGATTCAATCATCATTCTGTGCGGCGGCGGCCCTGCGCCGGGAATGAACACCGTTGTGTTCTCTGTCGCCAAGACTTTCCTTTCCAACGGCTACAGGGTCATCGGGCTCCACGAAGGCTACACCGGACTCTTCCGTAAGGAGGCCCGCACCGAAGACATCGATTTCCTCAAGGCCGACGCTTACTTCAACAGAGGCGGCTCCTACCTTCAGATGAGCCGGTTCAAGCCTACCAACGAGGATTTCGAGAAGAATTTCAACCTGGCTCTTTTCCAGGACAACAACGTGAAGCTTCTTGTTACCGTAGGCGGTGACGACACGGCCTCAACCGCCAACAGGATCGCAAAGTTCCTTGACGCGAAGAACTACCCGATCCACAACATCCACGTCCCTAAGACGATTGATGATGATCTTCCTCTGCCCCACAACGCTCCGACCTTCGGATTCAACTCCGCCAAGGACGAGGGTGCCCACATCGCACGCACCGTCTACGAAGACGCGCGCACGTCGGGCAATTGGCTCCTCATCTCCGCCATGGGACGCAGCGCCGGCCACCTTGCCCTCGGCATCGGCGAGGCCACGCACTGTCCTATGACCATCATCCCTGAGATGTTCAACAAAACAACGATCACAGTCGACAAGATCATAAAGCTCACCCTCTCGGCCATCGTCAAGAGAAAGCTTCTTGGGCTCTCCTACGGAACTGTGGTTGTCGCTGAGGGAGTGTTCCATGATCTTGAGTCTGAGGACATCAAGGCCACAGGTGTCCACATGACCTATGATGAGCACGGCCACCCTGAGCTCGGCAAGATCTCCAAGGCTGTCCTCTTCAACGACATCCTCGAGAAGGAGTTCAAAAAGCTCGGGATGAAGGTAAAGACACGCCCGGTCGAGATCGGCTACGATGTCCGCTGCCAGGATCCTGTGGCCTATGACCTGTCCTACTGCACAGAACTTGCCCTCGGAGTCTACGAGCTCTTCTCAAAGGGTGAGACCGGATGCATGGTCTATGTGGACGAGAACGGCAACGCCCGGCCTCTCTACCTGAAGGATCTCCAGAACGCCGAGGGAAAGATTCCTCCTCGCCGTGTGGACATCGAAGGCGGAATCGCCCGCAACTACTATGGCCACATCTGCCACTACATCACTCCGGCCGACTATGAGGCCGCCAAGGCTTATGTCCCGAATCCAGAGGAATATGACTTTAAGAAAATTCTTAATTGGTAAGTCATTAGTTCTTGCAGTCCAGCTAATTGAGCCTGATAATGGCGCAATCATCGGATGAAACTTCAACCTCGATCCGGGCTTCCGGATCGAGGTTTTTTATGCCTAGGAAAGAGATCGCCTCTGCCGGGACGCGGATTGAGATCCCTGCCGTTTCGCAGGAGAAATTGCACACAAAAAGCCAAGTCCCGCCGCCGTCTCCGCCGCGGAGGAACGCGAAATGACGGTCCGGCTTGAACCCTGGAGAATCGTAGTTGCAGTAGCAGAGATCGAAAGTCTTCCCCGAGGCCACAGCCGGAACGGAAACCGCAATATTCAGAAAGCGCCTCCATTTTACCAGCAGAGCCTCTTCTTCTGAGGCAAGCCCTTCATTTTTATGAATATATTCAACCAACCTCCCGATTGACGGAACCCTCCACCAATCGAATATGCTTGTCCTTCCGTCCCTGCCGCTGAACCCCTCGGCATCCATTCCGCGTTCGCCGATCTCCTCTCCAAAATAGAGCATGAACGGTGCCTTGTTCAGGAATATTCCCGCTCCCAGCGACGCGAATGTCCTGCGCGCGTCACCGGCAAAGAAATCAGAAGCGAACCGCTGCTCGTCATGGTTCTCAAGGAAGTTCAGCATCCTGGGTTGCAGGCCGCCCAGAGACTGCCAGTTCCAGGTCAAGCTTCTCGCGGTCCCGTGGCCTTCAACGACAGAGCGAACCGAATCATAGAATCCGGACTTGTCATAGAGAAAATCAAAGCCGACCTCGTCTATGTACTTCTTGTACAGTTCTTTCCTATAGACCTCAGCGATGAACGTCACATCGGGGAACTCTTCCTTTACCTTTCCTATCAGCCACAAGAAGAACTGCCACGGAACCATCTCGACCATGTCGCATCGGAATCCGTCCACGCCTTTGCCGCACCAGAAGCGCACGATATCGTACATTCTGTCCCATGTCCTGGTGTGGAAGTCGCAATAGTTCAGTCTGATTGTTTCGTACCAATCGCTGACGGAAGGGGAGGGGGAGAAGCAGTTGCCAGAAGCCTTGGCAGGATTCTCATAATAGGTCTGGACGTCAAAGGGCAGCTTCAGCGGTTGACCGGGATAATAATAGAAATCGTTCTCCGGTCTCCAATGGACGGTAGGGTCATCGTCCGCCCCCAGCGGCGCAACATCGGGGCGCGCCATGCCGACCTTGCCATAATCACGGGAGACATGGTTCGGCACAAAATCCATGACTGCCTTAAGCCCGGCGTCATGGGTCCGTTTCAGCAAGGCCTCGAACTCTCGCATCCTGTCTGCAGGATCGTCCGAAAGATAAGGGTTGACATCGTAGCAGTCGGTGATCGCGTACGGAGACCCGGCGTCGCCTTTCACGATCTGTCTGTCTGAAGCAGGACAGCCCTCGGCGGACACCGTTGTCGCATGACGGACAACACCCGTGTACCAGACATGGCTGACTCCCAAGGACTTGAAATACGCCATTGTCAACGGATCGAACTCGGAAAACTTTCCCTTTCCCCACAACCGGGTGAGGACCTGATAGATGATAAACTTGCCCATGGCTAAAAACCGATCAATGCCGTTCCCTTGTTCCTGTCGATGAACCCGGTCAGGCCCGGAACCTCAAGGACCTTGGAGTATCTGCCTTCCCTCACGCGCCTCAACCGTCCTAGCGCATCGAAATCAATCATTCCTGAACCGGCGTACTGATCCACGGAGAGGTAGCCGACACCAAGTGACGTGATGTTCTGGAAGAAATGCGTACCCTGGCTCGGGTCTATCCTGAATCCGTCTATGGCATATTCAACCACCATTCTAGCCGCCGAGATGTCTGTCCATGCGACAGGCACTCCAAGGGTCGGAATCGATGATCCCCAACGGCCTGGGCCGATGAGGAAATACGTCTCTCCTTCCGCGACCATGTCCGCATTGATCTCCGAGATCTCCTCCGCCATTGCCCCTGTCCTCATCTTGTCGAAGGCCTCCGGCGTGATGACCACCATGTACGAGGATTCTGTAAAGTAGCCGTTGCCCAATGCGTTGTCGCTGCGGATCAACCTGTTGCGGATGACCGCCTCGGCATCCTCGATTGATGAGGTCTGGGAACCTGCCCCGCTGGACACCGGGCGGACCTGAAGAAGCTTTAGGTCCGCGGCTGTCCCTCCCGATGACCTTACAGGATCGACGGCGAACTCGATCTCGACCTCGCTCATCAGCTCATCACGGCAGATCGACATTATTTCAGACAATGCCTTGGCAAGCGGAAAACGGTCGTACTGGAACACACCGTCAAATGAAACCACTCTTGCTCCTCTTATTCTTGTTCCCGGCGTCATCATGTCATCCAACGCGTTGTAGGTGGACGCCACAAGTTCTGGATGGTCATATTCCTTCAATGCGTCAGCCACCGGCACCATTCTTAGATTGATCCCGTCGTTTTTTGAAATCTTGAAGGCCGAAGGCCGCAGGTCAAGCACAAACATCTCATTCTGGGTGTCTCTTTGCGCCAGCCTCGGATTGGACAGCTGGAGGATCTTCTTGGAATATAGAGGATCGACACGCAAGGTCCTTCCTCCGTCCACCACAGTCTTTCCAAGACCGAAGGCCACGTTCAGGACACCGTCGGAAGCCTTTTCGGATCCAATCGGGTAGGAGTTAAGCGATCTTCCGACCCCGGACATCATAGGGTAGAAGTCATGCCCGTGTACCGATCCACAGATGGTCTGGATGATCACGGCCATCTTCTCCTCGCCAAGCAGATTCCCGCTGGCCTGGATGTAATTCCGGCTTCCCTTGAAGAATGTGGAAGCGTAGACGCTCTTCACCGCCTTGCCCAGTTCGCGCAGCATCCTGTCCTTATTCTCCACCGGAGGGCACATGTAGGTCGCGTACACTCCGGCAAACGGCTGGTAGTTGCTGTCCTCGAGTTTCGAACTGGAACGCACAGCCAGCGGACAATCCACCGTGGCCAGGAATGCCTTGAGATTCAGAGACAGTTCCTCCGGAAGTGTGGAGGCCACGAATTCCGAAAGGATCTCATCATCTGAAAGCTCTGCGTCGATCACATACTGAAGTCCATTGTCAAGAATGAACCTGTCGAACCAATCTGTCGTCAGCACGATGGTGCGCGGGATGGACACCGTGAGCCGGTCGTACTTCTCTGACAAGGAATATTTCCGCACAAGATGATTGAGAAATGCCAGCCCTCTTGCCTTGCCGCCCAATGAGCCTTCGCCAACCCGCGAGAACCAGTAATAGTCCTCGTACGAATCCCGGTGAAATTCCGTTATGATACCTTGGCCTATGCTCCTGTGGTAACGGCGGATGTTGTCCAGCAGAAATTCCCGGAACTCGGCGGCATCGGTGTGATGTTCGGCCCTGAAAGTCTCGGCCAGATTAAACAGTCCCCTGGCATAGAGCCATTTAGAGAACATGTTCCTGGAAGTGTTGCTCATCAGCACATCATCGGGAATGCCATCTATGATCTTCTCAAGCTGGGACAGGCTGGCAGCCCTTCCGCATTCCGCTCCGGATGAATCCCGGAACACAAAGTCCCCGAACCCGAACTCTTCCTTCATGTAGTCGCCAAGCTGAAGGAAAAGAGTGCTGGAATATTTTTTCAGGAATCCGACCCTCAGTCTATCCGCGATTTTTGACACGCTGCCTTGTGAGGACTGGAGCAGGACGGGCATGAGGGGATCATATTCACGGATGATCTTGACGAGCTCTATGCCCGCGTCAAGCTTCTCTGTCTTGGGATCATCGCCCTTGTGGATGACCATGCCGACATCAGAGATGACGCCCAGCAGGTTTCTCCTGTATTTTTCAAAGTACTCGACCGCCTCCTCAAAGCAGGTGGCCAGGAATATCTTAGGCCTGGATCTCTTCCGGTACTTTTTCTGGTCTTCATTCAGTGACTCGGTCAGGAACTCACGGCTCTGCGTGAGCACGATCTTGTACAGTTCAGGAAGATAGTTCGAATAGTAGCGGATCGAGTCCTCAACCAAAAGAATCCCCTTCACGCCTACCTCAAAGACATCGTTATCCGCATTGGCGGCATCCTCGAGCAACTTGACAATCGCAAGTATCAGGTCAGCGTTGCCGTGCCAGCTGAACACAAAGTCAACCCCGGGATGAGGTGACTCCAACACCCTCTGTCTTACCGCCTTGGAGTAATGGATCAGAAGTATGAATGGAATCCCGCGCCCTTCCTCCTTCAGCATGGACGCGAAAGGGAAGATCTCCTTGTCCTGTTCGTTGTACATGCAGATGATCATGTCGATCTCCTCTTCGGAGCCGATTATTCCCTTAGCCTGGGCCGATGAGTTGGCCCAGATGAATTTAGGAGGATTGCTCAGGTTAAGCTCACGGTATTCGTTTTTCACCTGATTCTCAATGCGTCCGTCCTCCTCAAGGGCGAAAGCGTCATAGTTGCTGCAAATCATCAGAATCTTCCGGATTCTGGAGCGCATCAAGGACTCTTCGTTCATTCTTGCCAGTTTTTGCAAACATCGCGAAATTACGGAAAATTCATGAATATTCAATGTCCTGCCGCCGCCCGGCGCCTGAACTCCGCGATTGTTATGGCGGTTGCGACAGCCGCGTTCAGGGACTCGGACCCTCTTTCATTCCTTGGCCAGGAGGGAATTAGAAGCCTGTCGGTGACAACCCCGCCAACTTCTTTGGAAACTCCGTTGGATTCATTCCCGACAACGATGACCGACGGCGAGTCCGATCCGGTGGACAGATCACAGGCGTACATGTCCTCACCGTCAAGGAAGGTCCCGTACACTCTGCCTTTTGCCGAGACCGCGGCCCTGCAAAGCCCGAGGATGTCGCAATAATGGAATCTCACCCTGAAGATGGCTCCCATCGTTGACTGCACAACCTTAGGATTGAAGATGTCGACTGTGTCTTTCGAGGCGAAAACAGCATCGAGGCCGAACCAGTCCGCGGTGCGGATGATAGTGCCAAGATTGCCGGGATCCCTGATTCCGTCAAGAGCCAGGAAAAGTCCTCTTCGTGGGAAGCCACTAAAATCGTCAAGCTCTATGTCCGCCGGTTTTCTGACAATCGCCAGGGCCGGAGATGGAGAGGAAAGCAGGCTCAGCCTTGTCATCGCGGCTTCACCGATCTGAAGTCGCCTATAGACTTTCTCAACTGAAAAAGAAGAGGCCAAAGCCTCGGCAACCATCTTCTCGCCTTCAACCAGAAAAAGTCCCGTCTCGTCACGAAACTTCCTTTGTGCCAAAGACTTGACCAGTTTTACCTCATTATGTGACACAGACGATGGCATTGCTTAGAATCCGAGAATCTTAAGCATCGACTCGGAACTCTGCTCAGGCGCGAACACCTTTGTGGTGATCCTCCCGTCCTTGTCCTTGTCAATCAGGATGTGCTTTGGTGAGGGCTGAAGACAATGCTTGACTCCACCGTATCCCGAAATGGCTTCCTGATAAGCCCCGGTGTGAAAGAAACCTATGTAAAGCGGGTCCCTCCTGCTCTTCATCACTGGAAGGAAGATCGCGTTTGAGTGGGCCTCGGAATTGTAGAAGTCCTTGCTGTCGCAGGTCAGGCCGCCCAGAAAAACACGGTGGTACTCCTCGTTCCATTTGTTGATGGGGAAGAGAATGAACCTCTGGTGAAGGCCCCAGGTGTCAGGAAGGCTTGTCATAAAGGAATTGTCGATCATGTACCAGCACTCGCGGTCGTTCTGCTGCTTTACATCCAGTATTTTGAATATTGTCGCTCCGCTCTCGCCCACGGTGAAGTTGCCGAACTCGGTGTAGATGTCAGGAACCTGCACCCCATGCGCGTCGCACACCGACTTTATCTGGTAGACAATCTCCTCGATCATGTACTTGTAGTCGTAATCCACAGCAAGCGATGTCTTTATAGGAAGGCCGCCGCCGATGTTCAGAGAATCAAGGTCCGGACAGATCTGCTTGAGGTCGCAGTAGAGGTTCAGACAGCGCGCGAGCTCGTTCCAGTAATATGAAGTGTCCCTGATGCCGGTGTTGATGAAGAAATGCAGCATCTTCAATTTGAACTTGGGGTTCTTGCTGATGCCGTTCCGGTAGAACGGGATGATGTCCGAGTACCTGATTCCCAAGCGGGAAGTATAGAAATCGAACGAAGGCTCCTCCTCAGAGGCGATTCGGATGCCAAGTTGGGCAGGGACCTCGATAAGGTCATCAAGGTCCTCCAGCTCATTTTTGTTGTCCAGGACAGGGATTATGTTATGCCAGCCCTCGTTGAGCATCGTGGCGATGTTCTGGATGTACTGTGGTCTCTTGAAGCCGTTGCAGATGACGATCAAGTTCTTGTCCACCAGCTTGTCGGACTCAAGCTTTCGGATGAGGTCAAGGTCGTAGGCAGAGGATGTCTCCAGGTGGACATCGCTCTTTAGCGCCTGCTCTATGACAAACTTGAACTGGGAACTCTTCGTACAGTAGCAATAGTGGTGGTCACCCTCATAGCTGACCTTTGACATCGCGTTCCGGAACATTCGCTTGGCCCTTTGGATCTGAGAGGTGATCTTCGGGAGATAAGTGAGTTTCAGGGGCGTGCCGTATTCCTTTATGATTCCCATCATGTCAATGTCATTGACGAAAAGATTGCCGTCTTCAACCCTGAATTCGTCCTGTGGGAAATCGAAGGTCTGATCCACAAGGTCGATGTACTTGTTCTTCATCCTAAAAAACTGTAAACCTATTAAAGTTTGACAAAATATTAATGTGCCGGCATGGACGTGCTATCGGCTTCGGCGTGCAAAGATAGGTACGAAAATTAATATTTTGACCCAAATTTGAAGAAAAATCAGAAAGGGTTGTTATTTTTGTAGAATATTATGGCAAAATCCTCCTTACTCTCCTTGATGGCCGCCGTGGCCACAGTCGCCGTGCTCTACAGCTCATGCAGCACGACGCGTGTCCTGGAGGACGGGCAGTACCGCCTTGCCTCAAACAAGGTGAAAGTCTGCAATGACAGCAAGTTCAACACAAAAAGAATCGAATCCTACATAAAGCAGAAGCCTAATTCCTACATAGTATTCGGCTGGAACCCATTCCTGAACCTTTACAATTGGTCAGGAAGGAATCCGGACAAGACCGTCAACAAATTCATCAGGAAGATAGGCACGGCCCCGGTTGTTTACCTGCCATCACAGGCGGAGGCTTCCGTCGACAACATAAAGAGGCATCTTGAGTACCTCGGCTACTACGGCTCGGACGTGCAGGGCCATACCGTCGTCAAAGGGAAAAAGGTTCATGTCACATATTCAGTCACATTAGGGAAAAGATTCAGAATCGGGAGCATAACCTACTCCGTTCCTGAAGGAGAGTTCAAGGAGGACTTTATGGCGGACACGGCTCTTATCTCCATAAAACCAGGGGATTATCTGTCAGAGGACGCACTTGAAAAAGAAACCGAGCGCAACGCCTCTGTCCTCAGGCGTAAAGGTTACTTCGGCTTTACCAAGAACTATTTCTACTTCGAGGCGGACACACTCCACTCCGCTGACACAGCCGACCTGCTGATGTCAGTAAGGAACTACACCAGAAACCAAACACCCGAATATGCCCGTCCTCACCGGAAGTATTTTCTTGGAGATGTGACAATCTCCTATGACAGCGACTTGGCTTTCAATGAGAAAGTGCTGCGGAACCTATGCACTCTCCGTCCAGGGGAAATGTACGATGAGGACGATGTGAACACCACGTACACAAGGTTCTCGGCACTGAAGCTCTTCAGCGGAGTCAACATCTCACTTAATCCAAGGGACACGGCTACAGTCGACTGCGACATAAGCCTCACGCGTTCCAGGATGCAGGGCTTCAAGGTGAATCTGGAGGGGTCTACCAACTCAACAGGGCTGATCGGCATCTCACCTCAGCTTAGCTATTACCACAAGAACCTGTTCCATGGAGGGCAGTGGCTGAATCTTGGATTCCTCGGAAACTTTCAGTTCAAGTATGACGACAAGAATGTCAAGTCCAATGAATTCGGTGTCTCGGCCGGGCTGAGCTTCCCGGAATTTCTGGGGCTTCCCAACTCCATGTTCCACGGGCCTTCGGTACCACGCACGGAGATCAACATGTCGTACAATTACCAAAACCGCCCGGAGTACACGAGAAACATGATCTCAACCTCATTCGGTTATTCCGGCTCTCTAAGGAACGGTAAATTCTTCTACCAATTCTATCCGATTCAAGCCAAGATAGTAAGACTGGCCAACCTGGACCAAAACTTCTATAAGACACTTGTCGGGAATCCATTCATGCGGGACGCCTACCAGAATCACTTTGACGTCGGCTCCGGTCTAGTGGCCTACTACGCGACCAGCACAGCCTTGGTGCCGAAGGAGACTTACGAATATGCCCGCCTGCAGCTCGATGCGTCCGGCAATGCGCTCAGTCTGCTCAACGGCACGATGGAGAGGGACGAGTATGGCTCAAGGCTTGTCTGGAACACACCCTACTCCCAATACATCCGCACGGAACTGACACTCGGAAAGACCCTGATATTCGGCAAGAACGACAGCCAGGCCCTTGCGATGCGTCTCCTTGGCGGAGTCGGCTATGCCTATGGCAACTCATCCACTCTCCCTTTCGAGAAGCAGTTCTACAGCGGTGGAGCCAACAGTATGCGGGGCTGGCAGGCGCGTGCCCTTGGACCTGGCAAGTCCAAGACCGACACTACGTTTGTGATTCCAAGCCAGACCGGAGACGTCAAGCTTGAGGCAAACCTGGAGTACAGGTTTCCGATGTTCTGGAAACTACGCGGCGCGTTGTTCGTGGATGTCGGCAACATCTGGACACTTAAGGAAACCGAGAACGATAATGGTGTCCAGACCCATTTTGCCCTTAGGGATCTAGCCTCGAGCCTGGCCGCGGACTGGGGTCTGGGGCTCCGCGTTGACCTCAGCTTCCTGATTCTCCGCCTGGACATGGGCATGAAAGTCTATGACCCCTCTCTGGATAAGGCCCGTTGGCGCGCTCCGTCCCAATGGCTGAAGAAAGAAGGGTACTCACTCCATTTCGGTGTCGGGTATCCGTTCTGACGACCTCAGCCTCAAGGCGCAGACGTTCTCGACGTGTTGGGTGTGAGGAAACATGTCTACCGGCTGAACAGCGGTGATTTCGTACTTCTCGGCGAAGATAGCCAGATCTCGGGCCTGCGAGGCCGGATTGCAGCTTACATAGACAATGCGGGCAGGGGAGGCCTCAAGAATGACCTTCGCGACATCGTGATGAATGCCGGCCCTTGGAGGGTCGAGAATGATCACATCAGGTTGGCCATGCCTCCGGATGAAATCACGGCTCAGCACATCCTTCATGTCACCGGCAAAGAACTCACAGTTAGTGATGCCGTTTCCGGCAGCGTTCACTTTCGCGTCCTCGATAGCCTCAGGGACATATTCAATGCCAATCACTTTCGCGGCCTTTCCGGAGACAAACTGCGCGATCGTGCCGGTTCCGGTGTAAAGGTCATAGACAATCTCGTTGCCGGTCAGCCCGGCGAAATCCCTTGCGACAGAGTAAAGTTTGTACGCCTGCCCGGAATTTGTCTGGTAGAACGACTTGGGACCTATGCGGAAAGTCAGGCCCTCCATTGTCTCACGGATGGTCGGCTCACCTTTGTAAAGGATGCACTCCTGATCGCCGATTGAATCATTCAACTTATTGTTGATGATGTAGTAAAGCGAAGTGATCTGAGGGAACGCCTCAGCTATGGCGTCAAGCATTTTCTCCCGATCCTCACGGTTCTCGTAGAAGTAACACATGATCACCATCAAGTCGCCCGTGTCAGTGGTCCTGATGAACATGTTCCTGACATAGCCGACGTTCGGACGAATGTCGAAGAAATCCAGCCCATTCCGGACGGCATACTCCTTTACGAACAGCCTTATGTCATTTGAGGGATCCTTCTGGAGGTAGCAATGCTTGATGTCCAGAACCTTGTCGAAGAACTTCCCGACATGGAACCCCAGCCCCATTCTGTCATTCTCGGGCACATTGCCAATGTCCTCGCCCTTTAGCAGCCACCGCCTTGACGAGAAGGTGAATTCCAACTTGTTACGATAGTATTGAGTCTTGTCGGACGGAATTGTCTGACGTATTTCAGGGACTTGCAAATGACCTATGCGGACCAGTTGGTCATAAACCTGTTGACGTTTAGCCTCAAGCTGCATCCGATAGGGGAGAGGCTGCCACTTGCACCCTCCGCAGACTCCGAAATGCTCACAGAAAGGATCCAGCCTGTATTTTGAGGGTGTCACTATCCTCTCTATGAAACCCTCGTAATAATTCTTGCTCTTCTTTGTGACACGTATGTCAACGACATCTCCCGGAACGGCGAAGGGCACGAACACAACAACTCCGTTCCAATGCGTAAGCGCCTTGCCCTCTGCGGCGCAGGCCTCGATAGTAATGTTCTCCAGAAGGAGATCAACTTTTTTTCTTCCCATAATTATTCTCAATCAGCCAAAACAGGCGTTGTTGGATTAATCGTCAAATTCATGGAACAGAGCCTGGGAAACGTTGATCATGAAATCCCCCATGGCCTCAAGTTCCGCCAAGAGATCCAGATAGTAATTGATGGCCAGAAACTTATCCGATCTTTTCTCTATCTGGAGAATGCCCTCGTCACGAAGAGTGTCCCTGGTCTTGTTTATGATGTCCTCGGCGCTGTAGGCATTGCCTATGTCCTTGAGATCACCCTCGGAGGCAAGCTGCATGTTTGAGATCATCACAGCGAAGGCCCTGTCGACCAAGTCGATCAGCAGGTTCAGCTTGCCTATCATTTCCTCGTCAAACTCAAGTTTATGGACATGAAGTCTGGCAAGCAGGCGGCTGATGTTCTCGCAACTGTCCCCCAGGCTCTCCAACTCGCTTATTATCCTATAGATAACTTTTACCTCACTTGCTTCGTGATCATTCAAAGACTCAGTGGTGAGTCCGTTAAGAAAAGCAGCTATCTCGTACTCGAACCTGTCTGTCACTTCCTCGCATTTGACAAGTTTTTCTCTGTATTCCTCGAACTTGTCGGGATCCTTCTCACCGATGGCCGGCTTGACGTACCGGAAGCCATCGTGTGCGTTGACGGCGAAATTGACGGACTCCTTGTATGCCTGCTCAATCGAGATGGACGGAGTTCCTATTATCCTGCCGCTGCCGATGTACTTCAGGTTGAAGTCGCCCTTCTGCGGTTCCGGCTCCTTTATCCATTTTGTGAGCAACACCGAGAAAGGCCTGCAGAACCAGACCAAAACCAGAGTCGCAATGGTGTTGAAAAGCGTGTGGACGCTTGCGATTCCCAAGACATCAGTCATGGCCGCATCAAACCCAAAGAGAGAGGCTATCCATAAGTTGATCTTAATGAATATGTTGAAGAACACCAAGACGAAAACAACACCACACACATTGAAAACAGTGTGGGCAAGGGCAGCCCTTCTGGCCTGTACTCCCGCGTCTCTGGCAGCGATGTTGGCGCTGATTGTCGTGCCGATGTTATCGCCAAGAACCATGGCGGCGGCCATGCTGAACGGAATCCAGCCAAAGTAGGCGAGCACCATGGTCAGAACAACCGTAGCGCTGGATGATTGAAGAACAAACGTTACGGTGATGCCTATAAGGATGAAAATCAAGACTGAACGGAACCCGTGTGAAGCAAGTGCCGAAACGAATGAGTACAGCTCGGGGGCGGACACGGCAGGAGGTATGGAGGACTTTATGTAGATAAGCCCCACAAAAACAAGAGAAAGTCCCATGACAGCCTGGCCGGCATTTCTTACAGGAGACTTATTCGCCAATGTCATGGCAAAGCCCGCTCCGAGCATGACAAACGCAAAGGCCGCAATGTCAAGCCTGAACCCAGTAGCCGCTATGATCCAAGCGGTTACTGTGGTTCCAATGTTGGCTCCCATTATCACGCGGATGCCTTGCACAAGCGACAGGGTAGAGACTCCCACCAGACTTGCCACAAGGATTGTCGCCGCGCTGGAGGATTGGACGACCGCCGTGATTCCGGCGCCGGACAGAACCTGCTTCAAAGGATTGTCGGATGTCATCCATTTCTCGAAGCGCCTGAGCCGGTCGCCGCAATATTTCTGGATTCCGGAGCTGAGCATCTCAAGACCGAACACAAAGAGGGCCAGGGCTCCGATCAGCGTCAGTAGTTGTAAAATCATAGAGGGAAGTGTTTGGTATGCCTCCAAGTTAACATAATCCAAATTGTATAACAAAGGTGGCAGGTTGTCTCTAAACAAGGGACACTATTGATTCTGAGTCGAATTTCTCCGGTGCGAACCCTTGTTTGAATGTCACACCGTCACCGAGAATCTCAAATCCTGCAGCCGTCGCCATCTCATTAAGCAACCTGACGCTGGCGGCTGCCCAAGTGAACGAACCAAAGGCAAAAAAACGACGGTTCTTGACCAATCGGTCGCAGACAGCCTCCATGAGCTGACGGACAGGCGGAAATATTCCATTATTATAGGTCGGTGATCCAAACATCAGGGTGTCATACCTGAACACGTCACGCAAAGCGAATGAATAGCTTTCCTCATTAAGATTGTGGAGCGTGAATGGAATGCCACGATTCCTCAGGGACTCAGCCAACGCCAGAGCCGCTTTCTCAGTGTTGCCGTACATCGAACCGTAAGCCAGGCATACACCATGCTCAAGAGGCTCGTAACGGCTGAGCTTGCCGTACAAAGAGACAACCTGCGGAATGTTTCTCTCCCACACCGGTCCGTGGGTGCTGCAGATCCGTCCGATTTCCAAGCCGCCCAGCTTTCTGAGCGCGGCCTGCACCGGAGCGGCGTATTTCCCGACTATGTTCGAATAATACCTTGTCATCTCATCCTCATATTCATTGAATATTCCGGGTCGCGAGTCAGTGACACATTCAGGAAAAGCCTTAAACGTGCCGAAGGCGTCACCACTGAACAACGCCTTCTCCTCCGGGCACCAGGTGGCCATCGTCTCAGGCCAGTGGACCATGGGAATCATGAAAAATTGAAGCGTTACGTTCCCCAAGGAAATGGATTCACCTTCATTGATCACCTTAATTCTGTCGGTAAGCCCCTGATACCCTTCAATCATTGGCACGGCCTTGGCATCCGCCACAATCACGCAATCTGGATATTCCCTTCTAACAACGCCCTGAAGGGCACTATGGTCTGGCTCCATGTGATTGACTATGAGGTAGTCGATGTTCCTGTCCCCTATCTCTGACTTGATGTTTGAAAGGAAATCGTCCTTAAACGCGGCGGCAGCGGTGTCTATCAAGGCTATCTTCTCTCCAATGACAAGATACGAGTTGTAGCTGACGCCAAAGGGAAGCGGCCATTGCCGCTCGAAAAGTTTGGTCTGATGGTCATTCACACCAACAAAACGGATTCTTTCTGATAGTCTCATCATATACTCTATTATATTCTGTTGTATCATGTACCAATCCTCTTAGCGACGGCCGGACATGTGAACGACAAATTTACGAAACTTATTCCGCTTTTTCTTAAATTTGCGTCCTGGTAACAACAAAAAAGGATGGCATTTAGGATTAACATAAGTGTTACCTAATTTAACAATGTTGTTTTATGCATTATATTAAAATTATTTAATTGTAATATGTCGGATAACCACCAAAATACTGGACAAAGTAAAATGCTCCCTCCGCTGCCGGAGAGAATGAGACCCAAGAGCCTTTCCGAATATGTCGGACAAAGGCACCTCATAGGCGAAGGTTGCATCCTAAGGAAGATGATCGAGAACGGCAACCTGTCTTCGTTCATTCTTTGGGGCCCGCCGGGAGTCGGGAAAACCACACTCGCAGGAATAATCGCGCACTCCCTGTCGCGCGACTTCTACACCCTGTCCGCGGTCAGCTCCGGAGTGAAAGATGTGCGCGATGTGATAGACAAGGCCAAAAGCGCATCTGTGTTCTCCGGCGGCGCCGCGCCTATACTCTTCATCGATGAGATCCACCGCTTCAACAAAGCCCAGCAGGACGCTCTCCTCGGCGCTGTGGAGAACGGCACGATTGTCTTGATAGGAGCCACGACCGAGAATCCTTCTTTCGAGGTGATAACTCCCCTGCTGTCACGATGCCAGGTCTTCGTGCTCAAATCATTGGATGTCGAAGATCTACAGGCGCTGCTCGACAGGGCGCTTAGGAACGACGTGCTCCTTAAGGAGAAGGACATAGAGATCAAGGAAAGAGAGGCACTTTTCCGTTACAGTGGAGGAGACGGAAGAAAGCTGCTTAATGTGCTTGAGCTGGTGGTCGATTCATTCTCAGGGAATGAATCAACCATAGTCATTGACAATGACAAGGTTACCGGCTGCATCCAAGAGAACGCCGCTATTTACGACAAGAACGGCGAGATGCACTACGACATAATCTCGGCTTTCATAAAATCAATCCGCGGATCAGATCCAAACGCAGCGGTCTACTATCTGGCAAGAATGCTGGACGGCGGAGAGGACCCGCTTTTCATTGCAAGAAGGCTCTGCATCTCGGCGGCGGAGGATGTGGGTCTTGCCAACCCGAACGCATTGCTGCTTGCCGAGTCCTGTTTCCGGATAGTCCATCAAATCGGCATGCCTGAAGCCAGGATACCGCTTTCAGAAGTCACAATCTACCTGGCAAGCTCCCCAAAGAGCAACGCAGCATACATGGCTATTAACAAAGCCATTGCGGAAGTCAATTCAAACAAGGCTCCAATTGTCCCTCTCTACCTGAGGAATGCCCCGACAAAACTCATGGAGGAACTTGGCTACGCTGATGGCTACAAGTATGCCCATGACTATCCCGGGCATTTCACCGACTTGGAGTTCATGCCATCCGGACTGGAGGGCACAGTGTTCTATGAGCCCGCCCAGAATCCTCAGGAAGACAGGCTTAAGGCTTACCTTGCCGCGTGCTGGCCCAAGTACTACTCAAAAAAGTAACATATTTTACTATTTTTTCATTAAATTTGCGGTTTGTTAATCTCATAGAGAATGATTACTGAAATTCTTATCTTGATCGCAGGGCTCGCGATGGTCGTCCTCGGGGCAGACTGGCTTGTCGACGGCTCCACATCCGTGGCGAGAAAGGCTGGTCTGAGCGAGTTTGTCATCGGCCTGACCATCGTGGGAATAGGCACGTCCTCACCCGAACTCGTTGTAAGCCTTGCCGGAGCCCTGAAAGGCAACGCCGACATCGCTGTCGGCAACATCGTAGGCTCCAACATATTCAACGCACTTTTCATTCTCGGATTCACAGCCCTGGTAAGGCCTTTGGGCATGACAAGGGAAAACGTCCGGATCGACATTCCGATCAACATAATTGTCAGTGTCATCCTCATTGTTCTCGGAATGCATGCCACCCTTTTCGGAATCGGCAAGGACAACACGTTATCCAGAATGGATGGCATTGTGTTCCTGACACTTTTCGCTGCCTACATGTTCTGGTCCTTCAAGTCTGGTAAGTCGGATGAGGCAGAAACGGCGGAAAAAGATGACAGAAAACTTTGGATTGCCGCGCTGATGGTCTTGGCAGGCTTGGCCGCGCTGATTTTCGGAGGCGACATATTCGTAGACAGCGCTACAGACATAGCCCGCAGGCTCAACATCAGTGACAAATTCATAGCGGTGACAATCCTCGCAGGCGGCACCTCCATGCCCGAACTCGTCACATGTGTCGTGGCCGCCGTGAAGAAAAAGGGACAGCTCGCGCTTGGAAACATCCTGGGCTCAAACATCTGCAACATACTACTGATCCTTGGAGCGTCGGCCCTTGTCTATAGACCGCTTCCTGGTTCACCGTCAGGACTTTCATTCGCCAACATGACCTTTGTGGACCTCGGCATACTGCTTCTTGGCGCCATTCTCATCTGGATCAGCGCATTCACCGGCAAGGGAAGAAAACTGGACAGGATTGAGGGCCTGGCATTCATAGCATGCTTCGCAGGCTACATGGCATGGCTTATTAAAAATCTTTAATGAATATTTCAACACATAATACCGATGAAATTCAAACCAACAAATTACCAGCTAATGAACGTCGGCACGGGAAAGGTTTTTCAGGATGCCGGCTGGACTCTGGCGGATCCGGAGGCTGGCGCGCCGTCATTGGTGCGGGCCGTGTATGAGAATGAGAAGTTCAGCCCTCGCGAGGACCTAAAGGGGCTTTACAGATACGCCGAATGGCTTCCAGTCAACAGGACGTTGAAGAATTCCCATGCCCCGGTCACCTATAAGAGCAAGGGTCTGGCAGAACTTCTCGGAATGGACAATCTGTTCATAACCCTGTCAGGGTACGTCCCCAAGCGTGGCGCCAAGATGGAGACATGCTCCTTCAAAGAGACGGAGGCGTTCTCCGTCTGCGCAAGGCTGCCGAAAAACGACAAGCGCATCCTTGTTGTCCAGTCAGCCGGCAACACCGCAAGGGCTTTCGCCCGCGTCTGCTCGGACAACGACATCCCTATAGTCATATGTATCCCCAATGACAACATCAGCGACCTGTGGTTCCTCAAAAGGCTCAAGCCATGCGTCAAGGTGATCGCCACACCTAACGGGACCGACTATTACGATGCCATAGCCCTTGGAGAAAAGCTATGCAAGGACCCACGCTATCTTGCCGAGGGAGGCGCCAAGAATGTCGCAAGAAGAGACGGCATGGGCACCACGCTGCTGAGTGCGGTTGAAGTCATCGGAAGGATTCCTGACGCTTATTTCCAGGCTGTAGGCAGCGGAACAGGCGCGATCGCGGCCTGGGAGAACGCATGCAGGCTTGCCAAGGACGGACGCTTCGGAGAGAACAAGATGAGGGTGTACTGTTCCCAGAACGCGCCGTTCACCTTAATGTACGACTCATGGAAAGCCGGTTCGAGGGATCTCGTTCCGATCACCCCGGAAGAGTCCAGAAAGGACTCCGAGGTGATTCTCGCCAAGGTGCTTTCCAACAGAAAGCCACCTTACAGCCTTGCCGGCGGCCTGTTCGACACTCTTAAGGAATCCAACGGGGATTTCTTCAAGGTGACAAACGACGACATAGTCTACTGGATGCTTCAGTTCTTCAACAAGGAAGGCTATGACATTTTCCCTGCGGCTGCCACCGCTGTTGCGGCATTGAAGAAGGCTCTTGAGGATGGTTCTGTCAAGAAAAATGAGACGGTCATGCTCAACATCACAGGCGCGGGCATGCTCAACGCCACCAGCAAGGGCTTCGAGCTTAAGCAGCCTGACCTGATCCTCAGCACGGAGCTTTCCTCGGAGGAAGTCATAGCCAGCGTGGACAGACTGTTCTAAATCATCTCACAGCCTTCAACAGGCTTTAAAAAAAGACACAGGTTTCTCAATTATTGCGCGTTTACAAAAATTGAGAAACCTGTGTCTTCGCTGTATATACTGATTCCTTAAAATGCAAAAAAATAAGAATAACACAAATGTTAACAATAGAAACTATTTTGTTTTACTATTTGCAAAACAGCTTCATTCGTACCTTAGAGGCTCTCCTGAGACAAGTCGCTCCTTGGACACGACAGGATTGGAATAAATTCGAAGGAAGATGTCCTTCAGCTCCGCGCGGTTGAGCCTGCGCTCAACTTTGTCAAGTTTATGCTCGGTGTACTCTGTAAATTTTTCCACATCCTCCGGAGTGTACAGCTCCGCGTACTTGTAGCTGTGATTGACAAGATCGTAGGCGATGTAGTTAGTCTTCCATAATTGGTATCCGGCAATGATCCTCTTGTCAATCGCATGCCGGATGGCCTGATAACGGTCGTTCTTGTCGCAACGGGAAGCCAGCTCGATCTCCTCAGTAGACAAAGGCAGACCGAAATTCAAGTGGACATTGCCTTTCTGCTGGCGGATTCCGATCACTATGCTGTGCAAGTCCTCAGTTCGGGTCTTGACGTATTTCTGGGTCCTGGAAATAAGGATCTCGCGCGCTTTACGGATGTCGCACGGCTCATATTCATAAGAGATGCTGAGAGGCACAATGTTCAGCTCGGAGAAATTCTCCTTAAATGACTTAGTACCGCTCATGTCGAGCATCTTAAGCAGTCCCTGCTCTGTGGTGTCTATCCCATCTTTAGTCCGCCCCTGCCTCTGGGCCAGCCAGATAGAGGATTTACCGGAAGTGATTGTCTGGCGGATGTACTTGGACAGAACCTGTGACGACAGGTACAACTCCCTGGCGGAGATGCCACGGATCACCCGTATCATCCTGTTGGAGCGGAGAAGGTATTCGACCGTCTTGCTCTGCTTGATGAGATTGTCACCAACGCAGATCTCTGTCATCGGAATACCGTTCCTGAACAGGACCAGCTGGGTTATGGCCGGATCTAGAATGATGTCCCTGTGGTTGGACATGGCCAAGAACTTGCCTTTGAGCTCTTTGATGTAGCTTATGCCATCGTAGGAGAAATTGTGTATTGTATTGTCCATGACCCAGGTCACTGCCTTGTTCATCACAATCTCCTGAAACTCATCAATGCTGTGGACACCTTTCAGGGCGTTCCGAAGATAGGTTATCGGCTCGTCGGGGAAAAGATATTCGGAAATCGCTAGTACAGCGGGATGGTTGGCGACCTTGTTCAGGGCCTCAACCGCTTCGGCATCATTATAAGGACAGATGCTCTCAAATTCAGATGAATCAGCCATAATAAACCAATCATTTGTTATCTATGCAAAAGTAAGCAATTTGCTTATAATCCGCAATGGGTTCTATAACACAATAACTACACAACCTGCGATTCTCTCCGGAAAAGAAGCGAACTGTCTCCGTAGCTGAGGAAACGGAAGCCGTGTCCGAGCGCATAATCATAAATGGCCTTCCAGTCCCCTCCAACAAACGCGGAAACCAACAGAATCAGAGTGCTTTCAGGTTGATGGAAATTTGTGATCAAGATATCCACCAGCCTGAAACGGAAACCCGGCACAATAATGATCCTTGTGCCGACTTTGAGCTCATCCAGTCCTTTGCCCTCCAAATAAGCGATCAGAGCGTCAAGAGACTCTTCAGTTGAATATGAGTACTCTCGCTCATATGGCGCCCATTGGCCAACATCCTCAGGCATGCCTTTCTCGATGCAGCTTACTCCCACATAGTACAAAGACTCCAAGGTACGGACGGATGTCGTTCCGACCGCGATCAATTTTCCTTTATTGGCGCGTATGCGCTTCAGAAGATCAAGCCTGACCACGAACGGCTCCCTGTGCATCGGGTGATCCGCAACGTCCGAGCTTTTGACTGGAAGAAAGGTTCCGGCTCCGACATGGAGGCAGACATTCCCGCAGTCAATGCCCTTGGCCGCGATCGCGTCCAACACGGCCTTGGTGAAATGCAGTCCTGCGGTAGGCGCGGCGACTGAGCCTCGGATGCGCGCGTACAGAGTCTGGTAGCGCTCCGCGTCGATAGATTCAGTTTCTCTGTTCAAGTACGGTGGGATCGGAACGGTGCCGCACAACTCGAGGACGCGGGAGAAAGGATTGCCATCCTTCCATGAAAACTCCACGACACCTGTCTCTCCGTTACGATCCACCAGACTGGCTTTCAAGTCCATAGCGGTGATCATCCCGTTCCCGTCCGGATTATATAAAGAAAGCACGTCATTCTTCCAGCGCTTTGCGTTGCCTATCACACACTTCCAACGGCAAAGCGCCGTGGAGGCGAATGCCGTGTTGTATTCAGGAGGATTGACAGGCTCAAGGCAGAATATCTCGATGTGCGCTCCCGTCTCACGCTGGAAACGCAGCCTCGCCGGCACAACCTTAGTGTCATTGAACACCATAATCGCGCCGGAAGGCAGAAGTGAAGGAATTTCCTTGAATATGAACTCATCAACCTTGCCATCCCTGTAGCGGAGGAGCTTTGACGCATCACGCTCGGAAAGCGGATACTTTGCGATCCGCTCGTCCGGTAGAGTGTAGTTGTAGTCCTCTATTTTAACAGAAGGTATCATCTCATCGAGATTTTAAAATTTCATGCAAAGTTAACCTAAGTATAAGAAATATCAAATTTCAGAATACATTTGACCTCAGGGGCACTCGAACCCCAAGTGCTGTTTACATATATTAAATACTTGTTTAAATATGTAAAACACATGGAAGAATATGAAACAAATCACTTTTGTATTATAAGATAGATTTATCACAATGTATCTCGCCGATTTAATTACTGAATATCTGATAATTAGTATTGATCTACTATAGTTTGGTTTTATATTTAGGGAGTAAACTTCAGGCCAAGATGCGACTCTCGCTGTAATTAACGCCATATTGAGTGACAACAAAAATAATTATCAAGCGATTATTAGTTCTTACGTAAACAGATATTCAATCAAGTTACATCAACTCGACTCCCCGTTTTACTTTTGTAACATCGCCTCGATAGTTGATTTTTACAACTTATTATGCTATTTTTGTAAACAAATCACATTTGTAATGAACAACAGACTGCAGAAATTTTTGGATGCGGAGAACATCACTCAGTCACAACTGGCGGAAAAATTAGGTGTGGCCAAGGCTAGCATATCTCATATTCTGGCGGGCAGGAACAAACCCGGGTTCGACTTTATCCTAAGCATGTCACAGTGCTATCCGGATCTTAACCTCGATTGGCTGATTGCAGGGAAAGGAAAAATGTACAAGAGTTCATCGGAACCACGATCACCAGAACCGCGCGAGAATCCCCAATCCACCAATCAAGGGGAATCAAATGGCCTGCTTTTCGAGCCACAAGAACCTGAGATCTCTTCATTAAAGGCAGAATCAGCTGGGAATAAGCCAGTAACGGAGTCCGCCCCGCCTGCGGCATCCAAACGTGCCCAGCCAAGAATCTCGAGGATTCTGGTTTTCTACGACAACGGTACGTTCAAAGAAATCGATTGATGTCATCTTTATCGGCAAAACGCTTCTGTGTTCTGCTGTTTTTGTCTAAATTTGCCGCCGCAAGCCTCGCGTGGGAATCGCCCGATCTTTTTAGGGAGGCTTGGTTTAGATAAATACAAAATATGTATAGACAGCTCATAAGGCCACTTTTGTTCAAACTGCCTCCAGAAACAGCGCATGAACTAACCCTCAGATCTCTCAGGCTTCTGCGCCGGATCCCATTGGGTGGAAAGGTGATGAAGTCGATCTTCCGCCGAAAGACTCCTTCACTGGCAAGAGATCTGTTCGGGATCCATTTCCAGTCACCGGTCGGTCTTGCGGCCGGCCTGGACAAAAACGGCGAGTTCTACAATGAGCTCTCATGGCTTGGTTTCTCTTTTATTGAGATAGGCTCGCTCACCCTGGAGGCCCAGCCAGGCAATCCCAAACCCCGTCTTTTCAGACTGCCTCTGGACCAGGCCATAATCAACCGGATGGGAATCAACAACAAAGGCATTCAGAACGCAATCCGGCATATACAAAAGGATCCGCCCCGGACAATCATAGCGGCAAGCATAGCAAAAAACAGTGCAAGCGCGTCTGACGAGGAGGCCGTGGACGACTACAAAAAGGCATTCTCCTACATGTACGACTTTGTGGACATGTTCACGATCAATGTCTCATGCCCTAATGTCCACGGGCTTCAGAATCTTCAGGACGTCACCTATCTGTCGGACATCCTTGATCCCATCCTGGATCTTCGGATCTGCTATGACATCTACAAGCCTATTCTTGTCAAGGTATCCCCTGACATTCCGGCCGAGGAACTTGATGAGATCCTTAAATACTGCATGCAGTCCGGCATAGACGGCATCGTGGCCGGGAACACGACAAGATCGCGTGACGGGCTCAAGACAGACACGGCGACAATCGCGAAAATCGGAAACGGAGGTCTATCCGGTGCCCCGCTGTTCGAAAAAAGCCTGGCTATGGTCAAGCATATCAATCAGTTCACATCCGGACGTCTTCCAGTCATCGGTGTCGGAGGCATAATGACACCGGAACAGGCTCAGAAGATGCTTGACGCCGGGGCCAGCTTGATAGAGATCTACACAGGACTTATCTATGAAGGTCCTTCCATAGTAAAAAAAATCAACAAGTACTTAAAATCCAGAATATCGGATAAAAACACCCAAAATAACGATGGCAAACGCTTCAATCTGTACTATCGGTGATGAGATCCTGATCGGCCAGATAATCGACACGAACTCGTCCAACATTTCCGCCGCCCTGGAAGAAGCAGGCGTGAAAGTCACAAGGATGCTCTCATTTGGAGACGACCATGACGAAATTGTCAGCAACCTGACAAATGAGCTTCTTCATAATGAGATAGTAATCTCCACCGGAGGCCTTGGCCCGACCAAGGACGACATCACCAAAGCCGCGCTTTCGGAGATTTCCGGAAGCAAAGGTTACGTGACGGACAGCAGGCAGCTCAAAATTGTCCATGAGATCCTTCATGCCAGAGGGCTTGATGTCCTCGAGATAAACAAGGCCCAGGCTCTTGTCCCAGACACATGCGAGGTGATTGTCAATCATCTGGGTACCGCTCCGATCATGGTTTTCCGTTTTCCGGAGGAACGGTTCGGCCACGCAGCCACCCTCTATGCCCTTCCCGGTGTCCCGTTCGAGGCTCTCGGTGCGGTTCCGGACGTGATAAAGGACATCAAGGAGCACTACGTGCTCACTGACATATTCCATAAATGTGTGATGGTCTTTGGTCTGGCCGAATCGGCGCTTTCCGGAAAAATAGCGTCTTGGGAGGATGGCCTTCCGGCGGACATGCATCTTGCCTACCTTCCCAATCCCCTGACCGGAGTCCGTCTGCGGCTCTCGATCTATGGCGGAGACAGGGAGGAGGAGGAAAAGCGCATTGACGGTGAATTCGCCCGCCTGAGTCCAATTCTTGGTAACATGATATATTCCTTCAAGGATGACACATTGGAGAATGCAGTGGGTACATTGCTGCGTGGCACAGGACAGACAGTCAGCGCCGCGGAATCATGCACGGGAGGCAGGATCTCCTCTCTGCTGACCTCCGTTCCCGGAGCTTCCGAGTATTATCTCGGCTCCGTCACATCCTACGCGGTCGCCGTAAAGGAAAAGGTGCTCAGGGTGCCTGAGGAAACAATCAATGACTATGGGGTGGTAAGTTCGGAAGTTGCCGCCGCAATGGCAGAAGGAGTCAGGAAACTGACTGGAAGCACTTACGCGGTCTCGACCACAGGACTGGCAGGCCCTGGAGGCGATGAGCGAAACCCCGTAGGCACAGTCTGGATAGGAGTCTCCGGCCCTAACGGAACCAAAACCATAAAAAAAGTCTATAAGAATGACAGGAAAAGAAACATAGACAGGTTTGCGGCAGCGGCACTCGATGAACTCAGACAAACAATTCTAAAAGACCGTAACTAAAAATATATCAACAAGGGCAACAAATAGGTTTCTATGTTTAACATATTTGTTACCCTTATTGATTTAGACATTTCAAGGTTTCTTGGATGACAGAGTGACCACGTCTTCGAACACTCTAAGGAAATTCAATCCCGCAATCTTTTCGATTTGGTCATCGGAATAACCGCGGCGTGACATCTCGTCAAAAATCACTCCGATCTTCGATATGTTCTCGAGCCCGACCGGAGTCACCTCGATCCCGTCGAAATCGCTACCTATGCCTACACTTTCAATTCCGGCCACTTTCACAGCGTGATCAATATGATCCACCACATCCTTATACGAAGGCCGGGGCAAAGCCGCCAGCTCGTCCTGCACGGCGTGCCAGGCAGCCGCCTTCACCGGGTTGAAAGGATCGCTGATCCAATCCTGCTCTGTCCAGCTCTTTGACTCGAGTCCGGATTCCGACAAGGTTCTCGCGAAGGAGTCTGAAAGAAACACCGGATAGAAATTGATCTGGATCACTCCCCCTTTACCGGCAAGCGCGCGCAGCATCTCATCGGACATGTTCCTTCTATGATGGGCGAGCGCCCGGCAGCAAGAGTGTGTGGACACTATCGGAGCGCGGGAACATTCAAGAGCGTCGTAGAATGTCTCATCCGAAGCGTGGGCGATGTCGATGATCATCCCGATGCGATTCATTTCCGCGATGACTTCCCTACCGAACGGACTCAAGCCGTGCCAACGTCTCCCTCCGGCCGCTGAATCAGCGATCTCATTGTCGCCATTATGCGTCAAGGTGATGTATCTGACCCCAAGTCTGTGAAAAATCCTAAGAAGAGGCAATGACTTCTGTACCGGAGATCCGTTTTCCATTCCTATGAATATGGAAATCAACCCCTTGGACTTATTGACCAAAGCATCCTCCGGTGTAAGCGCCAAGGCAGCCCTGTCCGGATTGGCCGCGACTTGGTCGCAGACTCCGCCGATCATCTCCATGGCATGCCGCGTGGCAGAATCCGGCTCCATTTCCGCAGGAATGTAAAGCGCGAAAAAAGACGCGTCGACTCCTCCAGCCTTGAGCTTCGGCAAATCAACCTGCCCTCTTTCATTGTCTTTCCCAATGTTTAGTCCCCGCATCATCATTGTCGGGGTATCGCAGTGAGAATCAAGAACAAACATCACCTATTCGCGAGTAACGGTCGAATTCTGGATCTTTACTATCTTGATCATAGGGTCACCGGAGTAGGTGACACTCGCGCCCTTGCCAAGATCCAGAGAAAGATTATTGGCCGGAGCCACAGACAACTCAGCTCCATCGAGAGAAACGGAGACATCATCCGATGACAAGGTGGCAGCGTCAATCTTCGAAGAGCCTCCCTTGCCTGAGACATTGAGTTTAGCGGCTTTTCCTGAAAGTGAAAGCCTGGCGCCACCGGATGTTGTGACATAAGCATCTTCCGTCTGGCCGTTCAGGGCGAGCACGGCTGATCCGGAGTTATTCACGTTCAAGGTTTTGCATGTATATTCAAGGATAATGTCCGCGTTGCCTTCTCCATTGACCGTTATTACGTCAGCCTTGACATTGGATGATGACAGTCTAGCTTTCCTGCCGGCTGAGATGACAGCAGACCCGGCGTTGACATTCAGATTATTAACGGCTGAGCTGCCTGTTAGGTCCATGCGAAAATCAGCGGAATTCAGCACATGTTTTGTTGAGAACGTACAGTCATCGCTGAGGGTTATAGAGTTAAGCTTCGGCATGTAAACCGTAGCTTCAAGAACAGGTCCATCAGAATTCTTGCCTTTGAAATCTCTCTTGACCTCTTTCGAAACGGATTTCTCGTCTATTCCTATGTAAAGAGTCCTTGCCTTGACATAGCTCTGCACGTGACCCTCAAGCGCGTCACTGACCTTGAATTTAGCATTATAGCCATCCTGCTCCACAAATGTCACCTTGAACCCGCTTGAGACAGAGATTGCGTCAAACTCCGAATATTCATGCTCAACGGTTCTGGTTTGCGCCGCGGCTGGAGCGGACAAAAAGACAATAGCTGTGATTGCCAGAATTAATGATTTGATATTCATGACATATTAATAATTATACCTATTCATCCAATTTCTCCATCAAGGATTCCCACTCTGCTGTCCTCTGGTCCAGTTCACGCTTGTCCTCCAGATACGTTCTTGTCAGCTCCATTACATCATCATCAGGGCCGGGGCCTGAAAGAATCTTCTCGATCCCCTTCATTTTGGCCTCCACCCTGCCGATCTCGCTTTCAAGGAACTCCACCCTATGACGAATCTTTCTGATTTCCTTGGTATCATTCTTCCTTTGCTCAAAGCTTTTTTGGGCCTGTTCCTTTTTATCGGCGGGACTCTCCTTGCTTTGTTGTGCGCTGCCAGATACGCCTCTCCCCTGGCTTGGAGAGAACCTCCTCTCAAGTTCCTGAAGATTCTCGATTTTTCTTTCCTCAAGGAACTCCTGGACACTGCCGACATGTTCCTTTACCCTTCCGTCACGGAACTCGTACATCTTGTCCACCAGACCATCAAGGAAATCACGGTCGTGCGACACGACAATCAAAGTTCCATTGTAAGCTTTCAAAGCCTGTTTGAGAATATCCTTGGACTTGATGTCCATGTGGTTGGTGGGTTCGTCAAGAGCCAGGACATTGTACGGCTGGAGCATGAACTTAGCCATGCCGAGGCGGGCACGCTCCCCTCCGGAAAGAACACTGACTTTCTTGTCTATGTCCTCCCCACGGAAAAGGAACTGGGCAAGAATGTCGCGGAGCCTGTTCCTGACATCGCCGACGGCTATGTTGTCAAGAGTTTCCCAGACGGTTAGATTGGGATCCAATATGTCTTCCTGATTCTGTGCGTAATAACCAATGGAAACATTGTAGCCGACCTTGGCCTCACCGCCTATAGGTTGCAACTCACCCATTATCACGCGCATGAGAGTCGTCTTGCCCTCTCCGTTGCGTCCTATGAGAGCGACTTTTTCTCCCCTCCTGACCTCTATCTCAGCATCCCTGAAGACAACTTTTCCCGGATAGCCGACTGTAAGATCCTTCCCTTTGAAGACTATGTCTCCGGAACGGGGAGCGGGCGGGAACTTGACAGTCAGTGTGACATTGTCCGTCTCGTCAATCTCCACTCTTTCAAGCTTTTCCAGTTGTTTAATCCTTGACTGGACCTGGTTGGACTTAGTCGGTTTGTAACGGAAACGGTTGATGAAATCCTCCGTCTTCTCTATCATCCTCTGCTGGTTCTCGTAAGCGGCGGTCTGTTGGGCCAGCCTTTCCTTGCGCAGCTCAACATACTTGCTGTACGGAACCTTATAGTCATGAATATGCCCCAGCATGATCTCGACTGTGCGGTTCGTCACATTGTCAAGGAAGCGCCTGTCATGCGAGACGAGGAGCAAAGAACCGCGATGACTCTTTAGATAATCCTCAAGCCACTCGATAGACTCGATGTCAAGGTGGTTCGTAGGCTCGTCCAAAAGCAGGACGTCAGGTTCGGACAGAAGAATCTTGGCCAGCTCGATGCGCATGTTCCACCCCTGGCTGAACGTCTCGGTCCTTCTTCCGAAATCCTCGTCCTTGAACCCCAATCCCAGAAGGGTTTTCTGCGCCAGCACCTCCGGCGGCTCGGACCGAGCCATGGACATCGCGTCTGTCAGGTCATTCAGACGGTTGATCAGAGAGAGATACTCCTCAGATTCATAGTCAGTTCTTTCCGCGAGCCGGGTATTGACGCTGTCCAACTCGGACTGGATCTCCGTGATGTGGTCGAAAGCTGTCAATGTCTCCTCCAGAACAGTCCTGCCCTTGTGATGCTCCATGATCTGAGGAAGGTAACCGATGCGGAGATCATTAGGCTTGTCAATACTGCCGGAGGTCGGGGACTGCAGCCCGCAGATCAACTTCATGATCGTGGACTTCCCCGCCCCGTTCTTTCCGACAAGGCCGATCTTGTCCTTCTCGCTGATGTGGAAATCAATGTTGTCCAACAATGTGTAGCCTCCGTAGGCCACTGTCAATCCATTGATTGAAATCATTTCACAGCCTCCTCTTTTTCATCCTCATCTTCCGGTGGAGCGGGCCGGCAGCATAAGACGCAGACCTCATAAAGGATAAGAAGAGGAGCCGCCGCAATCAACATCGACATCGGATCCGCCGGTGTTATGATGGCGGCGATGCAAAGTATGACCACGATTGCGTGACGGCGGTATTTGATCAGGGTATTTCTCGTCACAATACCAAGTTTTGAGAGGATCACCACAACTATAGGAAACTCAAACACAATCCCAAAGGCCAACACAGTTGAAGTGAACGTTGAGATGTAGGATGTCAGCGAGATTGTGTTCGTCACCTCATCGCTTATCTTGTAACCCATGAAAAAGTTCAGCGAGATCGGCACTATCAGATAATAGCCGATCACCAACCCGAGATAAAACAGGAACGATGCCGATAGGAACGCCCCCCTTACGGCCCGCTTTTCATTCCTGTAGAGAGCGGGAGCTATGAATTTCCAGATCTCGAAACAGATGTACGGGAAAGACAGGATGAATCCAAGCTCGAACGCTACCCGGAGATGGACGAAGAACTGCGCGGAAATGTCCAGATTGACAAGTGACATCTGCATATTCCCCATCCGCAACCATCTGTAAATGAAGAAATCATTTCGTGTCGGAGCCAAGATGATGTCATCAAACACCAAAGACTTGAAGCAAAAGACCACGACACTGACGACTGTAATGACAAGCACTGAGCGGAACAAAGTTCCCCTCAGTACTTCCAAATGGTCCCAGAAGGACATCTCAGCTTCTCCAGCCGCCATTATTTCTTCTCGATCTTCTCGATTTTGTCCGGTGTCTTGGCAGAGGAGCTAAGATTCTTGTCGATGTCACCGATCTGATTCTCTACGTCATTGATGCCATCTTTGAAGCTTCTTACGCCTTTGCCGAGGCCTTTCATAAGCTCCGGAATTTTCTTGCCTCCGAAAAGGAGAATAATCACAAGGGCGATGATCACAATCTGCCAAGGACCAACTACGCCCAAAGGAACTATAAAAAACATAATTTAAATTAATTAGTGTGTTGTCAACATTATTTATCATTGATGTGGTCCTGGATCGCCCTGACCAATTTTTCCGGACAACGGACAGGACGGCCTGTCTCCTTGTTCAAAAAGCCAAGGGAAACCTTACCCTCCACGCAAAGCACGCCATCCTGATTATAGACGGCTTGCCTGACGTAAAGTTTAGCCATCGGAACCTCATCTATCATGGCCACGGCGCGGACCACATCGCCCATCCTGGCAGGAAACCTGTAACGGCATTCAACCGAGACGATGGGGATGGTGACTCCATCCTCCTCACATTTCTCAATAGGATATCCGCAATCAATCATCAGGTTGTTTCTCGCGCACTCGAAATAACGGATGTAATTCGAGTGATGCACGATTCCCATCTGGTCAGTTTCGTAGTACCTGACAGGAAAAGACGTGTCCGAATATACCATAACAAAAAAGTTAGCAATAAAAACAAATCTGTTTTATCATTTATTTTTCAATGAAGAAAGAGCCTTCTCGTAACTTTCAATCTTTGAAAGGCTGTCGGCCTCCTTCTTGCGTTCCAACGCCACGACCTTTTCTGGCGCGTGGGCGACAAAACTCTCGTTGGACAGTTTCTTTCTGACTGACTCAAGGAACCCGCGCTGATGCTCAAGCTCCGTCTCGATCTTTTTGATCTCCTCCTCGACATCCACAAGTCCGTCAAGAGGAACAAAGAGCTCAACAGTTCGTACAAGCATGGAGACACCGGCGGCGTCACCGAAATCCGCGACTTTCCCGGCAGAGGAGATGTTGGCAAGTTTGGTGACCACCGGAAGCATATTCACAGGAAAATCGCCTTTAAACTTCAAGGCCAGACTTTCCTTCGGAGAAATGTTCTTCTGCTGACGGATCCCGCGGATTCCGTTCACAGCCTCCTGGGCGATTCCGAACTCTTCGATAACTTTTTCATCGACAGAGCCTGCCTTAGGAGTCGGCCGGTACATGATTGTCTCCCCCTCCCTGCGCTCGGCCATCGACTGCCAGAGTTCCTCAGTGATGAACGGCATCACTGGATGAATCATCCTAAGCAGCTTCTCAAAGAATATGATCGTGGCGTCATACGTCTCCTTGTCTACCCCATCACCGTAAGCCGGCTTGACAGCCTCAAGGTACCAGGCGCAATACTCATCCCAGAATAACTTGTAGATGCTCATCAGGGCATCGGAGATCCTGAACCTGGAGTAATGTTCCTCAACGGCCGCTATCGTCTGGTTTAATTTGTTTTCAAACCAATTGACAGCCAATTTGTTCACCTCACTTTGCTGAAGTTCTCCGTCAACTCTCCAACCTTGCACCAGACGGAATGAGTTCCAGATCTTGTTGCAGAAATTCCTGCCCTGCTCGACCTGAGACTCATCATAGAATATGTCGTTTCCGGCGGAAGAGCAAAGCAACATTCCTATCCTGACCGCATCGGCCCCGTACTTGGAGATAAGGTCAAGGGGATCAGGAGAGTTTCCAAGGGTCTTGGACATTTTTCTGCCGAGCTTGTCACGCACGATTCCCGTAAAATAGACATTCCTGAACGGTATGTCGTTCATGAACTCATCCCCGGCCATGATCATCCTGGCGACCCAGAAGAAGATAATGTCCGGCCCGGTGACAAGATCATTGGTCGGATAATAGTAAGAGAGGTCCTTATTAGGCTTGTGCTCGGGATGTCCAGGCCTTTGTGGATCAAAAACGGAGATCGGCCAAAGCCAACTGGAAAACCATGTGTCGAGCACATCTTCATCCTGCCTGAGGTCAGCGGCTGTAAGAGCCGGATCAATCTTCTGAGCGGCGGCAAGAGCCTTCTCGGCGGTCTCTTCAACAACTATTTGTCCGTCAGGAAGATAGTACGCCGGAATCCTCTGTCCCCACCAAAGCTGGCGGGAGATGCACCAATCGTGCGCGTTCTCCATCCAATGACGATAGGTGTTGCGGTACTTGTCCGGAATCAGCTTTATCTTGCCGGACTCCACACTCTCAAGGGCCTTCGCCGCGAGCTCTTCCATCCTCAAGAACCACTGCGCCGACAGCTTAGGCTCGATTACGGCGTTTGTTCTTTCGGAATATCCAACCGGAGACGTGTATTCCTCAACCTTCACTAGGTTGCCGGACTCCTCCAGCATCTTGACTATCTTTTTTCTTGCGTCAAAGCGATCCTCCCCGACCAGAATCCGAGCCTTCCCGTTCAGGCGGCCATGGTCATCGATGATGTCAAGGACAGGAAGATTGTGCCGGAGGCCGATCTCGTAGTCGTGGGCGTCATGGGCAGGAGTGACCTTGAGGCAGCCGGTACCGAAATCCATCTCGACATAACTGTCCTCGATGACAGGGATCTCCCTATTGATCAACGGGATAAGCACCTTCTTTCCTTTCAGCCAGTGATGCCTCTCATCGGCCGGGTTCACGCAGATCGCAGCATCGGCCATGATCGTCTCAGGACGGGTCGTGGCTATCACGAGATACTTGTCTGTAGGGTTGCCGTCGCCGTCGGAGACGTAATATTTAAGGTGGTAGAAATGGCTCTTTGTGTCCCTGTGAATGACCTCGTCGTCACTGATGGCTGTCAGCGCGACCGGATCCCAGTTGACCATCCTCACACCTCTATAAATCATTCCCTTCTTATAGAAATAACAGAACGTCGCGGTCACCGCATCGGAAAGAGCCGGCTCCATAGTGAATCTAGTGCGGTCCCAATCGCACGACGCGCCCAACTTGCGGAGCTGCTTGAGAATGATCCCTCCGTGCTCTTCCTTCCACTCCCATGCGTACCTCATGAATTCCTCACGGGTAAGGTTCTCCTTGGATATTCCCATCCCCTTCAGCTTCGCCACGACCTTGCTTTCCGTGGCGATGGAGGCATGATCGGTACCTGGCACCCAACAGGCGTTCTTGCCGTCCATCCTGGCCTTGCGGATCAGCACATCATTCAATGTGTTGTTCAGAACATGCCCCATGTGAAGGATTCCCGTCACGTTGGGCGGCGGGATCACTATGGTGTAAGGCTCCTTCCCGTCCGGTTCCGAGTGGAAACACTTGTGCTCGATCCACCAGGCGTACCATTTGTCCTCTACTTCCGCCGGGTTGTATTTTGCGGAGAGTTCTTTTTTCTCGATCATATTCTCGCTCATAATAAACAAAGTTTACAAATATAGCACATTTTTCACTAAATTTGCTTTAAAAATACACACATACTATGGAAGAGAAAAAAGAAATCAGTCTGGAGATCCGTCCTGAGGTGGCAAAGGGCACATACTCTAACCTCGCGATCATCACTCACTCGCACAGCGAATTCATCATCGACTTCGCCACCATCCTTCCGGGCCTGCCGAAGCCGGACATCAGCAACCGCATCGTCATGACCCCCGAGCATGCCAAAAGGCTTCTCAACGCACTGATGGACAATGTGACCAAATACGAGTCGCAATTCGGTCTGATCAACCTTGGAGGCGGGCAGCAGCAGGGAGGCGGCACATTCAATCTTGGTGACCTTCCGCAGTTTGGCCCCAACGGAGCTAAGTCATAGCTTGAAATGACGGATTTCAAGAATATCAAAGCGTTCACGTTCGACATCGATGGCGTGATGACCGATGGTGGCATTCTCGCCGATCTGGAAGGGCAACTCTACCGGACATTCGACGCCAAGGACGGTTTCGCGGTCAGAATGGCTTGTCTGAACGGATTTCCGGTCGGTGTGATCACCGGCGGCCGATCCCAAAGCATAAGGGCAAGGTTCAGCAGCAATGGAATCAATCCCGAGGATGTCTATCTTGGATCCAGAAACAAGATAGAGGACTTCGAGGATTTCTGCAAGAGACATCATCTAAAACCCGAAGAAGTAATGTACTTCGGTGACGACATCCCTGACATCGAAGTCATCAGGGCGGCGGGGATCGGAGTCTGTCCAAGCGATGCCGTCGAGGAGGTCAAGGAAGCTGCGGACATCATCTCGGACCGCCCCGGCGGAAAGGCCTGCGTGCGCGAGTTTATGGAAAAGACAATGAAGGCCCAAGGACGTTGGGTCTTCGATGCGATCGCCTACAAGAAAAAATTCTAATGAATATGGACACTCACGGAAAGAAGATCATCCTTGCGTCCAACTCGCCTCGCCGCCGCGAACTGCTCGCCGGACTTGACATTGATTTCACCGTTGACACGGGAACATCGTTCATAGAGAGATACTCCCCTGACACTCCGCACATTAAAGTGCCTGAATTGATGTCCGAAGGAAAGTCGTTGGGATTTCACAGAGAACTTGAGGATGATGAGATTCTTGTAACGTCTGACACGATGGTGCTTTGCGGGACCGAGATTCTCGGCAAACCTCACGACAGGGCTGACGCTGTCAGGATGCTGAGACTGCTTTCCGGACGTGAGCATCAGGTCATCACCGCAGTGACAATCCGAGACTGTAGCAGGTTAAAGACATTCTCCATTACTTCAAATGTCTATTTCAAAAAGCTATCCGACAATGAGATAGACTACTACATCGACAACTTTAAGCCATTCGACAAAGCCGGTGCCTACGGCATCCAGGAATGGATCGGCTACATCGGAATCACAAGGCTTGACGGCTCGTTCTACAACGTGATGGGCTTCCCTACGCAGAGATTCTACGAGGAATTGCAAAGTTTCCTGAATTAGGAATATGAAAACCGGAACCCAAGGCGACATATTAATGAAAGCGTTCGCTGGAATACTCATAACACTCTGTGTCACAATGGTATGCGGATGCAATCCGAATGCTTTTGTCTGTCACATCGAGCCGTCCTCCCGAAACTTCATCGCCGCTGAGGACGGAGACACGATCAAAGTACGCTTCAAGACCGATGACTGGGGTATTCTCACAATAAAAGCCAACACCTCTGTTCATGGTTGGACGAGCGGCGCTGCCTCCATTGAAACCGAAGATGGTAAGATAAAGGTGTCCGACGGCAATTTAACCATGTTTTACAAAAAAACCGGTGACAAGGAGCTTACGCTATACTTTCACCCTAATTTCTCAAGCACGGAGAACGACTTAACTATCTTTATCTCAAATTCCTACGAAGAAGATTCCGTTAAAGTCCGGCAGCCCGGCTCCTCCGGCCATGAGTTCGTGGACATTTCATTCGATGGCTTAAGACACCCGGCAAACGAGAATGAAATCATCACCGGCTGGGGGCCAATGACTTACATAAACAATGGCACTGACACTCTCTTCGTAAGGATGGGCGTCTTTGCCGGCGCCGCAAGGAAAGTTGGTTTCACAAATGACACTTACCCCGAGTACAAGGGCAACGATTTCGACGTCCCCGTGCCAGATGGGATCCTGGCCGAAGACAAGGAATTGACCTTCAGTGGAGAAAAGGCCAGATACAGCTGTGACATCACATATGAGTACCCATTCGAAAGCGACAAAATGGCGACAATGGCATTTCCTCCAGGGGACACGAAGAAAATCTACTACAGAATGTTATGGGGCATCGACTCTTACGAAGTGGGTTACCGCATGCGGATAAGAAACAAGAGGACGGGAGCCATATTCACCATTAAAGGTAATATGACATCCACTTCACCTGACGGGTTTTATCTTTTGACTAAGGAGACGAAATGAGAGACGGGATATTCATAAAGCTGACCGTGCTTCTTCTGGCTTTCTCCTCCTGGAGCGAATGCGTCATCGAGGCACACAATGCCGACTCTTTGAGATTCACCCACCATGTCGGATTTAACGTTCGTCCTGCGTACCTTCTGCCGACACATCGTTTCTTCAGAGGGGACAACGCGCTTGGAGAGCGGCTGGACAAAAGCGGCTCGGCCCATCTGCAATATTCATTCACCTTCCCTTCCAGCAGCCATTTCGGAAAGTTGTATCCTACGGCATATCAAGGGATTGGAGTTGCCTTAAACACATTCTTTGATTATGGGGAAATAGGTAGTCCCACAGCAATCTATGTGTTTCAGGGTGCCCGGCTGGCCCGATTGTCCTCCAAGCTCACCCTTGACTACGAATGGAATTTCGGAGCCTCTTTCGGATGGCATCCCTACGGTCCCGACGGAACCAACAGCCTCAACATGGTTGTCGGCTCGAAAGTCAATGCCTACATCAATTTCGGGTTCATGCTCTCATGGAAGCCACTTGGCGGCTGGACTGTCTCCGCGGGACTTGACCTTGCGCATTTCTCCAATGGAAACACCTCCTACCCTAACGCCGGGGTAAACACGGTTGGAGGCAGGCTTGGTGTCGTCCGAGCTTTCGGCGCAGAGAAAAGTCAACCCTCAGGACAAAGGCAAGCCAATGATTATTCCAACCTGGCTTCCCTGAAATTCTCAGAAAGGATGTCTTACGACATTCTGATCTATGGAGCCGGCAGGACAAAAGGCCTGATCTGGAATGACGCGCCCTACATCGCAAAAGGGACTTTTGGAATCATAGGAATGAATTTCAGCCCGCTGTACCGGGCGAACAAGTTTCTGCGGGCAGGAGCTTCTCTTGACATCCAGTACGATGAAAGCGCCAATGTGGTGGATCACGTGGCAGGAACAGGCGAAGACGGAAACATACGCTTCTACCGTCCGCCACTCAGAGAGCAGCTTGGCATGGGACTGTCGCTGAGGGGGGAGTTCGTGATGCCGGTATTCTCCGTCAACATCGGATTCGGACGCAACATCATCTACAACGGGGACGAGCTCAAGGGATTCTACCAGACCCTAGCGCTGAAGACTGACCTCTACAAAGGGCTCTACCTTCACATCGGCTACAAACTGCACGATTTCCACGATCCCAACAACCTTATGCTCGGCCTTGGATGGCGCATTGGCAAAAAATGAAGACCTAGCGCCGGACGGCAGCGGGCCATGGCGCGAATCGGCGGCTCTCCAGGCAAAAAAAGGATCTGCTTCCTCACATAAAGAAGCAGATCCTTATAGTCGATGCTTTTTCTATTCCTTACGCCTTTGTGAAGTTGAGTGCGATCTCAAACTCACTTGTGTTTTTCCAGACAGCCGCAAGATCCGACGGTTTCTCGATTTGCAGCATGCCCATAACCATCTGGATCATCTGAAGGGTCTCCTGGTCCTTAGGATCTTCTGACTTTGCCAGTTCCTCAAGCAGGGTGTCGAGAACAGGAAGAACCGGAAGCAGAGACTCAACGACCGGAGCGCAAAGCGACTTGTCCACATAGATCTTGAGATTGCCGTCCGCCACTGAATACTTCAGCTCGATGCCTCTGCTCAACATCTTCTGGAGCTCAGCGTTCAGTGAGTTAACATCAGCGCCCAGTTCTCCGAGTTTTGCCAGAAGCTCCGTGATCGTGGAGAGATCTATTCCTGAAGCGTCCGACTTGACGTCCTCAGTCTCGCCGGCCCTGATGATGGCGGCAACGTTGGGAACAATGAAAAGAGAGGCGTCCTGCGTGTACCAGAACGCGAGGTTTGCCTTGGGTGAGCTCACCCAATCAGTGTGATGTGCCGTGTAGGTCACGTTTCCATCCTCATCAGGAGTTACACCAAAGGCCAACTCAAAGATCTTGCTGATCGGCTCATCGCCCAGGTCAAGATCACTGTAGTATTGGGCCATGATGTTTCCGGTACCGTCAAAAGTCACCTGGTTGAAGACCTCTGTCAGAAGAGGACAGATCATAGCGTTTGCAAGTGCGGTGATCGTGACTATGCCTGCTCCGGCATCACCCTCCGCCTTCCATGTGATCTGCGCGGGACCGTTGACCGGCCCGGTCTCTCCGTACTTGCATTTGCGGACAATGTTCCAGCTGCCCATTAACGATTCGGCCGTGCCTGAGGACACTTTGGTCTCAACTCCGACTGAGATCTTTCCCTCGACAGTGACATCGCCTTGCACCTCAACCGTGTAGAATCCGTTGGACATGTAACTGCGCAGTGTCGCGGCGATAGAAGGAGGTGTAGACAAGACCTGGGAACCGGAAAAATGGAAAGTGCCCTCGTCTTTCTTCTGTAACTCCACATTCATCTTGACCTCAGTGAATCCCGGCACAGCGCCCGTCAACGTAAGTTCAGCATCTGTCTCTCCGCTGGCGACCAGCTGCGCGTTTCCATAGGCGCTTGGAACCTCATTTACTGAAATTGCGGCGTCTCCGCTTTCAACCGTGATCTGTCCGACCGGAAGCTGCTTCCAAGTATCGTCAGTCTTGTCCTTCTGGCAGGCAGTGGTGGCAAAAATCGCCGCAATCATAGCCCAAGTGCCTAAAAAATTAGTTTTCATAATTAAACAGTTAAATTAATCCGATACAAATTAACGGCAAATATCTTTAATAATCAAAAAAAATACCGCAGTAAAACGATACTGCGGCCAAAAGGTGAATCTTTTACACTGATAAGACATGCCAATTTCAGCTCTCCCTTTCCACCTCATCCTCCTTCGGCAGGACAATCGTCCGGAAGCGCTTCTGACGGCGTTCCCAACGTTCGCGGGCAAACTGTTGCATGTCGGTGGCCTGATCGTTCTCATCGATGATCTCAAGGCCGAGGATCGTCTCGATGATGTCCTCCATTGTTATGATTCCCTGGAAACAGCCATATTCATCAATGATGAGTCCGATCTGCTCGTGCTTCTTGAGCAGTTCCTCCCAGATGTGACCGCACGAATCCTGTTCCTTAAAAAAAGAGATAGGTCTCTTCAGATCAACAAGACGTTTGTCGAACTCATCATCCGCAAGACCCTCAAGGGCATCGCTCAGGAGTATGTAGCCGGTGATGTATTCCGGAGAATCAGCATAGACAGGAATCCTGGAGAAATGCAGGTAAGTCTCGTTCTTGTAGAAATTCTTAAGGGTCATGTTCTCCTGCGCCGTCATCGCGACAATCCTCGGTGTCATCACCTCGCACGCCTTCACATTGTCCAGTTTCATGATGTTCTGGATGACCTTGTTCTCATCGGAGTCTATGACACCCTCCTCCGCGCCGATGTTCGCCATGGCCGTTACCTCTTCCCTGCTGACTGTCGCCTCGTCATCATTCTTGGTCATCAAGTTTGTTATCAATCTGACCATGATCACAAGAGGCCACATAAGAATGGTCAGGAACGAGATGACGGACGTCACAAAACCCATCAGGTTCTTCCAATAGGACGTTCCGATTGTCTTGGGGACAATCTCCGAAAAGACCAGAACCAGAAGCGTTGTCAAGGCCGAGATGATTCCGAACCAAGTGTTGCCGAAGAGTATTGTGGCCTGACGTCCGACAGCGGCCGCTCCCAATGTGTTGGCGATTGTGTTCAACGACAGGATCGCCGCCAAAGGTCTGTCCGGATCGGATTTGAATTTTAAAAACTTTTCAGCCGGCCTGTACCCTTGCTCCTTCCTCATTGTGACAAAAGACAGAGGTGTGGACATCAGCACCGATTCCAGAAGCGAGCAGAGGAATGAGACTCCCAGCGTCACCAGCATGTAAACAATCAGCAGAACCATATAGGATTTCAGTTAATTACTGCAAATATAGCACAATTTCAATGTTCTTCCTAAAAAAACGACCTTTAAAAAACCGTCCGGGACACCATAGACCGCAAATGGCGCTATTCCGTGGCGGCCACGCACTCGATCTCGACAAGAGCGCCTTTCGGAAGGGTCTTCACCGCGAAGGCGCAGCGTGCAGGATATGGATCCTTGAAGAACTCCGAATATACGCTGTTCATGGCGGCGAAATCATTCATGTCAGCGAGGAAGACGGTGGTCTTCAAGACTTTGTTAAGGTCAGAACCGGCCTGCTCGAGGATGGCCTTAAGATTGGCAAGTGACCGGCGGGTCTGCGCCTCCACTCCCCCTTCAGGAAACGCGCCGGTGGAAGGGTCGATCGGCAATTGGCCGGAAACGAAGATTAATCCGCCATGCTCGATGGCTTGGCTGTACGGGCCGATCGCGGCGGGAGCCTTATTTGTGCTTATCAGTCTCATTTATCAATTTTTTGCCAAATTTAATTAAAAATACCGATGAAATTGAGAAGTTAAATATGTAAATTTGTATTTAAAATAAAAAATATATGCTATGGCACTCGAACAACAAATTCAGAAGGACATAATGGAGGCGATGAAGGCTCACGATGAGTCACGCCTCAACGCCACAAGAGGCATCAAGTCAGAGATTCTTCTTGCCAAGACCTCAGGGACAGAGCACGAGCTTTCCGATGCGGATGTTCTTAAGATCATCCAGAAGCTGGTAAAGCAGCGCAAGGAGTCTGCCGAGCTCTATACTCAGGGAAACCGCCCTGAGCTCGCGGAGAAGGAACTCGCGGAGATGAGGGTGATGGAGGCTTACCTGCCGAAGGCACTTTCCGAGGACGAGGTAAGGAATATCCTTAAAGAGATCATCGCAGAAGCCGGAGCGACAAGCCCTAAAGACATGGGCAAGGTCATGGGCGCGGCCACCAAAAAGTTGGCCGGACAGGCTGACGGCAGGCTGATTTCGACGATTGTGAAGGAGCTGCTTGCCCGGTAAGCATCTTGTAAATATTCAAAATAATTGAAGCACAACAGCATCTATGATCAGAGAATCACGGAACATCGCTGCTGCGGTTGCCGCGCTGACATTGTCGGTCGCGGCTTTCGCGCATAATTGCAAAAGGGAGGTCCCGGAGACGGTAGCAACCGCCTGGAGCGATCTTTACAAAGAGTTCGTCAACCCGCCGAAGTCGGCGCGCCCACGGGTGTGGTGGCATTGGATGAACGGAAACATCACTAAAGACGGCATAAGGAAGGATCTTCTGTGGATGCACAGGACAGGGATCGCTGGCTTCCATAGCTTCGACGCCGGCCTTGAGACACCGCAGGTCGTGGACAAAAGGCTCATCTACATGACCCCTGAATGGAAAGACGCCTTCAGGTGCACAATCGATCTAGCCGACAGCCTCGGGATGGAGATGACCATAGCTAGCTCTCCGGGTTGGAGCGAGACCGGCGGCCCTTGGGTCAAGGACGAGGACGCGATGAAGAAGCTCGTCTGGAGACAAATTGAAATCAAGGGCGGAAAACCAGTCACCGTCAAACTGCCGGAAGGGTTCGATATCACTGGGCCGTTCATGGATTTCACTGGCTCGTCCGATGCGATCTCGCAGGTTTTCTTCAAGAAAAAGTTCTACAAGGACATAGCTGTGGTCGGAGTGAAACTCTGTGATAAAGACATTAACCTCAAGGATCTGCATCCAATAATTACCTCCAGCGGCTGTGAGGCCACCAGCATGGAAATGCTCGAAAGAATCACCGGTGACAGCGTCGGAGACCACTTCGATGTCAAAGCCGACAAGGATGGCCGTTGCTGGCTCCAGTACGAATTCGCTGAGCCACAGACAATCAAGGCCGTGGTTGTCTCTGAACTCAGAAAGGACTCCAACCCTTATGCACACACGAAAGAGCTCATGTACAGCGATGACGGTGTCCACTTCAAGAGCATCAACCTCTCCTACCAAGCCACAGCGCAAAGAACCTACGCGATTCCGACTACTACAGCCAAATATTTCAGACTCAATCTAAAGGACAACAAAGGAAAGAAGGACTGCGAGTTCGGAATATCCCAGTTCGCCCTATCGACTGTGACAAGGATCCAACTCGCCGGGGACAAGGCCGGCAACAGCTTCTACCGCCTGCTCTGGATGGAGGACACGCCCTACAGCGCCGAGGCGGCAAGGCTGGAGGATGTCATCGATCTGACACCATTCGTAAAGGACGGGACCCTCACCTGGAACGCCCCTGAAGGCAACTGGAGAATATTCCGCTTCGGCTACAGCCTTACCGGCAAGACCAACCACCCGGCCTCTCCTGAAGCCACGGGGCTTGAGGTGGACAAACTCGACCCCAAGGCGATCACTGAATATTTCCGCAGCTATCTCCAGACCTACGTTGACGCGTCCGGCGGAAGGCTCGGCAAGGGCGGCATCGAGTACCTCCTCACGGACAGTTACGAGGCCGGAGCGCAGACATGGACAGGGAATATGTTCGCTGAGTTCAAGGCACGCAGGGGCTATGATCTTCTCAGATGGATGCCGGCTCTGACAGGAATGGTTCTGAACAGCACCGAAGAGACCGAAAGGTTTCTTTTCGACTGGAGAAGGACGATCGGAGACATGATGACTGAATACCACTATGACCTTCAGAACGAGATCCTCAGGCCCTACGGAATGAAGAGATACACAGAGAGCCATGAGAACTACCGCGCCAACCTCACCGACGGGATGGACTGCAAACGGCACGCCGAGATTCCGATGTCCGCGTTCTGGATGGACTACAAGAAGGGCAGCATATTCAATCCACGCTTCGAGTCCGACGTGCGCGAGTCCGCCTCCGTGGCGCACATCTACGGCCAGAACATCGCCGCCGCCGAATCCTTCACCACGGACGGTTTCCGGGACGGTGCGTGGGTCTTCTCCCCTGCCGTGCTTAAGCCGACAGCCGACGCGGCTATGGCAGCCGGACTCAACCGGTTCGTGGTCCACACCTCCCCTCACCAGCCGGTTGATGACAAGGTTCCGGGACTCAGCCTTGGAAAATACGGCCAGTGGTTCGACCGTCACCAGACCTGGGCCGGCCAGGCCAAGGCTTGGACGGATTACCTCTCACGCAGCTGTCACCTTCTACAGCAAGGACGTTTCGTGGCCGATGTGGCGTACTACTACGGGGAGGACAACAACGCCACCGGAATCATGCTCAAGAAGGTTCCCGCGCTTCCTTACGGCTACAATTACGACTATTTCAGCCCGTCCGTCATCCGCGACCTTGCCAAGGCCGGGAATGGAGAACTGACCGTGCCGAGCGGAATGAGGTACAAAGTCCTGATGCTTGACGCCAACGTCAAGCACATGTCGATCGACATCCTGCGCAAAATCAAGGAGTTCGCTGACGCAGGGATCACAATCTGCGGAGCCAGGCCACAGAAACTCGCAAGCAACACCGGCACGGAGGAAGAGTTCAAGGCTCTTGTGAGCGACATCTGGAACTCCGGACGCAAGAACGTAACCGCCGGGATTCCTGCGGAAAAAGTACTGGCAGGCCTTGCTCTCCAACCGGACTTCAGCATCCGGTCCGGAAACGGCAAGGATGTCAAATTCGTCCACAGAAGCCTTCCAGATGGTGAGATCTACTGGGTGGCAAACCTTTCCAAGGACACGAGAGACTTCACGGCCACATTCAGGACAACAGGCAGGAAACCTGTCATCTGGCACGCCGAGGATGCTTCCACGGAACCGGCCGGCTATGAGTTCGCGGACGGCAGGACGAATGTAAGGATGACCCTGACCCAGCATCAGTCAGTCTTCGTGATGTTCACCGATGACACTGATGTCGCCAAGGTCGAACTTCCGCAGACCTCCTCAGAGACTCTGGTCGAGATCAGCACCCCATGGTCAGTAAGGTTCCAGCAAGGGCGCGGAGCGCCTGAAAGCGCGACCTTCGATCAACTTGCGTCTTTGACCGAGAGTTCCGAGCCGGGAATCAAGTACTTCTCCGGAGAGGCGACATATTCAAACACTTTCAAGCTAAAAAAGAAGGAAATTCGGAGCAAGGATTCAGTCATTCTGGATTTAGGGGAAGTGAAAGACTTGGCGGAAGTGACCTTGAACGGCAAGAATCTGGGTGTGATTTGGAACGCCCCGTTCAAGGTTGACATCACCAAGGCCTTGAGGAGCGGCGACAACACCATTGAGGTCAAGGTCGTCAACATGTGGCACAACCGCCTCGTCGGAGATGTCCAGCCGGGAGCGACGGAGAAGGTCACCTACACCCAGATGGAGTTCTTCAAGCCAGAGGAGCCACTGCTTCCGGCCGGTCTTTTGGGACCTGTCAGAATTATAGGACAAACTATAGACAAATAAAACCATGAGTTTCAAGAAGATTCTTTCTGTTATCATGCTAGTGACAGTCTGCCTTTCGGCAACGGCACGAAAACCAGTCAAACCCGTGCTCAAGTTTAGAGGCAACGGAGAATTCAAAATTCTCCAGTTCACGGACACTCATCTGATCCCGTCAAACGCCACGACCCCGCTTGTCTGGGAGAACATAAGGAGCGCTGTGACCGGAGAAAGGCCTGATCTTATCATGCTGACCGGCGATCAAGTCTACGCCCCGCCTGCCCTTGGCAATTACAAGGCTCTCCTTGACACCCTCGACAAATTCGGTGTCCCATACGGAGTCATTTTCGGCAACCACGACAAGGAATTCGACCAGACGAACGCTTCACTGTTAGAAGAGGCGATGTCGCACCGGCTCTGCGTGACCTACGACACGCCAGGACTGCACGGAGAAGGCAACTGTTTCTTGGAAATAAAGTCGCATTCCGCCGACACCACCGCATCGGTGATCTGGTGCTTCGATTCCGGAAGCGAGTCTCCCCTTTCAAAGAAAGCCACAAAGAATTACGACTATGACTACGTCCATTCCGACCAAGTCGAATGGTACGGAAAGGCAAGCGCGGGAATCACAGGCGCACACGGTGGCAATCCGCTTCCTTCAGTTGCTTTCATGCATATTCCTTTACCTGAATATTCCTACGCCTTCAAAGATGATTCTAGTTTCAAGGCCTACGGGACCCATCGCGAGACAATCTGCTCATCCCATTTCAATTCAGGGCTTTTCTGCAAGATGCTTGAATGCGGAGACGTGATGGCCGTCTTCTGCGGGCATGACCACGACAACGACTTCTCGGTGGGCTACTACGGCATCATGCTGGCATACGGGCGCTACAGCGGAGCCGCCACGGTCTACAACAACATCGGGATGAACGGAAGCAGGGTAATCGTTCTCCACGAAGGCAAAAGGAAGCTTGATTCCTACATCCGCCTACGTGACGGCTCGACCAAGGACCTGACTCATTACCCTGAATATTACAGATAAACCTCCGGTCTCTTCGGCAAGCTCAGCGACCGAAACCAAAGAAACCATTTAAACCAACAATATTATGAAAACTGTTTTTAAAGCGCTGATTGCCGCAGGAATGACACTTTTAGGCCAAGCCCTGCCGGCCGACGCGCAGACTTCCTCTGGAGAAGTCAATGGGTACAGGTACGAGGCCAACCTGATGGTCGGAGCTGTGCAGATGGCTTATTGCAGCGATGAGTTTCCGGAACACCATTGGTTCCACAGAGACCTCAGTGACATTTACGGGCGCTACACAGGAGATCCTGGGTTCTCGGCATTCTACACAGCCGACTTCAACGTCTACCTTACTAAATGGCTTAAGGTCGGAGCCAGCGCGGGCTACGCAAAGGCATGGGCTAATGTGTTCGACCCCAGGGGCAACAATAAGATCGGCGATAAGACCCTGAATGACATGTCGCTCCTTGGTCAGGCCAAGTTCACATTCGTCAACAGGCAGATTTTCAGGATGTATGCCGGTGTCGGGGCCGGAGCCGCCGTATGGGTCGGGAAAGACTGCGGGGAATCCTACTCCAAGATTGTACCGGCGGTAGAGTGCATTCCGCTGGGCTTCCAATGGATGAACCATAAAATCTACACGACGCTTGAGATTGTGTTCGGCACCAGAATGGGCGGAGTCAGAGGAGGATTAGGTTACAGATTCTAAACTTGAATGTCATGAAAAAGATTTTAACATTCGCGGCGGTTGCCGCAGCGACAATCATCGCAGTCTCATCATGCAGCAAGGCTCAAACAGATTTTGCAGGCAGCGATGGCAATGTGACCTATTCAATCGGCCCGTACATGATGTGCATCGCCGACAACCTGATTGTAGACAACCTTAAGATTTTGGAATACAAAACCTTAGAAGTAAAACCCAGCATCCAGGCCAGAACCTCGGTAATGGAGCCTCTTGACCCATCCTACAGGATGCCTGGCGTCAAGATCGAGAAAGCGGCGGAGGACAGCACCTGGGTAATCTCCAACAAGGGACTGGAATATTGGTTCCTCGGTGACGAATCCTACCCTACCGACTACACGATCACGGCAAGAATGCTGCCGGGCGACTACGCTCATTTCCACAGCTGGAAAGTCACCGTCAAAGGTGAGAGACGTGAGCGGGATGGCTACTCCTGCAAATTCAGCACTCCGGAAAACCCTCTCACCTACACGATCGGTGATTCGGAATATTCATGGGGCAGCTGCAAGGGCCAACTGAACATGATAGTCTATCGTGACGGCAAAGCCATCGACTCAATCGCAATGATTCTCCGCGGAGGCAGGGATGACTACAGCCTTGCCAGGACCTACTGACTTCACAACAGATTTACGAAGAGGCCGTTGCCGGAGTGATCCGGCAGCGGCGCTTCGGAAAGTCTCTGCTCTCCTCCACCATCCACAACTATTTCGCTGGAGACAAGGAGCTGTTCGAAGGATTGGAGGCCGGAAAAAATAAGAAAGAATGGCCCAAGGGCCTCAGCAGAACAGGCCCCTTTTTCAAAGTTAGTTGCGAATATCAAGAAAATAGTTCCCTTAACAATAGGACAAACCAAAATACTCCCGAATCATGGTAGTTCCTTGATGGCCTTCATATTTCGCTGATTGGATATGTTATTAAAATACAGTAATATAACCAAGGAAGTGCAATTTTAAAAAAAAGATGCCGAAAAATTTGGTTTATATCATAAACTGGTTTAACTTTGCGGTCGTAAAGATCAAGAGCGGCATCGCGCGAGTTTGCTCTTTTCTTTCAAATGATGGTTTATTGCATAAACCGATTTGTTAAACTTATAAACGTTCTCAGTCATGGAAGAAAGAAAAATCTCCGAACAGGAAAGCATTGAAATCATCACCTCGATGATTTCGCGAACCAAAGACCGCCTCGCCAAAGGCAGCGGCAATATTCTCCTTATGTGGGGATACCTCGTGGTTGTAATCACCCTATTGGTATGGGTGCTTCTCATTACCACTCACAACCAGACAGTCAACTGGCTGTGGTTCTTGATCTGGATAATCGGCGGCATAGCCACACCGATTATGGCCAGGAAGGGACAAGCCAGGACCGGCGTGAAAAGCTATAGCGACAAACTCATCTCACAAATATGGACCGCGGTTGGCTTGAGCGCTATCGCCACCACTGCCTTCTGCCTCGGATTCCTGCTGATTGGAGGTAAGCATGCCTGGACGGCATTCTTTGCTTTCGCACTTGTCATAGTGCCGATGGGTGAGATAATGCAAGGATTGGTGATTCGCGAGAAAAGTCTCATTTGCGGAGGCGCGATCGGGCTTTGCGCAGGCATATTCACAACTTGCTGCATCGCCGCCGATGTGCCTCTTGTCGTCTCATGGTTCATGCCGATATTCATAGTTGCATTTGCCGCAATGATGATTCTCCCCGGCCACATTCTCAATCATAAAGCAAAATCCATCCGATGAAAGAACTGAATCCATTACTGCACTCTCAGTTGAGACTGGGCGTAATGTCGATTCTCATGAATGTGGAGGAAGCCGATTTCGTCTATCTTAGAAAGAAAACCGAGTCGACAGCAGGGAATCTGAGTGTGCAGCTCGACAAACTCTCTGCCGCCGGATATGTCTCAGTGGAGAAAGGCTTTGCCGGCAAGAAAACACGCACAGTCTGCAGAGTCACAGAAAAAGGCCGCAACGCTTTTGAAGAATACGTCAATGCATTGAAACAATATATAAATCCGCAATAGTTATTTTTTACTGAAAACACGAACGTAATCTTTCGATAAATCTAATCAAGCCTGAGACCCAAAGTTCTTCATCCTTTACAGATGTGGCTTCCCTTGATGTCCGAGCTACCGGATCATCGGAAGCCAGGTCTGGATGTGCTTGCCTTTCCAGCAGTCAACGGAGGAGTAGTCAACCATCTTGATGTCGCCATCCGTGGTAGGGACAAGAAACTGCATTCTGGTGCCGGCACGTTCTGGATCGACGACCTTCACTTTGACTTCGCCGTCCGGGTCTGCCACTACCTGAACCGGCTTGTTGTAGTCCGGGTCGATGTTCTCGTCACGGGCCAGGACAAGAGGTCCCCACTGCACTGCCTGGAAGTACTTTCCCTCAGGGTTGCGACCCTTGTCGGAAGCCTTGATGAGTTTCGCACGCATGTCGAAAATGATGTAAATGCTGTCGCCGGACTTCCATCCACGCTCAAGATTGAGATACTTACCGGCCTCGGCCTGACCGACATACTTCCCGTTCACCTCGACATAGGTGTTCGCGCTCCAATAAGGGATGCGCAGCTTGACGGTGAACTTTTCCTTCACGGCAGGATCGACAGAGATCCGCACCTCGTTCGCACGGGGATATTCAGTGACGATTCCAAGCTTCACCTCGTTGCCTTTCGCCGTCCTGGCGGTCACGGTTCCGGCGTTGTAGAGGTTGATGACCGGGCCATCTTTGGACTGCATCGCGGCGATGTAAGGGAGGTATGAAAGTCCGCAAGGGCCGCTGAGGTTGCAGCAGGTGACAGGCTGTCCGTCAATGCTTGTTCCCCAGCCGCTGTTTGTCACCTTGACCCCGTTCAGGAGGTTCACGTAGCTGAAGCTCTTTCCGTCCGGCTTCATCGCCCCCAGAAGGCCGTTGTAGGCATATTTCTCGATGTAGTCAACAGCGGTCGGGTCGCCGGTCAGACGAAGGTACTGCGAGCAGTACTTCATCCAGGTCACACCCACGCAGGTCTCCATCATCCTCTTGATGTCCGGATTGGTCTGCTCCACCGCGGTGTTGCTCCATCCCTCGCCGTAGAGCCTTGGCCAGTAAACGTCGGAGCCGGCGTTGCCGACAATCGTGATCTCGTTCTCGACAGCGTCCTTGAAAAAATTATCCAGACATGCCTTCCACCTTGGGTCGCCGGTCGCGCGGTAGTACTCGGCCAGCCCCTCGAAAACCGAGGTCATCTCGTACGCCTTCGGATACGGCTTGCCGACATTGTACAAATGCTCGCCGTCGAGGACCTGCTGGAAGATGTTGCTCCCTCTGGACGCTCCGGTCCTGACGATGTAGTCGGCGAAATCAAGATAGTCCTTCTTGCCGGTCAAGAAGTAGAGTCTCATCATCGGCTCAAGGATTGAGGAGGATTCGATCTTGGTGGAGCTCCACCCCAATTCGTTTATGCCCTTCTTCGGGGCGGGGCCAACCTGGTCAATCACGCTCACCGCCTCCTTTTCCAAAGCGGCAAGGACCCTCGGATCCTGCTCGACGTCAGTGTAGTACTGAAGCAGGCCGAGCATGACATACTTGCGCTCCCAGATGTCACCATCGCGGTCTCCCGGCTGATCCTCAACGGGGGTGCAGCTGATGCTGCCGTTGCTCTTTTCCGTGGCCATCAGCTTGTAGACCAAATCCTTGGTCAAAGCCTTGAGCTTTGGATCCTGATTGTAGCGGTAAAGCAGCGCGTTTGTGCGGATGCATTTGCCAGGCATCTCGCCGAGGGCGAATTTCTCCCGTCCCTTGATGAAGTAGTCGATGACCTTGTCGTAGGGCATCACTCCGTAGACCCAGTGGTCGATCGAATTCTGAATGTCATCCGCGAAGTAGCCGTTGAATGTCACGCTTCCCGCCGGGAGGGGCTCAAACACGTCACCGACTCTTTTGAGATTCAGGTCTGTCTGAGCGGGAGCTCCTACAGAGAGCAGCATGGCTGCCGCGAAAACGATTGCATTTTTCATTATTTCTACCTGTTGATTATTTCCAAAACTCCACAAATTTAACATTTTCCGCGCAATTCCGGCTCAAAGGGGGAGAAAAAAACAGAAAATATCAAAAAAAAACAGTGAGCGTCCCCGCACAAAGAGCCGGAGCGCGGAAGCAGGGCGGACATCGGCCGGTCTAGACCCCGGGGCTACATTCCGGGAAACGCTTTTGCCAGAGAGGAATTTTGTTCGTACCTTTGCTCTTAAGCGGATCAATTTTTGGCTTATGGTAAGAATTTATTGCAAGAACACCGGGACCTACAAGGAGTTCCTTGAAGGCACCACCCTGCAGGACATCGCGCCCGCGTTCGAGTTCGACAAACCCTACGACATACTGGCGGCGAAAGTGAACAATGTGGCGGAAGGGTTAAGGTTCAGGGTCTTCCACAACAGAGACGTGGAGTTTATGGACTACCGCTCCTACACCGGACGCAATTTCTACAGCCGCTCGCTCTGCTTTCTTCTCTACAAGGCGACCAAGGATCTGTTTCCGGAAAGCAGGATGACAATCCGAAGGCCTATCTCAAAAGGCTATTTCTGCTCGGTTTACAAGAATGACGGAACGGTCCTGGCGGAGGAGGACGTTGAGGCCATAGAGGTCAGAATGAGGGAAATAGTCGAAGAGAATATACCTTTCAGACGCAAGGAAATCCAGATCGCGGAGGCCATCAGGATATTCAAGGAATCAGGAGACCTCGACAAGGTGAAGCTGCTCGAGACGTGCGGCGAGGTCTACATCACCTGCTACTCGCTTGGCGATGTGACTGACTACTACTATGATGAGCTCGTCCCGAGCACAGGCTACCTCAAGACATTCGGGGTGAGGCTCAGCCACGGAGGAATATTGCTGCGTGTCCCTGACCGCCACCATCCCGATGACCTTGCTCCGCTCCACGAGCAGCCAAAGACATTCGAGGTGTTCGCCGAGGCCCACAAATGGAACTGGATCATGGGGCTTTCCAATGTCGGGGATGTCAACGAATCCATTCTCAAAGGCAACGCCTCTGACCTCATCCAGATTTCCGAGGCGCTGCAAGAGAAGAAAATAGTCCAGATCGCCGAGGAGATCGAGAGGCGGCACAACGACCCGGAGAATCCGGTGAAGCTTGTTCTGATCACGGGGCCGAGCAGCAGCGGAAAGAGCACGGTCTGCAAAAGGCTCAGCGTCCAGCTGAAAGCCTGCGGCCTGCACCCGATCTCGTTCTCAACCGATGACTACTTCGTCAACCGCGCCGACACCCCGAAGCTCCCGGACGGAAGCTACGACTTCGACAACTTCGACACTGTGGATCATGAATATCTCCAGAAAGACCTTGTCAAACTGCTTGACGGAGAGGAGGTTGAAGTCCCAGAATATAACTTCGTCACAGGACGCCGCGAATTCAACGGCAAGAATCTCAAACTGGGAGAAAGGTCTGTGCTGCTGATCGAAGGCCTGCACGCCCTCAACCCTCGCCTTACGGAAAAGGTTCCTGACAGGGAGAAATTCAGGATATTCATAAACACCATCACCTCCATCTCTCTGGACTGCCACAACTGCATCCCGACAAGCGACAACCGCCTGCTTAGAAGAATTGTGAGGGACTATCTCAAAGGAGCGTTCACGGCTCGTGAGTCTATCTCGAACTGGCCTAATGTGCGCAGGGCCGAGGTCAAATGGATCTACCCGTTCCAGGAAAACGCCGATGTGCTGTTCAACTCGGCCTACCTCGTGGAGTTTGCCGTGCTGCGCACCCATGCGGAGAGGATTCTGGCCACAGTGCCTAAGAACTGCCCGGAGTACAGCGAGGCCCACAGGCTGCTTAAGTTCCTGCACTATTTCGTGCCGGTCTCGGACAAGGAGATTCCTCCGACATCGCTGATCCGAGGGTTCATCGGCGGGGGAAGCTATTGACATTTTCTCCGGCCGGCGGAAAGCACCGGCGCTTTTTGGAAACGGCGGCGGGAAAGACATTGAATATATTATTTGAATATATTAATAAGACAACAATTAAAACATCTACCGACAAAATGGCGGACGAAAAGATAATTTTCTCAATGAACGGTGTGGGAAAGGTTCTCCCGCACAACAACAAGGTTATTCTTAAAGACATCTACCTTTCATTCTTCTACGGAGCGAAGATCGGCATCATCGGTCTGAACGGCTCCGGCAAGTCGACCCTGATGAAGATCATCGCCGGTGTGGAGAAATCCTACCGTGGCGAGGTGGTCTGGGCGCCGGGCTATTCTGTGGGCTACCTTGAGCAGGAGCCTCAGATGGATCCGGACAAGACCGTCCTGGAGGTCGTGCAGGAGGGGGTGCAGGAGGTCATGGATGTGCTCAATGAATATAACGAGATTTCCCTCAAGTTCATGGAGCCGATGGACGACGACCGGATGAACGCGCTCATAGAGCGTCAGGGCGAACTCTCCGAAAAAATCGAGCATCTTGGCGGCTGGGAGATCGACGCTAAGCTGGAAAGGGCGATGGACGCGTTGAACTGTCCACCGCCCGACGCCCGGATCTCAACTCTTTCCGGAGGCGAGCGTCGCCGTGTCGCTCTTTGCAGGCTCCTTCTCCGCGAGCCCGACGTGCTTCTGCTGGACGAGCCGACCAACCACCTTGACACAGAGAGCATCCAGTGGCTGGAGGCGCACCTGCGCCAGTACAAAGGCACGGTCATCGCAGTGACCCACGACCGTTACTTCCTCGACAACGTTGCCGGCTGGATCCTTGAGCTTGACAGAGGCGAGGGCATCCCGTGGAAGGGCAACTACAGCTCTTGGCTGGAGCAGAAGACCAAGAGGCTTGAGATGGAGGAGAAACAGGAGAGCAAGAGGCGCAAGACCCTCCAGCACGAGTTGGAATGGGTGCGCATGGCTCCCAAGGCACGTCAGGCCAAGCAGAAGGCCCGCCTCGGGGCCTACGAGAAGCTTGCTTCGGCGGACTCAAAGGAGAAGGAGGCCAATCTGGAAATATACATTCCGAACGGACCGCGCCTAGGCAACAAGGTCATCGAGTTCAAGGACGTGTCCAAGGCCTACGGGGACAAGGTTCTCTTCGAGCACCTCTCATTCGCCCTTCCGCCTGCCGGAATTGTCGGTGTGATCGGTCCTAACGGAGCAGGAAAGACAACCTTGTTCAGACTCATCATGGGCACCGAGAAACCTGACACAGGATCGATCGACACAGGGGAGACAGTGAGGATCTCCTATGTGGACCAGCAGCACAAGAGCATCGACCCGGACAAGACAGTGTTCGAGACCATTGCCGGGAACTCCGAGTGGGTGAGGCTCGGCAACAAGGACATCAACGCCAGAGCCTGGGTCTCACGCTTCAATTTCAGCGGCTCTGACCAGGAGAAACTCTGTGGAGTGCTTTCAGGCGGAGAAAGAAACAGGCTCCACCTTGCGCTGACCCTCAAGGACGAGGGCAATGTGCTGCTTCTGGACGAGCCTACGAACGATGTGGACGTAAACACGATCCGCGCCCTGGAGGACGGTCTTGAGAACTTCGCCGGTTGCGCCGTCGTCATAAGCCACGACCGCTGGTTCCTGGACAGGATCGCCACACACATCCTCGCCTACGAGGGAGACTCCAATGTGGTGTTCTTCGAGGGCAACTACGCCGAGTACGAGGAGAACCGCAAGGCACGCCTCGGCAACACTGAGCCTAAGAGATTCAAATACAAGAAATTGATGGAATAGTTATTGCAGTGTTCCGGTGTTGGCGCGCTGCGGTGGCGCACCATGATGTTGCACTAAAACTATAACTGTTATGGCAAGTGACTCAAAAAAGTACGAATGCCTGCGCTGCGGCTGGATCTATGATCCGGCGGAAGGCGATCCGGACGGTGGCATAAAGCCCGGAACCCCGTTCAAGGACATCCCGAAGGACTGGAAATGTCCGGTCTGCGGAGCATCGAAATCAGATTTCGCGGAATATTCTGAATAACCTTCCGCAAGAATTGCAAATTGAGCACAGGTCTCTGAGCTTGTCGAAGTGACTAAACTTGTCGAAGTGACCTGTGCATCATTGGTTCACCAATATGGTTGGCACGTTTTGACAAACTCAGCGGCCAACCATTATTTTGCAGCGATGGACTGGGCGATGACATAGCCCATTGACCACGCTGCTTGCAGATTAAATCCTCCAGTAATCGCATCGACATCAAGGACTTCGCCTGCGAAATAGAGTCCCGGATGAGTCTTGCATTCAAGTGTGCTGAGGTTGATGTTGGACAAGGCGACACCTCCGCAGGTGACGAACTCCTCCTTGAAGCGGCTCTTTCCTCGGACCTGGTACCCATCGTTGGTCAAAGTGTTCACAAGGCGGTTCATTCCTTTTGAGCCAAGTTCGGCCCAGCGGGCATCGTCCCGGATGCCGCACTTGGAAATCAGGTAGCGCCAAAGTCTCGAAGGCAATTCTGGCGGATGTGTGTTGAGTATTAATTTCTGTGGATTGGCATTGGACAGTGACTGGATTCCGCTTCTGGCATCAAGCTCGCCCACCTCCCCTAACCAATTCACGGAAAGATTGGCAGAATATTCATTGTCAGCAAGATAGCAGGCCGCATAAGAAGAGAGTTTCAAGATTGCCGGGCCGCTCATTCCCCAATGGGTGATAAGAAGAGGCCCGTTGGCCTTGAATTTCGTCCCGGCCAGGGATGCGCCGGCATTCTCGACCACGGTGCCCATCAACTCTCGGACGGGACTGCCGGGAAGGTTGAAGGTGAAAAGTGACGGGACAGGAGGAATGATTTCCAGATTCAGGGGGTCCAGGAAACCTAAGCCTGAGAGTTTCGGGCTGCCGCCGGTGGTGACAATCACGATGTCGGCGGAATGATCGAGTCTATGCTGTCGTTGAGAATTTGGGAGCGTCGGCCATTCGGCTGGCTCAGGGACCGATTTTACTGGCGCAGGGGCTGAACAAACTGGTCGCTGAGCCTGTCGAAGCGACTGTCTTCCAGAAAATTCAGTAGAAAGCGTGTAGCCGCCTTCTGGGCGTGGGAATATTCTTGTGACTTTATGTCTTGTGTGGAGCACGGCTCCTTCCTGACGCATCCTGGCGAGCAGAGTATTAACAATCTCCATCGCGTTCTGTGAAGCGGGAAAAACGCAATGGTCACTCTGAAGGACAAGCCGAACGCCCTCATTCTCGAACCAACGCCAGGTGTCGTTGTTGTCAAAAGAGCGGAAAAGACGCTTCATCAACTTGTCCCCGCGAGGATAAGCCTCTGACAGAGAGGATATTCCTTCAAAGGAATTGGTCAAGTTGCACCGCCCTCCTCCGGTTATTGCCACTTTGGCCAAAGCCTTGGGGCCCACCTCAAACACATCAACAGAAGCGGAAGGAAGCCTCCGTTTCAATTCAATGGCGCAGAAACATCCCGCAGCCCCGGCCCCGATCACAGCAACTTTCATAATGCAAACCTACACAAATTATTTGACAAATTCATGAATATGCCCAATCAATAAGCAGCCGCAGAATCCACAATGAAGTGCGATGCAGCAGTGCGGAATAAACTTGGTGAAATGCCATTTAGTGAATATCTTTGCATAGTTTATGGCCTCCGTACAGAAAGACATACTCCTCGGAATGATCCGGAAGGGGCAACCGATGACCCTCGGACAGCAGATCCGGCTCACGATTCTGCTTAGCCTTCCGGCCATAGCCGCGCAGTTCTCGTCCGTCCTCATGCAGTACATCGACGCCGGGATGGTCGGACATCTGGGCGCCAATCAGTCGGCGTCCATCGGCTTGATAGCGACAACCACCTGGATCATGGGCGGCTTCACGTCCGGAACCAGCTCCGGCTTCTCCGTGCAGGTAGCCCACCTCTGCGGAGCCGGGAATTTCAAGGGAGCGAGGGAAGTGATGCGCCAAGGGCTGTCAACCGTCTTCCTGATAGGTCTCGTTCTGGCCGCCATCGGAATCTCGATCAGCGGGCCGCTCCCCCGCTGGCTCGGAGGAACCCCTGAGATAACCGGGGACGCCTCGGAGTATTTTCTCATCTATTCAGCGTTCATTCCGGTCGGAGCGGTCGGATGGGCCGCGAGCGCGATGCTGCAGGCCAGCGGCAACATGAAGATTCCCAGCCTTATGTACACGGGGATGTGCGTCCTTGACGTGGTGTTCAACTACATATTCATTTACGCCTGCGACATGGGAGTGGCCGGGGCGGCCCTCGGGACCGGAGCATCCGAGCTGGTGACTTCGGTCTTTGTTCTTTGGTACGTCCTGCGGCGTTCCAAAGAACTGAGCATCAAGGGAGAAAGCGGTTCATTCATGCCACGGTCCAAAACTGTGCGCAACGCCTGGGGCATCACCGCTCCTATGTGGCTCCAAAACATCATCATGAGGGGATCGCACATCATGAGCACCATCATCGTGGCCCCTCTCGGCCCGATTTCAATCGCGGCGAACTCGCTGGCCATCATTGCGGAAAGTTTCTGCTACATGCCAGGCTACGGAATCGAGGAGGCCGCCACCACACTTGTCGGCCAGAGCCTCGGAGCCAAACGTCGGGATGTGGCCAAGCGTTTCTCGCAGATCACCATGTTGATGGCCGCTGGAATCATGACATTATTGGGAGCATTCATGTTCATCTTCGCGACCGACCTGATGATGCTTCTGAGTTCGGATCCGGATGTCATCGACCTTGGCGCCAAGGTGCTGAGGATCGAGGCGTTCGCCGAGACTCTGTATGCGTTCTCGATAGCTGGCTACGGCTCGTGCGTGGGCGGAGGCGACACCCTCGTTCCAAGCGTGATGAACTTTGGGAGCATGTGGGTGATCCGCATCGGACTGGCACTGATTTTGACCCCTAGGCTGGGACTCACCGGCTACTGGATAGCCATGTGCGTTGAGCTGAATGTCCGTGGCCTGCTCTTCTGGTGGAGGCTTCGCGGCGAGAAATGGATGAAACTAAAGATCACTTGAGAATATGGAAAAGATCATCAATCAGGAGTTCGGCGGAGAAAGACCGCTTTACTGCAGACACGGCCTTTATCTAGAGAATGTCAAGATCCACGCCGGCGAATCGGCCTTGAAGGAGACCAGCGACATAACGGCCGTCCGCTGCCAGTTCGAAGGGAAGTACCCGTTCTGGGAATGTGACGGATTCGTCATCAGGGACAGCATCCTGACGGCGGGAGCACGTTCCGGGCTGTGGTATTCCAGGAACTGCGAGATCAGCGGCACGATCATCGACGCGCCCAAGACTTTCCGCAGGATGGACGGGATCAAACTGAGGAACGTCCAGATCATGGGAGGAACCGAGACATTCTGGGACTGCCGGAACATCGATGTGGAGGACTGCGTGATCGACAGGGCCGACTATGTCTTCATGCACTGCGGGAACGTCAGGCTGACCAACGTCAAGCTGAACGGCAACTACAGCTTCCAGTACGCCAGAAACGTCGAGATCCGGAACTGCATCCTGAACTCCAAGGATTCTTTTTGGGAATCGGAGAACGTCACGGTCATCGACTCCGTCATCAACGGAGAATACCTTGCCTGGTACTCGAAAAACCTTCGCCTGGTGCGTTGCCACATCACCGAGACCCAGCCCCTGTGCTACTGCGACGACCTTGTCCTGGAAGACTGCACGATGGGCGCGGACGCGGACCTTGCCTTTGAATATTCCTCTGTCCGCGCCACCGTCAAGGGGCATGTTCCCTCAATCAAGAATCCACGCACCGGCTTCATCCGTTACGGCTCGGTAGGCGAAATCATAATCGACAAGAACATCAAGACTCCGGGCGACTGCGCGATTGAAGCCCTTTAGGCAGCGGATTTTGTCTCCGCCGGAGGGACGGCGGATCCCTCCAGCGGAGACAGATCCCGCTACTTCAGCCGGATGAAAGAGTAACCGAAGCGCTCGCAGGCGGCGCGTTCCAGAGCCTCCCGATCGTCCGGATGGGCGATTGAGATCAAGGCCTTCGCACGCTGGGCGAGGTTCTTGTCGCGAAGATAGACACAGCCATATTCAGTGACAACGTACTGCGTCTGGAAACGGGTCGTCACCACTCCGGCTCCAGGAGCGAGACGCGCCACGATCTTGCCCCGGCCTTTTGCCGTGCGGGACGGAAGCGCGATGAAAGTCTTTCCTCCCTCCGACAGCGCGGCGCCGTACATGAAGTCGTGCTGGCCGCCGACACCGGAGAAGATCTTCTCCCCTATGCTGTCCGCGCAGACCTGGCCGGTCAGGTCAACCTCGATGGCGGAGTTTATCGCCATTGCCTTGGGATTCTGACGGATGCGCTGCGGATCATTCGTCCAGCCCACATCGTAAAAAACAACGTCCTTGTTGTGGTCAAGGTACTCGTACATTTGCCGGGATCCAAGCGCAAGGCATGCCACGCCGCGGCCAGGCTCGACCACCTTCCTCGAATTGTCGATCACCCCGGCCTGCATCAGCCTGAACACTCCGTCGGTCATCGCCTCAGTGTGCAGGCCGAGATGCCTGTGGTCTTTCAGTCCGTTCAGAATCGCGTTGGGGATGCCGCCGACCCCGATCTGAAGTGTGGCCCCGTCAGGGATCTCGGCGGCGATGCAGGAGCCTATCGCGGACTCGATCGCGGTCGGAGGGCCGAAACGCATGTCCACAGGAGGATCATCACACTCGACGGCCGCGGTTATCCTTGACTCATGGATCATCGCGGTACCGTAAAGGTACGGGATGCTCTTGTTCACCTGCGCGATCACGATCCTGGCAGACTCGACGGCGGGCAGGGCAAGATCGGCGGAAATGTTGTAGCTGCAGTAGCCGTTCTCATCCGGAAGCGAGCAGTTGATGCATGCGACATCAATCGGGATCTCACGGCGGCGGATAAGCGATGGGATCTCCCCAAGAAATCCGGGAATAAGGCTTCCATAGCCCTGCGCGACATATTCCCTCTGATCGGAGCAGAGGAACACGCTGTTCACGAAGAACGAATCCTTGTACTCGGGCCTGCAGAACGGAGCCGGGCCTTTTGTGACGTTGAATCCGGAGACAATGTTTACACCCCGAAGCTCATCCGCTCTGCGGGAAAGAGCCTCCTGAATTATGACAGGCACCGAGGTGCTTCCCTGAAAGAACACCCAATCACCTGATTTTACAAGCTTTACAGCCTCATCAGCACTAACGTGTTTCATGATCTTTTTCTTGATTGACACTCATCTCCAGATCCAAGCCCGGCGAACAGCCCCAGCCGCTCATCCAAATCCCGGAAGTCCTTCTCCGAATTCAGCATGGACACACAAACCCTGACGCCCTCGCGCGTGCTGCGTGTCGCGCTCATTGTGATCGCGCAGATCCCGCAGCGAAGCAAGTTCAGCAGCAACTGGCTGCCAGTCAGCCCCCCGTAACCTATCGTGAAGAAAAAGCCATCGCCCACATCCTCATCTATGTCCTTGTCATAGACGAGGTGGAAGCCATGACGCAGGAACATCTCCCTGGCCCTTCGCGCCCTGCGTCCGTACTCCCGCATCTCACCCACGAAGTCATATTTCCCGTCAGCCGCGGCCCCAAGCATCTCCGCAAAGGCGAACTGCGCCGAATGGGAGCATCCTGACGAATTCACATAAAGATAGGTCAGAGAAAAATTGTCGCCAAAGCGCCCCAATCCGTAACGCTCGCGAAGGGAGGGGTACTCCCGATTGCAGAGTTTGTCGGAGATGGCGACCAAAGCTATCCTCTCCCCTGCGTAACTGAATATCTTGGACGCGGAAATCATCAGCACGCAGTTCTCTGTGTACCTGGCGACCGTCGGCTGGAAAGGGGGAAGGAACGGCATGGAGAGGTCCTTGCGGAAATCCATGCACAGATACGCCATGTCCTCAAGGGCGATCACATCATATTTGGTGCAAAGCTCCCCAAGGCTTGCCAGCTCCTCCTCCGTCAGACATACCCACGAAGGGTTGTTAGGGTTCGAATAGACTATCGCGGTGACATGCCCGTCGCCAAAGACTTCCTCCAGCTTTTCCCGGAACCTGTCGCCTCTGTGGTCGTAAAGGTCCAGCAGCCTGGCCTTCGCGCCAACGACATTGGCTTGTACGTAATGCGAAGGGAACCCTGGGCCGAGGTAGACCACAGTGTCCTTCCCGGGATTCATCTGGACGCACTCCAGAAGAAGGTTGTAACATCCCTGCATCGAGCCGACCGTCGGCACGATTCCCTCGGGGTCTATGTCGACCCCCACAAAAGCCTTTATGAAGCGGGAGCCGTTCTCCTTCAGTTCACGGAGGCCACACGCCGGAGGATAGACAGAGGCCGCACCGCTGTCCAAGGCTTTCTTCTGGGCTTCAAGTCCTGTCCTGCAGGCATTCATGCCTGGTATTCCGAACTCCAAGTGGACAAACTTCTCACCTGAAATCCATTCCAACTCATGGGACACATTGACACATTGACGGATCGTTGTTCTCCCGATGTCAGTGATGTCAAGTCTTTGCAGGACTTCATCTATGGAATGTCTAGAGATAGGCCACATCACGAAAAGATTTACGGGTCTCAGGCACGGCGTCAAACGCCGCGGCCTTCCCTTTGCAAGGCCAATCGTAATGGATCCCGCGCTCTTTGGCGGGAGGGTGGAACCGAGTGTATAAGGTCAAGGCCTCCCCACCCAGAAGAAGTATCTTTTCAGACATAACTCGTAGCGGTTTATAGTTTTTGTGTTACCACGGCTACAAGTTACAAAAAATCCTACATATTCAAAATTTTCTTTCAAATTTTAACGCCATCGGCAGATAAATCATAAATCCTTAAACCCTTCCGGGATTTTGGCCTCGATTGGAGCCTCAAGGCAGTCGTCAAGGATGCGGATGGTGTGGATGTCTGTTCCCGCATAGTCATAGAATCCCTTTCGAAGCAACTCGCCGGCCACCTTTTTTGCCCGCCTCCCGTAAAGCCCGGCAAGAGAGAAAAGATTCAGCTGAAAGAGAATACCCATCGATTTCAGGCTCTCATAGTCCTCCAGTGACATGTAGATGTACCTCTCGGGGTGGGCAAGGATCGGGAACATTCCCTTCGACTTTATCGTCTGCAGAATGTCATGAAACCCATAGGGAGGCGTGAAGTAGGAGGTCTCCACGAGAAGATGGTCGCGCCTGTCGCCGACAGCGAGCAGATCCCCTTCCCTGAGACGTTCCTCGAACAGGTTGTCAATCATGTTCTCGGCGCCAAGGTGCAGCGTCAGGCCACCTTTATAGTTTTTCCGAAGATCCTCGAATCTCGCCTTCAGGTCCCCGGTCTTGTTGGGGACATCCTCCATGATGTGAGGGGTCAGCCAGACAGACTTCATCCCCAGTCTCTCGTAACGATCCAAAATCGCAAGAGACTCCTCCATCGTCCCGACTCCGTCATCGACCCCAGGAAGGATGTGCGAATGGCAATCCGTCAGACCATTGAAAATTCCACTGTCACCAAGGGTGCGCTTTTTAGTAAAAGGCCACATATTCAACTATTTTTCAAGCAGTTCTGGTTAATGGCCACCTGGCACTGTCATTGGTGTGCCAGACAGGCCGTCCGGCGCGCTATCGCCTCAAAATATCCTTTTCTCCGAGCGGCTCGTAGGCGCCATCCTTCGCCTCGAAGATTATTGTGCCGGGCTCCAATGACTCGGAGTTATGCCATGTCCCCAACGGGACCGCACAGATCGAGACCGGAGCGCCCGCCTTATAAATCACGGATTCCGTGATGTTTCCATCTTCGTCATAGAAATTCTGGCGGATCGCTCCACGGATCACCGCCACTGTCTCAGACGAGCCGGTGTGCCTGTGCACCGGGATCTCCGTCCCCGGCTCCATAGCGTTCAACATCCTCTGGGAACCGTCATGCGGAGAGTTCCGCAGATCATAATTCATCCTCAGTCTGGGAGACTTCCGCGCCTCCTCAGTCAGGCCATCAAGCAATTTTGAATCTATCAACATCTGCATTTTCAATTTACATCAACATTCAAATCTTCACCCATGTAATTAGTCAAACCATCACAACAGCGAATACCTGACTCCGAACGTGACTCCGACGGAGTCCTGGTACAATTGTCCCTTGTCCGCATACAGTCCATAAAGGAAAGAAAGCCCCTTGACTTTGAACATGCCGTCGAATTGTCCCATAAAGGCCGCCGAGAGCTGCCTGAGTCCCGTCTCCTTGACCGTCCCCCAAGGCTTCTGGTATTGGGACTCCCCTGTGTAGGGAGCGGAGTAGGTCCCATAGTTGTCACTGTAGGTCAGCATCAGCTTATAGGGATGTTTGCGGAACAATTTCCCGCCTATTCCCAGATGATGCGACTTGACACGATTGTTCTCGATCCCGAGGTTGACCAATGCCGATGACCACTTCCCACCATGAACGCCCTTCGGCAAGAACAAAGGATCGCCGATCACTCTCCCGTAATGGGTCCAGCCGGACCTGTAGTACGAGTTGCCGAAATAATTGTCAAGCCCCACCGTAGACACTCCTGGAGGTGTGATCGAATGACCGTCCTTGTCAAACGCCTCCCCGTTTATCGGCCCGGACTGGTACATCGTGTATTGATGCTCGTACACCACGTCACTTATCCATCTATCCTTATCCAAAAAGCTAAAGGACAAAGTATTGACTCCGTCCGGAAAGTTATAGAACCCCATTCCCGAGCCGTCAGCGTAAGGAATGTCGTGCTGGGCAGTCAACACCCAATCACCGGCCCTGTACGTGATCCTTATGATCTCGCTGCCGCCTTGGTCTCCAATGACGTTCAACCGGTCACTCATCGTCCCGTCGCCGCCGGCACTGCCGCCTGTCACCACCTTTATGTAATTCTTAAACGAGACCGGATAACTGGCCTCTTCCGGATGCCTTCCGGCCCACATGGCATAATGATCAAGCACAGCATCAAGCGACAGCCTTTGTGTCAATGAGAAACGCAATCCTATCCTGGTCCTGTGCACAAGCGCATCCTTTACATAACGGTCGTCGGTGGTCGCGAAATCACCGTAGGCTCCGTAGATCCACAGATGCTTTCCCGTCCAGGGCACAGCAACAGGATCCAGACTTAAAAGATAGCCGGGAAGCGAACGGGCGTTCCCTGTTTCGACAAGATGCCCACCGGTCACCGACAGTGATCCCAACAACTCCGACGCTCCGACAAAGTCATTCTCACGGTGCTTGATCCCGACATCCAAGGTAAACGGCTTCCATTTCAGCGAGCCGTAGAGTTCATCAACCATGAGGTTAACGGTTCTTGATGAAAGGTCAAGCGGATTATTGTAGGCGTTCGCCGCCAAGGATGCCCCTCCCCTGTACTGAATGGTCTTAGACTCATCAAATTGCGTGCTTGCCTGGAACAGCGCCAAAGCCCCGTTCCTTTCCGGCATCAATCCGTAACGGTTGGTTGTCATCCAGTACGGCAGATAGCCATCTGATGAAGACATTGCCCCAAGGAGCATTATGGATGCGATAAAGTCATTCATTGGGTGATGCGTTTTCTCTTTTAATATTCCCTAGCCATGCGTCCACTTGCCACCGGCACCGCTCTTAGAATATTTGTGTAAAAATAAAACAAATAATCGGATCAGCCAAACTTGCCTTCTCCGGCACCCCACCCCGGCACCTCGTCCCCGGTCTCTCGTCCCCGGCCCCCTCGCCCTCGGCCTCTCGTCTCCGGCACCTCGCCCTCGGCCCCTAGTCTCCGGCACCCCGTCCTCGGCCCCCTAGTCTCCGGCACCTCGCCCCCGGCTCCTTTCACTCCGCAGCCGATCAGAGCCAGACGCACCGCCGCTGTCCCGGCAGACGCCCAACTTCAGCACTATCTGCATCTGAGTGAGGAATTGTCGGGATGGTTCATTAATTCTGCTCCACATAGTCTGCTCCACATAGTGACATCTGAAAACTGTGTCGGTTCTCATTTTCTGGAATCTGCGGAAACGCAATCACTGTTTAGACAACGATGCGGACGCGAGGCTTCAGCCATCCTACCGCAACTTTATTTTAAATATCCATAGCAACAGAAGAAGCAGCATCAGTCTGAACAAATCCTACCGCAACTTTATTTTAAATATCCCCATACTGTAAGGCCGCGTCCCGGACCGCTGAAGATCAGCTGTTTATCGCCCTTTGCAAGCCTCGCAGAAGCGCTCAAAGAAAGTACCTTGCCTCCCGGCTGGAGTTCGATGAGGCCTGGACGGAAGAGAACCTCCCCGTGGCGGTTAAATTGCTTACTCACAATTAGATGATTATCTATCCTCCCTATTGAGGCGGGTAGGAGGATGCCTCTGTTGTGTATTGAATACCAATAGTTTGTCCTCCACGCCCAAGTTGAGATTTTATTACTAACATTAAGGCAACCGCCCAGAAGCACGAATGTTAATACTGCACTAAAACACAAATACACATATAAAACAAAAAAACGAAGTCCGAAGACTCCGTTCAATTCAAAGCGAATGAATATGCTGACGAGGCCTCAACCCGCTATATCAGCCTACTTCACCATCGCTTCCTTGATGCTGTCAACGATGTAGCGCACGTCATCGTCCGTCACATACGGACCGGCTGGAAGGCAGAAGCCAACCTTGAAGAGCGACTCCTCCACTCCATTGGTGTAGACAGGCGTGCCCGCATAGACCGGCTGTTTGTGCATCGGTTTCCATGTCGGACGGGCCTCGATCTTCTTGCCGAGCATGAAGACACGCAGGGCCTCGACATTCTCGTTCGGCTGGCAGTCTGTGGTGGCGGAATCCACCTGATGAATAACGCCGGCGGCACCACCTACAGCGGTCTTTATCACCTCTTTGTAGGCGTTCTCCTGGCCCTTGATCCGGACCGAAGGGTCAAGCGTGGCGGCGCAAAGCCAGAAATTGGCGTCAAAGCGAGGATCAGACGGCTGCTTATGAATATTCACACCCGGAACATCGGCCAACAGCTCCTCATACAATTTCTGCACATGACGGTGATGGGCGATGTGGGCATCCAACACCGTCATCTGCCCACGGCCTATTCCCGCACAGACATTGGACATACGGTAGTTGTAGCCGATGGCCGTGTGCTGATAGTAAGGATAGGCATCGCGCGCCTGCGTCGCATACCACATGATCTCATTGGCATCCTCGGCATTGCGGCAGATCAGGGCACCGCCACCAGAAGTCGTGATCATCTTGTTACCGTTGAATGACAGGACTCCGTATTTTCCGAATGTTCCGAGAACCTGACCATTAAAGCGCGAACCCATCCCCTCGGCAGCATCCTCGACAACCGGAATTCCATATTTCTCAGCTATCGCCAGAATCTTGTCTATGTGATAAGGCATTCCGTACAATGCGACCGGAACAATGGCCTTAGGATACTTGCCAGTCTTCTCTTTTCTGTCAATTATCGCCTTTTCCAAAAGCTCCGGATCCATATTCCAAGTCTCCCCTTCCGAACCGATGAAGATCGGTTTAGCACCGAGATAGGTGATCGGGTGCGACGACGCGCAGAAGGTGTAGCTCTGCACCAGCACCTCGTCCCCAGCCTTCACTCCGCACCCGATCAGCGCAAGATGCACAGCTGCTGTTCCAGCCGAGAGGCACACCACTTTACGGTCCAACTGGGTTGCTGAGCCTGTCGAAGCAACCTTTCCATCCGCTCCGTCCGCTTCGGCAAGCTCAGCGTCCGATCCTTGTCGAAGGGCCGTACGACCATTGACAAATGCCTCCAGATCCTTCTCGAAAGCATTCACATTCGGCCCCATCGGCACAACCCAATTCGTGTCAAACGCCTCCTTGACATACTTCTGCTCCCACCCATCATCTGACATGTGAGCCAGACAAAGGTAAATTGTCTTTCTTTCTTCTGACATAGTATTTAGATTTTGATGAATATTCCCCGTTTCTCACACCTCCTCACCGGCGAACTTTACCTTGAAGCCAAGGACTGTGGCGAAGATCATCTCGATGTCCTTGAGGAAGCTGTAGTGACGGTAATAGTAGCAGTTCAGGTGAACCTTGTCAGGGTAGATCACCGTGTCATTATATTCAGTGGCAATCTCCTGCATCAGACGAGTGTCCCCCTCCGTCTGACGCGAGGCGACATATTCAGAGATCATCTCATCCTCCAGCCGGTACTTCAGGGTAGCAGGCCCCGTGATTCCCGGACGCAGCTTCAGCACATCGCGGTCATCCCCGGTCAGTTTGTCCGCATACCCAGGCACGTCCGGCCTAGGCCCCACGAAGCTCATGTTCCCGACCAGCACATCCCACAGCTCCGGCAGCTCGTCAAGCTTGTAGTGCCGCAGCACCGCCCCCAGCGGCGTGATCCGCGAATCCCCCGCCACAGAAACGGATGACCCATTATGCTTCACCCTCATCGTCCGGAACTTATGGCACCTGAATATCCTCCCGTCCTTCCCCACCCTATCCTGCACAAAGAACACCGGTCCCCCCGGCATCTTAATCTTCACCAATATGGCCACAACCACCAGCACCGGCCACAAAAACAAAAGGCCGAGCAGCGCGACTGCCCGGTCAAAAATCCATTTGAGCATCATTATTTCAGATTATTACACATCTAATCTTCCAAAGCGGCATCGCCACGAACCGCTCAAGTATTGTAGATCCTTATTGCACAATAGCATCACAAACCAACAATAACGGAATCACGCCTCAGTTGCCACGACATTGTACATCAGCCCGTCTTTCAATTTAGGGACGCGATACAAACCTCTGCGCTGCAAACTATCATCGGTACTATCCAACAAGTCTTTGAACTGCCCCACGGTGTCCACACCAAACAGAACTTTGGCCTCGTCAAAGTATTTCTTAGACACCAAATTGGGCAAAATGAAACGGTCGCGGTTGTACACGCTCAATTCAGGGTACCAAAAAGGATCTAACATATCATTGGAGGAATTCCATAGGGACATGTAATAAAGAAGGATATCGGCCCTGATAAGTTTCTCAAAACCCACACTGGTATATTTGTACATATAGTCCGCTGTCACGCTTAAGCGCTTAGGATTGTTTGTGTTCAAAAACTCATTTAGAGTGTAGTTATATTCACGAAAACGCATGAAATTCACCTCTCGTGCCATACGATAGTCTTTGTAATACACAACATACTTAGAACGAAGTATCGCCTGTAAAGCATCAAAACAGTGATTCTCGACAAGCATAGCGGTAAGCGAGATCAACAAGAACTGATTGAAGAAGCGATAATGGTCATTGCGGAGAAGATCAGTGCTTGTACCTGAATATAGGTTCACGCCATGTTCCTCATAGAAATTCAGCAATCTTTCAAAAAAGGCAGGCAGATAGGACTTCAGAATTGGATGTTTGTTTGTAGCGAACATCTCAACAACAGAAAGGAACTCTTTCCGCATCGACTCCAGTTTTTCTATTCCTTCCACAACCATCTGGTACAATTGACCCACATTGGTAACTTCCTGAATTTTGATGTCGTACTCCTCAAGTCGCTCAATAAAAGTCCTGAAATAATTACTGACAATAATCTCCAGATGATTATTATTCTTCAGAACGGCATCACTCACCGCTTCCGCTGTCCACTTGTTATTATCCATTAAAGCAGATGTTTTTTAAGAAATTCCTTAATGGGGATCAACGAGTCCGAATCAAGGTTCCATATTTCCGGATTGTTCCACTGCCATGCGCCACTTCCAACTTTATCCTTCTTCGTCTTAGAGATTGGAAGCGAGGTGAAATAGGTATGTAACTTACCCTTGCGGTTAGGCGTACTATAAAATTGCTTGCCATTATCATCTTTTCGCCGTGAAATGCAGCATTCGTACTTACCGAAGCAGTCAAAGAATTCCGGGTATAGGTCTCTGCGTGCGGTACTCTCCATAAGAACCTCCACCTCACCATCACTGCGGTTATCAGGCCAAAGGAACAATTCAAAGTCCAAACCTAATTCATGTCTTTTCCTTAACAAATGCTCACTGCGTTTCTCATAACCACCGTTATTCTTGTCGCTATCAGCATCGAACACCACCAAATTCTTTTCACCGACATCGGTATTAACACGCATTGCATTGATGTTTGCAGCAGCCTTCTCCGAATCCATCAGATTGAGGTAACCGTCTGTGGGCTTTATAGAGTACACATCCGAGGGAACGCCCATTTGGTCAAGTATGGCTGTCAGAAATTCCGCCTCTGGGGTCTTCCTATCCTTCGCTTCTATGAAAATGTTCACCATTCCATGCCCTCCTATCTTATCTCTATCTCCTGTTCTATGGCATAGCCAAGTTGGTCTATTGAATATCGGTATGATTTCAGTTCATCCTCGGCTATTCGCTGAAGTTTAAACGCTGCTGCCACATCTTCGGTACCGTAATCCTTGGCATTCTGCAAAGCCTCCTGAAATCCCTTAATAGAATCCTCATCGTGCGTCGTGGCAAATATTTGGACATCATTCTTGATGGCTGCCCGGATCACTACATCCCACATAGGCTTCATGACCGAATAATGGAACCCATTGCTGAGTTCGTCGATCAACACCACTCCACCTTTGCATTGGTAGATACTTGTAAGGAAAGACACTATCTTTCTGATGCCATCGCCCATTAGGTTGATAGGGATGCGTTGTGGCAAACCTGTATCAACGAACATAATGTTATCCATAAAAACCGGACTCTTTGCGTCAGGCTCCAAAACACGCAAGGCTTCCACAAGGAAGTCTTCATCTTTATTCAAGATAATATTATGCAGTCCCTCTACGGAAGCATTCGAGTCATAACGAGGGCTGAGGTAAACGCATCTCAGTTTTTCCGTGTATCTGTTATCAATACGCGTTGTCTGCATTAATTGATTTGAGCCCCCCACATCATACAAAACGTCAGAAGAATATTCTCCTTCATTAGTATTGTATTTCATTCGCAGACCGTAATGAAAAGGAAGTTCGGTCGAAACACTATTTGTATCAGTTACAGCCTCACGAAAACTGGAAATAGCGAGATGACGCTCCTGAGAACCCGAAGTCGCAATATGAATCTCCCGCGATGAATCCATTCTATAGAAAAAATAATGAATATCGCTTTCTTCCAAGCGCTTATAGGCTCTCATTGCGTTTATGGAAGCCGGCAAAAGAGGGTTGGATTGCCCGCACACAAGAAAGATCGCCTCAAGCAACGACGACTTGCCGCAGTTGTTCTTTCCAAAGAAAAGATTCACCCGTGACAATCCATCAATCTTACCATGACGAATCCCACGGAAATTATTAATCTCGACACTGTCTATCATAATGCGATCTCTATGTTTGTTGCAAAAGTACAACTTTTCAACCAATATAACGAACGTTTTTACAGCCTTTTGCCTATTCTATTAATAAAGAACAATTTTTTGTACACCCCGCACACCAAATTAACCCCTGTCCAGAACACACTTGCCACAACATTCATGTTCATGGCACCGCGCCATAGTTTATAGTGCCAACTGATCATTGTGGAATATCCATGCGTGGAGATACTGCCGGGTCTTCCCCTCCGGTACTTTGCCAGGACCTCGTCGTACATCACACACGAATATTCACAATATTATATTATACTATACTAATACATTAATACACATGCATAATAAAATAGGTCGCTTCGACTAGCCCTGCGACCTATTATACGCTATAACGGAATGCTAAAACTCACACTAGATAAACTGCAGGGCAATAGTACCCAAAAGTACTCTAGAGAAATAAATCGACCTCTCACTTCTTCAGAACCCCTAAAGCCTCTACGGCATCCTCATAGTCGATTTGGAGGGAGCGGGCGACGTACTCCGGAGTAATGAGATCCATCGAGCAGGAGCGGTGCTCCATTTCGATGAAATCGGCAATTCTGTCTATCAGTTCTTTTGTAATCATCGTTTAGAGACTCTTCACAATGTCTACGAAATTTTCAATGACATATTCCGCATCCTCCATCGACATCTTGGTGTTAAGTGGAAGAGTGATCTCGTTTTCAAACAGACGATAGGCATTCGGGAAGTTGGCGATGTCGAAGCCAAGAGACTTATAGGCGGTCATCATCGGGAGTGGCTTGTAGTGGACGTTGGTGGCAATCCCACGTTCGGCCATCTGTTCAATCACCTTGTTAGCCTCCTCACGTGTACGTCCCTGAAGACGAACAAGGTATAGATGATGGGACGAACAATGATCACTAGACCTATGATTCAAATATGCAACCTGATGATCGGCATCCAGCCCCGAATTGAGAACGTCTATGGCCGCATTGTAGAGACCTACAATCTCATGGCGCTTTTCAAGCATCTTAGGGTAACGCTCGAACTGAACCAATCCAAGAGCGGCCATGATGTCGGTCATATTGCATTTGTACCATGGACCGATGATGTCATATTCCCAAGCACCGAGTTTGGTCTTCGCAAGGGCGTCTTTGTTCTGTCCATGAAGTGAGAAAAGCTGTGACAGGCGGTATATGAACTCATTCCATGTCTCTCCTTCAACGAAAGGAACCGGGCTTCCGCAATATACCTGCTGACGTTCCACCTTCTCATTTCCGAACGGCAGATTCCAGGTCATTGCACCACCTTCAGCTGTAGTAAAGTTCTTCACCGCATGGAATGAGAACGAACTGAAATCAGCGATCTCTCCAGCCATCCTACCGTGACGAAACGCTCCAAACGAGTGCGCGCAGTCATTTGAAATGGCGATCCGCCCAATCATTCTCTGAATATCATTGGAAGGGTGGAACTTAGCCATAATTTCAGGGCGTGTCACTATTTCACGAACCTTGTCAACATCCGCACAGATTCCAGCAATATCCACAGGTACAATGACTTTGGTTCGTTCTGTAATCACACCGGCAAGTTTCTCGTAATCCATCTCGACATTGTCTTTCTGCGAATCCACCAGGACAAGAGTAGCGCCAACGTGAGCGACCACAGAAGCGGAAGCCGTGTAGGTGTAAGCAGGGACAATCACTTCATCTCCCGGGCCGACACCAAGCACATGAAGAGCCATTTCCATAGACGCTGTAGCAGAATTAAGGCACACGGTCTTTTCTGTATGGACATATTCAGAAATCAACTTCTC
>DJOW01000067.1:0-44869 GCA_002437305.1 Bacteroidales bacterium UBA6428
AAACCGTCGGTTGTTATATCTTTGCAAAATAGTAAAACATCATACTAATTTTTCTACAGATGGAGAAAGGCAAGACCGTCCCGGCTTTTTGGGGAAAGGAGGACTGGCAGGCAATCTGGATCGGCGGCATAGTGATCGTCATAGCCTGCATCGCTGTCCTGACGAAAGCATTTGATTTTTCGGCTGTCAAATTCGCGACATGGACCCTTGGGGAGAATCTCACCGGAGCAGCCGCGGCAAAGGTTGTCCCATTGGGTGAGCAGCTTGGAGCCTGGGCATTCTGGCGCAAGTTCCTCGTGACGTTCATCACTCTCGGAACGCTGTTCACGGTGGGAGTCAAGCTTCAGGGCGAAAGCGTGAAGAAGTATATTCCCGCGATCATCGGACTGTTCGTCATAGCTCTGGCTGTTCGTCTCATAAGCGCTGAATATACCCTCAACCGCTACCTCGAATGGGCTTTCTGGGCGCTTCTGGTGGGTCTTCTGATCTCCAACACGGTCGGAGTCCCGAACTGGCTCAAGCCGGCCATCAAGACCGAGTTCTACATCAAGTCCGGCCTTGTCATAATGGGATTCTCCGTGCTGTTCTCCAACATCGCCAAATTCGGTCTCTACGGCCTCGGAATTGCCTGGATCGTGACCCCGATTGTGATTCTGTTCATGTGGTGGTTCGGAACCAGAGTCTTGAAAATAGGCAACAAACCGCTTGTCATCACGATGGCGACGGCGACCAGCGTCTGCGGGACCAGCGCGGCGATCGCCACAGCAGCGGCATCAAACGCCAAGAAGAACGACCTCTCAATCACGGTGTCCATATCCATCATATTCACAATCATCATGATGGTGCTTGAGCCCGTGATCATCAAGGCCTGCGGGATGTCTCAGATCATGGGCGGCTCTCTCATCGGAGGTACTGTTGACTCAACCGGTGCTGTCGTTGTGGCAGGAACAGCCCTTGGTCCGGAGGCCCAGCAGGCCGCCGTGCTTGTGAAATCAATCCAGAACATCCTGATCGGATTCATCGCCTTCTTCGTGGCAGTCTTCTTCGCCACAAGGGTGGACAACACAGGAGCGAAAGTGGGCGCCGGCGAGATCTGGTACAGATTCCCGAAGTTCATTCTCGGTTTCTTCATCGCCTCGATGGTGGCCTCGTTCCTGATCCAGCCTCTCTGCGGAGCCGATCAGGTCGGAGCCATCAACAAGGTTCTGGACCAGTACAAGAACTGGGCTTTCGTCCTTGCGTTCACCAGCATCGGACTGGACACGAACTTCAAGGAGATCATCAAGCAGATGCAGGGCGGCAAGGTGCTCTGGCTCTACATCATAGGCCAGCTTTTCAACATCGCGCTGACGTTCTTCGCCGTCTGGTTCCTCCTCTCCGGCAAGTTCTTCCCGATCCCTGTTCTTGATTAATGAATATCCCAGGCAAAAGAATCGTCAAGGTTCTTACCCTGACCGTCATAGGGGCGACCGTTCTTGCCGCCCTTTACATAATGGCAAACGGACTTGGGCTCCAGGACTCGCTCGATTTCGGGGCGGGAGCATATTACTACGCCGACATCCCCGAGTTTGACAAATACACCCAAGGCACGCATTATGCAGCCAAACTGCCGTTCTGGGTCTACCTGGCCCTGTTCCTAGCATGGGGAGCGCTGATGTACAGGGTCTGGAAATGGCTTGACAAATAAGGGTAACGCTTACCGCGCCGCGGCGGCAAACAAACCGGCCCGACAAGGGAACTTTTATAATAAATGAATATGCCAGAGAAAGTCACAGCGACGTGTTCCGCCTGCGGAGAAAAGCACGGAATCGAAGTTTGGAACAGAATAAATGTCGGAGATAATCCGGAATTGAAAGCGAAAGTCAAGGACGGCTCGCTGTTCGTGTGGGAATGCCCCCACTGCGGCAAGGCGAATCTCATTCAAGGACAAACACTTTACCACGATCCCGGCGAGCGCCTTATGATCTGGCTTATGCCTGACGGAGTGCTGCCGGAGTCACAGGAAAAGGCTCTCGAGGCCCAATTCGACAAGATTTCCGATAGTTTGGAAGGTTACACGCTCCGCCGCGTGGGCGATGTCGGCTCACTGATCGAGAAGGTCAACATCTTCGACGCCGGCCTTGATGACTGCGTGATTGAGATGAGCAAGTACATCACTAAAATGGAGATGATTGAGAAAGGCGGCGCCAAGGAACTGCTGAACGCGCCGTTCAAGTTCTATCACATGGACGGTCCGGACAACGACATCGAGTTCTCCTACCCCAAGGACGGCCGGATGCACGGCCTCCGCATCGGCTTCAATGTCTACGAGGACTGCGCCGGAATCATCCGCCGCAACCCCACCGTCAAGCCCTCCCCCGGCTTCTCCCGCATCGACCCCGCCTGGGTCGCCCGCTTCTTCAGGTAGACGGTTAATTTTGTGAATATGTCGGCGCTCGCACAGCGCATGCGCTGACACAGAAGATGACCGTCCGGAGCGACCACAGCATTTGAAAGGGCCGCAGAGGAACAATCCCGTGCGACCCTTTGTCGTATTAAGTAAAAAATATTATTCAACTTTTCTGGCTCCGTCGCTGATCACGACATCGTAGAATTTCGGATCATGGCCGAACCTGGCAGGGAACTGCTCCTTGACCGCGGCGATGAAGCCATCATAGAGGTCATCCTTCACAAGGTTGATGGTGCATCCACCGAAGCCCCCGCCCATAACACGTGAACCGGTCACATCGCACTTGCGCGCCAGTTTATTGAGGAAATCGAGTTCCTCGCAGCTGACCTCATAGAGCTTGCTGAGACCGAAATGCGTCTGGTACATCATCTCTCCGGCAATCTCGTAATCGCCTCTCTCAAGCGCGTCACAAACATCGAGGACTCTCTGCACCTCTCCGATGACATACTCGGCCCTAAGGAAATCCTCCGCCGAGATCTCATCCCGTACCTCCTCAAGCCAGACTCTCTTGGCATCGCTGAGGAACTCGACTTCCGGATGGTTCTTTCTGATTGCCCTTGCCGCGTTCTCACAAGACGCCCTTCTCTTGTTATACGCCGAGGAGGCCAGCTCATGTTTCACGCAAGAATCAACAAGAACGAGTTTGTAGCCTTTAGGATCAAAAGGGAAGTACTTGTACTCCAATGTCTTGCAGTTAAGACGGATAAGACTGCCTTTCTTTCCGAAAATCGAGGCGAACTGGTCCATGATTCCGCAGTTCACTCCGCAGTAGTTATGCTCCGTTGACTGACCGATCTTGGCCAGTTCAAACTTGTCGATCTTGTTGTCGAACAAATAGTTGATGGCAAACGCGAACGTACTCTCAAGAGCGGCGGAAGAGGAAAGCCCGGCTCCTAAAGGAACGTCCCCCGCGAAGACGGTGTCGAAACCCTCGACTTTTCCACCGCGCTTGATGGTCTCGCGGCACACACCGAAGATGTAGCGGGCCCACTGCTGCGCAGGTTTGTCCTCCTCATTGAGGCCGAACTCCACATACTCATCAAAGTCTATCGAGAAAGCCTTGACCTTCTGGGTCCCGTTGACTTTTATCTCAGCCATGATTCCGCGGTCGATGGCTCCCGGGAACACATACCCGCCATTGTAGTCAGTGTGCTCACCAATAAGATTTATGCGCCCCGCTGAGGCGAAAACCTCGCCTTCAGTGCCGAAGAGAGTCTTGAATTTCTCCCTGATTCTGTTTTTCATTTCCATATTATGTGATTTTTAGTATAGTCTTAATTAAGGAAGATGCCGCAAAACAGACTTTCCAGTAAGCAAATTTAAGAATTATTTATTGATATTTCACCTGAAATTTTTAATGATTATTCACCTTATGGAAACAATTATCGGGCAATGGTCACTGACTCCACCAACATACCTAGGTCCAGTGTACGTACGAAGCGGTTTTTCCCCTGAATGAGCGTTGTCACGGGTCATCAGAAACGGAAGCCTCAAAACCTTCATTTCTTGAATATGCCCGTCCCGCACAAGGCTTTCAGAGGCAAAGAACATGTCTATCATCTCCCATTTACCTGAATATCTTATCGTTCCCTCTCCCCTTCCCGCCAACGTTGCCGACAGATTGATCAAAGGGCAAGGCCGCCCGTCCGTCAAAATCCTGAAAGCCGGATTCTCAGGAGTGTCGTTGAAGTCGCCCATCGCGACTATATTCATTGATCCTGCCTTTTGAAGCGAATCCGCCGCCTCGCGCAGCCGCCCCAGCGCGACCTTCCTTCTGTCCCCGGTCCTGCCTCCATACTTGGAGGGATGATGGTTCACTAGAAACGCGATGCTGTCTCCGTCCTGCTTCAGGAATTTTGCAAGGAGTATGTCCCTTGTCCTGAAAGGAGGGTCGGAATCTCCTCCGACCCTCAATGGAGAGGCTCCGGCCAGCCTGAGCCTGGAAGCCCTGTAAAGCAGAGCCACATCTATCCCGCGAGGATCCGGAGAGTCAAAGTGCACGATCTCATAGTCCGTCTTATACAGAGGTGTGTCCCTCAGAAGCCGGTCAAGGACAAAACGGTTCTCAACCTCCGCCACGCCGATGACATCGGGAAGCAATCCCTCGTTGTCTTTTATCCAGAACACGGACTTGGCTATGGCATTGCATTTCGCGGCGAATCTACGTTTTGTCCAACGTCTTTTACCGAAAGAGGTGAACCCGGCCTCTGAATCGCTGCCGTTGAGGCTGTCCCTCCGCCAATCAAAAAGATTCTCCAGATTCCAGAACATCACAAGCATCCGATCCTCCTCCGCTCCGGCGGCCGCGAACCTGGGACCATGACCTGCATGAAGACATTCGGCAGACCGGAACAGAAGAAGAAAGGCAGAGAGTATCATGAGCATTCTTTTCATTCCGAAGACAAATATGCGGCACAAAAACGTAAAAAACGAAAAGAAACAGAAATACCACCTCACATACCCCCGAAAACTTTCGTATCTTTGTCCAAGGCTTTTGGTAAGCCCCAAGGTTACTGCAAGCCGATTTTAGATTTCAATAAGAAGTATGTCATTAAAATGCGGTATAGTCGGACTGCCGAATGTCGGCAAGTCTACTCTCTTCAACTGTGTAAGCTCAGGCAAGGCCCAGAGCGCGAACTTTCCTTTCTGCACTATAGAGCCCAACCTCGGCTCGACAAACGTTCCGGACAAAAGGCTGGAGGTTCTCGCGGACATGTGCAAGCCTAAAAGCGTTGTGCCGGCCACGGTGGACATCGTGGACATCGCCGGCCTAGTAAAAGGGGCAAGCAAGGGAGAAGGTCTTGGAAACCAGTTCCTTGCCAACATCCGTGAGACTGACGCCATACTTCATGTGCTCAGATGCTTCGATGACGGTAATGTGGTCCACGTGGACGGTTGTGTTGATCCTGTACGCGACAAGGAAGTTGTGGACACAGAGCTCCAGATCAAGGATCTTGAGACGGTAGAGTCTCGTCTAGCCAAGAGCCAGAAACAGGCCACGACAGGCGGAGACAAGGATGCGAAGAAACTTGTAGCCCTCCTGCTCCGCTACAAGGAAGCACTTGAGCAGGGTAAGTCCTGCAGGTCAGTAGAGTTACTGAACGAGGAGGAGGCCGCCATGGCCAAGGATCTGTTCCTGCTGACCAACAAGCCGGTGATGTACGTCTGCAACGTGGACGATGCTTCGGCTGTCAACGGCAACAAGTACGTGGAGGCCGTCCGTGAGGCAGTCAAGGAGGAGAACGCCGAGATTCTTGTTATTTCCGCCAAGACCGAGTCCGAGATCGCCGAGATGGACTCCTACGAGGATCGCCAGATGTTCCTGGAGGAGATGGGGCTGAAGGAATCCGGCGTGGTAAGACTCATTCAGGGTGCCTACCTCCTTCTTGGACTTCAGACATTCTTCACGGCCGGATCAGACGAGTGCCGCGCCTGGACAATCCACAAGGGCGACAAGGCCCCCAAGGCCGCCGGAGTGATCCACACAGACTTCGAAAAAGGCTTCATCAGAGCCGAGGTCATCAAGTACGACGACTTCGTCACACTCGGCAGCGAAAGCGCGGTAAGGGCCGCCGGAAAGCTCGCTACCGAAGGCAAGGAATATGTTGTCCAGGACGGCGACATAATGCACTTCCTGTTCAACGTCTAAAAAAGAGGCGAGGCATTCAAGTCTGTGAATATCAACTATATACGCAAGTACCTTGTGCGTAAATCCGCATAAGGTACTTGTTTTATTCATTGATAAACAATTAGTTATCCGCCATAAAGTTCATAGTAATCGTAGCTGTGTAGATTTTACCCTCATCCGTACGGACCTCCACTGTGATCTGATGTTCACCCGAAACAATAGGTTTTCTCTCGAAATGTAACCAAAATAATGGATATGGATTGTCATAACCGAGCAGAATCAAATCCTCCGCTGTCACATCTGGCAGCATTTTGTCTATAGGATGACAAGTAAGTTTTTGACCTTCAGATATTCTCCAATATCTTGCAAGTTTTGCGAGAGTCTTTGAAACTTTATTCTTTGAGTAGTTGTAGTAGTCTGTATAACCGCTGGATATGAACTTATACGGAGAGAACGCCACGAATTTACATAAGTCATTAAGGCTTTCACCTGCCGGATGTTTTTCATCATAATCTTTGTCTGAAGTGACTTTTATAGAGTCAAAATCCTCCGATATAAATGTCTGAGCAGTAAAATCATAACCATTAATTACACTTATTTTCTGATTATATGAAAGATCGTTGTGCTTCCGACACAAGCTTTCATAAGCTTATCTTCATTATAATTAACTATGGTATAATCACAAATATACATAAAACGTTTATACTTCGCAAACAAAAGTTACTTTAGACACAAATTCAGCAAAGAACGACTTGTTCTACAAACACTTATAGTAAACCGACAGTGAGGCTCGTGTTGCAAATCGACTCAAGTACTTGGCCTAAAAACAGCAAGACACCAGTCATACGTGATACCTAAAGCAATGCTTATCAATATTTAGTGCGGAAAACAGCACCATAAACTCGTTTCATTAATTGAGAATCAGTAAATTATCCGCCACGCGGATCTATCATCAAAACACATAACCGATCCTCAGATTAAGATTCCGGTTAGCCCGGTCTTCGAACAGGTACCCCAAGGAAATCCTCAGATGTCGCCATAGCTCGACACCGACCCTTGGCATCACGCAAATGGGATAGTCCTGTTCCCCAGACTCTGAGTAAACATTGTACCCCTCATGCTTTATGTCCTCTGTCATGTCAAAATAGCCCAAGCCAAAACCAGCCCCGGCGAACACCTTCATTGAGCGCTGTCTGTAGAAAGCATAGTCGGACAGAAGAAAAATATTCTTGGAAATAAAATCGCAGACCTCTCCATCATTGGTTTTACGGCTGAAAATCTGCACGCTTCCACCAAGCCCTATTTCCAATGGAATATTCTTGAAATTATACCTGATCTCGGCATAAGGCATCAGCCCTGCACCTACCTTGTCAAAAAACAGTTTGTCAAAAGACTGAATACCTCCGATTCCCAATTCAAAAGACACGACCCTGTCTCTACTCGCTTGGCACATTCCCATAGAATGGAGCAGCAGGAACGCCAATAAAAACGCTATAAACTTTTTCATTGTCCTATTTATTTATATATCGACATTGCTCCTATCTTGTCATCATACCTCACAGCTGTCCTAACATCCCCTGACACTAATTTGGTATTAGGCAATTCATATGTCGTTTTGGCTATCGTCTTCACCCAAGCAGCCCAAGATGAAGATAAATTCAAAGCATCAAAAGACACGCCAGCAGATAAGTCCTTATAAAAAATCACATTCAATTTAGAATCGTTTACTATTCTTCTTCCCCCAGCCAAATATACAGTATAATAACTAGTTGGGCCAGCAAGATGTAATTTTCTGGAAGTTGAGACATCTGCCCCGGTTTTAGTCTTTATAAGAGTCAGCATGGATTTCAAACCATTCCCAATTATTTTTTGCAAATCCTGATCAGTTACCGTCAAGCCAAAAACATATGCCACTTCTTCACCTTCGCCAGTATATTTATTAGTTTCCATACTTTTAACTGTCATGGCTTTTGCTTTCGTTGGGTACTCTAGAATATTACCTTTAAGTTCAGTCTCAGTAATTATATCTCCCCACCCGGCATAAATTTCCTTTGCATTTGTCTGCTTCCACGATAGAAATGTTTTCTTTTGCATTTTTGTTGTAATGCCTATAGATGACCAAAACAAATAATCATAGTAAAAGAATTTTGAAGACATTCTTTTTTTGCTGGTGAATTTATAGTTAAAAGATTTATTCCTACCAAATAGAGACTGGAATAGTTTTCCTACGACTGTTTTAGCGTCACTACGATATCGAGGGTACTTGGAATAATCTACATTCTGTAATGAAGAAACTATTACCGGAGCTCTTGTATTAACTGATTGTGTGGAATCTTCCGGCTCCTCTTTACTATCATCATCACTATCATCGTCTTCATTTTCATCGGCATAGTCATCATCTTCTTCTGCCTCTTCATAATAGTCATCAGCATAATATGTCTCACTTTCATCATGATGAAATGTAGCATACCGAATGACTCCATCTGCAAGAAGGTATGTCAATGTATCAACCAACTCTCCTTCTGATTCCTCAAATTCAGCATAACTTTCATAAAATTCTTCTTCCATAGAAGAATCAAAACAATACGTACCTGTCTCAGAAATTTTATAAACTTTCCCTTCTATCTCAATTTCCCCTCTAGCATTCAAGAGACTTGCCAAATCTTCATCTGGAACAAGATCTTCATAACCGACTAATTCATAAATTGTGTCATCATCGCTTCCCCTGGTTGGGCGAAAATCACGCATATCATATTTAAGTATAGGGTCATTTAGATAATCAACAGTTGAACTTTTACTCATCAATCCAACGCGTGGAGAAATACTTTCCCTCTCAATACGTTCAGATTTCATGCTATTCATCACTTGATGAAAAGATTCGAATGAATTGAAAGAAAGTCTATCAATTCGTGTTGTTGTCACTTCGCTTTGTTCAAAGATACTCAGTCCATTATCATCGATACAAGATATTGTCAATAAAATGACTGTCAACAACATAACGGCAGTCTTATTCATAATGGTAATATTAAATTACTTGGTATAGTATATATGCCTATGATTTATACAGTCGGTCAATTACTGCATTTAAGTTTCGCAAGTGATTCAGGCAACTGGTTGTAGTTGTTGAACCACCTTCACCATAGCATTAAGTTGTTTGTTTTCGTAAATGATGTTGGTCAATATTTCATCGAAGTCAGCAGAGAAAAAGTCAGCGACAGCTGCCACGACCTGCTGAATGAGTCCCCAGATCTTCTCAGTGACAGAGAGTTCAACGGTCTGTGCGGTGATTTCACGGAACAGGCTGCCGATGGTCTCGTATGACTCGAACCTCTTGACGTACGACAATAAGTTGTATTGCAGCATGTTGAGTGATATTGAGGCAATCTGAGACCCGAAGTCCCTGCATTGGCATTTGCCAAGCCCCAGCAATGATTTGCATTCGTGAAAGGACACCTCGATGGACCAGCGCATGGAGTATATTTGATAGGCCTTGTAGGGTGTCAGAGTGGTGTCTGTTGACAGCAGCGCTTTCCATTCACCCTTACGGCCGAAGCGATAAAAGAACAGTTTGACGGCCACGCCGGCGAAGACGGCGTCAGTCTCGAAGTAGTAGAACTTATGAGCACGGGAGTACCTCACCGCCTTTTTTCTGACCATCGCGGAAGCTATGGCGCGGGCTGTCATGTCCTCTCCTGCGACGGTGTACTTGGTCTTGCCCATCTTGACCATTCCCAGCAGGTGGGACTTGCTCCCCTTGCGCCTGATGTAGTTGACCACTTCCTTGCAAGTAAACCAGCTGTCCACAAGCAGGTAGTCGAAGCCCATATGCTCTATGGAAGCATTGTTGAGCATCTTCTTCATGCTGGATATCTTGCTTTGGAAGTACTCCTCCTTGCGTTTCTCGACCTTGGATTCGGCATCGCGCTCTTTGCTGAACCGTGCGGCAATGTCCTTTGGGGAGAGTCCCTGAGGCCTGGACGCCACCCTTCCCTCCTCTCCAAGAAGGGTGAAGTCTATGAGCATCTGAGTGCGGCCGTCAGTGCGGCAGAGGAACAGGCCCTTATGGCCAAGGATGCTTCCGCGATTATCCACGTGAGAGAAGACGCGCCCGAGCATCTCGCCCTTGCGGCCGGTCTTGGGCATGTCCGTGTCGTCAACAATCATGCAGACTGGACACCCGGAGTCCTTGGCGTCAGAGCGCACAGCGATATTGACCGCAAGTCTCTTGTTGACGTGACGGAGAATGTGTCGCCAGTCAATCCTGTCATTGGAAAGGACGCGATAGAACATATCCTTACGGCAGCCAAACAGAGACTGAAGGGCGCTTCCGCAGTAATTCGCCGCATTCTTGATGGAAAAGAACGGGAAGAGGATCATCAGCTGGATCACTTGGGCACAGGTGAACTTGCAGTTGGGCTTCTTCTCGAAAGCCATCTGCCTCTCTGTGATGTTTATGGTGCTTAGAACATTCATTATCCTTTGTATGCCGAGTCCGCAGCCACTTTCTGTGAAAAAATTGCGCAACTCCGAAACTATTTGCCTATCTTTGCTCATGCTAGGTGTATATTGTTGTTTGTCTACTCTAATATACTGAAAATCAATGAAACTACCAAATATTTCAGGATTTTCGACCTAGCTTTTTTTTGTTAAATATTTACTTGCGAAACTTAAATTACTGCATTAATGAAAGAAAATTTTCTTTCTAACATTAAACGGGATTATTTACGATCCATCGGTGTTACATGAATTGTATTGTCATTATTTGAGTACTACATACGCAAATATATAAAAACGTTTTTATTTATACAAACCAGCGCGACATTAACCATGCCGTGGCACATAAAGACGTATCTATCAAAACTTTAAGCAAGTTTCTGGTGCGATTTCGTACACCAGAAACTTGCTTTTATAACTGATTCACAACGTGTTAAGTGCCAGAAGCACCAAAAATAACAACACGCTGCGGCTCCGACCGCGCGGCATCAGTTGCCGGAAACGGTACCCATTATGGAATCCCAGTCTGAGATGCCGAGGATAGTCTTGTACTGATCAAAGACCGAGTCTTCATCAGGTGTTCCCGCAGCTTTCCAGACGAACCACACCGGCTTTCTGGTAAAGCCCGCGATTCCTCCCTCATCGAAAGTACGGAGACCTATCCTCAGGCCTCCCTCGGCCTTGTTGTCAGCCCAGTTGTGCCATAGGATAGCGTCTATTCCGTTCAGTTTCGAAGCTTTCTTCCAAGCCCATGCGCCTCCGGCGGCCTGCAACTCAAGGTCTTGCTGTGAGTAAGACGGAGAGTTTGTACCCTGCTCGGACAAGAACAGCAAACGCTTTGTCGTTCCTTTATAGTAATTGTCCTTCTGATTGATCCATGCGTCAATGACCTCCAGATTCTTGAAAGTGACGTACTTGGAGTTCATTGAAAATGATGCCTGCGTGTCGTTGATCCAGAAGGAAGGCTTGGTGAGATCCTGTGGATAAGGATGATAGGCCACACCCCAACGGAAATCACCCTCTGCCTTTGAATATTCAACTGTTTTTTCCAGCAAAGTCTTTGGAGCGTAGGCGCCACCGGCTTTCGCCCAGCAATGGGTGAAGGACCCGAACACAGTGGCGTTCTGGTCCCACTGGCGTACAATGTTGTAGCAGACCCTCATGGATTTGATGTAACGGTCAAGGTACCGCATCATCGGCTGGTCTCCCATGTTAGTCCACTCGGAAGCATAATCCACCTCGTTGTGCATGATCCAATGAGAGATTCTCTTACCTGGCTGCCAATGCGTGGAGGCCATGTGCTCGAGGGCCGCCGCGTACATGTTGAACGCCTTGGCGGTCGTCAGATTAGGCATGGTGTAGTTTCCTCCCGTGTTTTCCGGATCCTTGAATATATTGTCTGTACGGCAAAGAATGATCGCGGAGACCACCAGATCCATCTTGCCTGCATTCTGAGTGACATTGTCCACATAGCCCTTGATGTTCCCTAAAGAGTAGGTCCTTCCGCCATAGGAATAGCCCTTTCCCTCACCTGTGAGATACCCGTCAAGAAGCACGTTCATCGTTATGCCGCCAACGCCCATTTCCTTGCAGTCTTCGAAGTACAAGCCAAGGTCTCCGGCGCCAAAGCCTTTCTTGCTCTTCAAAGGAAGCGCAGCGGGACTGGCCTTCGGAGCCACATCGTCCGCATAGCGGGCGTGCGAGTCCAAAGTCTGCTTGTCTTCGTCAACCTTCACCACAGCCCATTTTGAGAACACCTTATCGTAGTCAATTTCCTCCCGCTGCTTCGCTATCCTGTCAACGGTGACAGTAAAACTCTTCCCGGAGATCTTTTCCGTGTACGGGTAAGTCTCCATCTCCGTCACATCCTGCCAAGGGGTGATCTCCGCCAGCAGATAGGTACCAGAGCCTCCGCAAGAGCCCTTGATGATCACCTTATCGGATGTCACCTCAACGTTGGTGACTTCCGAAGGGTATTCCTTTTCAAGATATTCCTTTAGATTTGAGGCCATCTGCTGTTTTGGATCCTTAGGCTTCGTCACCACATTGGGCGCCGGGATGCCTTTCCCGCATGAGCAGATGATTGCCAATGAGAAGACCGCCGCAAGCGATCTTTTTACTGAAGATGTTTTCATGTTAGTTGTTTTTTGTTGTGTAGACATAGTTAAATCTGCCACCCGGAGCGGTGTCTCCGTTGACATAGAAATCCATTATGTTTCCTTCCTCCTGCATGTTGTCGTTCCACTTGAACTCAATGTCAAGCGGACCGGAGGACAGCCCCAGAAGATGACGGGGAACCTTTATCACAAGTTTGTTCCCAAAAGTTCTGAACTCACACTCCGATGACTTCTCCCACATCCATATTCCTTGAATATTCTTTTCCAAAAAGGCCTTGTGACCTTTAGGACTTATGCGGTTGATGATGAAGTCGTAGCCGTTCCATCCGGTAGACTTGTCACGGTCCGTATCGAGGAGCAGCTGCATCCAATGAGGATCAGACTGAGGGGAAAGTTGTCCGGCGGTCTCCACGTAGAACCACAGATTATCCGGATCGCGGGCCACCTTGGCTCCCGTGATGTCGTTTCGGCCGGACGTGTTCACGTAGAAGCGATCATAACGTCCACGCGCGGAGCGGTGCATGGTGTTGCCCTTGTAGCTTCGGAAGTATGGCAGGACATCATCCCAATCCTTGACATTCTTCAAACTGATGGTCTTCTCACCGCTCACGGAAGGCGCCGCCTCCATTCCCTTGAACTTCCGCACCCTGTCAACCAATTGAAGATAGTACACATCTCCTTTGTCTCCCCAGCCCTTGTTCGGCTCTATGTCCCGGCTGCGGTCCCAGTCGAACTGGTCCACAAAGGAGAAAGGCTTACCCTGCCAGCCATGCTTAGGAAGCCACATCCCGGCGATGTACTCGTTCCAGCCCGTCACAAAAACCAGCTCAGGATCAAGCTCGTCAGCCCTGTCCCATTGCTCGGAGAAATTCCATCCGTAGAGGTAGCCGTCAGGACGAGGATCAAATCCGTTGCGGACAGAGAAGCTGCGTCCCTGCGAATCCTTGACATTGAACGCTCCGCAATGGCCTTTGCGGTCCGGACTCGTGTTCTGGGCCACACCCACTGTCACCTGCTCGTAAGAGATGGTGCCATCGGTGTTTTTGGTAGGCACATAGCCGTGCTGAGGATAGTTCTCCAGCCAGCCCCACTGGTCATTCCGGGTCGGACCATCTACGTAGTCCGGCTGACCTGGACGGAAAGTGAAGAACTCCGCTATCTCCCTGTCCTGCGCCGAGGCTGTCAAGGCTTCCGGATAGGCCATGATGCAAGGCTTTCCTTTCCAGATGAACCAAAGATCGCTGTACCGCCCTGGCTTGTACAGATCATTGTAAATCTCATGAATGGACTTGCGTGTGGACGGCATGGGGCCGAAGTTCAGCATGAACGCGATCTTGGGCACATCCACTCCGTCTTTCTGAGCCTTGTCCCAAGTCTCCAGCAGAGCCTCGTAGGATTCCTTCCAAGTCAAAGAGCCATTTGTGCAGTCAAAGAAAACCGCATCTACCCCCGCGTCAGCCAAAAGCTCGGCCTGCTTGCGCAGAACCCACTTGTCAGTGGTCTTGTAGTAGCCGAAAAGAGGCTCCTCCCAGAAAAAGAACCCAGGCTTCTTGCTGCCCCAGGCCGGATGATTGTAGTCTTTCAACGCCTCTGGGTGCCGGCGGATGATCTGAGAGATGTTCCTGACCTGATAGGTGGTGTCGTCATTGCCCTGATGCCATGTCCAGAAAAACATGGCGACGAATTTTCCGTCCCTCTTTGAGGGAGCGTCCGCGCTGGACCTGACCTTTCGGCCAAGTGCGTCTGTGGCAGCCCAAGAGTCACTGTTTACCCCTTGGGATAGCGATGGCGAGACCGCCATTGACAAAAGTGCTAAGGCAAGTAAAATCCTTCTCATAATTTAAATTTAAATAAAAAATTTCATTAAAACAATATTTCAGCCCGGACTATTCAGCCACTATGTGGTAGGATCCGGACGGGAACACATAATAGTCATTGCCGTCCAGATGTTTACTGCCGAATGACAAGGCCATTCCGTCAACCGTCACATTCTTTCCTTTCGGAATGTGCACGAGTCCGTCCGCTCCCGGTGGAATTGTAATGTCCCACACGAGCCTCCCATCCTCGTTTTTCCACGATGTGGAAGTGATCCCGTACCTGGTGTCCACAGCAGCCTTTGCCCAGTCAAGGTCTGAGGTGTGCCGAGGGTGGAACAGGACTGTCTTGAAACCAGGAGCTTCGGCCACCGGCCTTAGTCCGGCGACATCCTCCAGAATCCAGGACTCATAGCCTCCTTGCATAGGGTGGCAATGAGATCCATGAGGCTTTGTGTAGGTGTCACTCTGGAGAGGCAGAGTCTCCCACAGGGTCGTCACCTTGATCGAGTCGACCATCACTCCGAAAGTGTTTTCCCCTTTCTTGGTGAAGAGGGCGAACGCCTCTGCCGACGCTCCGTTCCTCGCGAGTTCGCTTCCTATCCTGGAAAGCCCGAAAACCCCTACGTCAAAGAATTTATGTCCGGTGTTGATGTCAAACATGATGGCCTGTGTGGCCTCGTGACGGCGATCCTCAGGGAACAGCCCGAGCTCAAGGGCCATCGCATCTGCGGTCTGACCCCCGAAAGAACATTTGAGAGGATTGAAGAACTTGGCGATGATGGCCTTGCGGACATATTCCTCCTGGCTCTTGAACCACTTGAGATCCTCTTCCTTTCCAAGCAGCCTCGCAGTCCTGGCCATGATTCCTAGATCCAGAAGATGAAAGGCGGATGAAGAGAACTCAACAGCGGTGCCGTTGTGCGCGTGGCTGCTGAAAGTAGGGCACCAGTCGCTGAGCCCCTCGTAGACAATGCCGTCAACAGCGGTGTCGGCAATGTGATGGACCCAGATGCTCATCATGTCATAGTAGTCCTCAAGAATCCTTCTGTTGCCGTAGTACAAGTAAAGATGCCAAGGAAGCTGGACAACGGCAGTTCCCCAGTCAGGGGAAGCCACGCCGCAAAGGCGCTTGCCTGGAGCGATCATGAAGGGAATGCCGGGAGCCTTGTCGGCGTAGTAGAAGTTGTTGTTGTAATACTTGTGGAAAAGAGTGTTGGTCAGGCTCACATCCGAGGTTGTCCTGATGTCATCAAGGAATTTCACCCAGAAATTGTTCATCTGGAACAGCATGTCCGCCGCACGGTCATAGGCATGGGTGTCTCCGAGCCACCCGCACTTTTCCCTTTGGTTGCAATCGACCGGAAGTCCCACGAAGGAATTGATAAATGTCCGCTCTGCGATGTCATGCAGATAGTTGATCTGATGATCCGAGCACTCGAACGATCCGATCAAGGCCAGGTCTGTGTGCACAGGAGCGCGGGTGATCCAATCCAAGGTCGGTTCCTCGTCGGAGCCTTCGACTGTGAGTTCAACATACCTCATTCCGTGGTAGGTGAAGACCGGCATCCATGTCTCTTTTCCCTTTCCGGCGAAAGTGTAGGCATCCTTCTGGAGTCCCACATGCTCCACTCCTGTGGACGCGACATCAATCTCGCGGGTGACAGGGTCAATCTCCTCTGATCCTACGGTCTGGAGCCTTGCTCCACGCGGAAGAGACGCGCTGAACACGACTTCCGAAGTGAGGTTGGTTCCGAAATCATAGATCCAGACATTTCCCTTTTTCGAGGATCTCCACATGGAGGTCGCCTTCTGAGGTTTTTGAGCGATCATAGGAGGAATCTCCTGCGCGGCCATCCGGGCCGGAATCACGCCCTTGGCCTTCACGGCGTTGTTCCATGAACCATCATCAAACGATGGAGCGCACCATCCGTCTATTTCGCGTGTGGCGTCATATTCATCCCCCTGGTAGACATTGGAGCTTACAAGAGGACCATCCGCCCATTTCCAAGATGTGTCCGTCCCGATTGTCTCGACCTTGCCGGAAGCATATTCAACGCGCATCTGGCAACGGAGAATCGGCTTCCCATAAGTCATGCCTCCTCCCCAGACCTTGTCCTGATTGTACCATCCGGCTCCAAGCATGACTCCAATGCAGTTCCTGCCTTTCTGGACAAGGGAAGTCACATCAAACGCGCTGTAGAGGGCCTTCTTGTCATAATCAGTCTGGGCAGGATCGAGTACCCTGTCAGGATCAACCGCCTTGCCGTTGAAATAGAGTTGAGAACAGCCAAGGCCGCAAAGGTAGACGACCGCTCTGTGGACCTTGCCATTTCCAAGCGTGCAGGTTTTACGGAAATATGGAAACGGACCGTCCTCAGTCTTTCCCGTGGCGATCCATTCAGCCACCCAGGAATTGTCAATCGACTTTGTAAAACTGGAGGTCCTGGTCCAGGATGAAACCTTGTCGGACCCATCCCAGACCCTGACCTTCCAGAAGTACCGCTTTCCTTCCTCAAGGGTGACATTCGAAGGGATCACGATGTCAAATTGATCTTCGGAAATGACTTTTCCGGATCTCCAGACGTCTCCGGTACACTTTGGCGCAGTCCCAATCCAGAGCTCATAAGCGGTCTGACGCGCAGCCTTGACATCTGAGCTGAGTTTCCATCCGAAGCAAACATCGCTCACCGCGATGGGATCGACCATGTCGTTGCATGTCAGCGAGACAGGAACCACCGTGGACTTAGCCTGGGCGCAAAGACTCGCAAGCACCAACAATAAGGCAAAAAATCTTTTCACTGTCTGTAGAATGATTATTTATTCCAGATAAACCGGTAGTTGAAACGGCGGTTTGGAGCGGTGTCTCCTTTCAGGCAGAGAGAAATCGGATCGACCAGCTCTCCGGTGTTGTCCGCCCACTTGAAATCAAAGGAGACCTTCTTTCCGGAAACTCCGAGCAGAGACTTTGGCACCGCCAGCTCAAGCTTGTTTCCCTCCACGGTGAAGCGGTACTCCCCTGCCTTGGTCCATTTTCCGTCAGCGAACCTCAGCACGTTTCCTTTGCCGGGAGCTGTTATGTCTTTGTTGACCAGGATGTCATAGCCGTACCAGCCTGTTGATGAATTTCCATCGGAATCAATGAGAAGCAGCATCCAATCCGGATCCGTGCATGGAGTCAAGGCTTCCGAGGCCTCGACATAAAAGAATATCTCCTTCTTGCCAACGGCCACCTTAGAGGCCACAATGTCGTTCCTTCCGGAGGAATCCTTGTAGTGAAGCCCGCCGTAGCCCTTGGCGTCACGATGGAACACATCCCCACGGGTGTCGCGGTAGACCACCTCAACCTGGTCCCAATCATCGAACTTCCCGTCCACAGAAATTTTATGAATATTCCTGTTCACAGGGATCGGCCTGACTCCCTTGTAGCGGCGGATGTTCTGGGCCATCTGCATGTAGTAGTTGTCGGTGTAACCGCCTTTCATCGGCTGGATCGTCCTGTTGAACTCGGAATTGTACTGGTCCACGAACATGAACGGATTCTTGCGTCCAAGCCAGCCGACCTCCCCGTTGTACTTGCCGGCGGTCCACTCGTTCCAGTCATTGAGGTAGAGGAACTGCGGATCAGCCGCGAGAGCATCCTCCCAACGCTCCTGGAAGTATATTCCGTACCCCTCAGGATCCGAGACCTTGCGTCCGAGCCACGGAACGTAGGCTGAATCCGGGAGGTCATATTCATTGAGCTTCGGCTCGCCGTCGCGCCGAGACCATGATTTTCCTACTCCCATCGGAACATCGGTCATAGTGACAGGATGCTGGGCAGGAGTGACGGCGGCCTCCTCGGCTTTTCCTTTGTGCTTGGAAACCAGTTGGTCAGGAGTCATCGACTTGATCCGAGGGTCGGCCATGCTGTAGCCGAAGCTCCAGTTGTCCTCCGTACCGATGAAACGCTTGCCGGCCCATTCGTAGTAGCCCCACCACATGTTTCTGAGCGTGAAGAAGTTTTTAACCTCGTCAGAGTAGTCATGCTTGCCGTCCTTGTAGGCGGAATGGCCTCCGTTTGCGTCATGGACAGGATCCGCGTTGTAGAGAAGCAAAGGCTTTCCGTCCCAGTAGAACCACAGGTCAGGGTACTTGTTTTCCTTGTAGATGCGCTCGTAGAGTTGCTGCACGACAGTGATGACCTCTCCGTTGAAAGCCCAGAAACAGAACTGAGGAGTCTTGTTGCCCTCGGCGCGCATCTTCTCCATCGTGGAGAAAAGCGCCTCCCACTCGTCCCAGTAACGAACAGCGTTCGTGACATCCATCACAAGCACGTCTACCCCGGCGTCTGAAAGCATCGACATGTCCTTTCGGATGACCCATTCGTCCTGACTAAGGAAATAGCCCATCTCGGGTTCCCCCCAGTGGTAAGATCCGTACTTCCAGTTTGGATTGTCAGCCTCAAATCTGGCGTTTGGATCCGCCTTAAGGATTTTCGTCACATCCGCAGTGTAAGGAGACGGAAGATTTGCCAGATTCTGGGTGTGCCATGTGATGTAGAAGATTCCCACAACGCGGCGCCGGTCGTTCTTGACGGGGCCCACCGAATCGATTCCCGGCATTGTCCTGCCAAGCGCGTCTGTGGCCACCCATGTGTCCTGGTACAGATCTACGGACCGGCTTAAACCAGTTATGTCCTGCGCTGAAAGCGCGCAGGACATAACCACATAAGACAGTATGGATAAAAAAGTTTTCTTTATCATTTACTATTGTTTAAGAACTTTAACGTTGGTGATTATTCTCCTTCCTCGGCTTCACGCCAGCGCATGAGCCTGAAAGATACAGTTTCTCCAGCCGCCGCGCCAACATCGAGACGAACAAGGTCTCCAGGGGCGCCTGTCCACCAGCCTTTGTCCCAAGCCTCAACCATGTTCATCGTGAATGTTGTCCATTCATCTGTCTTCTTGATGTTGAATTTGGTCTCTTTTCCTCCGGCTGGTCTCCAACCACCTATGCACCAGAAGAACTCGCATTCGAGGTCGGCTGTTGACTTGTATTGGAACACGACCACCGTACCCGCAACTTGTTTCTTAAGAGACGTCAATTCAATATATGGATCCTTTCCGGTAGTAACACACGTAAACTCTGAAGGATCATCAGGATTATCTGCGGAAACCTTCATATCCTTGATCTTTGGATTATCAGGTTTTGGCACCATGTACTCAATGTCAGGATAGTAAGTAGGATCGTCATCAGGACCTCCGAGGAGTTCAACCGCAGCCTCTTTCTCATAATGAGTGGCCGCGTCCGCATAGTAGGCAAGGAACTCCGTGATGCTCACACGCTTGGCATTCTGGAATGCCACCAGTATGTACCTTGCTTCCACCGATTCCTTAAATTCATAGGCATGGTTGTAGACGTGATCCGGATTGTACTCGAACGTGCCAAGGCAAGGAGCCTGGGAAATGTCGGCCACCGGTTCCTTTGAATAGAAAACCTGGATGGATGTAGGCTGGGCGGCCTTGTCTTTTGAATCACCCACCAGCTCTATCCAATTGACCTTATGCACATCACCAAGGTCTATCGCAGCCCACTGGAGTTCCTCAGTCTTTGATTTCCAAGCCGTCTTGACATCATCATCCAAAAGTCTTTCAGGTGTGTTGGTCCCGTCAACGCTTGAGGTGCCTATCACGGCCATCCTTGAGTGAGGGATCTCTCCCCTTTCAGGAGTCACCTCGATGACGGTCGGCTCGGAAGTGTTTTTCCCGCTCTCGTCCGTCGCGGTGATCGTCACGCTTGTCTTCTCCACAAACGGGAAGATCTCAACAGTACCGTTCTCGCTGCTTTTCTTGGTGACAGTCCTGGTCTCTCCCAAAAAAGTCTTGTAGGAAATGTTCACAGTGACAGGTACATTATGGTCATTGATCCAGTTGATGACGGCACCCTCCACGGTAGGAGTGACCTCGGCTGTCTCGCCGATGTACTTGTATGCCTTGCTGGCATCCTCTGGAGCGCAGGAGACAGTCATAGCGTCCCCGTAACGCCCGTCTGTGGTGTAAGGGGTGACCGTGAACTCGTAGGTCTTGGTGTCAGAGAATCCGCCGATTCTTGCCGAAGTGTGGCCTTCTCCTTTCTTGGAATCAACGCTATAGACACTGATCTTCTGCCTAACCTCTTCTCCGGAAGAGTTGATGTAGGTCACGGTCGCGTAATAATAATCACTTGCAGAAGGGTTGTCCCATTTTAGGAGAACCGCACCGATTCTTGGCTCGGCCGTCAGGTTTGACAAAACGATGTCCCCATCCTTCGCCATTCCCGAATCATCCTTGCAGGAAAAAAGGATTGCCGAGCATGCTATCAGTATAAAGTAGATGATTTTCTTCATATTCATCAAATTTTATCAGTTTAAATTAAGGGTCTCCGCTACCATCCTGGGTTCTGCCAGTCGTTGCCTGTCAGCTCAAGAATCTTGGTGACCTCCGAGATCTCAAGTGGGTAGAGCAGGTACTTGTCAGTGCAAGTCTTGCGCTTGTCGAAAGAGAAGCGCTCGTAAGTGAGGTTCTTTCCTGTTCCGGAAACCTTCATTCCGGACACCGTGGCAGTGGATGATAGGGTCTTCCAACGGCGCAGGCTGAAGTAACGGTCCGGCTCAAGGGCGAACTCCACCCTACGGTCGTTGCGGTACCTCTTCTCGAAGTCATCCTGTGACAGTCCGCTCGGAATCTCCGGCATCCCTACCCTGGCGCGCACTTTGTTGACAGCGTCACGGGCTGACATGTTAAGCCCGGACACATTCACAACCTTATCCGGCCCGACCGCCTGATAGGCGACCTCGGCGAAGTTGTAGTAAAGCTCGGCAAGACGGACAGTCCTCATGTAACCATCCGAATTCGAGCTTCTGCTGGACGCGTCATGGGCGTACTTGCGCATGTAGTAGCCGGTGTGGGTGTACCTTATGTTCGCGGCGTTCAGACCGCAGTTTTCTCCTTCCACAGTGGAGATCTCGTCACTTCCCCTCTTACTTCCGCTGTAGAACACGGTAGCGTAGAAACGCGGATCCCTGTTCTCGTAAGGCTTGGTCTCATCGTAGCCGGACTCGGTGTTGATGATCGGTTTCAGATGCTGCTCATCCTCGTAGCCGGTGATCGCAGGTTTTCCGTTTGACATCTCGTAGGCGTCAACAAGCTCCTGGGAAGGGCAAGTTCCGGCAGTTGAGCTTCCTTCTACAATAGGAAGGCCGCAGTTTGACCAGACAGTCACACGGGAGCCTCCGTAGATTGTCTCCTTGTCCATTGCCCTCATGTCATTCGGATTGTAAAGGAAATAAGACGCATAGGCGTTGTAGCCGTCGCTTGCCGCGGTCCAAAGGCTGTAGTCATTGGCAAGAACCTTGGCAAGGGCGTCCGCCGCGATTTCAAGAGCCCTGTCAACGGTGTAAGTGCCGTCACCCATAAGCGGACTGATGACGTAGGTCGCGGTCTCGCACCTTATGGCCTGAGCCAAAGCCTTAGTCGCTATTCCCCACTGATTGGTACTGTAGACATAGGAATAGTCATCAGAGTCCGCAGTCGCGATCGCCGCGTCGCAATCGGCAAAGATCTGGGCTGCGACCTCGGATGCGGAGGCTTTTTTGTCAGAAGAAAAATCATGGCTGGTTCCAAGATCGGTAGTGAACAGAGGAATCGCTCCGAATCTCTTCATGAGCTGAAGATAGTACCAAGCCCTCAGGGTAAGGGCCTGGGCCTTCCAACCTGCTCTCTCCTCATTTGACATTTCCGCGGTGGAGTTGTCAATGTTTTCAAGGAAAACGTTGCACTTGCGGACACCTTCGAAGAATTGTCCCCAAGGATTGCCGTCCATGTTGTTCGCCGCAAAGTTGCTTGGAGTGACGTCTGAGTTGTACCAGATGTCGAACCTATTACCTGCCGTTATGCTCTCACTGTTCTGGGCATCGTCAGTGTAAGCCCCGGCATGGAGATACGGTGTCTTCAAATAGTTGTAGCAGTAATTAAGGTAGCCTCTGGTCCTGTTTCGGTCCTTGAACACCTCGGACATGTCTATGGTTCCGTTTGTACGGAGATCCAAGGCATCCTGACATGCGGAGAAGGCCGCCGCGGCTGCCAATGCAATAATAAGTATGCGAAATTTTCTCATAATATTCAAATTGCTTTATGAATTGATTCTCTTCGTCTTAGAATGTAAGATTGATCCCAAGTCTGTACATCCTGTAGATCGGGAACGCGAAGCATGAACCTTCAACCGGTGTGTCGTTCGTCTTCATTCCATCAATCGTGAAGAGGTTCTGCCCGCTGAGGTAAACCTTAAAGGAGCTTGCGTTTAGGAAATCACAGACCTTCTTAGGCATCCTGTAGGAAATCTCAGCCGTCTTCAGACGAAGGAAGGACGCGTCCTTAAGGAGATAGTCGTTGGTCTGATTGCTGGTCGTGGATGTGGTGGAAAGGGCAGGAAAGCCGATCTCCTCATCGTTGAGCCATTTCTCGGCGGTCCATGCCGACTTGTGGCTTTCAGTGAAGACACCATCCTTGGAGGATTGCTTCGAGATCAGCTCACTGTAGTTCCTCTTGTAGTCTCCGATTCCTTGGAAAAGAAGGTTCACTTCAAAATTCTTGATGTTGAAGCCCACATTGAACGCGAAGTTGTACTTAGGAAGAGAACCGTTCCCGATAGGAGCTATGTCCTTCTCATCGATGACGCCATCCTCATTCAGATCCTTGTACTTGATGTCGCCAAGACGCGGAGTTCCGAATGAGTACTTAGGACCGGCCTCAATCTCGTCCTGGAAGTTGTACAGACCGTTTCCGTTGCTGTAGTCGGTCAGGTAGCCCCATGACTGCCCGACAGGGTAACCCTCGGAACGATACCGGTAGGCGTAAGTGTCATCGAAGGCTGTTTCTCCAATGTAAAGAACCTTATTCTTGTTGTAATCAAGATGACCGGTGAGGAACAGACCAAAGTCTGAGCTGAAGCGCTTGCTGTAGCTTACAGAAAGCTCCCAACCTTTGTTCTCGAACTCCGCCATGTTGGTGATAGGATAAGAACCAAGAGGAATACCTTGATACTGAGGAATCTTGGCTGTAGAGCTTACTATTCCGTTGTCCATCTTCTCCTTGAACACGTCAAAGGAGACCTGCAATTGATTGAAGATTCCAAGGTCAACGCCTATGTTTGTCTTGCGAACCTTCTCCGGCGCAAGGTTAGGATTGCCATAGACCTTCTCATTGGTGTAGTAGCCAAGGTAAGGGATCAACCCTCCAGAGGTACTGGTCACCTGATCCTTATAGGCGTATCTGTCAAAACCAGTGTCATCGTTGCCGGTGACGGCATACGATCCGCGAACCTTAAGCAATGACAGCCAAGGCATGTTGTCCTTCACGAAACTCTCGTTGGAAGCGATCCAGGCCGCGGAGACACCAGGGGTCCACACAAAACGAGTCTTCCTCGGGAAGTAGTCAGATCCTGAATAGCCTGTCGAAAGTTTCACAGCGTACCTCTTGTCAAAATCGTACGTCAAGTCAGCGCCTGAGTAGACACGCCTGAAATCGTAGGTCGCTCCTCCCGTGAACTTGTCAAACACCTGGTAGTTCATGTAGGCATTGGCGTTCAGATGATGCCTTCCAAAATCCCTCTGCCATCCAGCCTCGCCTTTATAGGAGAAGTAACCGTACACAGAAGTACCTTTTGAGTACTTAAGATTGTCGTTGATCGTGGTGCCGTACTTGGTGAAGGCCAGTTCATTGTAATCATCAGTCCGGATGTACCTCGCGTAGTTCTGGAGCGTGGCCATGGTCGCTGTTATGTAGGAAAGGTAACCGACGCTTCCTCCAACCCAAAGTCCCGGGGTCAGGAATGACAGATCCACCTTAAGACCGGCCTGACCGTAGATGTTTGTGTTGGTTTCGTTGCTGTAGCCACTGCGGTTAAGCAGTCCGTAAGGGGAAGCGTTGATGTTCGTGGAAGTCGTGACCTCCCCGCCCTTGTCAACGACATTGCCTTCGCTGTCAAGAACCTCAGGAGTGACAGGTCCATAGATGTAGGACGGCATGGTGGTGATCATCGAGTAGATCTCCCCATTGTAGGCCGCTGAGTTCGCCGGGGTGTGGGACTTGACGACCGAACCTGCCAGGTTGGCCCAGAGACTGATGTAGTCATTGATCTTGACATCCACATTGGAACGGAAATTAACCCTGTACTTCTCGTTGTCTGTCTTGTAATCCGACTGATCAGTGTTCCAGAAACTGCCCTGACGGGTCACATTGAAGTTGGAGTAGAACTTCACATTCTCGTTTCCTCCCGTAGCGTCAAGCGCGATCCTCTGCTGGTTGGAGAAGTCGCGGACAAGCATGTCGTACCAATCCGTGTCAGGGTACAGGTCACTGCCTCCGGCCTTGAATCCTTCCATGGCCTCCTTAGGAAAGAAATGGTACTCTCCCAAGCCATCACTCACAGCCGCCTGGTTGCGGAGACCGGCAAAAGTGTAGGAATCGAAACTGCGGATCTTTGTGGTCGGAGCCTGCACTGTCTCCGCGATGTTCACTCCTATTTTCAGTTTTCCAGGGGTTCCACGCTTGGTGTTGATGACAATCACTCCATTCGCGCCTTTAACACCATAGATGGCCTGTGACGCGCCGTCCTTCAAGACAGAGACCGACTCGACCTCCTCAGGGGAAATCCTGTAAAGAATGTCATGAGAGTAGGTGTCGTAGAGAACCCCGTCTATGACTATGTTCGCTATTCCTCCATGGAAAGTGGAGTAGCCCCGCACGTACATGTCAAGAGACTCGTTACCAGGCTCGAAACTATTCTCCTTCGTTGTCAGTCCAGAAAACATTCCGGAGAACGTTCCCTGAAGACGGGGCATCAACGACCTGCCGAGCTGCTCGCTGGAGGCTGTCGAGACCGCCTCAGAAAGTACTTCCCTACTCTGTCTGGCAAGGCCTGTGTTTACTCTCTCGGCAAGGCCGTGAGCGTCATCCTCAAGCACAACTTCCATTTGGGACGCTGCCTTTACAGAGGCAGGCTTGAACCCGAGAAGGGAGAAATTCAACTCTCCTGTCCTGTCAACCTTTGCGGTGTACTGTCCGTTCTTGTCCGTTATGTAAAGGTCCTTATGGTTGGCCGAGACAATCACTCCTGGAAGAGGGTTTCCGTAGACATCCTTTACGGTACCCGAGACGGTGATGTCCTGAGCGTTCACCTGCAGGTAGGCACCGAGCAGGAGAAGCGCCGCTGTTGTAAATATATTCTTATTCATCATGTTTGATGCTTGTTAAGTGTTCTTTGAATTCGACCATTACCAACCAGGGTTCTGCCAATCCTCACCTGTGATGGCCATCATGTTGTTGACCTCAGTTTGTGGAATAGGCATCTTGAGCCATTTGTTGGTGTAGCATTGACGCTCCCTAATGATTGTACGCTTGTACGTGTAGGTACCGTCCTTCATGTGGGTGATGTCGATGCCTGTGATCCATTGGTCAGTGGCCGATAGATCCTCGTCAGGCTTGTGCCATCTGCGCACGTCAAAGTAACGGTTGCCCTCAAGGGCAAGCTCAACGCGGCGCTCATTGTGAATGCGCAGGCGGAGAGCGTCTCCTGAAAGTCCAGCAGGAAGTCCCGGCATTCCGGCACGCGTCCTGACCTTGTTCACATAGGTGATGGCCTCGTCTGCATGGCCAGCCTCCATGGCGGCCTCCGCGAAATTGAGATAAATCTCGGCAAGACGGTAATCCTTGTGGCGGGCATCTCGTACATTCATGTCCTGGCCACTGTTAGGATGCAGGAATTTTCTTTGAAAATAACCGGTGCGGGTCAAGGTTCGTCCTGTAAGAGAGCGTCCCATCAAAGGTTCAGGAGATTCCACTATTGTCCCGTCCTCATTTTGATAAGCGACCCAGGTAGTGATCACTCTTTCTTGCGTTCCTTTTTTCTGTCCAGCATTCTCAAATGAAGTAGCAGCCGCTTCGGAACCCCAATTGCAATACCTCTTCGAACCATTGTAGTAGATTGTTGCATAGAACCTCGGATCCCTGTTGGCATAAGGATTATTCGGATCATACATTTTGTTGGCAGGATTGTAATTAGGATTAAGATGCTTTTCATCATTGTAAGGCTTGCTCAGATCCAGAACAGGCTCACCATCGATGGTCTCAAACGCATCCACAAGTTCCTGTGACGGACATGTTCCTGCCTTATAGTTACCAATGGCTCCAGGAGCGTCTACAGAGGCAAGATTAGCGTTGCCACCTGGTCTCAGTTGGTATATTGTCTCCTTGTCCACCGGGTCAGCCGCATAAGCGCCGGAATTGCAAAAATACTCATTGAAATACTTGGATGCATCTGTTGGGAGGTAAGCCTTCGCGCTTCCCCAGACAGCGGCTTGGTTGACCTTGTTGTAAAGAGCATAGCCGTTGCTTTCGAGAGCCTGCACGGCAGCCTTGTTGACAGTGTACGCCTCGTTCCAGTAATTGTTGCCGTCATTGTACAGAGGGCTTGCAGCAAAGACCGTCATCCTTGACTTGATCGCCCAGGCCACAGCTTTGGTCATGCGCATTGCCTCAGAGTCGGTGGTGATTCTCCAAGGAAGATCATCACAGGCAAGAGCCGCGTCACAGTCCTCAATGATGAACTGAACAACATCGTAGAAAGAGCTGCGCTTCACTGTCGAGTAATCCGCGTCAAGAGTGAATGGTTCCCTGATGATAGGTAATGCGCATCCGAACCACATCAGAAGCTCGGAATAGTAGTAGGCCCTGAGAAGATGAGCCTCAGCCGTCCACCTCGAACGCTCACTTTCCGAATTGACTTTGGCCGTCGGAATGTTCTGAAGAAAGACGGCGCAATTGCGGATTCTTTGGAAAGATCTTGCCCAATCGACATTTTCTGTATTGCCACTGCGATTGGCGGCAGGGAAACTCGCAGCCGTAGCATTACCATTGTAGTACAGTCCTGCCGGTGATGTGTATGATGACTCAACGTCATCCGCATCCCAAGCGTCATCACACCAGTTAACTGGTCCTCTGTTAGTGAAGAAGTAAAAACATCCTTTAACATTCACGCTTGAATAGCAATTGTTCAGATAGTACATGGTCTTGTCATGATCCGCGAACACTTCCTCAAGGGAGATCTTTCCGTCTGGTTTCCTGTCCAACACATCGGAACAAGAGGACACAGCGAAGAGCGCAAAACAAATTACAGCAAGATATGATAATCTATTTTTCATAATCTAATGTCATTAAAAGTTGATGTTCATTCCAAAGCTGACATTCTTGGTTATAGGATAACCGTATGTGTTTTCCTGCTCTGGATCGATGTGGGTTATACGCAGATTATCCCAAACGAACAGATTCTGTCCGCTGACATAGACTCTTAGAGACTTGACCCCTACCTTGGACAGGAATTTCTCAGGAAGCGTGTAGCCCAATTCAATGTTCTTAAGTCTAAGGAATGATCTGTTCTGAATGAAGAAATCATTGGTCGTGTGGTTTGTATTTGGACCTGTGGAAAGAGCTGGATAGTCTATCTTCTCACCATTAGCCCATTTCTCCTCCGTCCATGCATTTCTTGTCCACTCAAAGAAAGTACCGCTCTTCGTGTACTCGACAACGCCTTGTCCCATGTAGTACTTGGAGTACCTTCCAAGACCAGAGAAGAGTACGTTGAAGTCAAAGCCCTTGAAGTTTAATCCAAGTGATACTCCATAATTAAGACCTGGAATGGATGTGGAATATCCAATAGGCGAAATATCCTTTTCATCAATCACTTCATCTCCGTTTACATCCTTGTAGACAAAATCTCCAACCCTCGGGGTTCCGAAACCATACTTATAGTAACCATCGATCTCTTCCTGGGAAGTGAAATAACCTTTCCCCGGAGAATCCCAGTCAATGAGATATCCCCACGCCTGACCGAGGCGGAATCCTTCCGTGCGGTACTGGTAAGCGTATTCTTCCGAACGCTTTGCCTCATCATACTCAATCACAGTGTTGTCATTGAGTCCGACATTGCCTTTTATGATAAATGAGAAGTCCTTGTTGAAAGTGTGGCTGTAACTTACCTCAGCCTCGAATCCATGGTTCTGAACTTTTCCCATGTTGACCATAGGGATACTGCCTGAGCTGATTCCCTGGAAAAAAGGAATAGTCTGACGTGAGATGAGGATCTGATCACGATTTTCCTTGAAGTAATCAAGATTGATCCTGAAATCCTTGAAAAGACCTATTTCCAGTCCAAGGTTCATCTTTCGACCGATCTCCCATGTGATGTCCTTGTTGCCAAGACGTCCCTCACTGATGGTATGACCGCCCAATCCCTCAACATTGGTACCTCCGCCAACTGTGATGTTGTCTTGGTACATAAACCTGTTGCCTGAAACAGAATCATTACCTGCAAGTCCATAGGAAGCCCTAAGCTTCAGCCATGTGATCACATCGCTGTTCCTTAGGAACGACTCATGGCTGGCTATCCAGCCTACTGATCCTGAAGGGAAGAAACCGAAACGCTTGTTAGGGGAGAACTGCTCGGATCCGTTGTAGCCAAAGTTCACCTCGGCGAGATACCTTTCATCGAAGGAATATGTGGCACGTCCTGCCACACCAAGGACGTTGTAAGGAATCTCGGCGGCAGTGGTTTCCCAGTATTTTCTGTAGCCGGTGAACATTCCCGTCACATCATGCTTGCCGAAAGTCCTGGCATAATTGATTGTAGCCTGTCCGTAAATCTTGTAGTTTGAACTTCTTGACGAAGTCATCTCCAACGCTTTGGTGGAAATGTTCGCCAAAGAGTACGACATGGTGTCATGCTCATAGTCAACTTCCGCAAAATAACCAACTTCCGTCTTATTGCCATCCAAAAGACCTAAATTATAGGAGTCGTAAGCAACAACACCATTCAAGCTTAGCCCTTTGGTCACAAGCTCACTGAGATCCCAATTGAGTGAGAACTGGGTGTTCAGATTCTTTTTCTTGTTGGTGGTGAAACCCTTTCTGTTGATGATTTCAAACGCGGACCTATCAAGATAATTATAGTCTACCAAAAAACCGCTTTCCACTCCGAACCTGGAGTCCGTGGTAGGTCCTGGAGAAATAGGAAGGACTGTCTGACTCTGGTAGATAAGGTCACTCATCATCCAGTTCTGATCGCCACCGTACAATCTAGCGCTAGGCATGTTCACGTTCTCTGCGTATGAGGCAATATTCAAAGAAGCTGTAAGGCTCTTCGTGATGTGGAAATCAAGGTTGGAACGCAGGCTGAGCCTGTTCATGTAGCACTGTGGATCGTAGCCAAGGTAATCAGGATCCTCTGTGTTAAGGTTACCTCCCTGGTGGATGTAGCCTACATTGACGAAATAATTTACGAAATTGGTTCCGCCGGAAATGTTCACATTGGCCCTTGTCTGAGGAGTGTTCTTCTTCAGGTACATCCTGTAAAAGTCATTGTCGCAGTAGATCGCTTGGCGGATCGCAACCTGGTTGGCATAATCAGGAGAAGACGGATCCAGACCAAGAAGCGGATCTTTGTATTTGGCAATGACATCTTCAGAATACAGAGGTGCTATACCATCATTAACAAGAGCCTCGTTCCTTAACTCGCAATACTCCCAGGAATGAAGTCTTGAAGGCTCCTTGGTGAATGATGTGTAGCTCTGATCGAAGGTGATGCTCAGCTGTGCCTTTCCCTTCTGTCCCTTACGGGTCTGGATAAGGATCACACCATTGGCTCCCTGCACTCCATAAAGAGCCGTGGCAGAGGCATCCTTAAGAACAGAAACGCTTTCCACCTCGTTCATGTCAATCGTGCGGATGTTGTCGCGCTCCACTCCATCGACAAGGATCAGAGGACTCTTTCCATTCATAGTGGACGCTCCACGCAGGTACATCGTGGCACCATCGACACCAGGCTGGCCTCCACCGCTCTGCATTGAGGTAAGACCGGTGACACGGCCCGCAAGGGCATTGTCAAGACGAGTCGATGTGGTCTTCCGCAGGTCAGCGGAATTCACCGACGAGATGGCACCCGTTACAGAAACTTTTTTCTGCTGGCCGAAGGCCACGACAACGGTCTCTTCAAGCATCTCCGTGTCAGGTACCAATTTCACCAGATGATTGGTTTTACCGTCAGGAAGAACCTGATTGGTGTAACCAATACAAGAAACAACGACTTTCGCACCGGACGGTACTCCTTCGAGTGTGAAGGTTCCGTCAGGTCCGGTCATCGTACCCTTGGTCGTACCATCAACAATGACGGTCACGCCAGGCATCGGCTGATTGTTCTCGTCCACCACCTTTCCGGTGATTGTTCTGCCTGATTTTTGGGCGATAGCAGAGCCAGTCCCTAAAACCATAAGCATGAGAACAGCCGCCACCACTACCTTTACTCTTGAAAGGCAGGATGCAACTTTTTGGATTCTTTCGTGCATATTAGTTTTGTATGTGTGTTATCAAATATCAAAGTGTGGTCAATTTTTGTCTTTTATATAGCAGAAGACATAAATAATTTTATCGTTTTTAAAGATACATACAGTTTATGTAATATTGTATGCTTATTGACAATTTTTAAAGTACAAACGACAATTATAAAAGTAGAGATAAAAAAAGGACAGCAAATTAATGCTATCCTTTTTTTTATTCCGGTAAATCACTGTCTATTAATAGAAACGCGCTCTGTGATCCTTAACGTCCGCCTCCATCATCATGACAGGAAGAATCATCTGGGAACTGTAGTTTATGATCTGCGCAGCGGCGTTCTTGGCATCATCCTCAGTGTAGAAAGCACCGGTGTCACGGGAATTGACCTTGAAAATGTAGGTGCCGATCGTTCCTGCCACAGGACCGCAAATCTTTCCTTCTGGAGCGACAGAAACCGCACCTATGAACTTAGGATCAAGTCCCTGGCCGGACATGGAAGCGAATCTTACATCCACCCCTGAGCTTACTGAAGTGTGAAGTGTGTCAGCGATAGTCTTAAGATCATTTAGTCCTTGGATCTTCCGGGCAATGTCAGCCGCGGCTTTCTCACTTGCCTTCTGGAAGTAAAGCTGCTGACGGATGTTCTCCTTAACTTCGTCAAGCTTGGCTATTCCTTCCTTGTGGATTCCGGTGACGGCGGCGATAAACAAATAGTTGTTGTTGACAGTGATGATCTCGGAGACCTTTCCCACCTTGTTGTCAAACACCCACCTGGTCACTTCCTTAGCCTGAGAGATAGAACCATAGTTAGAGGTTGCCTCAGTGACCCTCAGAGGATGTGAGTAGATTCCCATGGAATCCACAGCGGCCTTATAGTTATTGTATTTGCCATCGGCGATCTTTGAGAACTTGCTCGCCTGGGCATAGTAGCTATTGAATGTCTCACCGCTTGCAAGAGCCGTCTTCTCCAGGATGGCAACCTGCTTTTTAACTACAGGGGCGGTTCTCTTTGAGACTTCCACGATGTGAGTTCCGTACTGGGTCTTGACAATGTAAGGCTTGCCGATCTGGGCAGTGAACACAGACTCGAATCCAGGGATCATGTAGGTTTGGGTCATCCATCCGATGTTGCCTTGCTCACCGTCAGCAGAGCTTCTTGTGTCTGCTGAATATGCCGCTGCGACATTAGAGAAATTCTCACCCTTGGAGAGTACATTCAAGAGACTGTCAGCTTTTGTCTCAGAACCTGCCTGAAGAAGAATGTGCCTGACATAGACGGAATCGGGAATCTGGGCGGTCGCCATGACCCTGGCAGCGTAGAACACATTATTGGCAGAGACTATAGGCGAGGTACCGACATTGTTGGCATCGACAAAATCGCTTATCTCCTTGTTGACTGTTGAAAGCTCACCGGCCTTGTACCAGTAGTCACTGAGATTCTTCTCTGAGTTCTTCGCAAGGAATGACTTCATGTTGTCGGTAGTCGAAAACTCATCGTAAACCTTAGCGATAGCCTCGTTGGTGGCGTTTATGTCAGACTCCGATGGCTTGACCTCGAAGACAACGTACTCTATGTCTCTGGAGGCGTTCTGCCTGAAATTCTTCTTGTGACCCTCATAGTACTTTCTGATCTCCTCACCGCTTACCTTGACAGTTGAATCAGCGCTGTAGTTCGGAACCATGACGAAGTCCACGTTTGTGGTGTTGTTGTTCTCCGCGATAGCCCTTCTAAGCATCAGAGGATTCTGGTAATTGCCATAAGAGAACAAAGAACCGTACTTGGCGTAATACTGCTGCGTGTTGACTGTGCTCTGGAGGAAGTTCCAGTAATCCCTGAGCCTTCCGGTCTGATCCTGCGAGACACCATCGAGAAGATTCTGCAAAGCTTCCTTTGAGAAATTGCCGTTCTCATCCAAAAAGGCAGGATTCTGGGAAATGACAGGGGATATCATGTCACCGGCAAGAAGTTCCTTCATCTCCTCGTCTCCAACCCTGATTCCTGCATCCTTGGCATTCTTAATGAACAAGTACTTGTCCAACAGACCTTGCCAAGCAGAGTTGCGGATCTGCTCCTGCTGCTGTTCGCTCTGAGATGTAGATCCTGTCACCATCTCATTGATGGTGGTGTACTTTTCAACATCCTGCTGAAAATCCAGATAAGAAATGGTCTTACCATTGATCTCTCCCACATCATTCTTTGACGACATCGCATTAAAAGCAGTCTCAAGAGTCTGTGGATCAATAATAAACGACAAAAGAGCCAAGGCAATGATAATAGACACCGCCATGCCAGCCTTTTCGCGAGTTTTTTGAAGAATCGCCATTGTGTATTACGTTTTTTAATTTCCAAAAATAGGTATTGGGGTGCGAAGATAGTGATTTTAATTCAATTAACCATTATTTTTTAAGCAAAGGTCCAATAAAGTTTACTGAGTCCACGACAACCCTTGTCGAATCCCGCACAACAACAACGTCACTGTTGAACGCCTTGAATATTCTTACATTCCTCGCCTTTTCGTCAGACCTCATGCCAAAACCCTGCAGAAAACCATCGTTGGAAAACATTCTCACATAACAGTCCGTGTAGATTTCCTTGTTGACTTGATCCCAGTAAAGCGTGTCAGTCTCCAAAGTCTGTTGGTTTATAACATTCTGCAGAACTACATTGCCGAAGGCTGACCAATACTCGTCCTTTGATTTCTTGCTTTTGTAATGCTTGGCGTTATCGGAATGCATGATCGTCTCAAGCCTGTCGTCCTCAGAGTAGGAATAGGCATGAAGACCTCTCGGGAAAAGCTCGTAAGAACAACTGTCATTATCATACCTCTCCATGACGTCAGCCTCCACTCTCATTTGTAGACTGCCATTCACGGTCTGGACAAAGAACATGCTGTCAACCGTCTGGACTGGCGTCTCGGCAAGATCAAGATGCTCAGCCTCAGACAGTTTCCCTTTACAGGAATATACGATGAAAGCAACCGCCGACGCGATTGCAATCATCATAAGACTATGTATGTTCCGCTTCAATTCAGCATTATTTCTGTGTCCTTACGGTAGTTGTCGCGTGCATTCCACCGCAGTTGACCGTGTAAGACTGTCCGTCGACAACATCGTACATGAAAGCCTCAGCCTTCTGAGGATAGTAGACACTGTAGGATGAAATGAGTTTGTTGCAGTCTTCTGTCAACGAAGCGTCGGCCGCCTTTGCCTTCTGCAGATAATCGACCGCTACCCAATACTTGGCTCTGATCTCGATCTCATTGCCGCTGCACCGGACGCTACCCCAGATCGTCGCGATAAGGTAGTAAGCCTTACCCTGATGGTCAGGTTTGAGCTCCGCCGCTTTCTTGGCATACTCAAACGCCTTGTCTGTGATGTTGTTCTTGAGGCAGTAAGTCGCAAGCTCTATCAGGTAGTCAGCCTTGACCGGATCATCGTCAGGACAAAGGGAAACAGCCTCCTCGAAATACTTTATGGCTTCGGTAACCTCATCCTTGGCAGCATGAAGCTTGTAAAGATAATAGGCGGATGATGATGACGGCTGGTTGTTATGCATCTTTGTCACAGCCTTGAGGAAAAGATCGTTGTCTTGGCATCCTTCTGTGGAACCCAGCATCTTGACGATGTTGGTGACAAGCTCCATATTGTCAGGGTCAGCCTCAAGACGTGGAGTGAACAAAGCGATAAGGTTGTCACAGCTGGCCACCTGGCTCGTGATGAAAAGTCCCTCCAAGTCAGATTTGACCTTCGAATTATCCCCGGCGTTTCCAGCCTTGTCAAGAAGGGCGATGGCTTTCTGGTAGGTGTTGATCACATCCTCCGCCCCCAATGCGGACTTCTTGTAAAGCTCGATCGCGGCGTTGAGATCCAGAAGAAGAAGATTAGGTTTTACCTTCTCCTGATTAGCCTCTATGATCTTGTTCAGCTGGTCATAGATAACCTGAGGATCCTTGTAGTATTGCGCGACGTACTGACCCTTAGAATTGAGAGCGGTCACAGCATACTTAGGATAATACTGAACCCTGAGATCATTAAGAGTGAGGACAGTGTCGATCATGGCGGCGCGTACCTGCGGATCCTTGGATTTCACTATCTCCTTTCCCAGAAGAGTCATACCATTAAGCAGCATGTTCTGGCTCGCTGTCGGAGGACAAAGTCTAAAAGCTTTTCTCCAGTTAGGAAGAGCCTCTGTGTAATTCTTCTGCTTGTAGTACTCTTGATAGTAAGACAGATACTTGATGCATTCCGCGCTGTCAGCGCCATACTTTCCCTGTGCGGAGACCTTGGTGCCAACCGCGGCCATCGCAAGAGTCAACAATACTAATGTAATCCTTTTCATGGTTTTGTATTGATTATTTCTATATTCTAATTATACTTCGGTTTCAGGAACCAAATGTCGAAAATGTTGATGCTTATGTTGAAATTGACATATCTTTCCCTGACCATGCTACCTGTCAGAGTTCCCCTTTGTCCGAAATCAACTCCGAGGGTGAGTCCGTTGCTCCAGTTGAACACCGGCAAAGTCGCCCCGAATGTCACGCCCAAGGCGTTTATCGATTTGCCATCAAGCTTGCAACAGGCCTGATCCCAATAAGCTCCGGCCCGGTAAGTCACTCTTTTACGGTAGTAACGAATGTCGTTCCTGTTCGGGACAATGGAGAAGCCGGCCCTTACAGATTGGGACGCTGTGGCTGAGAAAACAGCATTTCCTACACTTGCAAAACCAATAACCTTATCCATGTTCGATGATCCCCAGTCTGAACGGAAGTAGTTGACCTCAGCGGTCCACTTGTCTCCACCCTTCAATGCGATTCCCACTCCAAGCTCACCGGCAAGTCTGACATCCCCCCTGCCAAGCGTGTCCACATAGCTCCTTGGGGAAGGTGTGGAATCATTAATAGATGAAATAGACTGAATCTCAAATCTTTCCACTTTTCCTCCAAGACTTGTCCCCAATCTGTAGGTGGCTCCGAAGACCGCCGTGACATTTTTGAAAACCCTTGTCTCGTACTGTACACCAACCTTGGCGGTGAATGCGTTCAAATCCATGTTAAATCCACTGGAGATGTTTCTGTAGGTGGAGTTTGACATCACGAAATCATTGGTTTTATGCAGGTTGCCGAAATAGTACTGAGCCTCGGCACCAACCGAGAGCCCCTTGGCGACATCCATCCCGGCACCAACGAAGATGTTGGTCATTCCTCCGTAGCCCTTGACTGTGTTGGTGATGACACCGGTGTTGGTGATGACGGACGGATCAGTAACCTTAGAGGTCATGTCATAGCCAAGATCACTGTACGGAGTGACACCGGCATACATGGCCAAGGACTTATACACCGGGAACGAGATCACGAAGTCGTAAAAATTGAAAGTGTTGTTCGAAGACTTCATGTCGTGCTGGGCATAATACCTGTTGCCTTGAGCGATCCCGAAATCCGCCATGAACGACTTCTCTTCCCTCGCTGTCACAGCGGCAGGATTGAGAATGTTTACGTTCCGCTTGTCTCTGGCGGCAACTCCGACCCCTCCCATGCTCTTGTTGTAGGCGGTTCCTTGCTTCGAGATGTCACCTATGCCGAACATTGAATATGGTGAGTACGCATTATAAGCCTCGTTCTGAGCACTTAAAGGAAGCGCGCAGAGCAAAGAGACCACAAAGGGCAATACATTATTTACCGTTTTTTTCAACATAACATTCGTCCGCGATCAATGCCAAACCCATCAGTACAAGATTGCAGACTGCAAAGATGGAGTTTTTCATTCTTTTTGCAAAATATAAAGCGTCTCCTCCCGTAAAAACAATCATCTTTCCGGGAAATAAAGACAAGTACCCGGTTATTTCAAACATTATGCCTGACACCACGCCCGACTCGATGGACGATTTCAAAGAATCACCGATTCGACAGACCGAAAGGGGAGTGTCAACAAGAGGAAGGGTTCTTGAGTATCTTGACAGAGACTTGAACCGGGTTCTTAATCCTGGAGAAATGTTGCCTCCTGAATATTCCCCGTCAGGCTCAATCACATCAACGGTCAAAGTGGTTCCAAAATCAAAAACTATGCTTCCTTTTCCTTTGAAGAGATACCTAACCGCGATCATAGCCGCGATCCTGTCCGGTGACAGATAAGCCGGAAGCGAATGCTTCTCAGCCACATCCGTGTGGTTACGGTCTATGATGACGAGCCTGCCGCACATTGAGCGCAACCTTTTCTCCACGTCCCCGCTGATTTCTATGGAGGAAGAAACCACCATTACGGAAGGCTTTTCCTTATCTATAAGGGAGTCTACATATTCAAACATCCTTTCTCCCTGGTAACGGAAAGTCTTGCCGAGGGTTGTTTCCTCGGACCAAGCGGCCTTCAAGGCTGTGTTTCCTATTTCCACCAAAAGATTCGGCATTGTCAAAATGTGCAAACTTTCAAAGGTAGTAATTTTATTTCAATTTATTAAGGATTTGAATAGCTTTTGTCAAAGAATCAATTCCTCGGCTGACGATCTTGAGCTTTCCTTCCGACTGCTTCAGATTGAACAGAGTGTCGTTGGAATTGATGCTCTGCAATATTCCTGAAAAGATCCTTGATTTATAGTAAGGAGACATCTGATTGGCAATGAAGAACATGATCATCATTCCGTTTTTGATGATGATCTTCTCGAAGCCAAGCTGCCCTCCCATGTTACGGATCTTCACCACATCAAAAAGATTGTCAACCTCTGACGGCAGCTCACCAAAACGATCCTTAAGCTGATCCTTCATCCTGTCGATCTCCTTATCGCTTGTCATGCCGTCAAGCTGCTTGTATATTCTTATCTTCTCAGCCGTTATGTCGATGTACGAGTCGGGGATCATCGCAGGTTGGTCCGTCTCGATCGTACAATCCTCCACAAAAACATCATCTGTGTGGACCGTGGATATTCCCGTCTCGACTCCGAGTTCCTCCATCGCCTCGGAGAGAATCTTCTGATACGTCTCGTACCCCATGTCCATGATGAACCCGCTCTGCTCCGCGCCGAGAAGGTTTCCCGCTCCACGAATATCCAGGTCCTGCATGGCTATGTTGAAGCCGCTTCCAAGGTCAGAGAACTCCTCGATCGCCTTGAGCCTTCTCCTCGCATCATCGGTGATGGTGACAAGCGGGGGAACTATCAGGTAACAGAACGCCTTTCTGTCCGACCTGCCGACTCGCCCTCTGAGTTGATGGAGATCACTTAGCCCGATGTTCTGCGCCTGGTTGATGATTATGGTGTTGGCGTTCGGAATGTCAAGGCCGTTCTCTATGATCGTGGTGCAAAGGAGCATGTCATAGTCTCCACGAATAAAATCCAACATCCTGTTTTCCAATTCTTTGGCTTCCATCTGACCATGAGCCACACAGATTTTCATGTCAGGTACAAGCCTGTGAAGGATCTCCTCGATTGAAGGAAGTTCCTCAACCTTGTTGTGTATGAAGAACAACTGCCCACCACGGTTGAGCTCGTAGTTGATGATGCTCCGGATCTCATCCTTGTCGAACAGAATGATCTCCGTCTGTGTCGGAATCCTGTTGGGCGGGGGAGTGTTGATTATGGACAGATCCCTGGCCCCGAGCAAAGAGAACTGCAAGGTGCGCGGAATAGGTGTCGCTGTCAGTGTCAGCGTGTCCACGGAAGCCTTGACCTGACGCAGCTTCTCCTTCGTGGAGACTCCGAATTTCTGCTCTTCATCAATGATCAGAAGCCCAAGATCCTTGAAGTCAAATCCGCTACCGAGCAGTTTGTGGGTACCTATCACGATGTCGAGCCGGCCGTTCTTTAACCGATTCTTGATGTCATTGATTTCCTTAGTGGTACGTAATCTGCTGACATAATCTACTGTGCAAGGAAAATCCTTTAGACGAGAAGAAAAAGTCGTGTAATGCTGAAGCGACAGGATAGTGGTGGGTACCAAAACGGCGACCTGCTTCCCATCGGTCACGGCCTTGAACGCCGCCCTGATGGCGATTTCCGTCTTACCGAATCCCACGTCACCGCAGACCAGCCTGTCCATAGGACTGTTGTCTTCCATGTCCTTCTTCACAGCCTTGTTCGCCGACTCCTGATCAGGTGTGTCCTCATACATGAATGAGGATTCCAATTCTTCCTGAAGATAACTGTCGGGGGAGTACGCGAACCCCTGGGTGGTCTTCCGCTTGGCGTAAAGCTGAATGAGATCCTTGGCTATGTCCTTGATTTTGGATTTCGCGCTCTGCTTAAGGTTCAGCCAGGTCTTGGAGCCAAGCTTGTTGATCTTTGGAGGAACTCCGTCCTTGGAACGGAACCTTGAGATCTTGTTCAGAGAATGCACAGAGACAAACACCACATCCCCGTCCTTGTACATCAGCTTCACGACCTCGTGCATCCGACCCTTGTCATCCCTCATCCTGACAAGTCCTCCGAACACACCGACACCATGGTCGATGTGCACGATGTAATCTCCTATGTTAAAAGAAGTCAAATCATTAAGGGTTAGCTGTTCGCTTTTTTCAACCGTTCTTCTGACGCTGACCCGGTGGAACCGATCGAAAATCTCATGATCAGAATAGCAGCAGATCCGGTCATCCCTGTCAATGAATCCGGAATGAATGTTCCTGCCCGGAACAAATTGAGGCACCAGTCCGCTGTTTTCTATCAGAATGGACCTCAACCTTTCGATCTGGGAATTTTTATCACTGAATATGAAGACCTTGTAGCCACATTCTATGTTTTGTCTGATGTCTGCTGTCAGAAGCTCGAAATTCTTGTTGAAGACCGGCTGAGGGGCTATGTTGAACCCTACCGCATCATCAGAGTCAACCCCGAGCGGAACCTCAAGAAACACTCTGCGAAACCTTTCAAGATCACTAAAGAACCCTCTGTCCTTGTACATGTCAGAAGAATCCAACCAAACCACTGCACCCTTTGGAAACAGGCTGGACACACTGACATTTTCAGCCGTCTGGCCCTCATGTGCAAGATCAGGGAAAATCTCCACCTCTTTTCTTTCCTCGACGGACAATTGGGTGTTGCAGTCAAACACATGGATCTTCTCGACCTCATCTCCGAAAAAAGACACCCTGAAGGGGTGATTGAATGAGTAGGAGAATATGTCGATGATAGCCCCTCTTATGGAATACTGCCCTGGAGCCGAAACGAAATCCACTCTTTCAAACCCCTTGCCGGCGAGCAAATCCCTGACGGCATCATGGGATATCTCCTGCCCGACCGAAATCTTCAGCAGAGAGGAAATGATCTTTTCAGGAGCCGGAACCATTTCCTCAAGCGCATCAGGGTAAGTTACTATGTAAAGATTGGAGGAGTTATCCGCATTGGAAAGCAGCTTGCCCACAGCTGATGTTCTTTGGACCCCGAGAGAGGATTTGTAGTTGCTTCTTTCCACACCTTTCCCGCTGTCGGGAAGGTAGAAGACAACGTCTCCGTCCACGAGACCGTAGAGGTCGGAGGAGCAGTACTCGGCACTCTCTCTGTCCGGCAGAACAATGACATTGGTACCCGCAGGGGCCACCTGAGAGACAACAAACCACCTGGCCGAAAGAAACAACCCCTTGCAATAAATATTTTTCTCCGAGAGAAGTCTCGCCGAGAGTTTTTCGGATGAAGCCGAACTTATCAACATAAGCGCCTGAAATGTGTTTAAAAACTGTTGAAAACGCTGTGGAAAACACTTCACGAAAAGTTCATTTGGTGCAGCCTCGCACTTTTCAACAACATATTAAAATCTTTTCAATATGGTAACCAACAATTTTACCAATATGTAACTTCTTAATATTCAATCAGTAAAATAAGTTATCAACAAATCAACATTCCTAAAAGAAAAAGAAAATCTGAATATATGATCCCATTTATATTTATTGACTTTTGTTTTTGCTGGTGCACGGTGCGTTTTGTTCCTGCTTTTTCATTTTTCATTATCTTTGTACTGGCTAAAAACTCTTACTGATGGCAGAATTTGATCCGCGCAGTACAAACGCAGGCAAAGATAAGGATTTGGACGGAATAATCCGTCCGCAAGGCTTGGAAGATTTCACGGGTCAAAGAGAAGTTGTCTCCAATCTTAATGTCTATGTCAAGGCTGCTAAGATGAGGGGCGAAGCTCTTGACCATGTGCTGTTTCACGGTCCTCCGGGACTGGGAAAGACAACCCTCGCGCACATCATCGCCAACGAAATGGGCGTGAACATGAAAGTGACATCCGGCCCCGTGCTTGACAAGCCAGGGGACCTTGCCGGACTGCTTACCTCTCTGGACACAGGAGATGTGCTGTTCATCGACGAGATACACAGGCTGTCTCCTGAGGTGGAGGAGTACCTTTACTCCGCGATGGAAGACTATGTCATAGACATCATGATAGACAAAGGCCCAGGCGCCAGGTCCGTCAGGATCACCCTCAACCCATTTACACTTGTCGGGGCCACAACTCGCAGCGGACTGCTTACCGCACCTCTGCGTGAAAGATTCGGGATCAACTGTGCCCTTGAGTATTACGACACATCTGACTTGATCCGCATCGTTCGCCGAAGCTCGCGGATCCTTAACGTGGCCATTGATGAGGAGGCCGCGAATGCGATAGCTCTGAGAAGCAGGGGCACGCCGCGTATCGCCAACGCCCTTCTTAAGCGTGTCCGTGATTTCGCCCAGGTGATGGGAGACGGTCACATCGATCTGGACATAGCCCGTTACGCCCTTGACAAGCTGAAGATAGACAAGAGGGGACTGGACTCAATAGACAACAAGATTCTCCGGACGATAATAACTAATTTCAAAGGAGGTCCTGTCGGAGCCAACACGATCGCCACAGCCATCAGCGAGGATCAGGGCACGTTCGAGGAAGTCTACGAACCTTTCCTTATCAAGGAAGGTTTTATCGTGCGCACGCAAAGGGGGAGAGTGGCCACGGAGATGGCGTACCATCATCTTGGTCTGGATAACGAACTTGAATCAAGAAAGGATGACAATGGCACTCTTTTCTAGAATATTCACTCCCTGATTGCTGAAAATGTCTTATAAAATTGCTGATTACGGGAAAAATGACTAAAATTGCAGACTTATTGCGATTTCATTTGGAATTTAATAAATACATATTCAGAATATGGCCGATAAATTAATCTCAAAGATTCCTGACGGTCCTTTGGCCGAGAAATGGACCAAACGTAAGTCGGAACTCCGACTCGTCAATCCGAACAACAGAAGAAAACTTGAAATCATCGTTGTCGGTACCGGACTGGGCGGTGCGTCCGCAGCCGCTACTCTCGGAGAGCTTGGCTACAATGTCAAGGTTTTCTGCATCAGTGACTCACCGCGCCGCGCGCACTCGATCGCCGCCCAGGGCGGCATCAATGCCGCCAAGAACTATCAGAATGACAATGACTCCGTCTATCGTCTTTTCTACGACACGATAAAGGGCGGAGACTATCGTAGCCGTGAGGCGAATGTCTACCGTCTCGCCGAGGTCAGCGCGGCCATTATCGACCAGTGTGTGGCTCAAGGTGTGCCTTTCGCCCGTGAGTACGGTGGCTATCTTGCCAACCGTTCCTTCGGCGGTGTGCAGGTGAGCCGTACCTTTTATGCAAGGGGACAAACCGGACAGCAGCTTCTTCTTGGAGCCTATGCGGCACTGAACCGTCAGATCGCTGCGGGCACAGTGACAAGCTATCCTCGTCACGAGATGCTTGACCTGGTTCTTATTGACGGTCAGGCGAAGGGAATAATCGCCCGTAATCTCGCTACCGGAAAACTCGAGAGATTCGGCGCGCATGCTGTTGTCATCGCCTCAGGCGGCTACGGCAACACTTACTTCCTTTCCACCAACGCGATGAACAGCAATGGTTCGGCAGCTTGGCAATGCTATAAGAAAGGCGCTTATTTCGCGAATCCTTGCTTCGCGCAGATCCACCCTACCTGCATCCCTGTACACGGCGAGCAGCAGTGCAAGCTGACTCTTATGTCAGAGTCACTGCGTAACGATGGACGTATCTGGGTTCCTAAGAAGATGGAAGACGTGATGAAGCTTCGCAAGCATGAGATCAAGCCTTCGCAGATTCCTGAGGAAGACCGTGACTACTATCTTGAGCGCCGTTACCCTGCTTTCGGCAATCTCGTGCCGCGTGACGTTGCCTCAAGGGCCGCCAAGGAGAGATGCGACGCCGGATTCGGAGTGAATGAGACAGGTCTGGCCGTGTTCCTCGACTTCTCAGACGCGATCAAGCGCCTTGGACATCAGAGAGTGCAGGAGCGTTATGGCAATCTCTTCGACATGTATTACAAGATCACCAATGTAAGTCCTTGGGAGGAGCCTATGATGATCTATCCTGCCATTCACTACACTATGGGTGGAATCTGGGTTGACTATGATCTACAGACCACCATTCCGGGACTTTACGCCATAGGTGAGGCGAACTTCTCTGACCATGGCGGAAACCGCCTTGGAGCCTCAGCCCTTATGCAGGGTCTGGCCGATGGTTATTTCGTGCTGCCTGTCACCATCGCCGATTACCTTTCACACAAATTCGCCGAGCCTAAGACCGATGTCAATGATCCGGCTTTCGCCGAGGCTGAGAAGGGTGTGCAGGCCAGGATTGACAGGCTGTTCTCCATCAAAGGTAAGCAGACTGTGGATTCCATCCACAAGAAACTTGGCAACATCATGTGGGAGTATGTCGGAATGGCACGATGTGAGGAAGGCCTTAAGAAGGCGATCAAGGAGATCAACGATCTCAAGGCCGTGTTCTACAAGGACGTACGTGTTCCTGGTGAGCAATATCACTTCAACCAAGAACTAGAAAAGGCTCTCAGGCTTGAGGACTTCTTTGAGATCGGTGAGCTGATGGCCCGCGACGCTCTTAACAGGAAGGAATCATGCGGCGGACACTTCCGCATTGAGAGCCAGACCGAGGATGGTGAGGCCAAGAGAGATGACGCCAACTACATGTATGTGGCTGCCTGGGAGTACAAGGGAGAAGGCCAGGAGCCGGAGCTTCACAAGGAGCCTCTCAAGTACGAGTTCATCGAAGTTAAAACAAGAAATTATAAAGACTAGAATCGGCTATGGATTTCAAACTTAAGATATGGCGTCAGAAGAACGCCAATGAGCAAGGTCATTTTGAGACTTACAATGTTTCCGGAATAGAGGAGGATGCCTCTTTCCTCGAAATGCTCGACATCCTTAATGAGCAGCTGATCCGTGAGGGGTGTGATCCTGTAGCCGTTGATAGAGGCTGCCAGAGCAGTGGTCCTGTGTCTTTCGACCATGACTGCCGCGAGGGTATCTGCGGAGCCTGCTCGTTGTTCGTTGACGGCAGGGCGCACGGTCCGGATGACCATGTCACGACGTGCCAGTTGTTCATGCGTCATTTCAAGGATGGCGCTACCATTACTGTCGAGCCTTTCAGAAGCGCCGCCTTTCCTATCATCAAGGACTTGGTGGTTGACCGCAGCGCGTTCGACAAGATCCTCCAGGCTGGTGGGTTCATCTCTGTGAGGACCGGTTCCGCCCAGGATGCCAACAACATCCTTATCTCTCACGAGAACGCTGAGAAGAGCATGGACGCAGCCGCGTGTGTCGGTTGCGGAGCTTGCGTCGCCACATGTAAGAACGGCTCTGCCATGCTGTTTGTCGCCGCGAGGGTAAGTTCCCTTGCCCTGCTTCCGCAGGGACGTCCTGAGGCCGCAAGAAGGGCAAGGAATATGGTTGCGAAGATGGAGGAGCTTGGCTTCGGCAGCTGCACAAACACCCGCGCCTGTGAGATGGAGTGCCCTAAGGGTATCTCAATCGAGCACATCGCCCGTCTCAACCGCGAGTTCCTCAAGGCGAAATTCTCTGAGTAATACTTTATCACTAAATATTTTAGGTCGGAAATGCTTTTGCTTTTCCGACCTTTTTTTCGGTCACTGAGCTTGTCCAAGTGATTGTTGTTTATACAGTAACTTCAGAGGGCAGAAAAAAATAAAATTT
>DJOW01000067.1:44958-57912 GCA_002437305.1 Bacteroidales bacterium UBA6428
AAATTTTATTTTTTTCTGCCCTTTCGCTATAATTCTGAAAACCTGATTATTTTGTGATTCAGTAATCTTTCTAAGCCAATAAAAGTCTCTACTCGAAATTTTTGTAACGTGAAAAATTTCGAGTAGAGACTTTTTTGGCTGTTTATGATATACTGAATCTTTTGATGTAGGTTCAGTGATAGATTACCAGAGGAAGTTATTGAAAGGGTAGCGGCCGGCGTGGATCTCGGCGACCATCTTGTAGATGTCGCCGCGGAGCTTCTCGATGTTGGTCTTGTTCTTGGCGGAAATGAATATGCACGGAGTCTTTTCCTGAGCGATCCAACTGTTTTTCAACTCATCCAGCGAACGGTTCTCCTTGCCTTTCGGAGTGAGGGAAAACTCATCGTATTCCTCATAAGTGTAAGCGTCTATCTTATTGAATATTACATAGACAGGCTTGTTGCTCGCCCCAATTTCCTGTAGGGTCCTCTCAACAACTTCCATCTGCTCCTCGAAGCCTGGGTGAGAGATGTCCACCACGTGCAGAAGAATGTCAGCCTCCCGTACCTCGTCCAATGTGCTCTTGAATGCCTCGACCAGCTGTGTAGGCAGTTTTCTTATGAATCCTACTGTGTCGCTCAAAAGAAACGGCACATTCTCGATCACAACCTTTCTGACGGTTGTGTCAAGCGTGGCGAAGAGTTTGTTCTCGGCAAAAACGTCAGATTTGGCCAGCAAGTTCATTATTGTGCTTTTGCCAACATTGGTATAGCCTACGAGGGAAAGCCTCACCATAGAGCCTCTGTTGCCCCTTTGCGTGGCCATCTGCTTATCAACTTTCTTAAGTTGCTCCTTAAGTCTTGCTATCCGTTCCTTGACGATACGGCGGTCAATCTCGATCTGGGTCTCACCCATACCTCCTCTGGTGCCCATACCTCCTCTCTGCCTCTCAAGGTGGGTCCACATTCCGGCCAGTCTCGGCAGCATGTAGTTGTAGCGTGCGAGTTCGACCTGCATCTTGGCATATGACGTCTTGGCGCGCTGCGCGAATATCTCAAGGATCAGACTTGTCCTGTCAATGACTGAGCTGCAGTTGATCACCTTTTCAATGTTTCTCTGCTGCATCCCGGTCAGCTCATCATCGAAGATCACGTATTTGATTTCGTTTTCCTCACAATAGTCAGCTATCTCCTGGAGTTTTCCGCTTCTGATGTACGTTGCCTTCTCCGGCTTGTCGAGCCTCTGAATGAACTTTTTGTCGCCCTTGGCACCGGCTGTCTCCGCCAGAAACTCAAGTTCGTCAAGATATTCCATTACTTTTCTGTCGTCATCGTTCTGTCTGATGATTCCGACAAAGACGGCTTTTTCTATCAATTCTTCCATATTCATTATTGGTCGCTGTGTCCTTGACGCGACATCGTCTTAATATTCAAAAAAAGGCCATCCGGTTGGGGACGGCCTTGATATTCATTTAGTCTTCTATTATTATCTCAACTGGAAGATGACAGGGAAGGTGTACGTTACCTTCACAGCGCGGTCACGCTGCTTTCCAGGTTTCCACTTAGGAGACATCGAGACAACTCTGACGGCCTCCTTGTCCAATGATGAATCAACTCCACGAAGAACCTTAACGTTGCTTACAGATCCGTCTGGATTAACTGTGAACTGGAGGGTGACACGTCCCTGTACACCGTTCTCCTTGGCGATCTCTGGATACTGAAGCTTGGAGTTTACCCACTTTGAGAACTCGTTGGCATCTCCACCGTTGAATGATGGCTTCTCCTCAACAAGCTGGAAAGGAATAGCCTCTTCCTCAACCACTTCCTCCTTTACTTCCTCAACGTAGTCCATGATCTCGACTCCGAGGTTGGCATCGTCCTCAAGGCTCATGAAGTTGTCGTCAACCTTGATGTCGTCCTCAACGATGTCGATCTGGTCCGAGAGAACCGGGATCTTAGGAGCCTCAGGAGGTGGTGGAGGGGTCTCTTGTGTAATAGGAACCATATCCTCAACTTCAACTACCAGGGTTTCTTCGCCCAGGCTGGCTACTGCCTTCTCCTTAGTTCCGTAGGAAAAAGCTCCCCAGACTAAGAGAAGAGCAACCACGAGTCCGATCTCCGTAAAGAGTGTCCTTCTGTTCTCAAGATCGGCTTTTGGTGTTTTCTTGATCTCCATATCAGTAATTAATTTTAACAATCATTTTTTTATGTACCTGGAAGCAAAACCTTCCAATAGGCTCCCAAAGATATAAATAATAATTGTCATTTCAAATTTTTTAAATTATTAGTTGTAGATTTGCGTAAAAATAAGGTTTATGATCAGGTACTACTGCGAGGACATCAAGTTCGAGTTCAAGAACAAACTTGCCAACAACAGGTGGTTGAAAATGGTGGCCGGGAGCGAAATCAAGACTCTTGGTGACATCTCAATTATCTTTTGCTCAGATAATTACATTCTTAATGTTAACCTTCGTTACCTTCATCATGACTATTTCACAGATGTCATCACCTTTGATTATTGCGAGGGAGACAAGTTGTCTGGAGATCTTTTCATCAGTATTGATTCTGTTCGTGAGAACGCTGTCGAATTCGGAACCGGGTTTGATGAAGAGCTTCATCGGGTGATTGTCCACGGACTGCTTCATCTTATAGGCTATGACGATCATACTCCGGAACAGCAGTTGGTGATGCGTGCAAAGGAAGATTATTATCTTGGTCTGAGGGATAAAGCCTGATCATCGATTCTTCTTTTTTTCGGAAGGTCAGTGAATATTCAAGCAACATGCAGAAATATTACTCGGCATCGAATTTTTCCTTTAAGTGAGACATTTTTTTGAATATGACATATTCGTATGAAGTGATAGTTGTCGGAGGCGGGCACGCCGGTTGTGAGGCTGCCGCCGCCGCCGCGAATCTTGGCTCCTCTGTTTTGCTGATTAACTCTGATCTTGCCAGTTTCGCACGCATGTCCTGCAACCCTGCGGTAGGAGGTATCGCCAAGGGTCAGATTGTTCGGGAAATTGACGCGCTCGGTGGAATGATGGGTCTGGTCACAGACGCATCCACTCTTCAGTTTAGGATGCTTAACCGTTCAAAAGGTCCCGCTATGTGGAGTCCTCGTGCCCAATGCGACAAACAGGCTTTTTCTCTCAACTGGCGTTTTTTACTTGAAAATAATTATAAATTAGATATTTACGCCGATTTTGTCACTTCTTTTCTCTTTGAGAATTCAAAAATCTACGGTGTCAAGACAAACACCGGGGCAATTTTTAAATCTCAAGCGGTTGTTTTGGCCACTGGAACGTTCCTGAACGGAAGGATGTTTATCGGTCGCACTACTTTTGTTGGTGGAAGGATAGGGGAGTTGTCTTCCCATGGTTTGTCTGAGCAACTGGTAGGTCTCGGTCTTAAGTCTGGCCGGATGAAGACTGGCACGCCTCCGCGAATTGACATTTCTTCGGTAGACACTTCAGGACTTCTTCAGCAGCTGGGTGACAGCGAGCCTGAAAGATTTTCCTACCTTGATGTTCCGTCATCGGTTCAGGGTACGGCTAAACAAATGCCTTGCTTTATACTTCACACGAACGAGAAGGTTCACGACATCCTTAGATCTGGATTCAAGGATTCGCCGATGTTCACCGGAATGATCACCGGTCGCGGCCCGAGATATTGTCCGAGCATTGAAGACAAACTGCGTGTTTTTCCTGACAAGGGCTCTCATCAGCTCTTTCTGGAACCCGAAGGACGTAACACTAATGAATATTATCTTCAAGGTTTCTCTTCTTCTCTCCCTTTGGATGTTCAATTAGACGCCCTTCATTCTATAGCAGGACTGGAAAATGCCAAAATATTCAAGCCTGCCTATGCTGTTGAGTATGATTATTTCGATCCTACCCAGCTAAAGGCTACTCTTGAACTGAAAGATATTGAAAATCTGTATTTTGCAGGTCAGATTAACGGTACTACAGGGTACGAGGAAGCTGGTGCTCAGGGAATTATCGCTGGAATCAACGCTCATTTGAAGGTTCATGGCCAGGATCCTCTCATTCTTCATCGCGATGAGTCTTACATCGGTGTTCTGATTGATGATCTTATTACAAAGGGTGTTGATGAACCCTACAGGATGTTCACGTCACGTGCTGAGTACAGAATCTTGCTTCGTCAGGATAATGCCGATTTGAGGTTGACTGAAAAATCTTATAAGATCGGTCTGGCTTCGGAGAGCAGGTATGATTTGATGCAGAGAAAGTATTCCGCGGTTGAGGTTCTTTCTAATATGTGTGAGAGTGTCAACTTGCGTGCGGATGTCATCAATGGTTATCTGTCCGATCATAATTCTGCTGTTCTTTCCGAGTCTAAACGCATCGCTGAATTGGCTGCCCGGCCTGAGCTTTCATTATCTGATTTATTGGATTATGTTCCACGTGGAACATTTTCTAAATTTTTAGTAAAACTTCCAGAGGGGGATAGTTTTGCAGAGAAGTACGACCGCAAAGAAATTATTGATGCAGTAGAAATCGGAATTAAGTATAAAGGCTACATTGAGCGTGAGAAATCAATTGCTGAGAAAATATCCCGTCTTGAAGATTTGAAGATTCCTCAGGATTTTGATTTTGAAAAAGTTTCCGGCCTGACCATCGAATGCCGCCAGAAACTCACCCGTTACAAGCCATCAACCATCGCCCAAGCCTCCCGCATCTCCGGAGTCTCTCCAGCCGACATTTCCGTCCTGCTTGTCTATTTCGGGCGATAATATTTTAATATATCAATAGTAAAAACAAAGTTGACCTTAACCACCTGCGCTTCGCGCCCTGTCCTGGTAAATGGTGGTTAAGGTCATCTTTGTTTTTGCCTAACGTGCATAATTTATGCTTTTAATAGATGCTTGTAATCAGTTTATCGTTTAGATTATTATTTTTGTTATCAATAAATTCATGATAAGGCAAAAGTAAAAAGACTTTGGCTACCATTCACCCGGATAGGGCGCGCGCAGCGCGTAGGTAGCCAAAGTCTTTTTATCTTTGCAGCTTTTAGTGAAAATATCTCTACATCATCTGGAGCGCGGACTTGATGATCTGCTCGACCTTTGCGTTCGGATTGGCTTTGAGGACGGTCTGGATGGCTTTGTTGACGGCTGGTTTGGCGAAACCAAGCATTACGAGTGCGCGGCTGGCCTCCTCGACAATCTCGCTGCGGTTGCCGCCGAACAGTTCAGTAGAATCAGCTCCTTCGCCCTTGACGATTTTATCCTTCAGTTCCAGCACAAGCCTCTGGGCGCTCTTCACACCGATTCCTTTCACGCTCTTGATCCTTGCGATGTCCTCCGAGAGAATAGCCTGCCTGATCTCCTCAGCGGACAGCGAGGAAAGCATCATTCTGGCAGAGTTTACACCTATCCCCGACACACTGATCAATAGTTCGAACAGTTCGCGTTCATCTTTCGACGCGAATCCGTAGTACAGTTCAGCGTCCTCGCGAAGATAATGGAATATGTAGACCTTTGCGTCTTTTTTGTCCTGTAACGCCTGAAATGTCTGCAACGAAATCAGAATGCTGTATCCGATGTTGTTGTTCTCTAAAATCAGCTCGGCGGGGGAGAGCTCGACAATCGTCCCCTTGATATAATCGATCATGTTCAAAGATGTTTGTTCAAGGCAAAAATAGCACTTTTTGCGTCAATTCGTTCCTTTTGTGCAATCTTTCCGGATGAATCTAATTATTCTTTTTTAGATGATGGTCACGCACTATTTTAACATCTGTCCATTCTTCCGATGCTTTTGATTATATTTGCAGGATTGAATGGAGGTTTGAACATGAATATTCAAGAACTCAGGAATATGTTTCCGGCGCTTTCTCGCACCGTTTACGGCAAGCCGCTGGTCTACTTTGACAATGCGGCCACAGCGCAGCGTCCGCAGTCTGTCATAGACAAATGGACGGAAATGACAGTCTGCGCTAACGCCAACATTCACCGCGCGGTCCACAAGCTTGCTGTCGACGCCACTGATGAGTACGAAAGTACCCGCGATGTGGTAAAGGAATATATCAACGCATCTGCTCGTGAAGAGGTGATATTCACTTCCGGTACCACTGGATCCATCAACCTTGTCGCCTTTTCTTTCGGTGAGACTTTCGTCCACGAAGGAGACGAAATCATCGTTTCCGAGGCCGAGCATCACTCCAACATTGTACCTTGGCAGATGCTTTGCCAGCGGAAGAAAGCTGAACTTAAGGTTCTTCATGTTGATGATGAGGGCTGTCTGAACCTTGACGAGCTTAAGTCTTTGCTGAGCTCAAGAACTAAGATTGTCGCTGTCACTCAGATCTCCAATGTGCTCGGCATCATTAATCCGGTGAAGGAAATTGTGCGTTTATGTCATGCGAATGGATGTCCAGTACTGATCGACGGTGCCCAGGGAATGGTTCACAAGGGCATAGACGTTCAAGATGTTGACTGTGATTTTTATGCTTTTTCCGGGCACAAGATCTACGCGGCTACTGGTACAGGAGTCCTTTACGGAAAGCGCAGGTGGTTGGATCAGATGGTTCCGTATCAGGGTGGGGGAGAGATGATAGCCACTGTTAAGTTCTCGGGTACGACTTACGCGCCGCTACCGGAAAAGTTTGAGGCAGGAACTCAGAACATCAACTCAACGCCTACATTGAAGCCAGCTATCGAGATGGCAAAATTAATGAATGATAAAGAATTAGTTGATTATCAAAAGGCGGTGTCAGAATACTTGCTTCATGCTCTGACGAATAATCCGAGAATTCATCTTTATGGTGTTCCACGTGGAACAGGGTCGAGGATTCCTCTCTATTCGTTCAGTGTTGATGGAGCTCATCACGAAGATCTGGCTCTGATTCTGGACAAGATGGGAGTCGCAGTGCGATCCGGTCAGATGTGTGCCGAGCCGATTATGGACAGGTTCGGGGTCACTGGAATGCTTCGCGCGTCCCTCGCTCCGTACAATACGATGGAGGAGGCTGAATATTTCATAAAGTCTCTTGACAAGGCTGTCGGCATGCTGGTTTAGTTATGGGTGGTTCAGAGCTTTCCTATGCTGTGAATTTACAGAGAATATTAAGACGTGTTAGTTGATAAAATTATTATGAGCACACTTCAAGAAGCAAAGCAGTCTGTAATTGATGATTTCTCGATGTACGATGAGTGGCTTGACAAGTACGAGTACCTCATTGACTTGGGAAAGAATTTGGAACCATATCCGGAATCTGAAAAGACTGATGATAAATTGATTAAAGGATGTCAGTCCCGTGTTTGGCTTGATTGGAGTCTAAAGGACGGAAAACTTTACTTCAGGGCGGACAGCGACGCGATCATAACAAAAGGGATTATATCTCTCTTGATAAGCGTTTATTCAGGTCGCACCCCGAAAGAAATCGCCGCTGATGATTTCAGTTTCATCAACCTGATCGGCCTTAAGGAGAATCTGTCCCCGACCAGAGCCAACGGTCTCGTCTCGATGATCGACACCATCAAGGCTGTGGCTTTGGAGAACAGTTAGAAATTCCATAGCGATATTCTGAATTTGAAACAAGAATTGTCGCTGTTTTGACGAAAAGGCAAGTTGTTTTTAGACTTATTTAAGAATATATATGTTTGACTAAGAAAAATATGAGCATATTCAAAAATAATAAGGAAGAAGAAAAGGCGACCGTGCAGAAGCCGCAGGCGGAGCAGGAGAGTGAGGTGCTTTCCGCAGAGGATGTCAAGGCGCTTGCACCTCTGTATGATAATGTGGTTCTTGCCCTGAAGCAGGTCTATGATCCTGAGATTCCGGTCAACATCTATGATCTTGGCCTTATTTACGAGCTTGTCATCAACAAGAAGCACGAGGTTTTCATCAAGATGACCTTCACCGCTCCGAACTGCCCGATGGCCGATGAGGTGCTTGACGAGGTGCAGAGAAACGTCACCGACGTTCCCGGCATCAAATCGTGCAACGTGGAACTGGTTTTTGATCCGGCTTGGGATCAGTCGATGCTTTCCGACGAGGCCCGCCTGGAACTTGGTTTGGATGATGTTGACTCTTCCACTAGCAAAATAGATCCTGGTGCGGGTCCTGATTATTCTAAGGAGCCGAATTCCTGATCTGACATATTCAAACATTGCATTTTGGCCGCTCTGCTTTAGTTTGAATATTCATAAGAAGTTGTTTTGATTTTTTAGTTTGAGGTTTTTCACCTCAAAGAACATTTCAAACAAATCAAAAAAAAACTTCCAAGTTATTTTGCGGCAGTTATTTAGATTGGAAAGATGGCCTTTGTCAGCATATACTTTTCCCTTGGCAGCAACCTCGGCAACCGTGAGAAGAACATCGAGGAGGCTCTACGCCGCATGGACGTGGCCTTTGAGGGTCATTACACTGCCTTGTCGCGGCTTATCGAGACCAAACCGATGGGATTCTCCGGCGGAAAGTTCCTGAACGCTGTTGTGCTTTACAGAACATTCAGACCCGATGTCCCGGCGGAAGACGCAGCCACGGAAGTCCTGCGCAAAATCAAGGCGATCGAGCGCGCGATGGGCAGAACCGACCCTCCTGAATATGACGGCTCTGGCAACCGCGTCTACCATTCCCGCATCATAGACATAGACATCCTCTTCTACGGCATCGACCGCATTGATGCTCCCGACCTCTCAATCCCTCACAAGGACATAGAGAACCGCCCCTTCGTGATGATCCCCCTACAGGAAGTCGCCAAACCCTCCCTAAAAACCGCCTTTCCTGAATATTTTTCGTCAAAATAAGCAGGTTTCAACCACCGAAAACCGTCAAAATAACGCATTTCGTTCTGCTGTTTTCGTCAAAATAGCGCAATAGACAATATGAAGCTTCTATCTTAATGTTTATAAATCAGTTTATTATGACCGAAGTCTAATATTGCGTTTATTTTGCGGTAATAGAATTGAATCTAGTTGTCCGGTGGTGTGTGATTTTGGTTGACAAAAATCTTGCGGTTGCTGAATTTGTCGAATCGATGTTAATCTCTTATTTGTAGCTTATTTACTTTAATGAGTAGCTCTACATTCTCGATTCTCTCGGGCAACATTTTCGCGCCATAATGTTGCCCAAGGGCTCCACTTGACTCACTTGAGCAACGAAATCACATGAAAAGTTGCCCGATAGCTCTTTACGGTTGTTACGGTAGCGTTTTATCCTTAAAATGCTGCTGTCATAGGCATTATTTACACTGACAGGAGCAATATTACTAGTTAATGCTCTCGTTATGGGTAATTATTCTGTGTCGTTGTGGTTTTCGATGCTTTGGGTAGGCGTTTGGATCCAGGTCGGCTGCACAATAATGAGATGATGTTTATCCTGTAAAAGGCGCGATTGCAGGACAAAACGGCTAAAAAGAGAAATTGTCCAGCTTAATGGTTGGTCGGGTGGACAAAACGACCAGATAACGTAACTTGTCCGGCCGAAGGGTGACGTGCCGAAGGGTGACGTGCTTTCCGGTGCGATGATTCTTGGACGAAAATGTGTATATTTGCAAGTTTTAAGGACTTTGAAAATTATTAAAGTACACAATACTATGACACAGGACGAACTGTTCAAGGTGCTGGTGGCACATTGCAAGGAGTACGGGTTCATATTCCCGTCAAGTGAGATTTATGACGGACTGGCGGCGGTCTATGACTATGGCCAGATGGGCGTCGAGCTGAAGAACAACATAAAGCAGTACTGGTGGAACGCCATGGTCAGGCTGAACGAGAACATCGTCGGCATTGATTCATGCGTGTTCATGCACCCGAAGACTTGGGTGGCTTCAGGTCACGTGGCGGCGTTCAACGACCCGCTCATCGACAACAAGGACTCCAAGAAGAGGTACCGCGCGGACAATCTGATCGAGGACTATCTCGGCAAGATCGAGGAGAAGATGAACAAGGAGGTCGAGAAGGGACGCAGGAAGTTCGGAGAGGCTTTCAACGAGGAGCAGTTCCGCGCGACCAACCCTAACATCCTCAGGGAGAAGGCAAAGTACGACGAGGTTCACAACCGTTATGTCGCCGCTGAGCAGGCCAACGACCTCAAGGAGTACAAGCAGATCATCCTTGACTGCGACATCGTGGATCCTATCTCAGGCACGAAGAACTGGACCGACGTGCGTCAGTTCAACCTGATGTTCTCCACCCAGATCAGCAACACCGGCGACGCGGACGACAAGATCTACCTCCGTCCGGAGACGGCGCAGGGGATATTCATTGAATATCTCAACGTCCAGAAGACCGGCCGAATGAAGATTCCGTTCGGAATCGCCCAGATCGGCAAGGCTTTCAGAAATGAGATCGTAGCGAGACAGTTCATATTCAGAATGAGGGAGTTCGAGCAGATGGAGATGGAGTTCTTCTGCCGCCCCGGCACTGAGATGGAGTGGTTCAAGAAGTGGAAGGATAACCGTATGAAGTGGCATGTCAATCTCGGAATGGGCGCCGAGAACTACCGCTTCCACGACCACGAGAAACTGGCCCACTACGCCAACGCCGCGACAGACATCGAGTTCAACTTCCCGTTCGGTTTCAAGGAGTTGGAGGGAATCCACTCCCGTACCGACTTCGACCTCGGAAACCATCAGAGGCTGTCCGGAAAGAAGATCCAGTACTTCGATCCTGAGACCAACGAGAGCTATGTTCCTTACTGCGTGGAGACTTCCATCGGTGTGGACAGAATGTTCCTCGCCGTGCTCAGCCATTCCTACAAGGTCGAGCAATTGGAGAACGGGGAGAGCCGCGTTGTGCTGAGCATTCCTGCTCCGCTGGCCCCTGTGAAGGTGGCCGTGCTTCCTCTGCTGAACAAGGACGGTCTTCCAGAGAAGGCCCAGGAGGTGATGAACGATCTTAAGTACGACTTCTACTGCCAGTACGATCCGAAAGACTCAATCGGAAAGCGTTACCGTCGTCAGGACGCTGTAGGCACACCGTTCTGCGTCACGGTAGATCACGAGACTCTCAACGACAACTGCGTCACCATCCGTGAGCGCGACACCATGGAGCAGAGAAGGGTTCCGATCGCCGAGCTCCGTTCAATCATCGACAAGGAAGTCAACATGAACAACCTGCTCAGGAAACTTTAGTAGGTGTCTGTGTTACTTAACTAGTTGATATTTGGTTATAAAGGCAATCGTCTTCGGTTATATTCGGCTGAAGACGGTTGTCTTTGTTATTGATTTACAGATGTTTGCCGCGAACGGCAATGCAATACATGAATCTGTGGCAGCGGGCGCGGCAATGAATAGTCATCTCAAATTTTTTTGAATAGTTTTGTAGCAAACAGCCCGGTGATTCAGTCTTTATAGCAAACGTCTTTTTTATGAACGCTGACGAACAAGAATTTAGCGGATTGGTCAAAAGGCATAAGGAGACCATCTACTCGGTCTGCCTTATGTTCTCCAAGGATCAGGACGAAGCCAACGACCTGATGCAGGAGGTGTTGGTCCGGCTCTGGAAGGGATTTGGCACCTTTCAAGGCAAGGGCGATGAGAAAGGGTGGGTGTGGAGAGTAGCCATGAACACCTGTATCACGCAGGACTCCAAGAAGAAATCCTTCACAAAGGTACCTGTGGAGGATAATCTTCTGACCTCCGGAACAGAAGACTCCAAGCAGATGAGGATGCTTCACGACCGGATCCACCGTCTGCAACCTTTCGATCGCGCCATTGTCCTCCTTTGGCTGGAGGACCTGTCCTACGAGGAGATCGGTCAGATTGTGGGAATATCCGCCAAAAATGTCTCCGTCCGTCTCGTCCGCATAAAAGAACAGTTGAAAAAGTTTAACGGATAGGAAGCCTGGCGATTCCTTGACACGGTTTCCTGAAAAAAGATTGAATGAATATGTTGACTGATACTCAAAAAAACGAATTTGACGTTCTTAAGTCTCAGATGCAAGTGCTGAAAAACCACCTTTCAGACAGCGATATCGTCTCCAGCGAGATGCTTGACGCTGCGATAAAGTCAAGCACCCAAAATCTTACCAGCAATCGTTTATTGAATATGTTGGCGATGGTCATGGTCTTGCTTGTGGCCGGCTACATAACCTATGTATGTCTGGGCTTGCACAAATGCAGTGTGATGTTTATGGCCGCCACTGTTGTCTGGTGCCTGTTTCTGGCGGTTGTGAACTTCGTTCAGTATAAGGAAAACATTCGTGGCCAGTTACTTGACGGCGCAATCACTGACACTGTAGGCGCTGTGTCGAGATGGAAACTTCATAACTTCAGGCAAGGCGTCAGCATCGCCGTCGCCACAGTCATCTGGAGCGCTTTCTGTCTCACCGAGATCTGGGATGACATCATCAGCGAGCCTTCCCACGCCGTGTTTGTGGCCGTTCTCTACATCTTTGTTCTCGGCTATGTCGGAGGCCACTACCACAGGGTCCACAAAGTCACCTCTGATTTGTTGAGGCAAATCGAAACCCTTCACCGCTAATAATCCGGTGATAGATAACTGCTTGATAAACAGTAACCAAATAAATCGTCTTTAGGTGTAACTATCTGAAGACGATTGCGTTTATACTTGATTATAAAATGGTTATACGCCACGACACTCGGAAGGTTGTGGTATGTGTGCTCGCAGAATTTTCTGGTCATTTCCGTGTTTTTCGCGTCTGGTACAGTCTACTTTTCGCGTCTGGTACATCTGGTACAATGGTTGGTATAAGAATGTGAATTTATTTCTATTTTTACGCCCGAAAATGTGAAATTATTTCTATTTTTACGCCTAAAAATGTGATACTGGTTATGGAACTTCTTAAGAGAAAAATAGATACGGTTCTTGCGGATTGGAAAGCCAATGAAGAACGAAAACCTCTTATTGTTAAAGGAGCAAGGCAAATTGGTAAATCGGAATCAATCAGAGCGTTCGGCAAGAAGAATTACGAGTCCGTGATTGAGATCAATTTTGTCTTGCAGAAAAAGTTCAGGGCGATATTTGATGATGGGTATGAGGTTGACA
>DJOW01000026.1 GCA_002437305.1 Bacteroidales bacterium UBA6428
CAGGTCTTGCCGATCTGACGGGCTCCACGGATAATAAGAGGCTTGCGGTCCGGCCGTTGCTTCCACTGAAGCAGATCTTTTATGATGTCGCGCTTAATTTCTGTACTCATTTGGCAAATCGCATATTTGTCACATTATTCTAACGTGTTTTGTGCAAATATACACATTTTTCCAATATCTCCGGCAAAAAGTCTCCAGCGGACCTCGCGGCCGGCGGAGACATTAATAACGGAAAGGCTGACCTTTCCTCTCTCAAAAGCAAGAACCTTCTGAAGCGGCGGAACCGGCTTAACTTTGCGGCCGGAATTCTCGCCTGGGGCCTTGGACGGCCCTCGAAGGGGAAGAATTTCCGGTTGCCCTGTTAGCCGGGGAAGGCGACGGCTACCGTTTGCCCGCAGAAAAATACGAGCCGGAGGTCTAGAGATTTTTCTTCGGGATGCGCAGCACCGTTGCAGGTAAAAGCAACCATTTCGTCAACTGCCGAAACATTCTATTTCGCAATAATCATAAAAAAATATTTTTGCGAAATATGAAATTGGGTTGCAATAAATTGTGGATTGACCGGTACATACAGTGATAGCCCATGCACAATCATATCATCAGCATTATCCGCCCTTCAGCCTTGACGAAGGTATCTGGATGATGCTTTACCACGGCATAGACCTGCGCGGAGGTCACCGGCCGCCCGTCCTTACGGATATGCAGCCGCCTTCGGTTGATGATGTCGGCAATCTGTTCGGTGCGCAGACCGCAGTTGCACTCCGCAAGGACATAGAGTATGGCTTCCTCGATTCTCATCAGTCAATGATGACGGCCGTCCCGGAGGCTGTGGCCATGAGCATGCCGTTGTCTGCTCCGAGTGCCTCGTAATCTATGTCAATGCCTACCCCGGCGTTAGCTCCGCGCTCCATCGCCCGCTGCGACATCTCAGCCAGAGCCTTTTCTCTGGCCTTGATGAGCTCGTTCTCGTATGAGCCTGAGCGCCCACCGATGAAATTGCGGATGCTGGCCCCGAAGTCCTTGAGAAAGTTCACGCCAGCGATTACCTCTCCGCAGACGACTCCCTTGTATTCCTTGATGTTGTGACCTTCAATGGTCGGAGTAGTTGTAAGTATCATAATTTTTCTTTTTAGATGAAGCGCAATATTACCTTTTGTTGAAAACATTCCAGAACTCCTCCGGAAGTGTGACATTGCCAAGTGCTGACGCTTCCCTAAACAGCGGAGCTATTTCGCTGTCGCGCCACCCGGCAATGCCGCAGCCGATGCGTGTCACCAGAAATGTCAGTTCCGGGTGCGCCTTTGCGTATGCCGTGAAGTCATCCACGTGTCTGCGGATAATATCAATGCTTCTGTACATTGTCGGAATTGCATAGCATTGACCGGTCATACCGACACCGACGCCCCATTCGGCGCCGAACTCTTCATAGGCGATGCGTGCGGCTCCGCCACCGTGCATTCCTTCCTTGTTACTTCCGAATACAAATACCTCTCCGTCTTTCAGAGAGGTTATGTACCGCGGCGTGATTCTCTTGTTATCTATCATAATGTTATCGCTATTTGCCTGCCTTTCCGCACTTTCGTAAGGTGTTATGTACTCCTCCCAAATGAAATTTTCTTTTCCGGCACCTATCTCGAAGTGCAGTTTGGCGATGCCGGCATCAATCCTTGTGTAGCCGAAGATTGAGCGTCCCGGCCTGATGGAGATGACAGGCATACCACCTTCCTTGCGGCCGATGTACTCGATGCGGAACTTCTGCTGGTTCATGGCAGTCGGGGCGAGAAGTGCAGCCTCGGCTCCGCTTCCGAACCATTCCGGAGTGAGGTCACTCACGTTGCTGATTTCACGGATGTCTTTGCTCTTATGCTGCACGCCATGCGTCTGCCCGTAGCCTAGGGCAATATAGCAGGCAACCTTCTCATCCTTCTCAAGGCGGTAAGTGCCGGCAATCTTACGGTAGCTCAATCCCGCCCAGCAACTGTTCAGGCCGAGCTGCTGCGCCAGAAGGACAAGCCGCTCACCGTAATAGCCGATGCGCTCTTCCAGGTCATCCGCCTTCTTCCCGGCCATCACGAGATAGTTCCTCACTCCGGAGAAACTTCCGTATGACATAGGACCGCTGAACGCCTTCGGCTCATCCGTCACCAGCTGGACATGAAGATGTCCTTCCGCATTGACCTTTTCAATCTCCTCCCTCAAAACAGCAAGAGTCCCATCCGGAATCGCCTCCGGACTGTATCGCCGCACCGAATGGCGGGCGCGGATAGCTTCAATCTGTGTCATTTACCTAAAATCAATTAAATGTCCGAAGTTCAGAGGAATCCGATTCCTGACATACCATTCGATATATAATCAAAATCCGTATAGAGCAACGACATTTATTCGTTTTTCTGTACTTAATACTTCTATTCTTCACTCTCGACCACGTCGAAGGCCTTGCAGAAACGTCCCTTAAGTCCCAGACCTGCGTCATTGATCAGGCTCATCGCAGTGGCGATTGCGTCCGCCTCGTTCACGCCTGTGACCCTCAAGGCCGCCTTCTCTCCGCAGTCCGTGATCACGTTTACCGTGTAGCGGTGAACCATGTCCATCCTGTCGTTCTTCAGGGCCTCGCTGCACTGGCTTGTCGTCCAGACGATCTTGCTCAGGGATGCAGGACGGACATCCTTCAGCATCTTGACCCTCACCTTGGCGTCCGTCCCGTCCGGATTGATCTTCCTGAACCGCAGGCATCCGCATGAACACTCCCAAAGAGGCGGCCTGCGGGGAATCCTGTCCCCGCCCATGCTCGCGCTTTTACGATACCGATAGAGGAACTCCACCTCCGTCATGTCGCCGGTTCCGTAGATGATATCCCACACCGCCTCGCCGCAGACAGGACATTTGCCCGGCTTGCGAAGCACATTAACTATTCTTGAATGAAGTGCCATATCATATATGTTCGAAGTTGTAAATATCTATGATTCAGAATTATCAATCATCATCAGGGTTTATGTCAAACGGAAGAAGTGGAGCATCAGAGCCACTGACGGATTCTTCATTGAACTTGTCAAAGTCGGAGACGAAAGTACGATCCTGTATTACTTTGAACTTTTCATTTTCGCCGTAAGCCTTTTCTTTGGCCTCATCCAGCGAGACCGTACCGGCAGGCTCCGTAGTTTTGTAGTCATTCATTGTCAGGAACTGTTCCAGACGCTGTCTCCAGTCATCCATTGTTGTGATGATATGCACGGCCGCCCGGTGCATTCTTCCATGTGGTAAGACCCATGTCTGGTCTCTCAGCATCAGCCCTCTGATATACGATTTCAGCGGCTGTGTGATGCGTGACAGCAATATGCATCATATTCTGCACCATCTTGAAAAACAGCTTTGTGCTTTCCGATTTTGCATCATAATCAGAACTGCATTCAGCATAGATGTCCGTAATCTTTTGATAATATCGTCTTTCGGAAGTTCTGATTTCTCTGATGCGTTCAAGCAAGTCATCAAAGTAGTCCTTGCCGAAATGGCGTCCCTGCTTCAAACGCTCATCATCCAAAGCGTAGCCTTTGACGAGGAACTCTTTCAAGACAGATGTCGCCCATATCCTGAACTGCGTGGCCTGATAGCTGTTGACCCGGTAACCCACTGCTATTATTGCATCAAGATTGTAGAATAAAGGTGCGCGTTCCACATTGCGTTCTCCTTCAGTTTGAACTATCCCAATTTTTCGGATAGTTGCCACCTCTGACAGCTCACCGCTTTCGAATATCTGTTTCAGATGATAGTTGACGGTCCTGACATCCACTCCGAAAAGTTCCGCCATCCGCTTCTGTGACATCCAAAACGTGTCCCCATTGAAGATAACCTCAATGCGGGCTTCACCTTGCGCAGTTTTATAGAACAATATATTGGAATCTACTGAATTACGAATCAGTTCTCCTGTCGTGACAGTACTTGAGAAGAACTGCCTTGCCTGAAGCGCCATAGGCTTTTTCCCATCCGCATTCTCGGCTATGATCAGGCATGCCAGCCGGGAAAGATGGAAGGCCTCCACCTTTCTGAAAGACCTGCTGCCCAGCCTGACCATATCAACCGACTGGTTGAAATGGTCACCAATTTTCATTCCCTTATCATTGGCC